>JAYQKE010000001.1:0-32884 GCA_038142525.1 Rickettsiales bacterium
CTCTTAGATTTTCTGCTATTCCAAGTAACTCAGAAACCACAGGGTTTGCATTACCACTTGGCATATCATGAGTAAATCCTGGTGCTATTAAAATTCTTGGAGTTACGCCAAGCTCACTATTTGCTGACCAAAAGTGCATGAACACCTTTATACCCTCCAGTTGTTCCATCAACTCCACCAACAACATCAGCTCGATGTAATATTAGCAGGATCAAGACTTCCTGTCGTTAAATGAGCAGGATTGCTTGGATCAGCAACATTGATAACAACAACCATTGCACCAGCTTGATCAAATATTCCATCCAATGCTTTTGGTATTGTATAATCTTTATTGGTATCATCATTTGCACCAAAAATCTCAACTGCTTTAGCTCTTGAACCAAGAATTAAGGTTGGTGTATTTACTGGGCCTTGTGGTGCTGTACCAACAAGTCCAATTACTGATGATTTAACTGTTTGTATAGGGCGTGCTCCATCATTAAGCTCAATGACTTCTACGCCATGTAGAAATTGCTCAGGCATGATTTAATTAATTTGATTAATTTTTTCTAAAATATTTTTCTCTAAATTCTCTAACTGATCCCATGCTTCTTGATAGGATTTACAAAATCTATTTTTTTTTTTATCTCATTTGATGCTCCATCTATAAATGTAGAAATTTCAGCAAATTCTTGAGATTTTTTTATAATTATTTCAGCAAGTTCAAGTGGCGTGATTCCTTTGCTATCTGCTTCCAATTTTAGTAAATTTAAATCATCTTCATTTGGACTTTCTGATTTGTTTCTTTGAATTGTCTTTGCATCATAGGAGGCAATTTTGCCAGGCATTTTAGAAAGAATTTTCGTTCTATACTCTTCTTCAATATCAGGAATTACTTTTGTTGCGTTTTCTTTTATTTTGTCTAAAGACCAACTAATTCTTGGGTCAGAAGGCAATAGCATTTGATTAGATTCTCTCGTATCAATAAATTCATTTGATAAATCTTCAATTACAACATCATCAGGAATTCTGATAATTTCTTTCATTATCGTATAAATCTTTGATATCCTGATTATTGCCGTGCGTTGCAATAATCATATTTTCTTTATTTATTACTATTTTCATTTTCTAAGAGAAATAATTATATGAATCATGATTTCCAAGTAATGAGATCCACCAGGAGAGTAATTAACAGCATTTCCAGATAATCTACTTGAAGTGCTAAGTATGCATTTCAGATTTATGTGCTGAATAATGCAGTATGACGACAATTTCTTGCTGTGGAGCTATTTGCTATTAAACATGAGCTGTGAATTGTATAAAAACCAATATTAGCACCATCAACTGTAACATTACTGTGAGCATGAACATTAGAAGATTGACCGCTTTTTTAGCGTTTGATTCAATGGATTTTTTGCTAGATAATTATTGACATTGCCACCACTATAATGCCAAGCATGAATTGCGTGGTAGCAATTTTCTATATGACCTTTTTTGATATTAATCTTGGTAACGCCATCAGTGTCATAGTCATATGCCTGATGAAAATGAAAATCACTTCCCAATGGCAATATAAATCCAATATGAAAATTTCGTTATTCCATTCAATAAGCAAATATAGAATACAATGAAACGCCCCAAGAGCCGACCAGAAATTGATGGAATAGTTAAAGTGCCACCAATTCCTCTTAAAAATGATCTTTTAATATAAATTCTGCTATTTGCCGTACAATGAGCGCCACCATAAAGCTGAGTTCCGTTGATATTATGAATATCCATTTTGCAATTATCAGATCCAATTGCATGCCACAGATTATTAAAATCACAATTTTCAATATAGGCAAAGTTAAAACGACATAATATGCCTTGAATTAATCCACCACCGGCCATTCCTGATCTAAGAGTTCTATCTCTAATTTGTGAAATTAATAAATTGGTAATAAGGTTAGTTCCTTTAAATGAAATATTACGAACATCAATATGATTGTTTCTTTCACCAATTATCATATAATGATGCTCATCACCGATATATCTAAAAATTACATCTCCGCATTTTCTGATGTCCAATAATTTGAACATTTTTGTGATAAGAAAATTTCATCTCTGAATTGCCTTGATATGGAAATTCATAAGTTAATATAATTTTTCAATTTCTATTTTCCAAAAAACATCTCCTGATAAATGATGGCTATTAACATGATTTTCGCATCTACAGGTGAGAAATTCTTTATCTGCCCCAACTTGTAGAATTACAGGATTTGGTTTAGGTTGTTCCTTTCAATCCTCATATTCAGCAAGCTTATTTTCTATTGTACTGGTTAATTGATCACTTTTAGATACTAAATTTCCAACATTATCATTAAGTGATGCTATTTGCTGCTCTAAAGTCATTTTATTAAATAATTTTTGTTAAATATCTGTTCAATCCACTGGTGCGTTGTGGCTATTTTTATATTTCCTAACGTCACAAGGATTAATTCATTCAAAAAAGATGGGTTGGTATTGTTTCCTTCTTCTACTACAACTGATACACTATCTGGTGGTAGAGTGGTTAAAATTAGATCAAAGGCTAAAACCAATTCAGTTGGTTTTATAAGCTAATGCTTGAATCTCAGAGCTATAAACTCCAAATAAAGTTCCATCACTTAAAAAGAAGCCAACCTCTCTAATGGTAAAATTATCATTACCATCTGGATTGAAGTTAAGCGAATTTGTGAAGCCATTATTTTTTCTCCTGAGCAACTGGAACTTTAAAATTAGATTTTAGAGCTGTTGCTTCATCTTCATTTACTGGAGTCCATCCTATATCTCCAAATGCCACATGAGATATTTCTAGCTCAAGACCGGTATTTGAGACATTAAACTAACGCTTTCCTTCCTTCCAGCCTTTGTTATTTTTATTGATAAATTATCAGACATGTAAATTTACTTGTTTGTAAAGAGAGGTTTTTATTTTTGTAAAAATCAGCGATTCACTTCTAAATTTTGGTAATTCGCTAGCAAATGATAAGTTAACAAATTGCTTAATTTTAGATGAAACACCATAGCTTATTTGAGACTCAAATCTTGCTCCTAATTTAAAATTAAAATGCGATCTAGCAGGTTTTACATTTTCAATTAGGTTGATTAGTTTTTGTTGTGTATCCAAACCGATAATGACATCTGCACCTTCATTTATGTTATCATTTAAATAAGCGGTAATATTAAAACTATGTGGCGTCATTCTTGGATTTAATTCCCACCACTCAACAATTTCTCCAGCGACGCCAATTATTTCTAATGCTTTCTGAATCGCTCTTTTAGTGCCTTTTATTTGATGAAGAGAAATGCTGTTTTTAATCATTTCTCTTTTTATGACTTTAGGCCAATTATCACTCCAATCATCAACTGATACTGCCCAAGCTAACCATGGTAAAATATTATCTGGTGCTAAATCTGGATTGGTGACATATCTATTTAATGCTTCTAAGCTAGTTGCTTTAAGTGAGGAGCTTTCTAAATCTTTTAGTAACTGACTTGCATTTATTGGTAATAGACTTTTACTCATCGATTACTACTGATACCTGAATATTTGTACAATATGGAGCTTGTTCATTGGTGGTTTCAACATCAGCTAATGGCGATATTAATTCTACTTTCTTAACCCCATCAACATGCAGAGCATCATAAATTCCTGATATTGCTATTACTCTGCCAATTTCATGGCGATCAGAGATAAATTTTTGCAAAGCATCATTTGCCTCTGTTTCAACAACTGCAGATGAAGGGCCAGAATAAACAGTAATTACTGCTTCAACTTGATAGTTAATAATTTCTGCTCCTTGAACCGATACTAAATCAGTGAGCGGTCTGATATTATCTTCATTTAACTTAGCTAAAACAGAATCTATTAATTCCTGAGCAACAGTTCCATCGCCTATATTTGAAAGAATTGTCACCAAAACCTCACCAGGATTTGGACTTTTTACCGATACGGATTTCACCTCATTTGAAGCAGATAGGCTGTGAAAAATATATGCTCCAACTGGTCCTGCAGTAGAAAATCCTTCTAAAGCAAGCTGAGTTCTTTTTCTAAGTCTTTCATCTGTTTCATCTTCTAATCTTTCTACACCAAAAAAAGCCGCTAAATTATCAAGATCACCTTTAGTTGCATAGGCAAGCATATTTGCTTTTTTTCGCTTCATTTATTCTTGCCCTCGAGTAACATTTCTCGATAAGCAACTACTTGCATTAAAATAATTGCAGGATCACTTTCAAGTAGAGTGGCATAATTTGGATTTCTTGCTACAAAATCATTTATGTAATCAGTTAATAGGCTTTCAAAATCTAGCGTCTCAATTACATCTGGAGCAGGTAATTTTGATAAATCTATTGGAGTAAAATTGCTCATCTTTAAGCATTTGTAATTTCAATATTTTCTAATGTTATTTTTTCACCTGATTTCAAGAAACTACCGATCTAAATCGATGGTGATTTTTCCTTGATTAATTTCACCGACCACCACTTGATCAACTTCAAATCTAGGCTCCCAAATAAAGAGTGATTCAACAATGTCTAAGTAAATTTCTGCAATTAACTCACCATTAATTGGTCTATCGATTTTATTAAAAAGATTAGAGCCATAATCTCTTCTCATTGTTCTTGAGCCAATTGGAGTGGTTAAAATATTGGCAATAGATTGTTTTAAGTGATTAATTTCTGAAATTTCTTTGCCATCATTAATATTCATGCTGATTTTACCTTACTTGATCCTGATATTATTGGCCACTGACCAGCAGAAGAGCCACCAGTAATTTCAACTTTATCACCAATTCTGGCAATTGGTTGTCCTCCTGATCCACCAAGATTAACATTTCCATCTAGAGTGATATTGCTAGTTACCTGTAATATTAATATTATCACCTTCAATATTGGCATTACCAACAACCTTAATTGCGACATCTCCTTTGAGATCTAAATCCAAAGTTCCTGATGAAACATTAAAACTTATTTTTGAACCATCTTGATAGGTGATTGATTTAATATTTTGGTCAGAATCACTGGCATTATTTTTATAAAGTGATGGCAGAATTACTGCCTGACTTAAATCTCCTGATGGTGATAAAATAATTACTTGCTCATCAATTTCTGGTGGATTCCAACTATTATTGCTTCCACTATTAGAATTTGCCCAAGGTAAAAAATCAGTTTCTAATTCACCGACTTTTACTCTGGCTTTAGCTGTCTGATGATTAATTTCAAAAATAGTGCCAATTCTAATAATATTTGAGAGCCTTTTAGCAAGATCAGATAAAGCATAACCATCTTGCTCATCAAATATCATTTTTCTTAAGTTTTTTATCAGATTTATTTTCTTTTGGAGCTTCAGGAATTTTACGAGCTCTAATTGCTTTTCCTGTTGTTAAAAGAGGAATCGCTTCTTTTTCTTCAATCTCAATAATCTGATCTTTTTTATATTTTGTGTGATTAGAAATAATCTGTATTTTAATTTTTTGCTCATAGGTTACTTTCAATTTCTGTTATTGGAGTTCCATTATTATCTGGTTGTTTTACCTCAGTTCGATAAATCACTGAATATGTTAATCTGACCGCTCCATAAATTTTACTTCCTTCAATTGAATAATCGATCTCAGTTGATTTTAGTTTTATCAAATCAGCTTTTCTGGTTTCAATTTCAAATCCATCCAAAGCAGATTCAATTTGGCTAGCAATATCATCTAATTTTTGATCAAATTCATCGCTGGCGATAATCACAGCCTCAATGGCAATCTCTAAATCTCTTTTAAGCGACGCATAGCCATCAATATTATATTGATCCTCAAGAATATTTTCCTGTTTTGAATAAACTAATATCGCTGGTAAAAATTGATCAAAAAGAGGTTTTGCTCTATTACCATAAACATTGCTTCCAGCATCAGTTTTATCCTTTAGCTGATTAATTATAGCATCTCTAATTATTTGCCTCTTGTGACTCATGCAAAACTAGTTTTTTACTTCCTGGAATATGAGTTTGAACATCAATTATCTGATAATCTTTGCCATCAATTTCAATCTTATCACCTTGATTAATTTTTGGATAATAATTAGGTAGATCGACATTTCTGACAAAGATTGCAATTTCATTTGAGCTAATATCAGCCCCAGTTGCCTTATTGCTTACCTCCTGATAATTTTCATGGAAATCACCATTAATTTCAAAGGGTGCAAATTGATTATTAGCAGGAGTGATGATTGCAGCTCTTCCAAAAATCTGAATTGATGGCTTATTTACAAAACCATCAAAATCAAACATTTGGCAGATTGTTTATGTCATTATTATTGACAATCCTTCATCAACATTTTCAGGTAAATCAATTATTTCATTAGAATCACCATCTGCCTTTTTATCATCTTTTTTAGCATCATTTTTGCTCTGATTTTTAGAAGATGATTTTTTATTATTGGCAGGTTTTTGATTCTTATCATCATCCTTATTTTTCTTATCTTCTGATAAATCAGTTAGATTGCTCAGTAAAGATTTTGAAACATTGCCAGATACAATAATAATCTCTTCACCTTGCTTAAATTGCACTGGTTCAAGAACTGTATAAATATCCTTTGATTTTTGCTTTAATGAAGATTGCCTAATGCTGGCTTGAGAATTGGAAAGTTTTAAAACTATTCCAACTCCCAAAATTGCAATATGACCTGTTACTTTATAATTTTTGTTACTCATAAATTTTATTTATTTTAGTTGAATGAGTTGCAAATTACTCGGCGCTTTGCGCCTGCGTCATTTGTCATAGTTTTTTCTTAATTATGATTTAATTAACTGAGTAAGGCATGCATGTTGCCAGAAGCCATAACCAACATTTCTCCAAGTATCGACACCATACCAATGTTTGTCATGCTTAAATTCTAATTCAGAACCTTCAGCAATTGCCTTTAACTGTACATTCTTTTCTTCTTGGCGAATAAATGGTTTAACTGAGCTATCAGTTCTAAAAATAGCAAATTTATCTGACCAACCAAGTCTTGGATTTTGTGCTATGGAAATATCAACTTCATCCAAAACTTTCACCATATTTGTTGATCCACCAACAGTTAGTGGAACAGCGATGGCAGATTTTGCCAAATACCAAAGCGAAGTTGGAACGACAACTAGAAATTTGCTGGCATTTTCATTCATAGGCTCACCTTGATCATCTTTAAATGATAGGATTTGCTGAATAGTTTTAAGAATTGCTAAGCGAAGTCGCTTCACTAGGATTTGCAACATCACCAACTGCACCACCATCAATTTGATTTGCAAATGCAGTTAAATCGACTTGGATTTTATTGCTTTGAACAGGGCTGTTGCCATCCTTATGATCAGTATCGAAGTAATATTGCCCATCATAGCAAACTGTACTTTCGCCATTAATGATTAATTTTGATAAAAGCTGAGCCCAATGCGAATTTGTTCTGTCGGCTAATTCATTAATTCTAACCTCAATTTGACCAGTTTTATCACGCCTTAAATCTACTAAAGGAATTTCTAAAGTTGCCTCGAAATGTTTATTCTCAATGGTTAATCCATTAGTGGTAAAGCCTTTAGCTTGTCTGCCACCAACCCAGTTTCTCATGACAGGAACTTGACCTAGCCATTTATAGGTTTCTGATTCCTGATCTGAGGTAAAATAATTTGAAACTGCTTCAACCCAAGCCATGCCTGATTTTTGATTTAGTCTCTTGTAATAACGGCCAATAATAGCCCTTGATGATAATTCTGCTAAACTCATGATATTTTCTTTAAATTGATTGTTATTAGATTTAAGCTGGAGTCACTCTTTCTTGCGTCAAAATCAACGATGACTTCATCGCCTAATTGATGCCTGAGAATTTGACCGATATAAACTGATGAGGTATTGGATAGGGTAAATGTATTATCATCAGTGGCATAAATGCTTTTGCCAACATCAGTTAAGGCAGCACCACTTAATTCCAAAGTGACATTTCCTCTTCTTTTGACTCTGATATTTTTTTCACCATCAGAAGCAGATGAAGCGGCGATATTATCCTCAGCAAATCCCAAGAATTTATCACCAACTTGCAAATCCCTGACATAACCAGAAGCAACTTCTAAACCGACAGCCGCACCCTGATAAATTAATTCTCCACCAAGAACAGGAAATTCATTAATATCTCCTAATTCGTAAACTCTGTTTGTATCTGTTGTTAATTTAGTCATAATTTTTTCTTATTTATTGTTTGATAAAATTCTTACCTGACCGCTTTCATTTGCTTTGGCAAAAGCGTGGTATGCGTCAAAATCTTCACCAAATTCAGCTCGAATTTTAGCATTAGATTCCCATATCGATTTAGCTCTGGTTTCAAGAGGTGCATCTTTTGGAATTTGTTTTTCTCCTGAGTCAGATTTATCGATATTTGGCTCAATTTTAGGGATTTCTTCTTCTGCCTTTTTTGTATTAGTTAAATAATCTGAAGCTTTGTTTTTTTCTCTTTGCGATGATTTTTAGAGCTAATTTTTCAGCAGTGATTGAACCATCTTTTTTAGCTTCCTCAATTAAATCTTCATGACCAGGAAGAGCGGTAGATTCAATTAGCAAGTATTCGATCTCGCTCTTGTTTTTTGCCAGCTTCAACACCTTCATTGAAAGCTGATTTTTTAATATCTTCTGATACTTCCTGTATAATATCTTTGGTAACATCAGGAAATTCTTTTTTGATGTAATCGGCAGTTATTTCCTTTTTGGAAATATCTGCATTAATTTCTTTATTTTGTTCTTTAGACATAATCTGATTATTTATTGTTATTGATTGATTTTGTTGATTTAATAGACCCAAAACTTCCTCATAAGTTCCAAGTGCGTCAGCCATATTTCGCTTAACTGCTTCTTTGCCAATCACTACGCCACCACCTCCAAAATCTGCTTTGATAATTTCTGGTGTAATAGATCGATATTTGGCAATGGATTCAATGAAGGTAGATTCGAGATCATCAAGTTCTCGTCTAATTTCTGCTAAACCTTCCTTGGTTTTTGGATCAGGTCGTTTTAGATTGGCATTACTTGAAACGATCTCGATATTTTTATAGCCATCCATATCAGGTTGTTCTTGAACTGGAATTGTTGTTACAACTCCAATTGATCCAACCAAAGCTGATGGATTAACAAATATCTTCTCAGTGGCACTTGCTAACCAATAAGCGACCGATGATCCATTTCTCCAATATAGGAATAGATTGGCTTTTTTGATCTTCCTTTAAAAATCATCTCAGCCATTTCAAATGGGCCAACAGCAACACCACCAGGAGAATCAATATCTAAAAGAATTGAAGTCACTCTCATTGTTATTTAAAGCCTCACTAAAATCCTTGGCTAAATCTTCTAGTGAAGTGCCACCAGCAAATAAGCTAAAAAGAGTTGTTCTGGCTGTTATTACTCCATGAATTGGAATAATTGCTGTACCATCTCTAATTGAAACCGATCTGCTATTGTTTAGTGGCTTTTCTGATCTGGTTGAGAGTGATTCCTTTGATATCGCTTTCAAATAATCAGGTTCAATCGCCCAATATTTACCTATTTTAAAAAGGTCATTCATCTGTTTTTTCTAAATTGATATTTTCTTGTTTCGCTTGATTGCTAATGCCAGCTTCTTGCTTTAGAGGAATGTTCCTTTAAAATTTGTGGATATTTTCTTTCCCAATCGCCACCAGTTAAAATTGCGGTTTCTTCAGCTAGAGTTGAAATGCCCATATTTACACGAAGCTCTGCTGCCTTTACTTCTTTTAGTTGATCAATCTGACCTCTAGGTGGGCCAATCCACTGAGCTCCTAAATAAGCATTTTTAATAATTGGATTATTAAAAAACCCTGGTGCTTTAAGTAAGCCTTTGGCGATAGCTTCACTAATTACCATTTCATAAACTGGCTGGCAAAGCTGTATTGCTAGCCAACTTCTTCTACTTGAGAAAAATTTCCATGCTTCAACAAGAGCTGCTTGTGCTGCTGAATAACTTGCTGTGAAATGTTTGATTAAAATTTCAAATGGCAGTTCTAAAGCTACACCAACTTGCCTTAATATTGCTTGCACAAAAGGATCAAATGCTTGGTTTGGTCTTTTAGGATCAGCAATTTCAATATTTTCATTGGGTTGCAAATCAAGAATTGCACCTGGTGCTAATTTATAATCACCATCATTTCTCGAACCACCCACTTCATCGAGCGGTGTCATTGGTGATAAACCTTCTTCATCTTCTGATTTAACAAAAACAGTAAACATAGCAGATATTACTGCTGACATAATTTCTGCTTCGGTGTAGCGATCTAGCTGTTTTAAGCTTTCAATAACTGGCGCTAAATATGGAACTCCTCTTGTAAGTCCTGGTCTGATTCGATTAAAAATATGAAATACCTGTCTATTGTCATATTTATCAAAAGCAGGGATTTTTACATATTTTTTACTTTTATCAGATTGGTAATCATCTGGATGTTGATTGCAGATATTATAAGCAACCGGCGCTCCATTATTATCAACTTCAACTCCAGCAATTAGCTTTTCTGTATTAGTTTTATAATCAGGATTTGAAACTCGATCTGCCTCAACTAATTGTAAGCTAAGATCAATTAACTTATTTGACCTGGGGATAGTTCTTTTAATGATAAAAATATCACCGCTTTCAAGAACTGATCTTAAAATCAGATTTTGAATTTCAGAAAATGTTTGGCTTCTGGTAATATATCGCAGTCAGTAACTTTCTGCCCAATTTCTAAAAATTCTCTCAGCATTTCTTTCAAATTTATCAAATTCAGATTCATCTTTAAAAAACGGCTTTAAAACTTCTCGATCAATATGAGATTGAACTTTTAAGCCAGTTCCAACAACATTGGTCACAACTGTATTTACAGCGCCACAGGCAAGAGGTGCATTTCTAATTAAATCACGAGATCTTTCACGAAGTGCTGGTAAATCAGGCAATGTAACATTATCAGCAGAACCATCACTTATATCCCATGATTTAGTTTGTCTTCTATCACGCCTTGCACCAACATATCCTCCAGCTATAGAAAGTCTGGCTCTGGCTTCTAATCTTTTTAGACCGATTTTCGGGCTAAAATAAGATATGGTTTTATCTAGCCAGTTATCAGAAATTTTAATTTTTTGCTCATGTTGGGGTTATTTCTTATTCTAATTCCGCCTCGTTTTTTTCTTTTAATTTGAACCAAAAGTCTTTTTTCTCTTTGTTTCAAAAATTGCCAAATCTGCCTTTTTAACTCTTTGGCCATTATAGCTTGCTTCCTGAGCATTATTTAAAACATCAGATATGGCTTGCTGTACTTCCGTTAATTGTTCTTCTAAAGATTTCATGAGGTTTAATTTATTCCTTTGCTTCGAACTCGTCTTGTTCGTGAAACTCTGCTAGTTTTTTGACTTTGAATACCAGGATCAGATTCACGAAGAGGGATTTCTGCTAATTTCTGGGCAAGCTTGTTTAAATCTAATTTCCAATTTCTAACCAAACCACGAAGTCTTTGCAAAAGCATAAACTCTACAATCTAAACCTTCAGTTGCTTGACCTTCCTTTCTTGGTTGCCATGATCTAACTGGTCTGCCTTTAACATATTTGGTTTTTACAACCTCAGAAGTTATTTGGTTAAACCATTCTTGATCTCGGTGGGTTGGAAAATGCCAATAACCAGCACCAGATTTCTCAATTCTTAAGCGCTGCATTAAGGTTTCCTTGGCATCATTTACACCAATTACATAAACTGGTTTTTTGAGTCGTTTATTTTGACTTGCTCTTACTGGCCAGATTGGAACGCCATTACCATTAGAACTTCCTTTATGGCAAAGATTCTTTTATGTTTTCTCTCATCACAATAATTGATGACATGATCAGTATAATGACCACCAGAATCCACCGCCACAGCAGTAATTGGAAAATTACCAAGATTCCTTGAATGAATGAATGTGTGATTTAAAATTTTATCTAAATCACTCCATAAATCAGGAGTTGATGGATCGCCATATATCACTTGATAATCAAGCGACCAAGATTCTTCATCTTTTCCCCAGCCAACAATTTCTAATTCTAATCTATTATCCTGAACATCAACACCAGCTGTAATTATAGCTACATCTTTTGGTAAATATTTGCCAAAATTTTCTCTTCTTTATAATAATCCTGTTGAATCAATAGCCTCACCAGACATATCTTCCCAAGTTTCAGCTAATTTGGTATTTGTCCAAACTTTAAGCCTTGGTGGGTCTTTATGAACCTCACTAAATTCCTTGGCAATATCGCCCCAACTTACCCAACCATGAGGTGAATAAAGAGAAGATAAATGAAAAGATACGACCTTTTTATCAGTATTACTCGCAGTTGCTATCCATTTACCATTTTTTAATATTTCTGCCTTTTGATGATCTTGCCAATGTGATTTGCATTTTTTACATTCATAATAGGCGTTTTCTGGATCACCTTTCGGCCACTTAACATTTTGCCATTTTAATATTTGAAACTCGCCACAATCAGGACAAGGAACATAATAATATCTTTGATCTCCTTCCAAAAAAGCAGTTTCAATCCGACTATAATTTTTAATAGTCGGAGTTGAGATCATAAATATTTTCCTATTAGAAAATGTAGCAGTTCTTTGAATTGCCAAATTTACAGGATCACCTTCAGATGTTTGCATCATCAGGATAGCCGTCAATTTCATCTAGGAATAGATATCTAATTGGCATTGATCTTAGACCAACTGCAGAATTAGCTCCAGTTAAAATTAAAACCCCACCAGGAAATTCCTTCATCAACATGGTATTGCCAGAATCTCTTGATCTTGGATCATTGACCTTATCTTTTAAAGCTGGGCAATTCTCAATTGCAGGATCAATCCTCATTTTTGAGGTTCGCTTCGCTGTTTCTACTGTTGGATTTACAATTAACATCGGCCCTGGGGCATGATGAATTACAAATCCCATCCAGTTATTACCACATTCTGTACCACCAATTTGTGCTCCTTTCATGAAAATTACTTTTTCACAAGAGTTGTTTGGTGATAGGCAGTCCATTATCTCCTTTAAATAAGGAGTGCGATCAGTTCTCCATGGTCCAGGCTCACTTGAAGAAATTGAAGTTAAAATTCTGTGATGATCTGCCCACTCAGAGATATTAAAATTTGGATCTGGTTTTAATCCTGCTCTAAAGCTCTTAAAATATAGATCATCATACATCATTTTTTGATAATTCTTCTAAAGCTTTAACTATTTCTGTTTTTAAAATTTCCTTCATTTCAAAAATATCAGTTTTTCCAACTAAAGCAGGAATCACTCGATCAGGAAATTTAACATTCGATCTCTTGTCATTCATCTACCGAGATTAATTTTTTAGATTCTTTCTCAAATTGTATTAAAAAGCTTCCTTAATAGCTCTGATATTTTTACCTCATCTACAGAGATTATTGCTATTTTTTTTAGATTCTGATTTTCTCAAATTGTAGTCTGGTTAATTTAGCATTATAAGCTTCTTTAATAGCTCTGCTTTGTTGATAGCTCTAGGGCCAACTTGATAAAGGATTTGAAGGGTAGAAATATTGCTAGAATTTTCTAAAAAGCGTTAAGATTTTCCTGCTTGATTTCTGATTTTTCATAAAGATTTCTTAATTTGTGCTGGATCAGTATTTTTTGACCATTCTTTATCTGCTAAATTAGGATCAATTTTACCATTATCAGCTCTTTTTTTTGCTAATTCTTCCTTGTTTTATTGCTTTTCTGACAGCCCCTTCGGTAACTCCTCGATGTTTTGCGTAAGCTCTGATTGAGAGTTCCATATTTCTTCATAATTCTTGAATTTCTTTGATTGCTTCTTTAAGTAACATAGTCAATTTTTATAACAGATTTTATTTTTTAACTAATTAATAGGAAGCTATAATATACAAGGCTTTAGAGCTTATTTATTAATCAATTAAATGAATAAAAATGTCAAATTTACCTGCAAAAGAGCGCATCAAAAAATATAACTCTGATATATCTGAAATGATCCAAAAATTAAGCAAATTTCATGAAGAAAATTTAAAGTTTCTTAATGATTTTTTCAAGAGGTTTACGCTGGTAACACTTATAATTTAGCAGAAAAACTTGAGAATGTTTTATTTGCTGCCGGCATCATGAAAGAAGAAGAATTCAAATATAACCAATAATTACAGGAGAATTTATGGGAACTTGGAATTTACCTCAAACAGTACAAAAAGCTAAAAAATTACAAAAATTAACATCAAAACCATTACCAGCAAAAATTGCCGAAGATGAGCTTTATGATTTACTCGGTGATGATGATCTTTTTGATCAAATCTTATCAGAACAAGAAGCCTGCGGTGATGATACTGATGTTATTTAGTCGAAACTCATTTAAGAAATTTTCTAGATAACAAAGAAAATGCTACAAAACCTTGGGATAAAGAGGCTTTTAAAATTTGCCAAAATATCTGTAAATCAATTGAGGAAAGTTACATCCCTTATTAATTTTTAGCCTCCAATAATTTTTCCACTTCAGTTAAGAGTAAAAAAGCAAAATCACTTTCTCTGGAGTAGGTATTTTTCAAGCCTTCAATTTTTCGATTAACAATTTCAACTGCCTTGCTTCCATTTTCTTCAACTAATTTTTTGGCTTCCAAAATTATTGATTCCTTAATGTCGTTATTTTCTTTACTCATTGTCATTTAAAATTTCATCAAAGCTTTTTTCACTAATCGAATTTATTGCTTTTTTACCAGTTAAATTTTGCCATCTTTTAATTATAACATCCACATATTTCGGATCTAATTCAATCATTCTGCATCTTCTCTTTAACTGCTCGGCTGCAATTAGGGTTGAGCCAGAACCGCCAAAGGGATCGAGAATAATATCATCAGTTTTAGATGAATTTAAAATGGCTTTTTTGCAAAGCTCAACTGGCTTCATTGTTGGGTGAAGTTCACTCTTATTTGGTTTGTTAAAATACCAAACATCAGATTGATTTCTGTCACCGCACCAATAATGATCATTCTTTTCTCTCCAGCCATAAAGAATTGGCTCATATTGCCTTTGATAATCAGACCTTCCAAGAGTAAAATGATTTTTTGCCCAAATGATAAAAGTTGACCATTTACCACCAGCTTCAACAAAAGATTTCTGCAAAGTGTGAAGCTCTGATGAACTCATGCAAATATAGCAAGCTCCCTTTGTAAGCTCCAAAATATTTGAACAACAATCAAAAAGAAATTTAGGAAAATCATCGCCAAGATTATCATTTAAAATTGTTCTTTGCCCTGATGCGTTTTTATATTCCTTGCCAGTTTTAGAGTTCTTTTTGCCAATTAAATTATCCTTCATGGTGTTGCCATAATCCACATTGTAAGGTGGATCAGTGAAGGTCATATCAGCTAGCTCATTGGTAAGAAGGGCTTGGTAAGTTTCTAACTTACATGAATCACCGCAAATTAATTTATGATCACCGAGTAACCAAATATCACCAATTTTTGAGATTGGTTTTTCTTCGACTTCTGGTAAATTTTCTTCTTCCTCATTTTCGTCTGATTCATAGAGGTTGGTAAATAATTTTTCTAATTCCTGATCTTCAAAACCAATTAAATCTAGATCAAAATTTTCCTCTTTTAAGTCATGAAGCTCATTTGCCAAAATCTCTTCATCCCATCCAGCATTTTCTGCTAATTTATTATCGGCGATGATATAAGCGCGCTTTTGTGCTTCAGATAAATGATCAAGAATAACAACTGGAACTTGACTAAGCCCAAGTTTTTTAGCAGCCATTAATCTTCCATGACCTGCAATAATTCCTTTTGCACCATCAACTAAAATTGGATTGGTAAAGCCAAACTCAGTAATACTAGCCGCAATTTGATTTACCTGATTTTCAGAGTGAGTTCTAGCATTTTTTGCATATGGTATTAATTCCTCAACTGATTTAAGCTCAATATTATCGGCTAATTTTGGTAAAAAATCTTCATTCATATTTGTTGATTATTCTCTTTTATCTTTAACCAAATCCATTCCATCGCTAAGAACTCGCCACGCATAAGCTGCAACCAATGGCACCACGCCATTGCCACAGGCTCGAATCTCGTCCACCCGATTGGCCATCCCATCAGATGATTTGTGAATAGCGGGTTTAAGGTGATCTGGCAGTTCTTGCCAACTTCCATAATCCGTGGGGCTTGGCGGCCAAGCAGGGAGTTGGTTTTGGAATTGTCCTTGGCACTGCCATCCTTCCAATCTCTCGTTGTTGGAGTTGCCCATGATTTTACAGCATGAACTGAATGATCTCTCAGCTTCAACTTTGCTGCTTTGCCGTCTCTCCATTCCATTATTCCTCCTTCGCCATCTGAGGCATTGGGGTTCGCCAATTTATCGCAGTGTTTTTTAATCCCTTGCCATATCCTGGACTCGTGCTTCCTGGCTCCTGACATCTTGGAGTTGGCCAATTCTGAATTTCTACTTCTAATCTTTTCTTGGGATTGTTGTTTTGAATTTCCTTGCTTGATGCTTCGTTCGCTGATGAACTTCTCACAGTCGGCCACATTTTTACAGTCCTCGCAAGCCCCAGTGATCCGTCCTTGCCATTCTTGTTGATTTTCCTCAGAGTTCCTGATTTGTTGATTTTGTAAGTGTCGTTTGCAGAAATTATTGCCCCTACATTCGCATCCGATGACACAACAGTTGGCCAATTCTCTAATTCCTGAACAGCAATTCTTAGTGGCTTGTGAAGATTGATTCCTTGTTTTTTCTTGGCTTCCGATCTCTTCTTCCAATTCTCCAATGTTTCCATTGGATTTGATAGATGATCTGACGCTATCACTGTAGGCCAAGATGAATAATCTTTCTCTTTTATGAGGAGCGCCAACTTCCTGCGCTGTAAACAAGCCTGCCTTAACTTTATAACCCAATTCTGATAGGTCATTTGCGACCTGCTCAAATCCCAATCGTAAATGTCCGCCAACATTTTCAAAGAAGCAGATTGGTGGCTCAATTTCGCTGATGAGTCGTTTAATTTCTGGCCAGAGATGTCTTGGGTCTTTTTCTCCAAGTTTTTTTCCTGCAACACTAAATGGCTGGCATGGATAGCCTCCAGTGAGGCAATCCACTTTGCCACGCCAAGGCTTGCCATCGAAGGTTCTAAGATCTGTCCAAATAGGTGCTTGATCCAAGATTTTGTCTTGCATGCGCGCTTTAAGGATACCGCACGCAAATGCTTCGTTCTCAATGTAACAGATTGCTCTAGAAGAGGGAACAGCCAGCTTGAATCCAAGCTCGATTCCTCCGACTCCTGAGCAGAGGGACATAATTCTGAAGGTATGTGAATCCACACTAAATTTTCTTAAAATATTTTTTGTTTAAAATAAAAAAGGCGCGTACCAAAATTAATTAGTACGCGCCTTGATAGGTCTAGTAATGATAAGGCTTTGCGCCTTTTTGTAAGTAAGCTGCGTACCCTTTTTAAAAGGCTAACGCTAGAGAAGTGCTGCGGTGCGCGTTACCCTCGATGGAAAGATCGCCCACAGTACCTATTTTATTCTGCTTATATTTAAATATGAGAAGAGGACATGTTTACTAACAAATACTTTTGTTTACTATTTGCCTGCAAAACATCTTGTAAATTTCTTCTAAAGATCATTGCCAAATTCAGTCGTTGACTGCCTTTGGTAGTGACCTCAACCATATCAAATCTCTTCTCAATATCAGCTTCCTTCCTTAAGAAATATAAGATCTTCAATCCACCACGCTTACGCTGTGCTATTACTTCCTTGACCTGATTTTGTTCTCATTTGATTTGAAGGCATCACCTGATAAATATGCTGAGGGCTGTTTTTAGCCGTCTTTCTCTTAACATCCTTGATGTTGTTGTAGATCGGTATTGCAAGCCTACCATCTCTGGCTTTCTTTTTACCACCAGTTTGTTGAAGGCTAGCAAATGCTGGCCATTGTATAAACTTGCGAGGTTAGGTTCTTCTTTGTTGCTGGCTTGATTCTTATGCTACTTTCAAATCCACCTTTTTTTTCCTGATATGAAATTCTTCCCTGATATGTTTTTTAACTTCATCTTGAGATTTTTTTGCAATCTCAGTTAGGCTCTTTTTGGCGGTTACAAATGGTATTTGTTTTGCAATTGGCTTAGGCCAAAAATTGCCTTTTTTCCAAATCAAGGTCAATTTCCAAGATTATTGCCATCTTTTTTTTGTGACAATTTTTGATTTTTTGAGGATAAAAACTATGCAATTAACCCCTGAAATGTCCAATGCTTTTTTAGCCTTTAGGAAACATAGGAAATTTATTTAGTTTGTTAATAACCTGGAGTATAGCATTTTGCCATCTCCAATTAGCCGTTGATCTGGCAACTCCCAATTTTACACAAATTTCTTTCCAAGGAAGCCTTGAAGCACGATACCAGATGATTTTGCGATCATCAATTTCATCCAAAAGATTAATCCATTTGCAAGTTTCTTCCATTTCAGAAATAGCTTCAGCAGTTGGTGGCCATCTTTTTGGTTTTTGATCCATCATAGCGATTTCTCTTTTGGTGTAGATAATCTCTGGCCATGATGAAATATAGCCTCTTACCCTAACAGGAGGCAATCTCCTTAAAGTTCGAACAGCAGCCTCAAATCTTTCAGCTACTTGTTCTTTTGTCCATTTTTGATCCGTCATTTTTCTTATTTTTTGAGTTATAAATTTTATTTCCGATTTGTTTGATGATTTCTTTTTCAGGCCAGCTCAGCCTCTCATCATCAATTTTTACAACCAGAATTCCTTCCTTGTTCCAGCCTTCCTTTTTGACCTTCTCAAGATCAATTTTGGTTGGTCGCATTTTGCCCAGTGGGCTTTGATAATCTTTTTGCATAGCTTCTCACCTCATTTGATCCTTAATTACCAAATCAAGTAGAGCCAAAGCGTCAGCCTCATTGTCATCAGATGGATTAAAGCCTTTTTCTTTGATTTTGCTTGAATTATCTGATTTTTTGAGGCATTGCCCTTGCCAGTGATATGCTTTTTGATCGTGCCAACAGGAATGCCAAGATATGGGATTTGTTTTTCTTCACACCAAGAGGAAAGATGAGCTAAAAAGCCACCATAGGCATGTGCTGCATCAACTCCAACATGGCGTCTGACTTCCTCAAAGAAAATCTGGTCTACCGAATTTGAGAGCTTGTTCATCTCATCAAGCCAAGATTTAAAGCGAAGATAACGCATGCCACCGCCTTCAAAGCGTGTTGATTTGAAGTTCTCAGTTCCGCTGAGAATTTTTTGATCAGCCAGACAAACTGCCCAGCCTGTTTTTGTTCCTAGATCGAGTGCTAGGATTTTTTTATTTTTCATAATTTTAAAATTTCGTTGTTGTTAGAGAGTGTTGATGATCTGAAATCCACGATCACCCAATCCCTATTACGGTAATAAAGAGAACCCTTTGGTTCTCTATTACGTAAGTAATAGGGTGATGTTGTGCAAACTATGTTTAGGGAGGATGAAGCCAGAGAAATAGTAAGTTTGCAGTGCCGTAAACTGGTAAATTTTGACCAGTGAAAAATCGACTTTTGCAATCTTGATATTGAGTGCTATTTAGTAAGGGTGAGTATATTTGTACCCAGCAGTTGGAAATGCTCTGCAATCTAAATTCTAAGCAAGGAAACTGGCTGTTTAGAATGTTTGAGCGTGACTTAGAATTCTTTAGTAAAGAATAGTAAGTAATCTTATGTAAACTGGCTTTTGAGTATGAATTTTTCATGATCTTTCCTCCTCATGTAAAATCCACACATTGCCATTTTCGACAGGAAGAACAGCGCCAGTATTTGGGCATTTAAAATGGGTTGGCAAAAGCATTTGTTGATTGCCAAATTGATCCGCAAATTTCATATCCTCAATGCACATCAGACCATATTTGGAGCGATGCTCAGGATAGCCTAATTTTGATGTCTCACGGATGAATTTAATATAGCCCTTGGTTGCTAAAACCGAGATTCGATCATTAATGGTTCTGATTCCTCCTAGGCTGGCTTTACTCTCAAACTTCTCAGCAAATTGGTTGCTGGTATAAAGATTTCCTTTTAAAGCTTCTTCTGAAATTAAATCCAAAATAACATCGGATTTTCTATGCCTTTCAGCATCAAGCTTATTGCCATAATCCTGAGAGATTAAACGCTCAGAAAATGGATTTAGCTCAACCCATTTATTATCTTCTTTTTCAATGATTTTGCGTGGAATTGATGAACCATTACGAAGCTCAAAATATAGGTGAATTCTTGAATCTAGCTCATCAGGGCGATGTAAAATAAGACCAGAACTATAAAAGCTTCTTAAACTTCCAGCACCAGAAAATGCTTGAAATGGATCTTCTTCTAAATCCTTCTTTTTGATCTTTTTTAGTATGATGACAAAGGATAATGCCCATGTCAGGATTAAGCAGCGAGCGAAGCTTCTCAATGCGATTCTGTAAAAAGAATAGCATGGCATTATTATCATTCTCACTCGATGTTGGAGAGCCACCATCGAATAGATTTCTGATTGGATCAATGCAGAGAATATCAATCTTTTTATTGCCAAAATTATGCTTGATGGTTTTACAAACTGTTTCGATTCCCTCATCATTTAGAATCATCTGAATATTACTGGTTGAAACCAGATTATTTGATGATTTAGCAATAATTTCTTTTGAGACTTTTAGCTTCTTAACTCGCTCTCTCATATAGTGATAGCCAATCTCAGCTTGCAGATAAAATATGCGAAGAGGTCTTGGTGGTTTTAATCCAAGAAAAGATTCACCTCTTTGCCATATGAATTAGGAAATTGATCAAAAAATCACTTTTTCCAACTTTTGGAGCGCCGCCAATTAGAAGTAATCCACCAGGAGTTAAAAGCCTTGGAAATATTAAATCCTGTGGCATAGGTGAGATATCAGATAAAAGCTCTGATATGGTAAATGATGGAAGTTTTTTGCTTAAATCTTTGGCTGTGTTTAAGAAGCTTCTGACATCAAAATTTTCTGTTACAGCATCAAAGGCATCCCATTTATCTTTTTTATCTTCTGGTGGTGTTAAAACTGAAATAAAAGAACATTTGCCAGAAAGATAATCAGCTAACTTATTTGCATAATTTATTCCTGCCTCATCATTATCTGGCCAGATTATTACTTCCTTATCTTTTAAATATGACCAGTTGGTTTTTTCTAAAGGAGCATTTGCACCACACATTGCAGTTGTTGCGGTAAAACCAGATTCAATTAAAGCATCTGCTGACTTTTCTCCTTCAACGATTATTACTTTTTTGGAATAATAATTCCTGGAATATTATAAAGAGGTCTTATCTTTGGAGCTTGGGATTTTTTATTTTTTACATCCCAGATTCTAAATTGTTTGCCATTCTCATTATCATAGCGATAAACAACTGCTGATAGACGATTATTTTGATCAAAATAATTCCAGCTTTTTGAGGGCTTGCCAAGAGTATCAATTGGTGGTGATTTCTGAACTACCGAGGAATTCTCGGCAGTTGAATAAATCGGAGCATTACCAAGCCATTCATTAATCTCAGTGAGTAATTTTGGAAATTCGCTTTTGTTATATCCTTTAACCTCAGACCAAAGATTTAAAAGATCGCCACCTTGATTAGTTGCAAAATCATGCCAACAACCTTGTTTATTTCCTTGAAGTTGAACAACTAAGCTTTTGCCTTTGCCTCCTTCTACATCACCTGCATAATAACAATGATTTTGAATATAGCCTTGAGGTAGAAGATGATTTAAAACCTCATTTATTCTATGAAGTAATGATCTTCGAATTTCGTGGGTATCAATTTGCTTTGATATTTGTCCCTGATTATTTGCGCTGTTAAAATCTAAAAAGTTATCCATATCCACTAAAATTTCAGATTAAAACAACGCTCCTGCCATGGGCAGAATTTGCACTCAAAGTAGGATGAATCAGATGATATTCGAGGAAGTAATTCTCCTGCATCAGTTGAGGTGATTATTCTGACCGCCTTATCACTTAATTTTTGAGCAAGAGCCTGATCAAATTTGATTAACTCAAAATAAAGCTCTGCTGTATCCTTATTAATTGCTGTAAAGAGAGTTGGATTTTTTGATATGCCATCAATTGAACTTTCCATATAGGCTTGATAAATGGCAATTTGCGCCGCATAAATTGGCTTTGAAATCTGCTAAGCCTTTTTTGACTGTGTCGTTAAATGATTTGTTATTGAGTGATTTACATTCCCAGAGCATTGGAAATGTTAGATTTAGCTCCTCTGGTGCATCAATAATTACACCATCAACATGACCTTTGATTTTGCCATTTAGAGCAGAAAATCCAAATTGAGAGCCATCTTTCTTTTCTGTTACAAGGTCAAAACCTGATTGCCTTAGCCATTTAATTGCTAGCTCTTCAAAAACATGTCCTGCCTGAAATATCCGCAGTGTCTTGCCAGTGAAATTTTGATCCTCATCTTTTGGCGTGTTGGTATATTCAAACTGTAAAGCTCTACTACAACTTACCCCAAGACGAGATGCACCAAGATAGTTTCTAGGCTCTTGCTTCTCATTTTCTTGGGTAAGAGATTTATCAATTAATATTGATATTTTCTCTGATAATTTGGGCTTATGATTAAAATCTAACATGGCAAATCCTCCATTAAATTTGAACTTTCTTCCTTTTGTCTCATTGAGTCCTGATAAGCGGTAACTGCCACTTCGATTAGGCAAAGAACTTCTTCTCTGGAGTAGCTTGATAGAGGTCTGATCCATCCCAATTTCTGCTACATATTCACCAAGTGGTTTTAATGCTGATTCAATTGAATCCTTTTCTGCTTTTGTTAAATCGATCATGTTGTTTGACTTAAAATATTGATAAAAAATTTCCTGACAGTTTCGAGAGCAAAAATGCTTTCTCTGTTTCCGATTTCTTGGATCTCCTGCTCGAAGTGGTGGAGGAATAAATCCAAAGCCTTGAGCCTCTCTGTAACAAATTTCACAAACTCTCATAAGGCATTACTGATTTGAGGTTGATCTAGAAGCAGGCTCTTTATTGCTGATTTGTTGAAGTGGAATTTAAGAAGATTGGCAGCCTTATATTTGGTGATGCCAAAATCGGTTCTATAAATGTTTGGAAGTAGATTTAGCTGCTTTACTGATGCTGGCTCATTTAGCCATTTCTTGGATTTATAAGCGTTTTCATAGGTCTCATATTCATTTAGAAAATCATCAGCTTTGGCTAGGCATATTTGCTTTGATCCTTTGGCTATTATTTTGATGCCAAAAACTTCACTACCGCCAATGGCATTCCAACTATCATTTAAGAAAAAGACTCCAGCAAAAGCGTTAAAGCCAGATGCCATGAAAGAAGAGCTATCATCAAATAAATCACACCATTTGAAATTTGATCTTTTGGTTAATAGATCAATTTCCGTCATTTCAAAATCAGTTAATTCTGATTTTGTTTCCTCATCATTTAGTTGATAAATCAGCACCACATAAAGGACATTCTTTTGAAGCTGATGGAATAAGAGCATTGCACTCAAAACAGCTTTTTTGATTATTTTGTTTTTTCTTATTTTCTGATTTTTTTCTTGTCTCTAAATTGGCATCAACTTCTAAACAGCCATGAGTTAGGCTTGATGTTCCAAAATCTAAAATTATGCAATTTTCTTTGGTGATATTTGGGTGAATCTCAGGATCAATTACTCGAAGTCCTCTGCCAATCATTTGAATCATGGTAGATTTAAATGATGAGGGGCGAAGTAAATAACGCAGGAAGTTGGTTGATAATCCCAGCCTTCAGTTAGAACTGATACATTTACAATGACTTGGGCATTGCCTTTTTCATATTCTGCTAAAGCAATTTTGCGTTCATTATCACTTAATCCGCCATGAACTAGAGATGTTTTAACGCCATTATTATTAAAGGCTTCAGCAACAGAAATTGCATGTTTAACAGTTGAGCAAAATATGACTGTTTTTCTGTTGCTTGCATATTGTTGCCATTTACTAAAAACCGCATCAGTGATTGGTGATTTATTCATGATTTTTTCCACCTTCACTCATGTCAAAATCACCGGCAGTCTTTTTGACTTTTCCTAAATCTTTTTGCGTACCAACATCGATAATATAGGTTTTTGGTGGTACTAAATGACCTGATGCAATTAATTCTGATATTCTGATCTGATCAGCAACATTAGAGAAAACGCCAGATAGGTTTTTCTTATCACTTCTGTTAGGTGTTGCGGTTACGCCATAAATTAGAAGATTTGGATTTATCTTTTTTGTTTGGGCGATAATTCTTTGATAAGAATCAGAGGTTGAATGATGCGCCTCATCAATTACCAAAAAATCAATTTTAGGAATCTCATTAAGGTTGTTTTGTCTGCATAATGTTTGCACCATAGCAAAAACTGCCTGACCATCAAATGACTTGGTTTTTAGCATCAAAAATTGATGTAGAAATATCAGGATTAACTCGCAGGAATTTGCTTTGATTTTGCGAAGTTAATTCATCTCTATGAGCAAGAATTAATGCCTTTTGCTTCTTATTTATGATTTTTCCGGTAACAGCAGAAAATAATATGGTTTTGCCAGCTCCTGTTGGAGCTATGCCAAGAGTGTTGCCATGTGTTTGAAGTGCGACAACACTCTTTTTTACAAATTCCTCCTGTCTTGGTCTTAGTATCATTTTATATCCTTAAAAATATTGAATGATTACTGCGCCCAAGCAGGACGATTATTATTTGGTTGCTGTGTTTGGGTTGGTTGACTCTGCTGAGATTGATGAGAAACATTTCCCATTAATTTGGCATAATCCTTATGATCAGGAGTTATGGCAAATTTGATCTCATTTTTATCATTACCATTTTGATCCTGAGCAATTGTGATTTTTGCTAAAAACTCAATACCATCAAGATCGGCAAGACCTTTAATTCTTCTGGCATTTTGAGCGGCTTCGCTAACATCAGATTCTTTAAATCCTTTTGATGAATTAAGAATGGCTTTAATAAAGCTTCTTCCAATATTTGCCCATTCAGGCCCTTTTTCTGAATGAAGACCAATTAAGCTCCAAATCTTTCTTCTGGCAAATTCACCCTCCAATACTACAAATTCACAAGAAAGATAAATTGAGCCTGTATTATCATTTTTAGTTGCATATCCACCATTCCAGCCTTGATTTGCATCATCATAACCTCCAGGTCTGATTTGCATTCTAACCTTAGCTAGAGTGTTGTTAGGAATTACGTCAAAAGATTGTTGATTATCTGAATTATTAAAATCGTTCCACATAGTTATTTATTATTTAGAGTTAATATTATTGAAATTGTTGTATTGGAGGTGCTCATTGATTGGCTTTGCCTCTGACTTAATTTTGGTCATTAACTTGCCTAAATGAGGTTCTTCAATTACTTCTAGTCGCCTTGATCTGTCTTTTGCTGGATAGCCATAAGGGTTGAGCGTCTGACAAATAAATGCCCGATAAGGATTGTTTTCCCCTTGCCCTTCTTCAGGTGTAATTTGGGTCATGGTTATGACCTGATCGACAATGCCTGGTAGTTCTAAACCAGTCTTTGATCCTTCAATTTGAGGCTGAAAATATTTGCGATTGAAGTCGTCGAGCTTTTCATCCAAAATGCCGACAAACCAAATATTTTTGCTTCTTGTATGTTGTAGATGAGTAAGCCAAGCGATCATCTCACGACCATGTAAACCATAAGCTCCTCTAGTATCAGCTTTGCCTGTTTTATCAGAAATGCCTTCTGGTTGACCTTGACAATATTGAAAGCAAAGCCTTCCTGCTACAGTTGATTGAATCGATGAAGATGGTTTGATATTTATCGAGAGATTTTGGATCACCGAATTTCTGACAAACTGAATCAAAATGTGCTTGAGAATATTTTTGATCAGGACGAAGTGCTGGATTTGGACCGCCAATGAAGACGGCAAAATCACAACATTCTTCCCAAGTTTTTGGGCGAATTGTATCACCAGACCATCCTTCAACTGCCAAATCACCAGCTTCAAGATCAAAAAAAAGTTGTTTTTGGATCTAGAGTCCAAAGAAGTGAGGTTTTGCCACAACCTGAAGGGCCAAAGTTTTTGGATCTAAGAGTCATACGTGTCTCCATGATTTATTGTTAATAATTGAAAGAATTGAGGTCTTTGCCTAGAGGAATTCCTTGCACAGAAAGCTTGCGAATCTCTTGAACGAAATTGTTTGATTCACCAAGGCGAACAGGAGGTGGGCTATTGCGATTTTTGCAGATCATATCCTGACGATTTTTCTGATTTCCTAAAAATAGATGATTTAAACGCTCATCGGCTTTGGGAGTTAAGTTTTTGTTTGGTAATTTACTTTATATTTCCTGCGCCTCTTGCCTTTCCTTTCACCAATAACGCCATAGCCATGTTAATTTCTTCAAATTTTAGATAAACATATCTACCAAATCTTGTATTAAGGTTTCTTTACTCATGCCCACCTCCTTAATTTCTTCAATTTTGAAGGTTTCTTTGCCTGTTTTTAGAATTCTGGCAGGTCTAAAGAATTTCTTGATATGTTCTGGCCAAGCAGTGAATTTGGTTTCTGATACTTTGTAAGTAGCAGTTACATATTCGTAAGGATTATCGCCATGCTCCTTGATTTGAGAAATTGCCTCTTTAAGTTTTGATTGATCCCAATCAACTTTTTTGGCGATAATTGAAGTAACCTTAAAATTGCCATCATTAAAATGGATTGTGCCAGTTACTTTATCTTGAAATTCTCTGGTTTGAGTTGATTTATTTTGATATTTAAGAGATATGGCAGAATCTAACCAATCTTTTAATCTCTTGGCTTTATCAAGATTATTATTAGCATCTCTTTGCAAAGAAACTAAAGTTGCTATTGGTAGCTCAGATAATTGCCCAATTGGGATATTACGAGCAGAATCTATGGTTATCGTGTTATTCATAATTTTATGCAATTGAAGTTGATATTGGAGAAGTCGGAGGAGTAGGAGCTTGATAAAGATTGCTATCTTCATATTCCTTAATTGAATCGGTGCTATATCTGATACGGCCACCAATTTTGATGTAGGCAGGGCCCGTTTTGAGCCAACGCCACCTTTGCAAAGTTTTATGAGAAATTCCCCATTTCCTTGCTAAGGATTTTTCTGATAGAAGTAGTTGTTCAGTCATGTTGAGAAACCATTAGTTAGTTAATAAAAAAACTAAGGTAACTTTAGAACTATGGTCAGGGGGAGATCGGGGGGAGCAAAGGGGGAGATTCGGGAGGAATTAAATTTTTTTGATTTTTTTATGAATTTTCTTCGGTTTTAAACCAAACGAAGCCATTTTTTGATAGGATTAAATCTGATATTTTGCTTTTTCTAAAAATATCACTAGCTCTGGAATCTGAATCAGGATTTATTTCATCCATTACTGTGCGCCATCTGATTTTTTCATTTCCATTTTTTAGATAATGGCGACACATAATTTCAATTGCTTGCCTTTGGGAAACGCCACCAACATCATATGATTCATCGCCGATAAATAGAACTGCACCACCTTCTGAGCAATGGATATATGGCTTATATTCATCACCAGCTCCTTTACCAAGCACATTTGAAATATAATCCATGTTGAATAGCTTATCTTTTGAAAATGTTAGAAGCTTTGGAATTGAGATTATTTTGCCATCATCACTTAATTTTGTTGAGCAATATTCATTGGATGAGGTAAGGATTAATTTTGGAAATTTTGTTGGTGATTCATCTAAAAATAATTGATCAACATCTCGAAAAATCATTTGATTGGTTAATCTTCTAGCAAAAAATATAGCATGTTTCTTCTTATTGATATTTGTATCACCAACAAAAAATAAAAGATCATTGAGATAGCTATTAGAATCCTTTCTGTTGCTTTTGGAGATATCAAATTGATTGGCAATAAATTCAGTTAATTTGGTGAAATTAATATCATAAGTTTTTAGCTCTTCTTCTTCAACTGGAAGGAATTTGCCAAAATCTGATAAATAAAAGAAGGAATTTTGATCATTATTCCATTCAACATAGACTTCTCGATCTTGACCTGGTAAATAATAAGTTTCTAAATCTCTGCCTTTATTGAAATAATTATTTTGAATTAGGTTGTTGGCAATTTCTGTGCCAAGATTTGACTTGAGGTGGGAGTGGGTAATATTTGGATCTGCTTGCTCTACGATATCAATTAGCAATTTAAATGTCTGGCTGTCTAACTTCATATTTTTTCAACGATTCCCCATTTTTCTAGATATTTATCACCAATGATTTTTTCTTTTTCAGTTCTATCTTTTAAATCACAGCCATTGGGATCAGTAATATTTACATGAATTAATTTGCCTCTGGGGTTTTTGGTATCTTGTTTGAATTTAATTGATAATTTTACTTTTTTAATTTTTCAAAAGAGCTTGATAGAGGATTATTGTCAGCAAACCAATTTTCTGCTATTTCATAAATTGTTCTTTTTTCTGAAAATGGAGATTCAAGAGTGGTTGAGTTTTTGCTGTTAAGAGGTTTTAGCTTGATAAGAGTAACTTTGATATCTTCAATTCCATCCTTCAAATCAACATCTTTCATCAAATCCTGATAGGACTTAAATTTGGCAAGATTATATTTTTTAAGTCTGATTTCAAATTTATCATCAGCACTTTTTAAAAAAATATTGGCAAATTTTTTAGCCAAAAATTCTCGATTATCTTTTGAATTTGAAATCACATCAATTAATCCACTTATTGGATCATAGCTAATTGAAAAATCTTTAGCAGGTGCAAAATGTCTTGTTACCACTTCATCCTTATCAAAAGTCTGTATTGATTGTGGCAAACCATCATTAAAACCAGTTAAAATACAAATTTCTAATTTATTGCCATCCTTATCATTTTTATCACGACAGCTAAATTCTAGATTTAATTTTCTGCTGATATCTAGATGACTTAAAACTTCTTCTTTAAATTTACAAATATTTTCTTCTGATTTATCTAATTTCTTATTTTTTGGCCCATGAAATGAGCTCCATTCTTTTGATTTTCTTTTATAATCATGCGAAACCCAAAATTCTGCTGTTCTAAATTTATCAGGAAATTTTTGATGCATATAAAGTCCTCTAGCATATTCTCCTTTTTGATCTAAAAATATCTCATCATTTCCAGCAATGCTACATAAAGCATTTTGACCCAATTCATCACTCATGCCATGAACTCTATCAATAGTATCAAATAAATTCTGTTTTTTGGCATCTTCACAACCCCATACCATGCCAAATAATGAAGCATGATATTTACGGTTTTTGCCATCCCATTTAAAATCTTCAGGAACTTCAATAAAATCATTACTGATTAAAAAGTTCTTCAAATCTTCTTCTGGGGTATGTCTGATAAATTTTTTTACCTTTGTTTCCATGAGAGAATATAGTTTTAATTGAATTTTAAAATGAATTAAGTACCTTATTCTAAAACGACTTTAATTATTTTACAATAAAAAACTATTTCTTATGAAAAAAATGAAACGAGGTGGAGCAAGAAAAGGTGCTGGAAGGCCATCTGGACAGGGTCGCTATGGTGAACCAACAAAAATCATGAGAGTGCCTGTTAGCATGATGGATACAGTTAAAGATATGATGGAAAGTAAGACAAAAGATTTTGCTCTTCCATTATTTGATATGAAAGTTGAGGCAGGTGTTCCAAATTTTACCGATTCAGATAATTATCAGCTTTATAACCTAAGTGAAAAATTTATGGTGCAAAATCCTGATGATCATTTTTTGGTAAAAGTATCTGGCTATTCAATGAAAGATGCAGGAATTCTTCCTGATGATATTCTATTAGTTAATAAATCTAAAGAGGCTAGAGATGGCGATATTATCATTGCTTCAGTTGATAATGGTGCAGTTGTAAAAAGACTTAGCCAAAAAAATGGAATAACTAAGTTAGTTTCAGAAAATGAGGATTATCCTGATATTGAGGACTTAGATCAAAATCTTCATTTTTGGGGAGTGGTGACAAAAGTTATTCGAGATTGTTAAATATGCAGAGCTATCAACTTCACGTCCATATCAGTGATAATATCGAAATTCAAATAGGAAAACTTGGCAAATTTACCTTTCCAAGAGGTCATTACATCTATACAGGTTCAGCCAAGAAAAATATCGATGAAAGAATTAAAAGGCATCAATCAAATTCTCCTGATAAAAAACTTCATTGGCATATCGATTATCTGCTAAATGACAAAAATGCCAAAATTATTGAAGTTCATAAATTTGATAAGGAAGAATGCATCTTAAATCAGGAAACTTGTGGTGAAATTATTGTTGCTGGTTTTGGTAGCTCTGATTGTAAGAATAAATGTAAATCCCACCTCAAATATCTTGGCTAAATTTATCTCGTTAGTAAAGATTAGTGATATAGGTAATCAAGTGTCATTGTGGTTTTAAGGCCAATTCATATTCTAATAATAGATTTTTAGAAAATGAATAATAGCTTCAAATGAAATACAAAAACTCAAAATAGCAACAAGAGGCAGAAAATCCGCTCAAGAAAGTAACATTGCTGAAATTGGAGAAATATTAGCAACTGCCATCCGTCGTTTAGATATCAAAAATCTCCATCAAATAGAGACAGAAACAACTTGATTCTAACTCTCTCGCAAGCGTTCATAGACCTAGTATTAACCTGAATTTACAAGGCTTATGAGCAAATCTATAGTTAAACAAATTATCGAATTGGAGAGTAAATCTTTAGAGGAATTAAAGGCAATTTATAATGACATAATGCCAAAACCTCTAAAAACTAATAAGTCGAATTATTTAAGACCAAGAATAGCATATCGCCTACAAGAACTGGCATTTGGGGGCTTTAGATGAAGAATAAAAGATAAATTATTAAAAATAGCCAATGGCGATCAAACTCACAAAAACAAAAGAAGCATCCCAAGAAATTATTACCTGGAACTAAAATTTGTAAAAAATGGGGAGAAATTACTCATGAAGTCGAAGTTTTAAAAGATGGATTCTCTTATGCAGGGCAGAAATGGAAAAGCCTATCAGCAATAGCCAAAAAATTACTGGAACTAAATGGAATGGACTTAAATTTTTTAAAATTAGCTAAATATGATTGATAATTTCGATAAAACAAAAACCAAAAAAAGATGTGCAATTTACACTAGAAAATCTTGTGAAGAAGGATTGGAACAAGAATTTAATTCACTTGATGCTCAAAGGCTTCTCAGCAGAAAATTATATCCTATCCCAATCTCATGAAGGCTGGGTCTAAATCCTGAAAATTATGATGATGGTGGATATTCTGGTGGAACTCTTGAAAGACCAGCTCTTAAAAGATTATTTAATGATATTAAGGCAGGATAAAATTGACTGCATTGTTGTTTATAAAATTGATCGTTTAACCAGATCACTTTTGATTTTTCTGAAATTATCAAAATCCTAGATGAACATAATGTCAGCTTTGTAGCAGTAACTCAAAGTTTTAATACTGCCAACTCAATGGGGCGATTAATGTTAAATGTCCTATTATCATTTGCTCAATATGAAAGAGAATTAACAGGTGAGAGAATCAGAGATAAATTTGATGCTTCTTGTAAAAAAGGTATGTGGATGGGTGGCTATATTCCAATTGGCTATGATCTAAAAGATAGAAAACTAATTATTAATGAAGATGAAGCAAAAATTATCAGAATTTTATTTAAAACCTTTTATTGAAACAACTTCTGTTACTGATACTTTAGAGAATTAAATAATTTTGGCTTTAAAACCAAAACTTGGATTGCAAATAATGGTAAAATTCATAAAGGGCAAAGATTTAATAAATCCAGTGTCAGAAGAATTTTAACCAATGAGCTTTATATTGGCAAAATTAACCATAAGGGTAATATTTATGATGGTTGCATAAAGCAATAATTGATGATGAAACTTGGCAAAAAAAAGCTCAAGATTTACTGACCAACAAAACTCCTAAAATTCAAACTCCAAATAGCAGAATTAGCCAAGCACCACTTTTAAAAGGAATGATGAATTGCGGTATTTGTGGTAGTCAAATGACTCCAACTTACACCTCAAAACAATGGCAGAAATATCGCTATTATATTTGTCAGGCAAAATTTAAAGGGTAATAATGAAGAATGTTCCAGTTGGCAGAATTCCTGCAAAAGAAGCTGAAGAATTGGTAACTGACCAAGTTTTAAATATTTTACAAAAAGCCAGAGATAATTTCTCAGACAATTAAACGCCAATGAAGAAGAATTTATCAAGAAAACCAAATCATCGAATCATTTCAAAAAATAGATAAAGTCTGGGATGAATTATTTCCACCAGAACAAGCAAGAATTATCAATCTTTAGTCAAAGATATCATCATCAATCCAGATGGCATGAATATCAATATTTACAAGCAGGGAATGAACTCACTTAATAATGAAATTAACGGATAAAAATGGAAAATTTAGAAATAACAAAAAAGCAAATTGATGAAAATATTATTCAAATTTTTGTGCCAATGAAAATCAGAAAAAGAGGTGGTGCAAAGCAATGATGATTGTTCCTCAAGGTCAAATTCAAAAAAAAGTTTTGATGAAAAATTAATCAATGCTTTTGCCAAAGCTTATCAGTGGAAAACTATAATTGAGTATCTGCGAATAATTTTAAAATTCTTTTATCAAAAACATTGATAAAATCCCTGACGCAATCAATGCATCCATTCGCATAAAAAAGCTCCTCTTCTGAGAACTTATCTAAATTTATAGTAAATTTATCGAGCTCATCCTTATATTTAAGAGTTAGATCTACAAATTCTTTATAGTGGTTTTTATCTATTGAATTATTTGACATTTTTACTCCTTAAAATTGATAATTAATATTTTAATAAAACCAGTCTAAAG
>JAYQKE010000002.1:0-141477 GCA_038142525.1 Rickettsiales bacterium
CGCTTCATTTTCTATTAAAAAATTCCAATAAAGATAATTGAATGGACAAGCATCCTCGCCATTTTTTTCTTTTACTTTATAAGAGCAGTTTTGGCAATAATTTGACATTTTATTGATGTAAGAACCACTTGCCGATATGGCTTTGTTGCCAAAATTCCGCCATCAGCAAATAATACCATTCCTGAAACATTTGGCAATTCTACCCATTCATAAGCGTCAGCATAAACAATTAAATACCATTCATTAACATAGGCAGGATTTACCCCTGCAATTAAAGCAAAATTTCCTAAAACCATCAATCTTTGAATATGGTGGGCATAAGAATTTTGCTTAGTATTTCTAACGCACTCTTTAATGCAGTTCATTTTAGTATTACCACCCCAGTAAAATTCTGGTAATTTATTTTTTGCGTTTAGGAAATTTAATTCCTTATATTGCGGCATTTTAAGCCAATAAATTCCCCTGATATATTCTCTCCAACCTAAAATTTGCCTGATAAAACCTTCGGCTGAATTAATATTTACCTTACCGTTTTTATATTCTTCTTCCACTAATTTAATTACCTCCAATGGTTCTAAAAGACCATTATTAAGATAAAAGCCAATATGGGAATGAAACATAAAATCTTCGGCATTGTTAATTTACAATAGATTTTACTAGCAATTAACATCATTGAGCATAAAATAAGCATTTTAACTCAATAAATCAAGCTATGAAATGTTTAAAATGCTCCAGTTCTAACGTTTGCAAAAATGGTAAAATGTACGGAATGCAGCGCTATAAGTGTAAAGATTGCAATTATAATTATACAAAAGGCAGAAATTCTAAAGATAGATCAATAAAAAGATTTGCCCTGGAGTTGTACCTAGAGGGTCTAGGATTTAGATCTATAGGAAGAATTCTCAAGGTTAGTCATGTAAGTATCTTTAACTGGATCAAGCAATATGGTCAAAATCTTGATTTATTGCAAAATAGCCATGAAATATGCGTAACTGAGATAGATGAAATGCACAACTATATTGGTTCAAAAAAAACTCTGTCTGGATCTGGATTGCTGTTGATAGATATGCAAAAGAATTCATCAACTTCGTTGTTGGCGACAGATCTACAAGAACTGGAAAAGAACTTTGGGAAGGAGTAAAAGACAGAGCTAAAGGCATTATAGCAACGGATTATTGGAAACCGTATGAGAAATTTGTTCCTAAGGATAAGCATATTCAATCCAAGGCACATACTTATACTATCGAGGGCTATAATAGCTTGTTCAGACACTTCTTGGCTAGAATGAGAAGAAAGAGCAAATGCTACTCTAAATCAATAAAGATGCTTGAATATTCAGTAAAATTATTGATTTTAAAGAGAAATGGCTTATTATCTATTTTGGATTAACAATGCCAAATCTTCATCTTCAATCATCGCATCTTGATAAGAGCCAAAATCTTTTAATCTTTCATCAATAAATTTTTGAAGAGCCAAGACTGCCTGTTTTCTATTAATAGCGAAATAAAAAGGCTCAATGTCGCCAAAGTGATCACCAAACTTTTGATTGACTAAATCTAGAACTTCTTTAGTTATTTCATCAGGTTGATTTTGGTAGTGGCTTGGAATCTTCAATCCTTTTTGTGGTGGCTTTCTATTTTCTAAATCATAATTCCATTTCCCACCTATTGGTTTATCACCATCCATTAAGATGCTATATTTTACTCGCATTTTGCGATAAAAAGACTCCATCAAAAGAGACTTTTTGCCTTTTGCAAAATTTTTAAATTCATCTTGGGAGCATAAAAAGCGATCATCTTCAAGGATTTGCAAATTAATGTTTTCGTTTGCTAAGGAATTTAAACTTTGCAAAACCCTATATTCTCCTGGGTGAGTTACTTTTACATTATTAGTATTATGCTTTTTGCAAAATCTTAATATTTCAGATTTAAAAGAGTGAGTATTTTTTTGGTCATCAAGCTTTAAATAAGAAATATTAAATCATGAATTTTTTAACTCATCAGCAAAGTGACGCATGCAAGATAATATGAAGGCAATTTTCTTTTTATGATGTTTTGGGGTTGTGCATTCTTCAAACACCTCACACATTAAAATTATATCTTTCTCTTTGTCGCAATTTTTTAGGGAGGATATATTGAGATTTAATTGATCTCCTAATATAGCTATTATTGAGCTCACTGGTATTTATTTATTTTTTATAAGAATTTTACTCAATTTTAACTTATAAAAGTAAATTTTCATTGTTATTATTTAAAAAACTTAAAATCGCTAATTTTTAGTAAATGAAAATCATCCAAGGATTAGATTACTTTCCAAATTATCTATCTGAGGAGCAAATTGATATATTTAGGCAGGATATTAATTTTGCTCTCATGAATGCTCCATTATTTAGACCAACTATGCCAAAAACTGGTAGAGGGCTTTCTGTTAAAATGAGCAATATGGGAAATGTTGGCTGGGTGTCTGATAAAATAGGTGGTTATAGATATCAACCATATCATCCAGATACAAAACAAAAATGGCCTAAAATTAGTAATAATATTTTGAATATTTGGCATAAAGTAACAAATTTGGGCATTGTTAATCCAAAATAGATAATAAGCCATTTCTCTTTAAAATCAATAATTTTACTGAATATTCAAGCATCTTTAGGAACCTCTGAAAAACCAATTATCTAATTTATAGATTTGAAACTGTTTAATTTTGTTATTTTTGCCAAAGTTTAGCAAAGTTATTTTATAAAATTTTGTTTGAATTTATTTGATAAAAATAGCCAGAAAAGCTTGATTTATCTAGCTTTTTTGCTTATTATTGATATATTAAATTCAAATAAAATATATAATTATGGCAACCCAGCAATCATTTTTTTCATTAGCAATTTCTGGTAGAAAATTAAGAGCGGAGAAGTTTCTTAATCAAATGACGGATATTATTCCATGGCAAAGATTGATTGATAAGATAGAGCCTTTTTATCCTAATGGTACTAGTGATTACGGTGGCAGGAAGGTGACAGATTTATTATTAATATTTAAGATTCATTTGTTACAGCAGTGGTTTGGTCTTAGTGATCCAGCTATGGAGGATGCTATATATGATAGAATAAGTTTTCAAAAATTCTTAAATATTGATATTGGTATTGATAATGTTCCGGATGAGACTGTGATATTGAGATTCCGTCATTTATTGGAAAAGCATAATTTAACGTCCATTATATTTAACGAGGTAAATTCATATCTTGAAGAGAATGATCTTTTGTTGAAGGAGGGTACGATAACTGATGCGACATTAATATCTGCTCCAACTAGTACAAAAAACAAGAAGAGGAAAAGGGACCAAGAGATGTCTTCTACCAAGAAAGGGAAGAATTATTATTTTGGCATGAAGTCTCATATTGGTGTGCAAACTAAGGGTAAGCCAATTATTCATTCTATTGTCACGACGACAGCTAAAGATCATGATTCTACTAAAACAGAGGAGTTATTACATGGTGATGAAACTTCTTTATTTGGTGACAAGGCCTATGATGATAAGGCAATAAAAAGATTTTGTAGGAATCACAATATATTTTATGGTATAACCAATAGAGCTAAATCTAACAAAAAACTTTCAAATAAGCAAAAAAAGAGGAATAAACAATTTTCATCAGTTCGAGCTAAAGTTGAACATCCATTTCAAATTATAAAGCATCTTTGGGGCTATAGAAAGGTTAGATATAATGGTTTACAAAAGAATACTAATCAATTACAAATGCTATCATCCCTTGCTAATCTCTATATGGTTAGAAAAATACTACCAAATACAGCGTAACAAGGGATAAATGTGTCTAATTTAGCCAAAAATGGTAAAATTAGACAAGAAACTAGAGAAATTACCACAAATAATGCCTAAATTTGGATAAAGATTGTTAATTTTTAACAAAATTAGCAATCTTTATCCAAATTATAAAAATTTTTTCTGAAAAATGAAAAAATAGACAAAATTAAATAGGAAAATCAGAGGTTCCTTTATTGATTTAGAGTAGCATTTGCTCTTTCTTCTCATTCTAGCCAAGAAGTGTCTGAACAAGCTATTATAGCCCTCGATAGTATAAGTATGTGCCTTGGATTGAATATGCTTGTCCTTAGGAACAAATTTCTCATACGGTTTCCAATAATCCGTTGCTATAATGCCTTTAGCTCTGTCTTTTACTCCTTCCCAAAGTTCTTTTCCAGTTCTTGTAGATCTGTCGCCAACAACGAAGTTGATGAATTCTTTTGCATATCTATCAACAGCAATCCAGATCCAGACAGAGTTTTTTTTGAACCAATATAGCTGTGCATTTCATCTATCTCAGTTACGCATATTTCATGGCTATTTTGCAATAAATCAAGATTTTGACCATATTGCTTGATCCAGTTAAAGATACTTACATGACTAACCTTGAGAATTCTTCCTATAGATCTAAATCCTAGACCCTCTAGGTACAACTCCAGGGCAAATCTTTTTATTGATCTATCTTTAGAATTTCTGCCTTTTGTATAATTATAATTGCAATCTTTACACTTATGGAATGCATTCCGTACATTTTACCATTTTTGCAAACGTTAGAACTGGAGCATTTTAAACATTTCATAGCTTGATTTATTGAGTTAAAATGCTTATTTTATGCTCAATGATGTTAATTGCTAGTAAAATCTATTGTAAATTAACAATGCCCAAATTTGGAAATATCTCCAGATTGCTGTTTAATAAACAATTATGATAGTAAATCTAAGATTGGTCTTCATATTGATAATGATGAAAAGGATTTCTCTTATCCAGTATTATCTATTTCAATTGGTAATAGTGCATTATTTCGTTTTGGTGGTTTGAAAAGATCAGATAAAACTAGATCTATAAAGTTAAATAATGGCGATGTTTTAATGATGAGTGGACAGTCTAGATTAATTTATCATGGAATTGATAAGATTGATCCTTCAAGCCAATTTGATCATAGAATAAATTTTTTTAACCTCTGAAAAACCAATTATCTAATTTATAGATTTGAAACTGTTTAATTTTGTTATTTTTGCCAAAGTTTAGCAAAGTTATTTTATAAAATTTTGTTTGAATTTATTTGATAAAAATAGCCAGAAAAGCTTGATTTATCTAGCTTTTTTGCTTATTATTGATATATTAAATTCAAATAAAATATATAATTATGGCAACCCAGCAATCATTTTTTTCATTAGCAATTTCTGGTAGAAAATTAAGAGCGGAGAAGTTTCTTAATCAAATGACGGATATTATTCCATGGCAAAGATTGATTGATAAGATAGAGCCTTTTTATCCTAATGGTACTAGTGATTACGGTGGCAGGAAGGTGACAGATTTATTATTAATATTTAAGATTCATTTGTTACAGCAGTGGTTTGGTCTTAGTGATCCAGCTATGGAGGATGCTATATATGATAGAATAAGTTTTCAAAAATTCTTAAATATTGATATTGGTATTGATAATGTTCCGGATGAGACTGTGATATTGAGATTCCGTCATTTATTGGAAAAGCATAATTTATCGTCGATTATATTTAACGAGGTAAATTCATATCTTGAAGAGAATGATCTTTTGTTGAAGGAGGGTACGATAACTGATGCGACATTAATATCTGCTCCAACTAGTACAAAAAAAAGAAAGAAGAGGAAAAGGGACCAAGAGATGTCTTCTACCAAGAAAGGGAAATTATTATTTTGGCATGAAGTCTCATATTGGTGTGCAAACTAAGGGTAAGCCAATTATTCATTCTATTGTCACGACGACAGCTAAAGATCATGATTCTACTAAAACAGAGGAGTTATTACATGGTGATGAAACTTCTTTATTTGGTGACAAGGCCTATGATGATAAGGCAATAAAAAGATTTTGTAGGAATCACAATATATTTTATGGTATAACCAATAGAGCTAAATCTAACAAAAAACTTTCAAATAAGCAAAAAAAGAGGAATAAACAATTTTCATCAGTTCGAGCTAAAGTTGAACATCCATTTCAAATTATAAAGCATCTTTGGGGCTATAGAAAGGTTAGATATAATGGTTTACAAAAGAATACTAATCAATTACAAATGCTATCATCCCTTGCTAATCTCTATATGGTTAGAAAAATACTACCAAATACAGCGTAACAAGGGATAAATGTGTCTAATTTAGCCAAAAATGGTAAAATTAGACAAGAAACTAGAACCACAAATAATGCCTAAATTTGGATAAAGATTGTTAATTTTTAACAAAATTAGCAATCTTTATCAAATTATAAAAATTTTTTCTGAAAAATGAAAAAATAGACAAAATTAAATAGGAAAATTAAATTTATTATTTTGAAAAAAGATAACTGTTTTTCCTCCAATTATCTAATTTTGATGTCAAATACTGTTTATTTTTCTGGGAATGTCCAATCCCCTGTGTCAATTTAATTTTTTTCAAATTTTGCCTTAATAATTTTATTAAGAATTGAGATTTTATTTTTACAAGATTTTAAGCGTAGCGTATCTTGTAAAAATATAAATCCAATTTTTAAGATAATTTTTGGCAAAAATTTGTTTTCCATTTTTTTTAGATTTAGATTAATATTTTGTTATATTTAAGCTAAATCTAATTTGATTCTATCCTCAAATTTTATAGCAAATTGGCTAATTATCAAGCTCCAATTTGGTATTGGCATAGTCCATTTTTTCTTAATGTTTTGTATAGCAAGATAGAGTAACTTTTCTAATGATTGATCAGATGGAAAAGAGCCTTTAGTTTTGGTAATTTTTCTGACTTGCCTATGAAACCCTTCAACAGAATTAGTAGTATAAATTAGCTTTCTTATCTCTTTTGGATATTTAAAATAATTAGATAAATTATCCCAGTTATTATTCCAAGATTTGAATATTATTGGATATTTTTTGCCCCATTTTTCTTCAATTAGAAGCAGTTTTTCTTCGGCTACTTCTTTGCTTGTTGCAGTATAAACAGTCTTTAAGTCAGATATAAATTCTTTTTGATTTTTTGATGCAACATATTTGATAGAATTCCTAATTTGATGAATGATGCAAAGCTGAATCTCAGTTTTTGGAAATATTGAATTAATAGCCTCAGGAAAGCCCTTTAAGCCATCGACACAAGCAATCAATACGTCTTTTATACCTCTATTTTGTAAATCAGTTAAAATATTAAGCCAAAAATTAGCTCCCTCTGACTCTTGAAGATAAATTCCTAAAATATCTTTTTTACCATCCTTGTCAACTCCAAGAACTGAATAAAAAGCTTTACTAATTATTTTTCCATTTTCTTTAACCTTAAAAAACATAGCATCAAGAAATATTATAGGATAAATCTCTTCTAACTGCCTTTCTTTAAATTCTGTTATTTTAGGTAATATTTTGTCTGTAATAGCTGTAATTGTAGATTTAGATATCTCAATGTCATATATCTCTTCAATATGAGATGATATATCTCTATAACTCATACCATAAGAATATAGAGTTATAATTTTATCATCTAATTCTGGAGTTAAAATAGTTTGACCTTTCTTAACTATTTTAGGATCAAAAGATGAATTTCTATCCCTTGGAGTATTTAACTCAAATTGACCTCTATCGGTTTTGACTATTTTAGAAGAAAATCCATTTTTCCTATTGGTAACATCATCTTCTTTTTAGAATTTAAATGATTATCCAATTCGGATTGCATGGCAGTTTCAAGAAAATCTTTTAACATACTGGTAAATATACCATCTTTGCCAGAAACTCCTTTTCCAGCATACAATTTGTCTATAGCTTCTTTCTTGAACTTTTGATAATCAAAATCCTCTTCAAGATCTTGATTGTCAGAGTTATTTCGAAAATTATTTAAAGATTTTAATTTGTGATTCATGATATTATCAATTTAAGTTAATGTTAAAATTTATAATTATTTATGAGAATAAAATTTAATAAATTAAATTTTATTCTCATTTTAACTTAAATTGACACAGTTAAAAAAACGCTCCCCTATAATAGTGGCTCTATTGATAGGCAGATAAAATTTATGTCAGTTGTTTCTGCCGATAACAATCGGCAGGAATTCATTTACCAAAAACCTTTGTAAATTAATTAAAATTTAAAGGAATTTTTTTTATTTGAACCGAAAGATATTTTTGTCCAAATTTTTTTTATTTTTTTCAGAATTTTTGATTTTAAATTTTAAAAAAATTTTTTCTGATTTTCCTATTTAATTTTGTCTATTTTTTCATTTTTCAGAAAAAATTTTTATAATTTGGATAAAGATTGCTAATTTTGTTAAAAATTAACAATCTTTATCCAAATTTAGGCATTATTTGTGGTAATTTCTCTAGTTTCTTGTCTAATTTTACCATTTTTGGCTAAATTAGACACATTTATCCCTTGTTACGCTGTATTTGGTAGTATTTTTCTAACCATATAGAGATTAGCAAGGGATGATAGCATTTGTAATTGATTAGTATTCTTTTGTAAACCATTATATCTAACCTTTCTATAGCCCCAAAGATGCTTTATAATTTGAAATGGATGTTCAACTTTAGCTCGAACTGATGAAAATTGTTATTCCTCTTTTTTTGCTTATTTGAAAGTTTTTTGTTAGATTTAGCTCTATTGGTTATACCATAAAATATATTGTGATTCCTACAAAATCTTTTTATTGCCTTATCATCATAGGCCTTGTCACCAAATAAAGAAGTTTCATCACCATGTAATAACTCCTCTGTTTTAGTAGAATCATGATCTTTAGCTGTCGTCGTGACAATAGAATGAATAATTGGCTTACCCTTAGTTTGCACACCAATATGAGACTTCATGCCAAAATAATAATTCTTCCCTTTCTTGGTAGAAGACATCTCTTGGTCCCTTTTCCTCTTCTGTTTTTTTTGTACTAGTTGGAGCAGATATTAATGTCGCATCAGTTATCGTACCCTCCTTCAACAAAAGATCATTCTCTTCAAGATATGAATTTACCTCGTTAAATATAATCGACGATAAATTATGCTTTTCCAATAAATGACGGAATCTCAATATCACAGTCTCATCCGGAACATTATCAATACAATATCAATATTTAAGAATTTTTGAAAACTTATTCTATCATATATAGCATCCTCCATAGCTGGATCACTAAGACCAAACCACTGCTGTAACAAATGAATCTTAAATATTAATAATAAATCTGTCACCTTCCTGCCACCGTAATCACTAGTACCATTAGGATAAAAAGGCTCTATCTTATCAATCAATCTTTGCCATGGAATAATATCCGTCATTTGATTAAGAAACTTCTCCGCTCTTAATTTTCTACCAGAAATTGCTAATGAAAAAAATGATTGCTGGGTTGCCATAATTATATATTTTATTTGAATTTAATATATCAATAATAAGCAAAAAAGCTAGATAAATCAAGCTTTTCTGGCTATTTTTATCAAATAAATTCAAACAAAATTTTATAAAATAACTTTGCTAAACTTTGGCAAAAATAACAAAATTAAACAGTTTCAAATCTATAAATTAGATAATTGGTTTTTCAGAGGTTAAGCTTTACATGAGGCAGTAAGTCTGCAAAGATTTTTCCAACATCATCTTCATCAATTAGTTTTTGGTTAAGATAGCCATACCAAAAGATACAATTTCCCTCTCCTTAAATGGTTGTGCCATAACCCTTTAAATTGGAAATAACTTTTCCAGAAAAATATTCTTTCTTCTTTTTACCTCCTGAAATATTCCAGCTTCTTTATCTAGGACAATTCAGTAAAAGATATTTTCCAAAAAGTCTTGCTTGAATGTTGTTTTTTTTATCCCAATAGGCCGTTATTTCATATGCATATTCCCTGTCTCCAACTTTTTGTATCTGATATAGCTCATAATCGTGAGTAAAGAATTAAAAATGATATATAGAACTAAAAAGTCGGTTGCAAGCTTTTATTTGAAAAATTAATGTTTTTTTAAGGACTATTGGTAAAGATATGGGAATTTAATTTAAAGTCATAAATGATATAAAATATAATATCTTCAAAGAAATAGCAAATATAGAATAAATTTATAGGATATATAGCCAATTAAATTAAGCTTGCATTTCTTGCGCCAGGAGAATAAAATTCTGGCAAAAACTATGCCAGTTCCATATTCTAATGATTTAAGAAAAAAAGTTATTGATTTACTTGAGATCAACAAGAAGAGTCAAAGGCTTACTCCCCTACATAATTATTGATCATTAATTTTCACGATATATCATATCCTCCTTAATCAAAATAAGGATCATGAAAGAATTAATAAATCAATATTTCAGTGACTTTGGCAAAGTTCTTCCAAAGAGGTTAGCTAATATAACAACTGCGATAATGCGATGCGGTAGCGCTAATACTTACCAAATAGCCAGACAGCTTTCAAAGGAAAACAATAAAAGCTTTAAGACAAATGATATGGCTGTTTATAGATTATTACAGAGCAAAGATTTCCAGATAGATGATTCCTTTTGGCGCAAACATGTGAAGCTAATATTTAGCTTGTTAGAGGAAAAAAATGTAATATTGAAAGGTCAAAGAATACAAATAAATATCGACTTCACAAGTCATGAAAATAATTTCTTAATTCTTAGTGCTTCAGTTATTTTAAATGGTAAAGCAATTACCATATATTTTTCGATGCGCAAATATCCAAAAAAGAAGAATCAAATGTCACAAATAAAAATGGAAGAAGCTTTTATAAAGGGTCTAAGGCATGTATTATCTAAGAAATATAGCTATGTAATAGTTGCGGATAGGGGTTTTGGAAATAATAGATTCGCTAATCTTTGCAAGGAAAATAATTTTGATTATGTATTAAGAATTAATCCTAATTTGATAATAGAATATGATAATCAAAAAATTAATCTTAACAGCATAAAAGAAGACAAGATATTCAAAGCCAAATCTGTATCATGGAAAAGGGAGCTAAACCTTACAATATGCACTCAAGATAAGCAGATATGGTATCTAATGAGTAGTGATGATAATATGGCACAACAACAAATCTATGAGAATCGTTTTAAAATAGAGAAAATAATAAAAAGAATTACCAAGATTGTAAAAGCTCTGGTTATGACATAGAAAATAATAAAATTAGGAAATATGATAGATTTAAGAGGCTCAATTTTTATATTGTGTATTATTATCACATGCTCTTGTTTGCTTTATTGGATATGCAATATCTAGATCAAAAAGTAATATTAAAAAAACTCTATAGAAAAAGGAGATTTGGAAACTTATCTGATCTCAGTCTTTTCAAGATCGGATATAATGCTGTCTCAATTTACTTTAGGAACCTCTGAAAAACCAATTATCTAATTTATAGATTTGAAACTGTTTAATTTTGTTATTTTTGCCAAAGTTTAGCAAAGTTATTTTATAAAATTTTGTTTGAATTTATTTGATAAAAATAGCCAGAAAAGCTTGATTTATCTAGCTTTTTTGCTTATTATTGATATATTAAATTCAAATAAAATATATAATTATGGCAACCCAGCAATCATTTTTTTCATTAGCAATTTCTAGAAAATTAAGAGCGGAGAAGTTTCTTAATCAAATGACGGATATTATTCCATGGCAAAGATTGATTGATAAGATAGAGCCTTTTTATCCTAATGGTACTAGTGATTACGGTGGCAGGAAGGTGACAGATTTATTATTAATATTTAAGATTCATTTGTTACAGCAGTGGTTTGGTCTTAGTGATCCAGCTATGGAGGATGCTATATATGATAGAATAAGTTTTCAAAAATTCTTAAATATTGATATTGGTATTGATAATGTTCCGGATGAGACTGTGATATTGAGATTCCGTCATTTATTGGAAAAGCATAATTTATCGTCGATTATATTTAACGAGGTAAATTCATATCTTGAAGAGAATGATCTTTTGTTGAAGGAGGGTACGATAACTGATGCGACATTAATATCTGCTCCAACTAGTACAAAAAACAAGAAGAGGAAAAGGGACCAAGAGATGTCTTCTACCAAGAAAGGGAAGAATTATTATTTTGGCATGAAGTCTCATATTGGTGTGCAAACTAAGGGTAAGCCAATTATTCATTCTATTGTCACGACGACAGCTAAAGATCATGATTCTACTAAAACAGAGGAGTTATTACATGGTGATGAAACTTCTTTATTTGGTGACAAGGCCTATGATGATAAGGCAATAAAAAAGATTTTGTAGGAATCACAATATATTTTATGGTATAACCAATAGAGCTAAATCTAACAAAAAACTTTCAAATAAGCAAAAAAAGAGGAATAAACAATTTTCATCAGTTCGAGCTAAAGTTGAACATCCATTTCAAATTATAAAGCATCTTTGGGGCTATAGAAAGGTTAGATATAATGGTTTACAAAAGAATACTAATCAATTACAAATGCTATCATCCCTTGCTAATCTCTATATGGTTAGAAAAATACTACCAAATACAGCGTAACAAGGGATAAATGTGTCTAATTTAGCCAAAAATGGTAAAATTAGACAAGAAACTAGAGAAATTACCACAAATATGCCTAAATTTGGATAAAGATTGTTAATTTTTAACAAAATTAGCAATCTTTATCCAAATTATAAAATTTTTTCTGAAAAATGAAAAAATAGACAAAATTAAATAGGAAAATCAGAGGTTCCTTAAAGGAAGATTGGCAACAAGATATTATGAATTATCATAGGGTAAGAAGTAGATTAATCAAACAAAGAACTGCTCTTGGAAATGAAATTAGGGGGTTGTTGGCAGAATATGGGATAATATCAGCAAAAACAATTTCTAGCTTAAAGAAAAAGTTACATTTGATATTAAATACAGATTCTAGTGATTATGCTAGTAAATTCTCAGATTTTACAAAAGAAATGCTAAAAGAAATGCCCCTAAAATTCAGACCATTAATTATTTAATTTTTCATAGACTATAATTTCTTTAAATTTCGATTTGGAAGATGGAAAAATATGCTAATATTTTTTCATCTGTTAATTAAAAATTTAATTTAATAAATTATGTCAAAAAAATTAAAAAATATAATTCTGATTTTAAGTTTAAAGTTGTAATGAAATATTTATCCGAAAATTATACAATTTATCAGATTTGTAGCGAATATGATATTGCTAAATCAACATTACATAAATGGGTTAAGCAGTTTAAAGCTAGCGGTAATGATATATTTTCTGATTCTAAGTTATCTAAAGAAGAAAAATTAAGTAAAAAAGAACAAAAAAAGAAGGATAAAGAAATTGATAAATTATATAAGAAAATAGGTCAATTAACAATGGAAAGAGATTTCTTAAAAAAGTTTCTGGACAGTTAGATTATTCTAAGAAAATCAAATTTCTAAAATTATCATCAGATATGTATAATTTAGCTGTCAGAAATAGATGTAGATTGTTAGATATTAATAGATCTAATTTTTATTATAAATCTAGGATTGATATTTCTAAGATTAATAGTTTATGCAAAGATATTCATAATATCTGGAGTAAATATCAATTTTTCGGATATAGAAGAATTACAGAAATAATCAATCAAGATAGAAATCATAATAATAAAATTAATCGCAAGAAGATTCTTAGATTAATGAGAGTTCTAAAGATTAAAGCTCTTTATCCAAAGAAAAAGACAACAATCATCAATAAAAAAGATTACAAATATCCTTATTTATTAGAAGATAAATCTAAAATAGATAAGCCAAATCACACTTGGGCAATTGATATAACTTACATCAAAACACCAGTAGGATTTGTTTATTTAATGTCGCTAATTGATTGGAGTTCTAGATTTGTTGTTGCATCAAAATTATCAATTTCTATGGAAACTAATAATTGTGTTGAAATATTAAAAAAGGGAATAAAAAATCATAAAATTATTCCAACAATTATTAATACTGATCAAGGATCTCAATTTACCAGCGGTAATTGGATAAATGAATTAAAAAAACGAAATATTCAAATATCAATGGATGGAAAAGGTAGGTGGGTAGACAATGTAATTATTGAAAGATTCTGGAGAACTGTAAAATATGAACAAATTTTTCTCAATCCTCCTGATAATATAGAAGAATTAAAGAGGCAAATAACAAGGGAACCTCTGAAAAACCAATTATCTAATTTATAGATTTGAAACTGTTTAATTTTGTTATTTTTGCCAAAGTTTAGCAAAGTTATTTTATAAAATTTTGTTTGAATTTATTTGATAAAAATAGCCAGAAAAGCTTGATTTATCTAGCTTTTTTGCTTATTATTGATATATTAAATTCAAATAAAATATATAATTATGGCAACCCAGCAATCATTTTTTTCATTAGCAATTTCTGGTAGAAAATTAAGAGCGGAGAAGTTTCTTAATCAAATGACGGATATTATTCCATGGCAAAGATTGATTGATAAGATAGAGCCTTTTTATCCTAATGGTACTAGTGATTACGGTGGCAGGAAGGTGACAGATTTATTATTAATATTTAAGATTCATTTGTTACAGCAGTGGTTTGGTCTTAGTGATCCAGCTATGGAGGATGCTATATATGATAGAATAAGTTTTCAAAAATTCTTAAATATTGATATTGGTATTGATAATGTTCCGGATGAGACTGTGATATTGAGATTCCGTCATTTATTGGAAAAGCATAATTTATCGTCGATTATATTTAACGAGGTAAATTCATATCTTGAAGAGAATGATCTTTTGTTGAAGGAGGGTACGATAACTGATGCGACATTAATATCTGCTCCAACTAGTACAAAAAACAAGAAGAGGAAAAGGGACCAAGAGATGTCTTCTACCAAGAAAGGGAAGAATTATTATTTTGGCATGAAGTCTCATATTGGTGTGCAAACTAAGGGTAAGCCAATTATTCATTCTATTGTCACGACGACAGCTAAAGATCATGATTCTACTAAAACAGAGGAGTTATTACATGGTGATGAAACTTCTTTATTTGGTGACAAGGCCTATGATGATAAGGCAATAAAAAGATTTTGTAGGAATCACAATATATTTTATGGTATAACCAATAGAGCTAAATCTAACAAAAAACTTTCAAATAAGCAAAAAAAGAGGAATAAACAATTTTCATCAGTTCGAGCTAAAGTTGAACATCCATTTCAAATTATAAAGCATCTTTGGGGCTATAGAAAGGTTAGATATAATGGTTTACAAAAGAATACTAATCAATTACAAATGCTATCATCCCTTGCTAATCTCTATATGGTTAGAAAAATACTACCAAATACAGCGTAACAAGGGATAAATGTGTCTAATTTAGCCAAAAATGGTAAAATTAGACAAGAAACTAGAGAAATTACCACAAATAATGCCTAAATTTGGATAAAGATTGTTAATTTTTAACAAAATTAGCAATCTTTATCCAAATTATAAAAATTTTTTCTGAAAAATGAAAAAATAGACAAAATTAAATAGGAAAATCAGAGGTTCCTTTGAATTACAAAACTCCTAGTCAAATTTACTATAATGATGACAGTAAGAGAAAAAGAATTAGATTTTAAAATAAAAAATAATTAAAATCTAAAATATGAAATACGAAATTTTATAATTTTCCAGAAATTTCTACGAATTTGGCTATTTAGGGCCATTCTAAAATTTCAGAAAATTCAAAAATTTCTACACCGAATTTAAAGAAAAAGTCTATGACTTTTAAAGAGGTAATGGTCTAACAAATGGGTGCAGTTCTAAATTAAGTGATTGGTTCTTAGATTTAAAAATTAGAAAAAATAGCAATGTTGCAACAGTTGCTCTTGCTAATAAATTAGCAAGAATCTGCTTTGTAATATTAAATAAGGAACAAGAATATGAAGCAAATTATAATTGTTAAAAATTCAAATATAATTTTATTTCATAATTTTGTAATTAATTTTAAGGAAGTTAAATAAAATCATATAATATGCACCATAAGGATTAATAGTAGTAAACTAAAACCAGAGTTTTTTTTAAAACCTGTTTTAAGCATTGGTCTTAATTAATATTAAAGACGTACAAATGTTTAGGAATTAAATAACTCTCAACGGATAAACTATTAGGACTATTAAAAATTAATAAATTCTTCAAAAGAAGAAAATTTTAATAAGTCGGATACATGTTTGCATTAGTTACAAACTATAAATTCAAAATAGTGAAATATTATTAAATTTTATTTGCAAAAAACAGAAGTCCATACATGATTAAAATTAGAAATTTAGCCATATCTTTTGCCGGACAAGATATTTTTGAAGATGTTAATATAGTTTTCAATAGGGGAGATAAAGTTGGTTTTATTGGTCGCAATGGTAGTGGTAAAAGTACCTTTTTAAAATTAATTTTAGGTAAATTAGAGCCAAATGATGGTGAAGTTTTAATTCCCAATGGCTATGAAATAGGTCATTTAGAGCAGCATATTAAATTTACTCATAATTCGGTAATTGACGAAGTTTGTAGTATTTTGCCCGAAGAAAGAGAATATGAAGGTTGGAAAGGTGAAGAAATTTTAATGGGTCTTGGATTTAGTGAAGATGATATGCTCAAAGATCCGCAAGATTTTTCTGGTGGTTATCAGGTCAAAATTAATTTGGCAAAATTACTTTTAACCGAGCCTAATATGTTGCTTCTTGATGAACCAACAAATTATCTTGATATTCATTCCGTCAGATGGCTGAAAAAATTCTTACAAGATTGGGATGGAGAGATTATTTTGGTTACTCATGATAGGGGCTTTATGGATGAGGTCATTAATCAAACTTTAAACATTCATCGTGGTATTTTTAGAAAAACTCCTGGTAATACTCGTAATGTTATGGAAAAAATTGCTCTTGAGGAAGAAATTTACGAAAAGACTAGAATTAATGAGGATAAAAAAAGGAAAAAAACCGAAGAATGGATTAGTCGCTTTGGTGCTAAAGCCAGTATGGCTAGCAGGGCCCAGTCAAAAGTTAAAATGCTTGAAAAGCAGGGAGTAAAAGAAAAATTATCTGACATTTCTAGCCTAGAATTCACATTTAACTATTTAGATAATAATGTTAGGGGTAATTTGATTGAAACAAAAAATATTATTTTTGGTTATAACCAAGATAATATTTTGATCAAAAAATTATCTTTTAAATTAACTGCTGAAGATAAAATTTGTATTATTGGTAAAAATGGCAAGGGTAAGTCAACTTTGCTAAAATTAATTACTAGTAATTTAAAAGCCCTAGAGGGTTATATTAAAATTCATAATAAGACTGAAATTGGTTATTTTGGTCAGATGAATATCGATCGTTTAAATCCAAATAATAGTATTTATGAGGAGATGCAAGAATATGTACCAGAAATGAATCAAAGTAATGTTCGTCGAATTTGTGGTAATATGATGTTTACTGGCACTTTATCTAATAAAAAAATTGAAGTTTTATCAGGTGGTGAAAAAAGCTAGCGTCATGCTTGGTAAAATTCTTTTAAAACCAGCTAATTTATTATTACTTGATGAACCAACTAATCATTTGGATATGGATTCTTGTGAATCTTTGTTGCAGGCAATTAAAAATTTTGAAGGTGCGGTTTTAATGGTTACTCATGATGAATATTTTTTGCGCGAAGTGGCTAATAAATTAATTATTTTTGATAATGATAAAGTTTCAGTTTTTGAAGGTGGTTATGATGATTTTTTAAAGAAGGTTGGATGGAGTGATTGAAGTTAATATCAAAGTTCATTTAAAATAGTTTTTAAATTGATAATTGTATTATATATCTTAGAAGATTTTCGATGATGTGGCTACCTTTTTCCGGACAGTTTTTTAATAATTAAAAGACCTTTGCATAGATCATTAAAATTTCCCTAACTTTCTCTTGGTTTTTTCTTAATTTCATCAATTTTTTCTTGAATAAAACAGCAATAAAGCTAGTATTTATCTAGCTTTATTGCTGTTTATTATAATGAAATATTAATAAATTATGGTTACTTTTGCTTCTATTTCCATTCAAGAGAGATTAAAAAATGACAGTAAATTGTTAAAGTTAGATAAATTAATAAATTGGGAGAGGTTGAGATCTTATTTGGTCAAGATTCACAAAAAAGACTTTAATGAAAATAGCGACAGAGGTAGAAAATCTTATGATAAAATATCTATGTTAAAGCTTGTTCTACTTGGTCAATGGAATAGTTTAAGCGATGAAGAATTAGAATATGCTGTAAAGGTAAGGCTTGATTTTATATCATTTTGTGGCTTTGATATTAGTGAAATTCAATATCACATTACTTTATCTTCCAGCTTATTCACCAGATCTTAACCCAATTGAAAAGAAATGGTCTCAAATCAAGTATTGGTACAGGAAGTGGAGAAATAAATACAGCGATAAAAGAGAGTTACTCGAAATGTTGCTTGGAATAAGAGAAAATGCAAGCTTAATTTAGTTGTCTATAAAAACCAAGATAAGAAAATATTCTTAATATTAGATAATCTAAGAGTTCATCATGCTAAAAAAGTAAAAGAATGGCAACAAAAACATAAAGATAAAATAGAGTTCTATTTTCTTCCAGCATATACCTGAATTAAATCCAGATGAATTGGTTAATCAAGATGTTAAGGCAAATGCAGTAAAACATAGGTTAATTCATACAAAAGAAGAATTAAATAAAATAGTCAGATCATATTTATATTCTCTACAGAGAGATAAGCAAAAAATAAGAAATTTTTTCAAAAAGAAAAGTGTTAGATATCCGCCTAAAAGTCTACTAATTTATAAAAGGGGTAATAAAATTATGTTCTAGGTAGTGTTACGCCAGTTTGGCCCATATATTTACCATTTTTATCCTTATAGCTTTTAATGCATCTCTCACTACCCCTGAGAAATAAAAATTGGCAAGCACCTTCCCCAGCATAGATTTTTGCCGGAAGTGGTGTAGTATTTGAAAATTCTAAAGTAACATGACCTTCCCAGCCAGGCTCAAGAGGTGTGACATTAACAATGATACCGCATCTAGCATAGGTTGATTTACCAACGCAAATAACCAAAACATCTTCCGGTATCTTAAAATATTCAACAGTTCTAGCCAAGGCGAAACTATTAGGTGGAATAATACAAATATCAGTTTTTTTATCAACAAAACTATCCTCAGCAAAATCCTTTGGATCAACTATAGCTGAATTAATATTGGTAAAAATCTTAAACTCATCAGAAACTCTAGCATCATAACCATAGGATGAATTACCATAGGAGATAATTTTTTGACCATCTTTTACTCTAACTTGATCAGCAATAAAAGGGGAAATCATATTTTGCTCTTTGACCATTTGAGCAATTTGGCCATCTGACATTATAGACATATTATGAATTTAACTAAATTAATTTATGAAAATATTAAGAATAAAATATGGTAATTTTATTAGAGTAAAAAACAAGATTCTTTAAAAAATATTTAGATATTAAAATTCTCATATACCTCTGAATTTTTGATTTGCAACATTTTGTACTACCGGAGAAGAGGGTGAATGATCTGGCCTACCAACAACATCCGCATCAATATCTCCCCCTATTTCACTAGATTCTTCCTCTCTTTTTTCCTCTTTCACGCAACTTAATGAAGATAAAATACATCTTAATATCTTAGAAATGCATTCTATAGAAGATGATGTAACTTTTTGCATTTCAGTCAAGATATCAGAAGAAACTCCTTTTACTTTATCAGTTTGCAAAACTGATAATATTGTTGCAAATGCGACATTAAAAGCAACATCCATCATGAATTCTAAAGCCTCTCTTTCTTTTTCTTGCACCTCATCGCTAGTAACATATTCAGTAAAATAGTCACTTGCTATAAGAGATACGGCATATGTTAGCGCTATATTTAGTAAAAATTGTTTAAACATGTCACATTTAGAATTGCCAGATTTTGCAATTTCATTTATTTTTGCTACACATTGTATGGCGGTATCTTCATCATCAACTGTTCTAGTAATAAATCTGGCTAAAAGGGCTTACTCCCCTACATAATCAAAACATTCCAATTGATCGATAAAAAAGAGCAATGGATTGTTTAAAGTAAATTGAGACAGCATTATATCCGATCTTGAAAAGACTGAGATCAGATAAGTTTCCAAATCTCCTTTTTCTATAGAGTTTTTTTTAATATTACTTTTTGATCTAGATATTGCATATCCAATAAAGCAAACAAGAGCATGTGATAATAATACACAATATAAAAGCCTCTTAAATCTATCATATTTCCTAATTTTATTATTTTCTATGTCATAACCAGAGCTTTTACAATCTTGGTAATTCTTCTCTATTTTAAAACGATTCTCATAGATTTGTTGTTGTGCCATATTATCATCACTACTCATTAGATACCATATCTGCTTATCTTGAGTGCATATTGTAAGGTTTAGCTCCCTTTTCCATGATACAGATTTGGCTTTGAATATCTTGTCTTCTTTTATGCTGTTAAGATTAATTTTTTGATTATCATATTCTATTATCAAATTAGGATTAATTCTTAAGGAACCTCTGAAAAACCAATTATCTAATTTATAGATTTGAAACTGTTTAATTTTGTTATTTTTGCCAAAGTTTAGCAAAGTTATTTTATAAAATTTTGTTTGAATTTATTTGATAAAAATAGCCAGAAAAGCTTGATTTATCTAGCTTTTTTGCTTATTATTGATATATTAAATTCAAATAAAATATATAATTATGGCAACCCATCAATCATTTTTTTCATTAGAAATTTCTGGTAGAAAATTAAGAGCTGAGAAGTTTCTTAATCAAATGACGGATATTATTCCATGGCAAAGATTGATTGATAAGATAGAGCCTTTTTATCCTAATGGTACTAGTGATTACGGTGGCAGGAAGGTGACAGATTTATTATTAATATTTAAGATTCATTTGTTACAGCAGTGGTTTGGTCTTAGTGATCCAGCTATGGAGGATGCTATATATGATAGAATAAGTTTTCAAAAATTCTTAAATATTGATATTGGTATTGATAATGTTCCGGATGAGACTGTGATATTGAGATTCCGTCATTTATTGGAAAAGCATAATTTATCGTCGATTATATTTAACGAGGTAAATTCATATCTTGAAGAGAATGATCTTTTGTTGAAGGAGGGTACGATAACTGATGCGACATTAATATCTGCTCCAACTAGCACAAAAAACAAGAAGAGGAAAAGGGACCAAGAGATGTCTTCTACCAAGAAAGGGAAGAATTATTATTTTGGCATGAAGTCTCATATTGGTGTGCAAACTAAGGGTAAGCCAATTATTCATTCTATTGTCACGACGACAGCTAAAGATCATGATTCTACTAAAACAGAGGAGTTATTACATGGTGATGAAACTTCTTTATTTGGTGACAAGGCCTATGATGATAAGGCAATAAAAAGATTTTGTAGGAATCACAATATATTTTATGGTATAACCAATAGAGCTAAATCTAACAAAAAACTTTCAAATAAGCAAAAAAAGAGGAATAAACAATTTTCATCAGTTCGAGCTAAAGTTGAACATCCATTTCAAATTATAAAGCATCTTTGGGGCTATAGAAAGGTTAGATATAATGGTTTACAAAAGAATACTAATCAATTACAAATGCTATCATCCCTTGCTAATCTCTATATGGTTAGAAAAATACTACCAAATACAGCGTAACAAGGGATAAATGTGTCTAATTTAGCCAAAAATGGTAAAATTAGACAAGAAACTAGAGAAATTACCACAAATAATGCCTAAATTTGTATAAAGATTGTTAATTTTTAACAAAATTAGCAATCTTTATCCAAATTATAAAAATTTTTTCTGAAAAATGAAAAAATAGACAAAATTAAATAGGAAAATCAGAGGTTCCTTAATACATAATCAAAATTATTTTCCTTGCAAAGATTAGCGAATCTATTATTTCCGAAAAACCCCTATGCAACTATTAATAGCTATATTTTAGATAATATCTTAGACCCTTTATAAAAGCTTCTTCCATTTTTATTTGTGACATTTGAATGGATATTTGCGCATCGAAAAATATATGGTAATTGCTTTACCATTTAAAATGGGAATGTCCAATCCCCTGTGTCAATTTAATTTTTTTCAAATTTTGCCTTAATAATTTTATTAAGAATTGAGATTTTATTTTTACAAGATTTTAAGCGTAGCGTATCTTGTAAAAATATAAATCCAATTTTTAAGATAATTTTTGGCAAAAATTTGTTTTCCATTTTTTTTAGATTTAGATTAATATTTTGTTATATTTAAGCTAAATCTAATTTGATTCTATCCTCAAATTTTATAGCAAATTGGCTAATTATCAAGCTCCAATTTGGTATTGGCATAGTCCATTTTTTCTTAATGTTTTGTATAGCAAGATAGAGTAACTTTTCTAATGATTGATCAGATGGAAAAGAGCCTTTAGTTTTGGTAATTTTTCTGACTTGCCTATGAAACCCTTCAACAGAATTAGTAGTATAAATTAGCTTTCTTATCTCTTTTGGATATTTAAAATAATTAGATAAATTATCCCAGTTATTATTCCAAGATTTGAATATTATTGGATATTTTTTGCCCCATTTTTCTTCAATTAGAAGCAGTTTTTCTTCGGCTACTTCTTTGCTTGTTGCAGTATAAACAGTCTTTAAATCAGATATAAATTCTTTTTGATTTTTTGATGCAACATATTTGATAGAATTCCTAATTTGATGAATGATGCAAAGCTGAATCTCAGTTTTTGGAAATATTGAATTAATAGCCTCAGGAAAGCCCTTTAAGCCATCGACACAAGCAATCAATACGTCTTTTATACCTCTATTTTGTAAATCAGTTAAAATATTAAGCCAAAAATTAGCTCCCTCTGACTCTTGAAGATAAATTCCTAAAATATCTTTTTTACCATCCTTGTCAACTCCAAGAACTGAATAAAAAGCTTTACTAATTATTTTTCCATTTTCTTTAACCTTAAAAAACATAGCATCAAGAAATATTATAGGATAAATCTCTTCTAACTGCCTTTCTTTAAATTCTGTTATTTTAGGTAATATTTTGTCTGTAATAGCTGTAATTGTAGATTTAGATATCTCAATGTCATATATCTCTTCAATATGAGATGATATATCTCTATAACTCATACCATAAGAATATAGAGTTATAATTTTATCATCTAATTCTGGAGTTAAAATAGTTTGACCTTTCTTAACTATTTTAGGATCAAAAGATGAATTTCTATCCCTTGGAGTATTTAACTCAAATTGACCTCTATCGGTTTTGACTATTTTAGAAGAAAATCCATTTTTCCTATTGGTAACATCATCTTCGGAACCTCTGATTTTCCTATTTAATTTTGTCTATTTTTTCATTTTTCAGAAAAAATTTTTATAATTTGGATAAAGATTGCTAATTTTGTTAAAAATTAACAATCTTTATCCAAATTTAGGCATTATTTGTGGTAATTTCTCTAGTTTCTTGTCTAATTTTACCATTTTTGGCTAAATTAGACACATTTATCCCTTGTTACGCTGTATTTGGTAGTATTTTTCTAACCATATAGAGATTAGCAAGGGATGATAGCATTTGTAATTGATTAGTATTCTTTTGTAAACCATTATATCTAACCTTTCTATAGCCCCAAAGATGCTTTATAATTTGAAATGGATGTTCAACTTTAGCTCGAACTGATGAAAATTGTTTATTCCTCTTTTTTTGCTTATTTGAAAGTTTTTTGTTAGATTTAGCTCTATTGGTTATACCATAAAATATATTGTGATTCCTACAAAATCTTTTTATTGCCTTATCATCATAGGCCTTGTCACCAAATAAAGAAGTTTCATCACCATGTAATAACTCCTCTGTTTTAGTAGAATCATGATCTTTAGCTGTCGTCGTGACAATAGAATGAATAATTGGCTTACCCTTAGTTTGCACACCAATATGAGACTTCATGCCAAAATAATAATTCTTCCCTTTCTTGGTAGAAGACATCTCTTGGTCCCTTTTCCTCTTCTTGTTTTTTGTGCTAGTTGGAGCAGATATTAATGTCGCATCAGTTATCGTACCCTCCTTCAACAAAAGATCATTCTCTTCAAGATATGAATTTACCTCGTTAAATATAATCGACGATAAATTATGCTTTTCCAATAAATGACGGAATCTCAATATCACAGTCTCATCCGGAACATTATCAATACCAATATCAATATTTAAGAATTTTTGAAAACTTATTCTATCATATATAGCATCCTCCATAGCTGGATCACTAAGACCAAACCACTGCTGTAACAAATGAATCTTAAATATTAATAATAAATCTGTCACCTTCCTGCCACCGTAATCACTAGTACCATTAGGATAAAAAGGCTCTATCTTATCAATCAATCTTTGCCATGGAATAATATCCGTCATTTGATTAAGAAACTTCTCCGCTCTTAATTTTCTACCAGAAATTGCTAATGAAAAAAATGATTGCTGGGTTGCCATAATTATATATTTTATTTGAATTTAATATATCAATAATAAGCAAAAAAGCTAGATAAATCAAGCTTTTCTGGCTATTTTTATCAATAATAAATTCAAACAAAATTTTATAAAATAACTTTGCTAAACTTTGGCAAAAATAACAAAATTAAACAGTTTCAAATCTATAAATTAGATAATTGGTTTTTCAGAGGTTCTGGAGTTAAAATAGTTTGACCTTTCTTCTATTTTAGGATTTTTTAGAATTTTCAAAAATGATTATCCAATTCGGATTGCATTGGCAGTTTCAAGAAAATCTTTTAACATACTGGTAAATATACCATCTTTGCCAGAAAATCCTTTTCCAGCATACAATTTGTCTATAGCTTCTTTCTTGAACTTTTGATAATCAAAATCCTCTTCAAGATCTTGATTGTCAGAGTTATTTCGAAAATTATTTAAAGATTTTAATTTGTGATTCATGATATTATCAATTTAAGTTAATGTTAAAATTTATAATTATTTATGAGAATAAAATTTAATAAATTAAATTTTATTCTCATTTTAACTTAAATTGACACAGTTAAAAAAACGCTCCCTTTAAAATAACTGAAGCACTAAGAATTAAGAAATTATTTTCATGACTTGTGAAGTCGATATTTATTTGTATTCTTTGACCTTTCAATATTACATTTTTTTTTCCTCTAACAAGCTAAATATTAGCTTCACATGTTTTTTAAAAAGGAATCATCTATCTGGAAATCTTTGCTCTGTAATAATCTATAAACAGCCATATCATTTGTCTTAAAGCTTTTATTGTTTTCCTTTGAAAGCTGTCTGGCTATTTGGATAAGTATTATTACCGCATCGCATTATCGCAGTTGTTATATTAGCTAACCTCTTTGGAAGAACTTTTTTCACTGAAATATTGATTTATTAATTCTTTCATGATCCTTATTTTGATTAAGGAGGATATGATATATCGTGAAAATTAATGATCAATAATTATGTAGGGGAGTAAGGCTAAAAGGGTAGTTCCAACAATTGTCAATTGTAATGCAAAATTAAGACCTTTGCATAAATCATTGATTTTTCTCTAATTTTCCTTCAGAATATTTTTTTTTTGAAGGAAATTTTTGGAAAAAACTGTATTTTTTGATATTTTTGACAATTTATTGGCAAAAATATTGGTTATTTCGGTGTTTTTGTGGTATTCTTTGTTGTTTTGTGGATTTTGGACACAATTATCCTAATTCCAGTTGTTTTGGTGGCACCAATGCTTTTATTTTATTAACTGCTTTGAGTAGATTTAAACAAATAGCTTTTAGAGTAAATTGAGCATTTACTTTTTTTGTTGTAAAATAAGAAGCTTTATTGAATTTAAATCTTCTTTTTAGAGTTCAAAAGATTGTTCAACAATAAATCTTCTTTTTGATACAGCTTTATTAAATCTTTTTTGCCATTTGGTCATGGGTTTTCCTTTTGGCTTTTTATACATCAATCTGGTTTTGATGCCTTTTTTCGTAAGATATCTCTATTTCCTTTAGAATCATAACCCTTATCTCCAGAAAATTTATCACAATCCGTTACCATATCCTCCATTTGATTAATCTCAGATTGATTGGCTGGAATTGTTTTGGTTTTATTGATAAATCCTTCTTCATCTGTTGTGGCAAATGATTTAAATCCAAAATGATATTTATTTCCCTTCTTTAGCCAAGTGGCATCTGGATCTGCCGATTCTGATTGCTCAATAGTTAAGTTTCCTATTTTATTATTAGAAATTTGATCTTCATTCCTGTCTTTAGTAATATTATCTTCTATTGTCTTTGTCCTATTTGGTCTAGAATTAGACTCAATCAATGTAGCATCTATTACTGCAAGATTAGCTTTTTTAACTTTGAGATTATTCTCTGATAATTGATTATTAATCTCAGATAATAATTTATCTAACAAATCTCTTTCAATTAATTTATTTCTGAATCTACAGATAGTTGAATGATCTGGCACCTTATCACTAATATCAAAGCCACAAAATGATATAAAATCAAGCCTTACCTTTACAGCATATTCTAATTCTTCATCGCTTAAACTATTCCATTGACCAAGTAGAACAAGCTTTAACATAGATATTTTATCATAAGATTTTCTACCTCTGTCGCTATTTTCATTAAAGTCTTTTGGAACCTCTGAAAAACCAATTATCTAATTTATAGATTTGAAACTGTTTAATTTTGTTATTTTTGCCAAAGTTTAGCAAAGTTATTTTATAAAATTTTGTTTGAATTTATTTGATAAAAATAGCCAGAAAAGCTTGATTTATCTAGCTTTTTTGCTTATTATTGATATATTAAATTCAAATAAAATATATAATTATGGCAACCCAGCAATCATTTTTTTCATTAGCAATTTCTGGTAGAAAATTAAGAGCGGAGAAGTTTCTTAATCAAATGACGGATATTATTCCATGGCAAAGATTGATTGATAAGATAGAGCCTTTTTATCCTAATGGTACTAGTGATTACGGTGGCAGGAAGGTGACAGATTTATTATTAATATTTAAGATTCATTTGTTACAGCAGTGGTTTGGTCTTAGTGATCCAGCTATGGAGGATGCTATATATGATAGAATAAGTTTTCAAAAATTCTTAAATATTGATATTGGTATTGATAATGTTCCGGATGAGACTGTGATATTGAGATTCCGTCATTTATTGGAAAAGCATAATTTATCGTCGATTATATTTAACGAGGTAAATTCATATCTTGAAGAGAATGATCTTTTGTTGAAGGAGGGTACGATAACTGATGCGACATTAATATCTGCTCCAACTAGTACAAAAAACAAGAAGAGGAAAAGGGACCAAGAGATGTCTTCTACCAAGAAAGGGAAGAATTATTATTTTGGCATGAAGTCTCATATTGGTGTGCAAACTAAGGGTAAGCCAATTATTCATTCTATTGTCACGACGACAGCTAAAGATCATGATTCTACTAAAACAGAGGAGTTATTACATGGTGATGAAACTTCTTTATTTGGTGACAAGGCCTATGATGATAAGGCAATAAAAAGATTTTGTAGGAATCACAATATATTTTATGGTATAACCAATAGAGCTAAATCTAACAAAAAACTTTCAAATAAGCAAAAAAAGAGGAATAAACAATTTTCATCAGTTCGAGCTAAAGTTGAACATCCATTTCAAATTATAAAGCATCTTTGGGGCTATAGAAAGGTTAGATATAATGGTTTACAAAAGAATACTAATCAATTACAAATGCTATCATCCCTTGCTAATCTCTATATGGTTAGAAAAATACTACCAAATACAGCGTAACAAGGGATAAATGTGTCTAATTTAGCCAAAAATGGTAAAATTAGACAAGAAACTAGAGAAATTACCACAAATAATGCCTAAATTTGGATAAAGATTGTTAATTTTTAACAAAATTAGCAATCTTTATCCAAATTATAAAAATTTTTTCTGAAAAATGAAAAAATAGACAAAATTAAATAGGAAAATCAGAGGTTCCTAAAAAATGACAGTAAATTGTTAAAGTTAGATAAATTAATAAATTGGGAGAGGTTGAGCTAGATCTTTATTTATTTCGAAAAAGAAAAAATTGTCAAGATAAAAAAACCAACAAAAAAGATTTTTAATGCAAAGGTCTTAAAATAGCGACAGAGGTAGAAAATCTTATGATAAAATATCTATTGTTTTTAACCACTTTTCTACTTGGTCAATGGATTATTCCTTCCAACTCATTTTCTTTTTAAGCAATGAAGAATTCTGAATACTCCTGAGATAAATTCCTAATATTTTGTACACAAATTATAAGAGCTTAAATTCTAAAAGTCTACTAAGGTAATAATTTATTTTTTTTTTAGTCATGATCATTTATCAGAACTGCACCCATTTGTTAGACCATTACCTCTTTAAAAGTCATAGACTTTTTCTTTAAATTCGGTGTAGAAATTTTTGAATTTTCTGAAATTTTAGAATGGCCCTAAATAGCCAAATTCGTAGAAATTTCTGGAAAATTATAAAATTTCGTATTTCATATTTTAGATTTTAATTATTTTTTATTTTAAAATCTAATTCTTTTTTCTCTTACTGTCATCATTATAGTAAATTTGACTAGGAGTTTTGTAATTCAAAGATTGATGAGGTCTTTGATAATTATAAAAATGGATAAATCTTGTTATTTGCCTCTTTAATTCTTCTATATTATCAGGAGGATTGAGAAAAATTTGTTCATATTTTACAGTTCTCCAGAATCTTTCAATAATTACATTGTCTACCCACCTACCTTTTCCATCCATTGATATTTGAATATTTCGTTTTTTTAATTCATTTATCCAATTACCGCTGGTAAATTGAGATCCTTGATCAGTATTAATAATTGTTGGAATAATTTTATGATTTTTTATTCCCTTTTTTAATATTTCAACACAATTATTAGTTTCCATAGAAATTGATAATTTTGATGCAACAACAAATCTAGAACTCCAATCAATTAGCGACATTAAATAAACAAATCCTACTGGTGTTTTGATGTAAGTTATATCAATTGCCCAAGTGTGATTTGGCTTATCTATTTTAGATTTATCTTCTAATAAATAAGGATATTTGTAATCTTTTTTATTGATGATTGTTGTCTTTTTCTTTGGATAAAGAGCTTTAATCTTTAGTACTCTCATTAATCTAAGAATCTTCTTGCGATTAATTTTATTATTATGATTTCTATCTTGATTGATTATTTCTGTAATTCTTCTATATCCGAAAAATTGATATTTACTCCAGATATTATGAATATCTTTGCATAAACTATTAATCTTAGAAATATCAATCCTAGATTTATAATAAAAATTAGATCTATTAATATCTAACAATCTACATCTATTTCTGACAGCTAAATTATACATATCTGATGATAATTTTAGAAATTTGATTTTCTTAGAATAATCTAACTGTCCAGAAACTTTTTTAAGAAATCTCTTTCCATTGTTAATTGACCTATTTTCTTATATAATTTATCAATTTCTTTATCCTTCTTTTTTTGTTCTTTTTTACTTAATTTTTCTTCTTTAGATAACTTAGAATCAGAAAATATATCATTACCGCTAGCTTTAAACTGCTTAACCCATTTATGCAATGTTGATTTAGCAATATCATATTCGCTACAAATCTGATAAATTGTATAATTTTCGGATAAATATTTCATTACAACTTTAAACTTAAAATCAGAATTATATTTTTTAATTTCTTTTGACATAATTTATTAAATTAAATTTTTAATTAACAGATGAAAAAATATTAGCATATTTTTCCATCTTCCAAATCGAAATTTAAAGAAATTATAGTCTATGAAATTTAAAAATTAATGGTCTGAATTTTAGGGGGCATTTCTCTCTCTGTCCGCCCATATATAACTTTTTCCTTCGCCAGCTTTGAGGCGCTACAAAAAAAGTTATATATAGGCTAGTATGAGCATAAATTAAATTACACAGTTATTTGAATATTCCCCTTATGATAAAATTTTTGTAGGTTTTTATTTAAAGAAAGCTAATTTTCAGATATTTTTTTTACCTCTTCTTCAGCTTCGATTAAATTCTGGCTAGAGTTGATTTCATATTTTTTGACCATTTCTTTGAAATGTTTTTTGTCAAATTCGATACCAAGTTCACTCATATTAGAAACTTTTTTTAAAAAATTGCCATTAAAAGAAGTGGCAAATTCATTAAATGATTTCATAGAGCGATAAAGATTCTTACCAACATCTTGAGATTTGGCCAAAATTATTCCAATTGATTCAATCATTTTTTTAACTTCAACACGAAGATGATCAATATTTTTTTCTTGCTTTTTGTGATTAATAATAAATTTGCTTTGATTTAATATATTAACTAGGCCAATTGGACCAACCAACCAAATTTTTTCATCCAAAGTTTTTTGTTCAAAATTTGGAGAAATGTCTCTAATAATATCTAGCATTTTTTCACTTTGTAAAAACATAGCAGTTGAAATCATTGGTTTTGTATCCTCACCAAAAATACTCTTAAGATCTAAATCATCCAATTTGGATTTGGCGTAGGATCTTTTTCTTAAATCAGATAAATGACTATTCATCCTTTCTTTTAATTTTGTTTCAATTTCTTTAATTTCTTTTTGATTATTTTTATCTTTAGCTTTTTGTAATTCCAAAAAATGAGAAGAAGATTTGCTATCAATGATTAAAATATGATTATCTGGTAAAAATATTAAAGCATCTGGCCTTTTGGAGTTATTTTCTGAGTCAGAAAAGTGAGATTGTAAAATATAATCTCCAGCCAAATCCATCCCCTTTTTCTCTTGCAAGCCAGAAGATTTTAAGATATTTTCTAAAGTGATTTCTGAAGTTTTTCCAGCCCCACCAGGATTTAAAAGAGCATTTTTAGTTAGGTTAATATTATCAATTGATTTTTTGACATCATCATCAAGAGAACTAACTTTGTTGGCAATATTTTCAAAATTCTGAAAGAGATTTTCAGTAACTTTTTTAATTTCTTCTTTTTGATTTTGACTAAATTTTTCTTGATCTTCCTTATTTTTTCTAATCAATTCTTCAGATAGTTGAAAGAGTAATTTTTCTTTCTCCTTGCTCCAATTAGATTTTTCTTCTTCTAAATTTTCTGCTTTTTGGCTCAAAAGTTGTTTTTTAGTTTCAAGATTAGCAAGATTATCTTTAAGATTATTAATTTGATCTAGAAGTTTTTTATTTTCTTCCTTTAATTCTTTTGTAATAATTTCTGATTGCTCAAAACGACCAACATAATGCGATAGAAGGTGATTTTTCTTTTCAAAAAGCTCAATTTTATTTTCTTGCTCCTGATTTTTTTCCTGTAAAGTTAAATTTATATCCTGTAATTTATTATTTTGTAATTTGAAAAAAATAAGGATTACAATTGATAAAAATATTAGGCAGATAATTACTATTTCCATAATTAAAAAACTTAAGCAACCTCTGAAAAACTAAAATATATATTTTGATATGAATTTTATTTTTATGACAAAATATATTTATATTTTAATTTTTTAGAAATTCCCTTAATGGGTGCTGTGATTGTAATATTCAAAGCAAATTAGTCAATTTAATATTCATTTTATGAATTCTGAAGACAATAAAATACAAATTTTACATACAATTCCACTTCGTGATCTAGTGATCTTTCCGCACGCTATCAACACTTTGATTATTGGTAGAAAAAAATCAATTAATACTGCAATTGAAGCTAAAAAACATAATATTCCAGTTTTAGCAATTAATCAAATTCATGCAGATAGTGATGAATTTTCTTTTAAAGCATTAAGTAAAGTTGGTACAATTTCAACTATAGTTGAACATAAAAGATTGCCAGATGGTACTTTAAAAATTGTAGTAGCTGGATTAAAAAGGGCGAAATTGGTTGATATTGCACCGAATAAAAATATCTTTTTAACCAAAATCATATCATTTCCTGAGGAAGTTTTAACTTTTGAAACCGACAAAACAAAATCGCTTTTTAAAAAGTTTGCATGACTAGTTTTGAGGAATATATTAAAAGGACAAAACTTGTTCCTCTAGATATATTATCTTCAATTATTGCCAGAAAAACGCAGTTTGAATTAACAAATATCATATCTTCATTGATTGGTGGCAATCATTCTGATAAAAAGCAACAAATATTAGAAACAGAAGATAATGAAAAAAGACTAATTAAAATTTTTGAATTACTACAATTTGAAATTAATGCTCTTAGAACTGAACAAAAAATTCATCAAAATATACAGGAAAAAATTTCTAAAGGACAAAAAGAGATTTACCTTACGGAGCAGTTAAAGCATATTAAGAAGGAATTAGGTCAAACTGAAGATAATGAGATTGTTAAAATTAAGGAAAAAATCAAGAAGGTTAAATTATCAGAAGAGGCAAAAGAAAAATGCGATATTGAGATTGCTAAATTAGAGAAAATGGGTGGTATTTCATCAGAATATGGTGTTGTCAAAAATTATCTCGACACAATACTAGATCTGCCATGGAAAAAATATAGCAAAACTAATAATGATTTAGAAAAATCTTTAAAAGTTTTAGATAAAAATCATTATTCTTTAGAAAAAATAAAAGAAAGAATTTTAGAATTTTTGGCTGTTCAGATAAAAACAAAATCTCTTAAGGGTCCCATCATTTGTTTTGCTGGCCCTCCAGGAGTTGGTAAAACTTCTTTGGCTAAATCTTGCGCTGATGCTGTGGGTCGCAAATATGTTAAAGTTTCTTTAGGCGGTGTGCGCGATGAATCAGAGATCAGAGGTCATAGAAGAACTTATATTGGTTCTATGCCAGGTAAAATTATTCAATCTTTGAAAAAAATTAAATGTGATAATCCATTAATGCTTCTTGATGAGATTGATAAAATGTCATCTGATTTTCGTGGTGATCCAGCTTCAGCTATGTTAGAAGTTCTCGATCCAGAGCAAAATAAAAGTTTTAATGATCATTATTTGGAGGTGGAATATGATTTATCCAAAATTATGTTTATTGCCACCGCTAATGATATATCACGAATCCCAACCCCTCTTCGTGATAGGATGGAAATTATTCAATTATCTGGATATTCAGAAACAGAAAAATTATCTATTGCCAATAACCATCTAATGCCAAAAATTAGAAAAGATAATGGTTTGACTACTAGGGAATGCAAAATTTTTGATGATGCAATTTTAAAAATTATCAGAGAATATACTTTTGAAGCTGGGGTTAGAAATTTGGAAAGAGAATTATCTAAAGTTGCCCGTAAAATTGCCAAAAAAATTGTTACTAAAGAAATTAAATCAGCAAAAATTGAGGCAAAATCTGTTAAATCTTATTTGGGTGCTGAAAAATTTGATTTTGGTAAAAAGAAAAAAGAACATAAAATTGGCGTGACGACTGGTTTGGCTTATACTCAATTTGGTGGCGATCTTTTAGATATTGAAGTAGTTAAATTCGATGGATCTGGCAAAATTAATATTACTGGTAAATTAGGAGATGTAATGAAGGAATCGGTTCAAACTGCTTTAAGTTATATTAGGTCAATTGCTAAGGATTTAAAAATTGATGTTAAAAAATTTGGTAAAATTGATTTTCATATTCATGTGCCAGAAGGTGCAACTCCTAAAGACGGCCCTTCTGCTGGTGTGGCAATTTGTCAATCATTTGCATCAATTTTAACTGGAATTCCGGTTAGTAAAGATGTTGCCATGACTGGAGAAGTTACTTTAACAGGAAAAGTGTTGGCAATTGGCGGTTTAAAAGAAAAGTTATTAGCGGCACTTCGTGGTGGAATAAAAACAGTTTTAATTCCAAAGGCCAATAAAAAGGATTTGGACGACCTACCAAAAGAAATTATTGATAATCTTAAAATCAAACCAGTTGAAACTATTAAGGAAGCACTTCCTTTATGTTTAGTTGATTTTGATAAAAAATTTCAACCTAAAAAATAATGATTGATCAAAGAGTAATTTCGGTAGTTAATCAAAAGGGTGGCGTAGGAAAGACAACGTCAGCCATTAATCTTGCCGCATCTTTGGCTTTGAATCATAAAAAGAAAGTCTTAGTTATTGATTTTGATCCTCAAGGCAATGCCAGCACTGGTCTTGGTCTTGGAGCTAATGATAGAACTCATTCAATTTATGATGTTATGCTTGGAGATTGTGAGATTAGTGAGGCGATTTTTAAAACAAAAGTTCGGGGTTTATTTTTAATTCCAGCAATTGTTGATTTATCGGCAAAGAGAAATTGAACTTTCTGAAATTCAGGATCGTGAATTTATTTTAAAAAATAAGATTGATGAAATTATTGATGATTTTGATTATATTATTATTGATTGCCCACCGTCACTTGGCCTTTTAACTGTTAATGCTTTAACTGCCACTAAACATATTCTTATTCCAATGCAATGTGAGTTTTACTCATTGGAAGGTTTAAGTCATCTTTTAACTACATTGGAATTAATCAAAAAAAATCTTAATCCTGATCTGAATATTTTAGGTATCATTCTTACTATGCACGATAAAAGAAATAAATTAACAGAGCAGGTTGAAGAAGATGTTAGAAGATTTCTTGGTAAGTTGGTTTTTAAATCTTGCGTTCCAAGAAATGTTCGTCTGTCAGAAGCACCATCCTATGGTGAAGTTGCCTTAACTTATGATCCAAAATGCGCAGGATCGCAAGCCTATATTGCTTTATCGGAAGAGGTGATGAAGTTGATTTAAAAAATTAAATAAACTTTATTGAATATCTTCAATTAGAATTTTTGGCATTGTTAATTTACAATAGATTTTACTAGCAATTAACATCATTGAGCATAAAATAAGCATTTTAACTCAATAAATCAAACTATGAAATGTTTAAAATGCTCCAGTTCTAACGTTTGCAAAAATGGTAAAATGTACGGAATGCAGCGCTATAAGTGTAAAGATTGCAATTATAATTATACAAAAGGCAGAAATTCTAAAGATAGATCAATAAAGGAACCTCTGATTTTCCTATTTAATTTTGTCTATTTTTTCATTTTTCAGAAAAAATTTTTATAATTTGGATAAAGATTGCTAATTTTGTTAAAAATTAACAATCTTTATCCAAATTTAGGCATTATTTGTGGTAATTTCTCTAGTTTCTTGTCTAATTTTACCATTTTTGGCTAAATTAGACACATTTATCCCTTGTTACGCTGTATTTGGTAGTATTTTTCTAACCATATAGAGATTAGCAAGGGATGATAGCATTTGTAATTGATTAGTATTCTTTTGTAAACCATTATATCTAACCTTTCTATAGCCCCAAAGATGCTTTATAATTTGAAATGGATGTTCAACTTTAGCTCGAACTGATGAAAATTGTTTATTCCTCTTTTTTTGCTTATTTGAAAGTTTTTTGTTAGATTTAGCTCTATTGGTTATACCATAAAATATATTGTGATTCCTACAAAATCTTTTTATTGCCTTATCATCATAGGCCTTGTCACCAAATAAAGAAGTTTCATCACCATGTAATAACTCCTCTGTTTTAGTAGAATCATGATCTTTAGCTGTCGTCGTGACAATAGAATGAATAATTGGCTTACCCTTAGTTTGCACACCAATATGAGACTTCATGCCAAAATAATAATTCTTCCCTTTCTTGGTAGAAGACATCTCTTGGTCCCTTTTCCTCTTCTTGTTTTTTGTGCTAGTTGGAGCAGATATTAATGTCGCATCAGTTATCGTACCCTCCTTCAACAAAAGATCATTCTCTTCAAGATATGAATTTACCTCGTTAAATATAATCGACGATAAATTATGCTTTTCCAATAAATGACGGAATCTCAATATCACAGTCTCATCCGGAACATTATCAATACCAATATCAATATTTAAGAATTTTTGAAAACTTATTCTATCATATATAGCATCCTCCATAGCTGGATCACTAAGACCAAACCACTGCTGTAACAAATGAATCTTAAATATTAATAATAAATCTGTCACCTTCCTGCCACCGTAATCACTAGTACCATTAGGATAAAAAGGCTCTATCTTATCAATCAATCTTTGCCATGGAATAATATCCGTCATTTGATTAAGAAACTTCTCCGCTCTTAATTTTCTACCAGAAATTGCTAATGAAAAAAATGATTGCTGGGTTGCCATAATTATATATTTTATTTGAATTTAATATATCAATAATAAGCAAAAAAGCTAGATAAATCAAGCTTTTCTGGCTATTTTTATCAAATAAATTCAAACAAAATTTTATAAAATAACTTTGCTAAACTTTGGCAAAAATAACAAAATTAAACAGTTTCAAATCTATAAATTAGATAATTGGTTTTTCAGAGGTTCCTTAAGAATTTTTGAAAACTTATTCTATCATATATAGCATCCTCCATAGCTGGATCACTAAGACCAAACCACTGCTGTAACAAATGAATCTTAAATATTAATAATAAATCTGTCACCTTCCTGCCACCGTAATCACTAGTACCATTAGGATAAAAAGGCTCTATCTTATCAATCAATCTTTGCCATGGAATAATATCCGTCATTTGATTAAGAAACTTCTCCGCTCTTAATTTTCTACCAGAAATTGCTAATGAAAAAAATGATTGCTGGGTTGCCATAATTATATATTTTATTTGAATTTAATATATCAATAATAAGCAAAAAAGCTAGATAAATCAAGCTTTTCTGGCTATTTTTATCAAATAAATTCAAACAAAATTTTATAAAATAACTTTGCTAAACTTTGGCAAAAATAACAAAATTAAACAGTTTCAAATCTATAAATTAGATAATTGGTTTTTCAGAGGTTCCTAAAAAGATTTGCCCTGGAGTTGTACCTAGAGGGTCTAGGATTTAGATCTATAGGAAGAATTCTCAAGGTTAGTCATGTAAGTATCTTTAACTGGATCAAGCAATATGGTCAAAATCTTGATTTATTGCAAAATAGCCATGAAATATGCGTAACTGAGATAGATGAAATGCACAGCTATATTGGTTCAAAAAAAACTCTGTCTGGATCTGGATTGCTGTTGATAGATATGCAAAAGAATTCATCAACTTCGTTGTTGGCGACAGATCTACAAGAACTGGAAAAGAACTTTGGGAAGGAGTAAAAGACAGAGCTAAAGGCATTATAGCAACGGATTATTGGAAACCGTATGAGAAATTTGTTCCTAAGGATAAGCATATTCAATCCAAGGCACATACTTATACTATCGAGGGCTATAATAGCTTGTTCAGACACTTCTTGGCTAGAATGAGAAGAAAGAGCAAATGCTACTCTAAATCAATAAAGATGCTTGAATATTCAGTAAAATTATTGATTTTAAAGAGAAATGGCTTATTATCTATTTTGGATTAACAATGCCGAATTTTTTAGCCTTGGGCTAATTTTTATCTGAATATTTTTTCTGGGTCGCAAGCAATATATCTCTTGCAATTGGAGCAAGATAGGTCGAGCCAAAACCAATATTTTCAATAACTACTGAAATAGCAAATTTTGGTTTAGAAGTGGGAGCAAAGGCGGTAAAGATTGCGTGATCTTTATTTTTATCTTGATCATTTTTAGAATGAGAGACAACTTGTGAAGTTCCTGTTTTTCCGGCCATTTGAAATTTCTTGTCTCTAATTCTTCTATAATAGGCTGTGCCTTTGGGATCATTAACAACCTTATCCATTGATTTTTTTAAAAAATTAATATGCTCTTCACTGGCAAGAGAAAATTCTGGTAATTTTAAATTAGAATCAATGACAGATTGATCTTTTATAATGGTTGGAATTATTTTTTTACCATTATTAGCAATTCTGGCAGTTGCAAGTGCAATTTGCATTGGGTTGGCCAAAACATATCCCTGACCAATTACAGCGTTAATATCGTCACCACCAACCCATTTTTTACCAAATCTATTCATTTTCCATTCTGGAGTTGGAATATTTCCTTTAAGGGAGAGGCCGAGATTTAAATCTATGATATTTTCATAGCCAAATTTGCGGGCCATATCAGCAATTTTGCTAAAACCAATTGCCTGAGCAATTTTATAAAAATAAATATTACATGAATGTTTTATAGCACCTTCTAAATCTAACTTACCATGTCCTTTTTCTTCCCAGCAATGAAATTTTCTATTTCCCACTCTAAGAGAGCCATTGCAATATATTTTCTCTTTAGGATCAAAACCTTCTTCAAGAGCAACGAGAGCTGATATTAATTTAAAAGTTGAAGCGGGGGGGTAAAGTGCGGCAATTGGTCTATTATTTAATGGTTTATCCGGGTTGTTAATTAATTTTTTCCAATCTTCGTTTAAAATTCCGGAAGAAAATAAATTGGGATCAAAAGAAGGTGTTGAGATATAAGATAATATTTCGCCACTATGGATATTCATTAATATTAAAGATGCTTTTTTATCTTTTAATAAATCATATGATTTTTTTTGTAATTCATTATCAATGGTTAGGTTAATATTTTTACCCTTTAGGCTTTTGGTATGAGATAAGGTTCTAATGGGTATATTATAAGCGTTAATTTCAACATATCTTACGCCAAATTTGCCACGTAATTTATCATCAAATTTTTTTCTATACCACTTTTACCTATTCTAAAATCTGGATGATTATAAATTTGTTGATTTTGATTTAAAATTTCTTTTTTTGAGGGCAGGGCAACATAACCAATAATATGAGCATTTTGATATGGAAAAACATAATTACGACTAATGCCAACTTCAATAGCGGTATCTTTTAATTTATATTTATTAATTTCTAAGCGAGATAAATCATCCCATTTTATATTTTCAATTAAGATTATGGCGCCGAGATAGGATTTCTCTTTTTTGATTTTATATAAAATATTTTCAATTTGTTTCTTATTTAATTGTAAAATATCAATAATTTTTTGAATAATATTTTTGGTCCTTTCTTTGTTTCTTGGATAAAATAATAATTTATAATTTTTATTATTTTTGGTTAAGGATTGATTATTTCTATCAAAAATATCTCCTCTTGGTGCAGGATGCGTAACCAGTTTCATCCTATTTTTATCGGATCTTATGGCATATTCTTTATTTTTAAATAATTGTAAATAGGCTAGACGAGTTATTATACTTCCAAATAAAAATAATTTAAAAATCCCTAAAATTAGAATTCTTCTATTAAATAATCTATTTTTTTTAAAATCTTTTATTTTCAAAATATAATAATATTAGAATTTTTTCTTAGATTAGACATGTAGGAACGAATAGAAATTGCTAATTCTCTTTTGAAAATAGAATTTTCAATTTGTTCTAAATTGTCAATATTAGTGTTTGGAATTTCTTTTTTATTAAGAATTTTAAAAATATAATAACCGCCATTTAATTCAACAGGATTTGAAATTTGATTCTTATTTAAATTTGAAATTGCTTGATATAATTTAGGATGTAATTCGCCTTCTTTAATCCAGCCAATTTCTTCACCTGAGATATAATCATATAGATCAGAAAATTCTCTGGATAATTTAGTAAAATTGGCTCCAGTTTTTAATTCGGAAAATAATGTTTGAGCAATTTTCCAAGAATTATTACTTGGGGAAATATAAATTTCTGCAATCTTGAGTGAGGTAATATTATTTTTTATATTATTAATTTCTAATATTTCATTAATTGCTGAATTAGTAACTTTAATTTTTGGATAGAGATTTTGTTTTATTAATATATTAAAAAGAATTTTGATTTTTATTTGATCTCGATATTCATCATAGGAAATATTTTTTCTTTTCATATCTCTTGATAATTTTTTTAAGTCAAATCCATTATTAATAATAATCTGATTAATTTTTTCTTCTAATTTTTTAGGATCGATAGTAATATCATTTTTCTTAATATCTAATGATTGTAGTTTTTCATCGATTAGTTGTTCTAAAATTTTATCTAAAATAATTGCCTTTTGTAATTTAGATTTAACTTTAATATTAGATAGATAAATGGTTGTTTTATAGCGATTATTTAGGTCAATATTGGTAATAATTTGATTATCAATTTTGGCAATAATTTTAATATCTTTTGAAGAGGCAGATAGATCATTGACAAAAATAATCAAAAATGACAATATGTAGCAGAAATTTTTAATCATCCGATTTAGTATAACATCAATTATCATTAAAAAACCATTATAAAGATAATTGGTATAAAATTAGTTAAACAATTTAAAATATTATAAAATGCAATTTTTTATAGATACAGCAAATATAGCAGAAATTAAAGAATTATCAAATTCTGGCTTACTTGACGGGGTTACTACAAATCCATCATTAATCTCCAAGGAAAAAGGAGATTTTTTTGAAATTTTAACTGAAATTACTAAAATTACTGACGGACCAGTTAGCGCTGAGGTGGTTGCGACTGAATCTGACATGATGATCAAAGAGGGTTTAAAATTAGCAAAAATTGCTGATAATATTTGCATTAAATTACCATTAACTATGGAAGGATTAAAGGCTTGTAAATATTTTTCTAATGAGAATATTGCAACTAATGTTACTCTTTGTTTTTTCTTTGCTCAGGCAATATTGGCGACTAAAGCTGGTGCTAGTTATGTTTCACCTTTTGTTGGCAGAATGGATGATATTTCTTTTAATGGTTTGGATTTAATTTCTAATATTAGAGCGATTTATGATAATTATCCAGAATTTGAAACAGAAATTTTAGTTGCATCCATTAGAAATCCAATTCATATTGTTGAATCGGCAAAAATTGGCGCCGATGTTGCTACAATTCCAGCTAAGGTCTTTAAGCAATTAGTTTCTCACCCATTGACTGATAAGGGTTTGGCAATTTTTAATGCTGATTGGGAAAAAACCAAACAAAATATCCTATAATTAGTAATGTTGGTTTGGGCTTTAACCGATAATAGGGCTGGTAATAATTCTCAGACTATAGGTTTAGCCCAAAAATTATCAAAAAATTACCACATTAAAAAGATTTCCTATAATAAATTAGCTAATTTACCCAATTTTCTTAAATTTGGTAAATTAGTTGGTATAAATCATGATCTCAAAAAACAATTAATAGATGTAAAATCGCCAGATATTATTATTTCTTGTGGTCGAAAATTAGCTAAAATTGCTGTTTTTCTTAAAAAATATCACAAAAATAGTTTTTTGGTACAAATTATGAATCCTAATATCAATTTTAATAAATTTGATATCATAATTTTACCATCTCATGATCAGAATTATAAAAATACTAATATTATTAGAAGTTTTGGTGCTTTAACCAAAATTGATAATCAAAAATTAGAGTTAGAATATCAAAAATTCAGTGATTTATTGAAAGATATTTCCAGACCAAAAATTACTCTTTTACTTGGCGGATCTTCAAGAAAGAAAAAATTTACTCCCAAAATTGCTGTAAGATTAAGAGAGATTTGTCAAAATATTACTAATAATATGAGGGGGAATTTATTGATTTTAGATAGCAGGAGAACTGATGAATTTATCTTAAAAGAATTTCAAGATAATTTAAATTGTGATCATAGGATTTTTAAATATGATAAGACAAAGCCAAATCCTTATTTAGCAATTTTGAAAGATTCTGATTATATTATTGCCACGGGTGATTCTATTTCTATTTGTTCTGAAATTGCTAGTTTAGATAAGCCAATTTATATTTTTTCCGAGCCAGAATTTTGCTCCAAAAAACATTTAAAATTTCATCAGAATTTATTTGATAATAATTATGCTAAAAAACTTGAAGAGGATTTACAAATTTTAGAAAATTATTCAAAAAATATCTTGGATGAAACTAGCAGAATTTCTAAATTAATCATAGAAAAATATGAAAAGAAAAATAATCATAATTAATGAGGAGGATCAAAAACCAATCGCTAAAATAAAAGCATTTTTAAAGAAATTCTTTTTAATATCAGCCTCTATTATAGTTGTAATTGCCCTAATTTATATCACGATTATTATTTCAATATTTATTTTGGGAATTGTTGTTATTGCTGGGTTAATGGCCTATTTATATTTCAAATTTGGCAGTAATCGATTTAGGGCCGATTAGTTAGACAATGTTAGCTAAATCAACCGATGGTACAGATTCTTGTTCTAGATGGGGCGACTTCAGCTTCAGCGACTTTTGGTGATGCTGAAGGTCGGTCTGTATCTTCTCCTTTTACTGCTTTAAATAGCGCATCAGCAACAACTGAAGCTGATCTTCTATATTGCTCAGTTCCCTCATTTTCAGCCTTTGCATTTGATAAAAGAGTGGCAAATCTCTCCTGAGTTATAGTTGCCAGAAATTGATGAGCATCTGCCTTACCAAAGAAATGCCCCCCAAAATTCAGACCTCTCTATTTAATTTTTCATAGACTATATTTTCTTTAAATTTTGATTTGGAAGATGGAAAAATATGCTAATATTTTTTCATCTGTTAATTAAAAATTTAATTTAATAAATTATGTCAAAAGAAATTAAAAAATATAATTCTGATTTTAAGTTTAAAGTTGTAATGAAATATTTATCCGAAAATTATACAATTTATCAGATTTGTAGCGAATATGATATTGCTAAATCAACATTGCATAAATGGGTTAAGCAGTTTAAAGCTAGCGGTAATGATATATTTTCTGATTCTAAGTTATCTAAAGAAGAAAAATTAAGTAAAAAAGAACAAAAAAAGAAGGATAAAGAAATTGATAAATTATATAAGAAAATAGGTCAATTAACAATGGAAAGAGATTTCTTAAAAAAGTTTCTGGACAGTTAGATTATTCTAAGAAAATCAAATTTCTAAAATTATCATCAGATATGTATAATTTAGCTGTCAGAAATAGATGTAGATTGTTAGATATTAATAGATCTAATTTTTATTATATAGACAGGGAATGTCCAATCCCCTGTGTCAATTTAATTTTTTTCAAATTTTGCCTTAATAATTTTATTAAGAATTGAGATTTTATTTTTACAAGATTTTAAGCGTAGCGTATCTTGTAAAAATATAAATCCAATTTTTAAGATAATTTTTGGCAAAAATTTGTTTTCCATTTTTTTTAGATTTAGATTAATATTTTGTTATATTTAAGCTAAATCTAATTTGATTCTATCCTCAAATTTTATAGCAAATTGGCTAATTATCAAGCTCCAATTTGGTATTGGCATAGTCCATTTTTTCTTAATGTTTTGTATAGCAAGATAGAGTAACTTTTCTAATGATTGATCAGATGGAAAAGAGCCTTTAGTTTTGGTAATTTTTCTGACTTGCCTATGAAACCCTTCAACAGAATTAGTAGTATAAATTAGCTTTCTTATCTCTTTTGGATATTTAAAATAATTAGATAAATTATCCCAGTTATTATTCCAAGATTTGAATATTATTGGATATTTTTTCCCATTTTTCTTCAATTAGAAGCAGTTTTTCTTCGGCTACTTCTTTGCTTGTTGCAGTATAAACAGTCTTTAAGTCAGATATAAATTCTTTTTGATTTTTTGATGCAACATATTTGATAGAATTCCTAATTTGATGAATGATGCAAAGCTGAATCTCAGTTTTTGGAAATATTGAATTAATAGCCTCAGGAAAGCCCTTTAAGCCATCGACACAAGCAATCAATACGTCTTTTATACCTCTATTTTGTAAATCAGTTAAAATATTAAGCCAAAAATTAGCTCCCTCTGACTCTTGAAGATAAATTCCTAAAATATCTTTTTTACCATCCTTGTCAACTCCAAGAACTGAATAAAAAGCTTTACTAATTATTTTTCCATTTTCTTTAACCTTAAAAAACATAGCATCAAGAAATATTATAGGATAAATCTCTTCTAACTGCCTTTCTTTAAATTCTGTTATTTTAGGTAATATTTTGTCAGTAATAGCTGTAATTGTAGATTTAGATATCTCAATGTCATATATCTCTTCAATATGAGATGATATATCTCTATAACTCATACCATAAGAATATAGAGTTATAATTTTATCATCTAATTCTGGAGTTAAAATAGTTTGACCTTTCTTAACTATTTTAGGATCAAAAGATGAATTTCTATCCCTTGGAGTATTTAACTCAAATTGACCTCTATCGGTTTTGACTATTTTAGAAGAAAATCCATTTTTCCTATTGGTAACATCATCTTCTTTTTTAGAATTTAAATGATTATCCAATTCGGATTGCATGGCAGTTTCAAGAAAATCTTTTAACATACTGGTAAATATACCATCTTTGCCAGAAAATCCTTTTCCAGCATACAATTTGTCTATAGCTTCTTTCTTGAACTTTTGATAATCAAAATCCTCTTCAAGATCTTGATTGTCAGAGTTATTTCGAAAATTATTTAAAGATTTTAATTTGTGATTCATGATATTATCAATTTAAGTTAATGTTAAAATTTATAATTATTTATGAGAATAAAATTTAATAAATTAAATTTTATTCTCATTTTAACTTAAATTGACACAGTTAAAAAAACGCTCCCTATAGACAACTAAATTAAGCTTGCATTTTCTCTTATTCCAAGCAACATTTCGAGTAACTCTCTTTTAAAATCGCTGTATTTATTTCTCCACTTCCTGTACCAATACTTGATTTGAGACCATTTCTTTTCAATTGGGTTAAGATCTGGTGAATAAGCTGGAAGATAAAGTAATGTGATATTGAATTTCTTTGCTATGTCTGCAATGGTTTCAATATTTTTATCAGCAATTTCTGCCTTTGAGTCATGATGAAATTTGGCGTTATCAAGTACCAGATAAGATCCTGACTCAATATTTGGAAATAGATCGTTCTTAAGATAGTCCTTAAATATTTGTTTATCAATTGATGATTCATATATTTTTGAACATATTAAATCATTATTGCCAGTATATTCAGTCTTTTGCTCTACCAGATCTTGGAACTTCAAGCCTCTTTTCCTTTTTTGGCAAATCCATATTCACAGTTAATCTCAAGATCGATACCAGACTCATCAAAATCATATAGCTTTTTTTGATCGAGATTGGCAATTGATTTTATGAATTCAGATCTAAGTTTTTCATTCCTTTCTTTGTATATCTTGGAGTTTTTTAAAGGTCAATCCTAGTCTTCTAATATAATTCAATATTGTTACATCAGTTACATCCTCATCAATCATCTCTGCAATCTCGTAACAATTGATAAATGGACTCTCTTCTATAATCTTCTTTATCTTCGTAGGATCTTTAATGAATAATTAATCTTATCCTTATTATCGTTATAGCCTCGAAACTCATAAAGACCTTCCTCTCTATATCTCTTGTGCCAACGAGTTAAAGTCGTTGGATGGATATTCAACAATAACGATACCTCCTTTGGACTCTTCTTGTTGATCTCAAGTAAATCAATAACTTTTTTTCTTAAATCATTAGGAACCTCTGAATTTCCTAAATAATTTTGTCTAATTTTAAATTTATCATAAAAAATTTTTATAATTTGGATAAAGATTGCTAATTTTGTTAAAAATTAACAATCTTTATCCAAATTTAGGCATTGGCTGGTAATTTCTCTAGTTTCTTGTCTAATTTTACCATTTTTGGCTAAATTAGACACATTTATCCCTTGTTACGCTGTATTTGGTAGTATTTTTCTAACCATATAGAGATTAGCAAGGGATGATAGCATTTGTAATTGATTAGTATTCTTTTGTAAACCATTATATCTAACCTTTCTATAGCCCCAAAGATGCTTTATAATTTGAAATGGATGTTCAACTTTAGCTCGAACTGATGAAAATTGTTTATTCCTCTTTTTTTGCTTATTTGAAAGTTTTTTGTTAGATTTAGCTCTATTGGTTATACCATAAAATATATTGTGATTCCTACAAAATCTTTTTATTGCCTTATCATCATAGGCCTTGTCACCAAATAAAGAAGTTTCATCACCATGTAATAACTCCTCTGTTTTAGTAGAATCATGATCTTTAGCTGTCGTCGTGACAATAGAATGAATAATTGGCTTACCCTTAGTTTGCACACCAATATGAGACTTCATGCCAAAATAATAATTCTTCCCTTTCTTGGTAGAAGACATCTCTTGGTCCCTTTTCCTCTTCTTGTTTTTTGTACTAGTTGGAGCAGATATTAATGTCGCATCAGTTATCGTACCCTCCTTCAACAAAAGATCATTCTCTTCAAGATATGAATTTACCTCGTTAAATATAATCGACGATAAATTATGCTTTTCCAATAAATGACGGAATCTCAATATCACAGTCTCATCCGGAACATTATCAATACCAATATCAATATTTAAGAATTTTTGAAAACTTATTCTATCATATATAGCATCCTCCATAGCTGGATCACTAAGACCAAACCACTGCTGTAACAAATGAATCTTAAATATTAATAATAAATCTGTCACCTTCCTGCCACCGTAATCACTAGTACCATTAGGATAAAAAGGCTCTATCTTATCAATCAATCTTTGCCATGGAATAATATCCGTCATTTGATTAAGAAACTTCTCCGCTCTTAATTTTCTACCAGAAATTGCTAATGAAAAAAATGATTGCTGGGTTGCCATAATTATATATTTTATTTGAATTTAATATATCAATAATAAGCAAAAAAGCTAGATAAATCAAGCTTTTCTGGCTATTTTTATCAAATAAATTCAAACAAAATTTTATAAAATAACTTTGCTAAACTTTGGCAAAAATAACAAAATTAAACAGTTTCAAATCTATAAATTAGATAATTGGTTTTTCAGAGGTTCCTAAAATATATTGTGATTCCTACAAAATCTTTTTATTGCCTTATCATCATAGGCCTTGTCACCAAATAAAGAAGTTTCATCACCATGTAATAACTCCTCTGTTTTAGTAGAATCATGATCTTTAGCTGTCGTCGTGACAATAGAATGAATAATTGGCTTACCCTTAGTTTGCACACCAATATGAGACTTCATGCCAAAATAATAATTCTTCCCTTTCTTGGTAGAAGACATCTCTTGGTCCCTTTTCCTCTTCTTGTTTTTTGTACTAGTTGGAGCAGATATTAATGTCGCATCAGTTATCGTACCCTCCTTCAACAAAAGATCATTCTCTTCAAGATATGAATTTACCTCGTTAAATATAATCGACGATAAATTATGCTTTTCCAATAAATGACGGAATCTCAATATCACAGTCTCATCCGGAACATTATCAATACCAATATCAATATTTAAGAATTTTTGAAAACTTATTCTATCATATATAGCATCCTCCATAGCTGGATCACTAAGACCAAACCACTGCTGTAACAAATGAATCTTAAATATTAATAATAAATCTGTCACCTTCCTGCCACCGTAATCACTAGTACCATTAGGATAAAAAGGCTCTATCTTATCAATCAATCTTTGCCATGGAATAATATCCGTCATTTGATTAAGAAACTTCTCCGCTCTTAATTTTCTACCAGAAATTGCTAATGAAAAAAATGATTGCTGGGTTGCCATAATTATATATTTTATTTGAATTTAATATATCAATAATAAGCAAAAAAGCTAGATAAATTAAGCTTTTCTGGCTATTTTTATCAAATAAATTCAAACAAAATTTTATAAAATAACTTTGCTAAACTTTGGCAAAAATAACAAAATTAAACAGTTTCATATCTATAAATTAGATAATTGGTTTTTCAGAGGATCTTTATTCTAGAAATATCATTGGCTGGTCTATGTCTGATAATATGAAATCAAAATTAGTTAATGATGCTTTAACTATGGCATTATTTCAAAGAAAGCCCAAAAAAGGATTAATTTATCATACTGATCAAGGTAGCCAATATGCTTCTGAATCTCACAGAGATATTTTAAAAGATCATGATATTATCCAAAGTATGAGTAGAAAAGGTAATTGCTGGGATAATGCCGTTGCAGAATCATTTTTTCATACCCTGAAAACTGAATTAACACATCATCATAATTTTAAAAATAGAAAGGAAGCAAAAAATATAATATTTGAATATATTGAAGTTTTCTATAATAGAATAAGAATTCATTCTGCTAATAATTACCTAGCACCAGTTGAATTCGAAAAAAGAAACAGATACTTGAAAAAATATTCAGCATCTGCTTAAATTGGGTGTCCGGAAAAAGGTAGCCACATCAATGTCAACTCCGTGCGGAGTACATGACCCAATATCACCAGATTCATTTTCAAAAAAGAGTTGATATATGGCATGATAGAGTAAAGAATACCACTTTTAAAGTTGGCGATTACAGCGATATAATGTTAAATGCTAAAAAAGGTGATTTAATATATTGCGACCCTCCTTACTCGCATTCTCAATCAATTTTATATGGTGCACAAAAATTTGATTTAAAAGAATTGTTTCAATGTATAGCTAAGTGTAAATCAAAAGGGGTTTTTGTTGCTTTGAGTATAGATGGCACTAAAAAATCGGGTAATTATATTTGCGATCTGCCAATACCAAACAATTTATTTGAGCGTGAAATAATGGTTAATTGTGGAAAATCAATGTTAAGAAGATTTCAGCTTGAGGGTAAGACTTTGGAAAATGAATTAGTATCTGATAGATTGCTTTTAACATATTAGCTATATGGCAATCACAAGGAACCTCTGATTTTCCTATTTTAATTTTGTCTATTTTTTTCTGAAAAATGAAAAAATAGACAAAATTAAATAGGAAAATCAGAGGTTCCCTAACTATTTGAAGATAATGATTACTATTAGTCCACAGACTATAAGTATCATCACTTGAGTAAAAAACTATAAATTATATCAAAAGTTTGACAAAATCACAAAGAATTCATTTGGAGTACCAAGATCACTTTCGCGAAACAAATCGCTTGAAGCCAGTAAAATCCGAAGAGGACCCAAAATCTCTGTGACCTCATGGCAAGAGAAAGAGAGAGAATTTTATCAAAAAATCACTAAAATTTGGTAAAAATTAGCTTGTCTGTGACCTCTTGTAAAAAATTAGTAAAACCCACAAGAGACTGCTAGTACTGGGTTTATAGTCTTAGGGAACCTCTGAAAAACCAATTATCTAATTTATAGATTTGAAACTGTTTAATTTTGTTATTTTTGCCAAAGTTTAGCAAAGTTATTTTATAAAATTTTGTTTGAATTTATTTGATAAAAATAGCCAGAAAAGCTTGATTTATCTAGCTTTTTTGCTTATTATTGATATATTAAATTCAAATAAAATATATAATTATGGCAACCCAGCAATCATTTTTTTCATTAGCAATTTCTGGTAGAAAATTAAGAGCGGAGAAGTTTCTTAATCAAATGACGGATATTATTCCATGGCAAAGATTGATTGATAAGATAGAGCCTTTTTATCCTAATGGTACTAGTGATTACGGTGGCAGGAAGGTGACAGATTTATTATTAATATTTAAGATTCATTTGTTACAGCAGTGGTTTGGTCTTAGTGATCCAGCTATGGAGGATGCTATATATGATAGAATAAGTTTTCAAAAATTCTTAAATATTGATATTGGTATTGATAATGTTCCGGATGAGACTGTGATATTGAGATTCCGTCATTTATTGGAAAAGCATAATTTATCGTCGATTATATTTAACGAGGTAAATTCATATCTTGAAGAGAATGATCTTTTGTTGAAGGAGGGTACGATAACTGATGCGACATTAATATCTGCTCCAACTAGCACAAAAACAAGAAGAGGAAAAGGGACCAAGAGATGTCTTCTACCAAGAAAGGGAAGAATTATTATTTTGGCATGAAGTCTCATATTGGTGTGCAAACTAAGGGTAAGCCAATTATTCATTCTATTGTCACGACGACAGCTAAAGATCATGATTCTACTAAAACAGAGGAGTTATTACATGGTGATGAAACTTCTTTATTTGGTGACAAGGCCTATGATGATAAGGCAATAAAAAGATTTTGTAGGAATCACAATATATTTTATGGTATAACCAATAGAGCTAAATCTAACAAAAAACTTTCAAATAAGCAAAAAAAGAGGAATAAACAATTTTCATCAGTTCGAGCTAAAGTTGAACATCCATTTCAAATTATAAAGCATCTTTGGGGCTATAGAAAGGTTAGATATAATGGTTTACAAAAGAATACTAATCAATTACAAATGCTATCATCCCTTGCTAATCTCTATATGGTTAGAAAAATACTACCAAATACAGCGTAACAAGGGATAAATGTGTCTAATTTAGCCAAAAATGGTAAAATTAGACAAGAAACTAGAGAAATTACCACAAATAATGCCTAAATTTGGATAAAGATTGTTAATTTTTAACAAAATTAGCAATCTTTATCCAAATTATAAAAATTTTTTCTGAAAAATGAAAAAATAGACAAAATTAAATAGGAAAATCAGAGGTTCCTTAGATAAAAAATCCTGAAATTTTTGTAGAGATATAGTTTGTGAAAGTAAACTTGGTGGAGCTAATGGGTCTAGGTACAAAAAAGTCGAGTTTTTGTTGGAGTCAGGTAATATAAGGGTTGAATAGGTATTGCATCAGTCCCAAAAAGTTTGATCTTTTTCTTTTGGTTATGCAAATGATTGTTTCAACGAACTAATCTTTATTCTTTCTTAGAAATCCAAATAATATCTATTGGTTTTAACAGTTAATAATATTATTATTTCCCACTAATCAATTCCTTTTATAAGAAATTTTTATCTCTATGGGAATTCAGTATTTATATATAATTCCAGGAATATTGCTTTTAGCAATATTTGGCAGAATGATAACAAAACAAAATTTTTCCTCATCTCTATTAGCAGGGCTACTTGTACTATCATCAATTATTGCTATCACCTCCAGATATATCCCTAGTTACAATTTAATGATAATAAAAGCTTTGTTAGTACTAGGTATTTTATTTTATTTATATGAACTGGCAAAAAATCTAAAATTACAAGAAAACTACTTGGGTAGTTTACTGATTAGTAAAAATAATCTAGTGGCAACTTCTGCAATTGCACTAATTACAGCAGTATATTTTATAAATTTTCATTATCAGTTTTTACCTTTTGAGTCGCATAGCGTATTATATTTTGCTCCTTCTTTTGAGATTTTAAAAGCTGATTATATGGGTAATCTTAGAGTCTCAACTCACTATCCATCAGAATTTTCTGCAATGCACCTTATACCATCCGCTGCGGTTTCTGTTGTTGGCTTTTTAAATCCTGCTCCAAATTTAGCATATTTTACCGAGATTAGATATATTTTAGTTATTATATTTTTTACTAATTTTATCTACTCACTATATATAATTCTTAAGCCTAAGCCATGGAAATTACTATTTGTATGTTTTTTGGTGTTTGGAATTTATGGCGAAGAAATCAACTACAACTTATATGTGTCATCATTTATATATGTGTTTGTATTGCTAGAAATTTTCATAAGAATTTTAAAAATTAACTTAGATAATTCAGATCAACCTACTCAAAACAAGTCTTTGCAAGAGCTTCTCTTTTTCGTGGTAATGCTTATTATTTGCAAGGCTCCGATATTTTATATAGCTGGCGCATTTGCTTTTTACATATGGTGGAAAAATAAGGAATTAAGATTTGCTCCACTTACTGTACTGGGAGGGATTTTAGTTCTGGCAAATATGTATAGCTGGCTTGATATGTCATTTATTTCGACAGAATCAATAAGGAATGCTTCTAAATTCACTCTAAAAGGGGTTTTGAATTTAAAGGGATGATTGGATGGAGTCTTCAAGATTCAATAAAAGATTTAATTGAGCTTGGAGATAGAGGCAGAAAGGTAACTGGCTTCTTCATATTATTTTATATAATAGCAAAATATTATGCTGTATTTTTATTGATAAATCTAAAAGGTAAGAAGTTTAAAGAATTACAAATTTTTGATAAATCCTTAGTAATATATTCAGTTGTATCTTTGGTTGGCATTTTGGCAGTTCGTAATAATGAAGATATAGGACATCAGGCTCACGCTTATTTTTTGATGTCAATTTTGAGTTGTTGCGCATTAATTGTCTTCTTGCTAAACAAGAACTTGGATAACTATATTAAGGCTGACTTTAATCTCAACATTTATTATTTTTGCTATACCTAATAAGTTTTTTGGCCTATTACTGCCAAATAGGGCTACCTTTAATGCAAATAATTATAAATATCTAAAATACCAAGATGCAGATTTGCAGAGCGCATCTCAAAAGTCTTATATAATTAAGGATGATGAGCCTTATTGGAAGTCAGAGCTTAATTCCCAACTATCTGGACTTAGGATAAATAGTACAGATACTAATTATATAGATTATGGTCAAATTAGACATTGGATTATAGGAGCTGAAGAGAAGATTGTTTATTGTCCTTCCGTCTTAGCTAAATGCAATACTGATGTAGATTTAAGCGAAGAAGATCAAGGTAAATGTGAATATTGTAAAAATACTGATAAACCATAATGCATATAATATCTCATCGAATTAACACTATAAAAGATCTTAAGAAAGTTGATTATTCCTATGGAATAGAGATTGATATTCGTTATCATAATAATGACTTAATATTACATCACGACCCTTTGTGTCATCAAGAAAATTCGCCGGAAAAATTTGAGGATTTATTAGCTGAATATGTTAAAAATCATAAAGGTACCATAATTCTAAACATAAAGACAGAGGGCGTAGAGTTGCAGTGCATCAATCTAATGAAGAAATATCATTACAAAAACTGGTTTTTCTTGGATTTATCTATGCCATATTTTGTGATTTATTCAAATAAAGTCGCATCCGGTGAAATTGAAGGATTCACCCCAGATAATCTTGCTGTACGTTTTTCAGAATTTGAACCAATTGAATATGCCTTGTCATTTAAAAATAAAGTAAGATGGGTATGGATAGATTGTTTTACTAAAATGCCTTTAAACAAAGAAAATTATAAAATATTAAAAGATGCTAACTTCAAATTATGCCTTGTTGCTCCAGAGTTACAAAAGCATAAGATAGAAAGATCTTCTGAATTTCAGAAAATTCTACGAAAGAATAATATAAAATTAGATGCGGTATGCACAAAAAAATCTGAACTATGGAACAAATTATAAAATTCCCCAAAATTGATCTAAATGGTATAAAAGGCGTATTACTGGATCTGGATAATACTCTTTATCACTATGACAGTTGTCACATCAAGGCAATTGCAGAATGCTATTCTAGCTATAAAGACCATCTTGACACAGATATATCTTTTAATGATTTTTCCACTATATATCGTCAAAAAAGAGATGTGGTTACAAAGAGATTAAGTCCACAAGGCGCTTGCAGATCAAGACTATTTGCCTTCCAAGAAATGTTTGAAGAGTTTGATTTAGATAATAACTGGGAATTAGCTGCAAAATATGAAGAAATTTATTGGAGTAGCATTATCAAAAACATGACTCTTGCTAAAGATGCATTAATTTTTCTCAAGGAATGCAAAAAGTTAAAGATAGATGCCTGTATAGTTAGTGATATGACGGCAAATATACAAATAAGGAAATTACAAAAGTTAGAAGTTGGTAATTATATTAAATATTTAGTTACTTCAGAAGAAGTTGGAGCAGAAAAACCAGATCCACACATGTTTAAAGCGACTTTAGGTAAGCTTGACTTAAGTGCAAAGGAAGTAATCATGATCGGTGATAGCGAAAGTAAGGACATAAAAGGGGCTGAAGCTTTAGGCATAAAATCCTATAAAATTTCTATAGAAAGTATATGATACCAGGTTTACTAAAAAATAAAATTAGCGTTGAGTTCTATAAGTTTATTGTCGTAGGGGCTTGGTCTACCATAATAAACTATGGAATATTTTATATTTTACTTGAGTTTTTAAGTGTAAATTACCTCACTTCTTCAGCGCAGGCTTTATTTCTGGTGTATTTGCCGGCTATGGCTTTAATAGAAAATGGACCTTTAAAGTTGAAAAGGAGAAAAAGCATACAGAAATTATAAAATACTATACTGTTTACATAGTATCTTTAATATTGAGTTTGTTGTTTTTAAAAATTATAGTTGATGTTGTTGGGGTCGATCCAAGAATAGCTAATATAATGGCTATAGGATTAACAACGTTTACTAATTTTGTCGGAATAAAGATAATTGTATTTAAATGAATGATGTTACTAGAGAAATTTTTATAGATAGATATGGCAACAATAAATTAAAAGAAATCCTTAGTTCCAATATTTTCTGGATAGGTCTTTTGATTAAAGTCATATTAGCGTTTACGCTAGCCTCAAACTTCTTAACAGATCTCTTTATCCCATTCACGGATTATTATGTTGGAAGTGGATTTAAAAACCCCTATGGACACTTTATAAGTATAGATAGATCTAATGCTTTTCCCTACCCAGCATTAATGCTTTATATTATCAGTATTCCAAGAATAATATTTGGTTTTTTTGCAGATTGGAGTGTCATTTCTTCCTCAACTATTTTCTTGGCAAGATTGCCAATATTACTGGCAGATTTTTTAATTTTAGTTCTCTTATCTCGCTTAATAAAGGAGCATAGCAAGAAGATTCTTATTTATTATTGGCTATCCCCAATATTAATTTATATAAACTATATACATGGTCAACTTGATGTAATTCCAGTTTCTATACTTTTTGTTTCTTTATATTTCTTATTTAAAAGAAAGTTTGAGTATTCTTCTGTATTTTTAGGGTTAGCAATTGCTGCCAAGACTAATATGGTAATTGTACTACCATTCTACTTTGCCTATCTGCTATATTCAAAAACTATAAACATTAGGCAATTAGCATTAAATCTTCTAATTGTAATTACCAGCTTACTACTTGTTAATCTACCTTATCTCTTCAGTTCTGAATTTATCCAGATGGTTCTCAATAATAAGGAGCAAGTTAAAATATTTGATTTCAGCTATAATTTTCCAGATGGAAACATTCTGTATTATTTTGCACCTTTAGCTTATTTATTCCTATTCATAACCGCAATAAATCTAAAAGGTTTTAGCAAGGATGTCTATATGATGTTCTTAGGATTTAGTTTTGGTATAATTGCCTTAATGGTTTCCCCAATGCAAGGTTGGTATTATTGGATAATACCATTTTTTATATATTTTCACTCCAAGAGATCTAATTCAAAGTTTGATTTGACATTAGTGTTATTTTTGGGATTGCAGATAGCTTATTTTGTATATTTCTTGCTAATAAAGAATTCTGATTATTTGGAAGTATTTCAAGTTATAGCTCCTAATATTGTTGCAACATCCAATACTTATCAGTTCTTACAATCTATTGGAATGAATGCGGATAAGATCTCTAATTTATCATTTACATTCCGCAAGCCATGTTGCTAGCAAATTGCATATTTATATATAGATCTGGTATTAAAAGTTACGCTAATTATAAAATATTCTCGCATCCATTCTTACTTGGAATTTGTGGAGATTCTGGAGCTGGTAAAACAACTATCTCAAATTCAATAGAGTCAATTTTTAAAAATAGAAACACCACTATAATACGTGGTGATGATATGCATAAATGGGAAAGGGGAAATGACAACTGGAATAAACTCACCCATCTAAACCCTAAGTCAAACTTCCTACATGATGAAATATCATATCTAAAAGCCATTAAAAATAGTGAAACAATTAATAGAAGAAATTATGACCATGATACTGGGAGATTTACTGAAGAAAAAAGATTTAAACCTGGTAATTTAGTAATTTTTCAAGGCCTACATAGCTTTTACATAAAGCAGATGAGAGATTTATACGATTTAAAAATCTTTGTTAACCCTTCGGAAGAATTAAGAAAATATTGGAAAGTTAATAGGGATACAAAAAAACGTGGATATTCTAAAGATAAAATTCTGAAGCAATTAGATAGTAGACAAAAGGATTCAGAGAAATTCATAAAAGCACAGCTAAAATATGCTGATATTGTGGTGGAGTTGATTACTAATAAAAAAGTAAGTGGCAACAATGAATCAAGCATAATCCTTAAAATTACCGCAAGTAATTCATTTTATCTAGAACCACTATTTAACGAACTATCAAAGATAGGCTCAATTAAATCTAAACATGAGTATGAAGATGAAGATAGGCAATCCATAGAAATAGATGGAATTATATCTACTGAGGAGGTAGATGGAATCGCCTATAATTTATTTTTAAGTAGAGAGTTAGAGGATCTTGGAATTAACAATCCATTTTGGAATAAAGATTATCTTGGAGTTATACAATTATTTACCACATATTGTATTATCAAAAACCTAGAACATGAAAAGAATAAATAATAGTAAATGAAAGAAGATATTAAAAACTTAGTTGACATATCAAGAAAAATAGGATCTTACCCAGAATTTGTTCAAGGCGGAGGTGGCAATACCTCAGTAAAAATTAATAGTAATTTAATGGCAATCAAGGCATCTGGATATCTATTAAAAGATATGACTGAGAGCGATGGTTTTGCATTCGTGAATTACAATGATATTAATGATCATATCAAAAATGATATTATATCAAACAATACAGAAGATGAGTTTAGTAGTTTTGTTAAAGAAAAAACCTCTAAAACAGATAACTACCCAGCTTTAAAGCCTTCTATAGAAACAGGATTCCACGCCTTGCTACCATACAAATACATAGTTCATACACATTCAGTTTATTCCAATATACTTTTGTTGCTCTTGCGAGGGAAAAGAGGTGTCTCAAAAACTATTTCCTCACTCAACTTGGGTTAAATATGCCAATCCAGGAAGGGATATAACCATTGAAATAGGTAAGGCAACCAAAGATAAGGGATCGGATATAATATTTATGCAAAATCATGGAATTATTGTTTGTGCCGATAATGCTAGCGATGCTGAAAAACTTCATGAATCGGTAAATAATAAAGTCATAAATCATTTTAACATTAGCTCCGATTATAAATTAGAAGAAGTTTCCTTAGATATTGATGATGTAAAAGAAAAGGTAATATTTCCTGATCAAGTCGTTTATCTTTTGTCGGAGGATCTAAGAGGCACAAATGCTGGTTTAGAAACCTTATATGCTTATGACTATATAGTTAAAAAAATTATGAATCTTGGACTTACTCCAAACTTTATTTCAAAAGAAGATATAAATTACATCGAAAATATGGAAAGTGAGAAATATAGAAAATCTTTAATTAAAAAGTAAAGGATGCAAATAATTATTCCAATGACAGGTTATGGATCCAGATTCGCCAATGCTGGATATAAGGAATTAAAGCCTTTATTAAAGTCCATGGTAAGCCCATTATTGAATGGGTAGTAAAAATGTTTTTTCCAGGAGATGAAGACAAGATTACTTTTATTTGCCAAGAAAAACATTTGGAATCTCTTGATTATATAAAACCTGAACTCAATCGCATTGCTCCAAATGCAAAGATATTTTCTGTTAAAGATTGGCAAAAGAAGGGACCTGTTTATGATGTTCTAAGAGCTTCTGAAGTTATTGATAATAAATTACCGACGATTATTTCCTATTGTGATTATTATATGCATTGGGATTATCAGTCGTTTAAAAAAGAGGTTACAAGTAGAAATTCAGATGGATCTGTACCTTGTTATAGTGGATTTCATCCACATTTAATACCAAGAAAGAATCTTTATGCGTCATGCAAAGTAGATAAAGATGAAAATTTAATTGAAATTAAAGAGAAATTCTCATGGGAAGAGGATAAAGCCAAAGCGCGACATTCTCCTGGAGTTTATTATTTTAAAACAGGAGAATTATTAAAGAAATATTGCAAGAAAATGATTGAGGAAGATGATAATATCAATGGAGAATATTATGCCTCACTACCATTTAACTACCTAGTAAAAGACAATCTAAAAGTATGGTGTCCTAATAATGTGACTCATTTTTGTCAATGGGGAACTCCAGAGGATTTAGAAGAATATTTATTTTGGATGAAAATTATTAAAGAATTTAAAATATGATTATATTAATACCAATGGGAGGAAAAGGCACTAGATTCTCTGATGCTGGATATAAAATTAATAAAGCGTGTATTCCAACGACTGATCGTCATAGTGGAGAAAAGCTTCCTATGGTAGTATGTGCAATGAAAGATATTCCTGGAATTGATGATTTAACAAACAAAATTCTATGTGTAGATAGAGATTTTCATAAAACCAATGGAACAGAAGAAACTATTCATAAATTCTTTCCAAATACAATATTTATTCATGACCATGTCATGTTAGATCAGGCCTTTGGATGCTTTCTTGCCAGAGAGTTTTTGCAAAGTAAAGATGAGCTTTTTATCGGAGCTTGTGATAATGGTTTTGTTTATGATGAAAAAGAATTTCAAAAAGCCAGATCAGAGTTTGATGTATTAATGATTAGCCACAGTAATGATGATAATATTGCCCAAAATCCAAATGCTCATAGTTGGGCAAAGTTAAAACCAGATTCAAAAGAGTTAGAGGCGATATCGTTGAAGAAAACAGTTAGCGATAATCCTATGAGTGATCATGCAACAACAGGAATGTTTTGGTTTAAACATGCATCAGATTTTCTAAATAACCTTGAAGATATGATCTGGAAGAAAGATACACTCAATGGCAAATATTATGTTGATAAGGTTTTGCAATATTGTATTAACTCTGGATTAAAAGTCGGTTATTTTGATGTAAAATATATTTGCTGGGGAACTCCAGATGATTATGAAAATTATGAAAAAACAATTTCCTATTGGAAGGAGTTTGCAAAAAAAGAAAATATCCTATGAAAAAAACATTTCCTGACCTTTCTATTGTTATTCCATGTTTTAACGAAGCAAAAAATGTTACTCTTGTATTAGAGCAATTACGCAAGATTATTAAACAAAGTAAACATTTCCTAGAAGTTATAGTTATAGATGGAGGATCAACAGACAATACCCCAAAAGAATTGCAGGAAATTTTTAAATCACTACCTGAAGATAACTTTAAGCTAATTTTAAATAAAAAAAGAGGTGGCTATGGCGCTGATATTACAAAAGCACTATCTAAGGCTAAAGGTAAAATACTATCTTGGACTCATGCAGATATGCAAACAGATCCTGAAGATGTTATTAAAGCCTTAGATTTATATAAAAATAGCGAAAAAGAGAAAGTAATTATTAAGGGTAAAAGAAAAAATAGAAAATTATCAGAAGCCTTTTTTACCTTTGGGATGCAAATGGTTGTATTTCTTGTGCTTAGGAAATATTTAGATGATATCAATGCTCAACCAAAGCTATTTTCAAAAGAATTCTATAACAAACACATAAAAAGCAAAGCTCCATCAGATTTTTCCTTAGATTTATATTTGCTATATCAAGCAAAAATAAATGGCTATAAAATCAAAGAAATTCCTGTATATTTTAAAGATAGAATCCACGGAGAGGCTAAAGGTGGAGGTAGCTTTAAAACTCGTATAAAATTAATACAAAGAACATTCCAATATATTTTTGAGCTAAAGCTTAAATTAAGATCTAGCTCAAAATAATTGCAGTTTAATTAAAAAATAAAGTCATCTTCGGGAATGTCCAATCCCCTGTGTCAATTTTATTTTTTTCAAATTTTGCCTTAATAATTTTATTAAGAATTGAGATTTTATTTTTACAAGATTTTAAGCGTAGCGTATCTTGTAAAAATATAAATCCAATTTTTAAGATAATTTTTGGCAAAAATTTGTTTTCCATTTTTTAGATTTAGATTAATATTTTGTTATATTTAAGCTAAATCTAATTTGATTCTATCCTCAAATTTTATAGCAAATTGGCTAATTATCAAGCTCCAATTTGGTATTGGCATAGTCCATTTTTTCTTAATGTTTTGTATAGCAAGATAGAGTAACTTTTCTAATGATTGATCAGATGGAAAAGAGCCTTTAGTTTTGGTAATTTTTCTGACTTGCCTATGAAACCCTTCAACAGAATTAGTAGTATAAATTAGCTTTCTTATCTCTTTTGGATATTTAAAATAATTAGATAAATTATCCCAGTTATTATTCCAAGATTTGAATATTATTGGATATTTTTTGCCCCATTTTTCTTCAATTAGAAGCAGTTTTTCTTCGGCTACTTCTTTGCTTGTTGCAGTATAAACAGTCTTTAAGTCAGATATAAATTCTTTTTGATTTTTTGATGCAACATATTTGATAGAATTCCTAATTTGATGAATGATGCAAAGCTGAATCTCAGTTTTTGGAAATATTGAATTAATAGCCTCAGGAAAGCCCTTTAAGCCATCGACACAAGCAATCAATACGTCTTTTATACCTCTATTTTGTAAATCAGTTAAAATATTAAGCCAAAAATTAGCTCCCTCTGACTCTTGAAGATAAATTCCTAAAATATCTTTTTTACCATCCTTGTCAACTCCAAGAACTGAATAAAAAGCTTTACTAATTATTTTTCCATTTTCTTTAACCTTAAAAAACATAGCATCAAGAAATATTATAGGATAAATCTCTTCTAACTGCCTTTCTTTAAATTCTGTTATTTTAGGTAATATTTTGTCTGTAATAGCTGTAATTGTAGATTTAGATATCTCAATGTCATATATCTCTTCAATATGAGATGATATATCTCTATAACTCATACCATAAGAATATAGAGTTATAATTTTATCATCTAATTCTGGAGTTAAAATAGTTTGACCTTTCTTAACTATTTTAGGATCAAAAGATGAATTTCTATCCCTTGGAGTATTTAACTCAAATTGACCTCTATCGGTTTTGACTATTTTAGAAGAAAATCCATTTTTCCTATTGGTAACATCATCTTCTTTTTTAGAATTTAAATGATTATCCAATTCGGATTGCATGGCAGTTTCAAGAAAATCTTTTAACATACTGGTAAATATACCATCTTTGCCAGAAAATCCTTTTCCAGCATACAATTTGTCTATAGCTTCTTTCTTGAACTTTTGATAATCAAAATCCTCTTCAAGATCTTGATTGTCAGAGTTATTTCGAAAATTATTTAAAGATTTTAATTTGTGATTCATGATATTATCAATTTAAGTTAATGTTAAAATTTATAATTATTTATGAGAATAAAATTTAATAAATTAAATTTTATTCTCATTTTAACTTAAATTGACACAGTTAAAAAAACGCTCCCTCATCTTCGTTTAAATTAAACTGTCCATTCAAATCAATAGCAAAATCGCTATTCTTATCCTTGATTACAGTATGACCATTTTCAATCACGAACTCAAATGAATCAAAGGATAAATCTTCCTCAATATCAGATAAGTTAATTTTATCTACTCCTTGTTCAAAATCTTCTATTTCATCAGTCACATTAATCGATGAATCCTCCAAAGAAGAATAGTCAAATGAATCAGATCCGGAACCACCATATAGAACATCAGCCCCAAGTCCTCCATTCAGATTATCATTACCACTATCTCCATAGATTGTATCATTTCCAGAATTTCCTTCTAAAGTATCATTTCCACCTTTTCCTTTAATTATATCATTACCATTGTACCCTGAGATTTTATCATCACTATAGGATGTTCCTGTTATTAATTCAGAATTATTGAATCCATTCAATATATCAGTATTTTTGTTATCCAATATTGTTCCATCAGCAAATTTAAAGTATTCTATAAAATGATATCCATTACTGTAGAAGAAATATTGTAGTGTTAATTTGTCAGTAGGACTATTTTTAAATGTGATCACTAAATGATGACCAGACTTATTAAGTATTAGATCATCTCTAGCAATACCCTCTCCAAATAAAACTGAGTCTCCACTATCACTTCCATTAATAGTCCTTTCCCTTACAGTATCATGACCATCACCCAAATTAAATACATAAGTATCATTACCTTGCTCTCCTAGCAGATAGTCATTTCCAGTTCCGCCAGATAATATGTCATTGCCCTGATATCCGTAGATGCTATCATTTCCACCATGGCCATAAATAATATCGCTATGAGTATAATCACCTCTAATTGTTTCAGAATTATTAGAGCCATCTTGAATTATAGCTTGGGCTAAGTTCAGTTCACCACCATCGGCAAATTTTAACCTTTCGATAAATTGATAGTCATGTCCACTGTAATATTGATACATCAGTGTTAGCTTATCGCTTGGATTATTCTTAAAAGTAATCACCATGTGATCTCCAGACCTTTTAAAGATCAAATCATCTTTAGTAATTCCTTCTCCAAATTTAACCGAATCATTAGCATCTTGACCATTTACAGTTCTATCTCTAATAGTGTCATGACCATCTCCAATGTTAAAAACATAAGTGTCATTACCTTGCTCACCCACTAGATAATCATTACCAGTTCCGCCTGATAAAGTATCGTTTCCTTGGTATCCATAAACATTATCATTGCCTCCATGAGCTAAAATAATATCATTGTAATAGCGACCTCCAGCAACAGTTTCAGAATTATTACTTCCTTCTAACACTAAATCTTTTGTAAGATCTAGTTGAGTTCCATCAAAAAATTCTAATGTTTCGATGATGTGGTAATTATTCCCACTGTAATAAAAATACTGAGAAGTAATACTATCATTAGGACTATTTTTAAATCTAATAATCAAGTGATCACCAGATCTACTAAATATTATATCTTCCTTCGCTATTCCTTCTCCAAGCTTTATCCTATCATTAGCATCGCTACCATTGATGGTTCTCTCTCTGATCGTATCATGACCATCACCCAAATTAAATACATAAGTATCATTACCTTGCTCTCCTAGCAGATAGTCATTTCCAGTTCCGCCAGATAATATGTCATTGCCCTGATATCCGTAGATGCTATCATTTCCACCATGGCCATAAATAATATCGCTATGAGTATAATCACCTCTAATTGTTTCAGAATTATTAGAGCCATCTTGAATTATAGCTTGGGCTAAGTTCAGTTCACCACCATCGGCAAATTTTAACCTTTCGATAAATTGATAGTCATGTCCACTGTAATATTGATACATCAGTGTTAGCTTATCGCTTGGATTATTCTTAAAAGTAATCACCATGTGATCTCCAGACCTTTTAAAGATCAAATCATCTTTAGTAATTCCTTCTCCAAATTTAACCGAATCATTAGCATCTTGACCATTTACAGTTCTATCTCTAATAGTGTCATGACCATCTCCAATGTTAAAAACATAAGTGTCATTACCTTGCTCACCCACTAGATAATCATTACCAGTTCCGCCTGATAAAGTATCGTTTCCTTGGTATCCATAAACATTATCATTGCCTCCATGAGCTAAAATAATATCATTGTAATAGCGACCTCCAGCAACAGTTTCAGAATTATTACTTCCTTCTAACACTAAATCTTTTGTAAGATCTAGTTGAGTTCCATCAAAAAATTCTAATGTTTCGATGATGTGGTAATTATTCCCACTGTAATAAAAATACTGAGAAGTAATACTATCATTAGGACTATTTTTAAATCTAATAATCAAGTGATCACCAGATCTACTAAATATTATATCTTCCTTCGCTATTCCTTCTCCAAGCTTTATCCTATCATTAGCATCGCTACCATTGATGGTTCTCTCTCTGATCGTATCATGACCATCACCCAAATTAAATACATAAGTATCATTACCTTGCTCTCCTAGCAGATAGTCATTTCCAGTTCCGCCAGATAATATGTCATTGCCCTGATATCCGTAGATGCTATCATTTCCACCATGGCCATAAATAATATCGCTATGAGTATAATCACCTCTAATTGTTTCAGAATTATTAGAGCCATCTTGAATTATAGCTTGGGCTAAGTTCAGTTCACCACCATCGGCAAATTTTAACCTTTCGATAAATTGATAGTCATGTCCACTGTAATATTGATACATCAGTGTTAGCTTATCGCTTGGATTATTCTTAAAAGTAATCACCATGTGATCTCCAGACCTTTTAAAGATCAAATCATCTTTAGTAATTCCTTCTCCAAATTTAACCGAATCATTAGCATCTTGACCATTTACAGTTCTATCTCTAATAGTGTCATGACCATCTCCAATGTTAAAAACATAAGTGTCATTACCTTGCTCACCCACTAGATAATCATTACCAGTTCCGCCTGATAAAGTATCGTTTCCTTGGTATCCATAAACATTATCATTGCCAGCAAATCCATAAAGAGTATCACTATGAGTATAATCCCCCAAAATTGTTTCGGAATTATTAGATCCATTTTGAATCATGTTTTGAGATAGATTTAATTCGTTACCATCGGCAAATTGTAATTTTTCTATAAATTGATAATCATGACCACTGTAATATTGATACATTAAAGTCAGTTTGTCGTTTGGATTATTTTTAAAGGTGATAATCATATGATCGCCAGATCTTTTAAGGATTAAGTCATCTTGACTAATACCCTCACCAAATCTAATTGAGTCATTTGCATCTTGACCATTTACAGTTCTGTCTCTAACGGTATTGTGGCCATCTCCAATATTAAAAACATACGTGTCATTTCCCCACTCTCCTACTAAGTAATCATTTCCTGTGCCACCAGACATAATATCATTTCCTTGATATCCGTAAATGCTATCATTTCCATCTTGCCCATAAAGAATGTCATTCCCATCATAACCACGAATTGTATCATTTCCTCCTCTACCCAGAATGAAATTATTTTCTACATTGCCATTTATGGTATTGTCGCTATCTGATCCAAATACATCATAAGAATATTGACTACCATTACCAACATCTGAAGTAATGAAGTTATTTTGATTTAAATCTGAAATTTGGGTATTTTCTAAAATTAGATTGTAGCCATCATAGCTAAACTTAACATTATCGCCTTCTTGAGTTAGGTAATTATTTTTATTAAATTATTAAAATTATCAGAGATATCATCTAATAACACTCTATCGTCATTTTTACTAAAATCTGTAATAATTTTTGTTCCTTTAATTGTTGTTTTAGCAATAAAAATATCCTTACCACTTCCTAGAGTAACCTTATCACTTCCTTCGCCATCAAATATAATATCATTTCCAGAGCCGGCATTAATGTTATCATCACCAGCTTCACTATTTATTATATCATCTCCACTCCCAGAATTTAAGGTATCATTCCCATCTCCACCGTAAATAACATCATTACTATCTCCAGTCTCAACATAATCATCACCGTCTTTGGCATAAACAATATCATTACCTCTATTGTCAACTATATAATCATTATCACCAGTTCCATTAATTGTGGTATTGTCACCATTTCCAGAGATAATATTAAGGTTATCTTGTAACCAATTAGAAACATTGGTTACTATCTGGTTTACTTGATCGTCATTAATGAATCCTGTTATCTGACTTACAAGTTCAGTAGTTTTGTCAGTTAATAATTTTGATAAATATTCATTATTTAGAGTGGCATTTGAATTTTGCTGAGCTGAGCTTGCTACCTGTGTAACTATAGTATCTATTTTAGAATCTCTAATTCTTTGCTCAATATTTTCCGCTTCCGTCTGGAAGTTATTAATATCTTCTTCATAAGAATTAATTCCATCAGAAATAATATCTATTATTTCAGCATTTTCATTAATTGTGGTTTCTAAGCCATTTATATTATTTTTATACTCTTGTAATAAGTTATAAAACTCTTCAGATAGAGTATCAGCAATTTCACTAGTTAATGACGTTAATATATTATTCATCTGAGATATTTGATCTTCTACATCATTTTTAACTTGCTCTATTTCTGCCAACCTTTGATCAACACTAGTTTGAAGTTCCGATATTCTAGATTCTACCAATAATAATTGCTGACTAATTTCTGCAGTGATATCATTAGTGATGTCACTTGCTATTTGAACAATATCTGTGCTTTCCTCTATTAATTGATCAATAATCTCTTCTTCTAGTAAATATTGATAATCAATAGATAAACTTACTACTTCATTGCTTAAATTATTTAGCTCCTGTTCAAATTCAGCCGCTAAGATTTGGCTTTGATCCGTTAGTAACTGTTCAATATTGCTGACATTTTGACTTAATTGATCCTTAGCTTGATCAACTTGTCCTTGAGCAATATTTATTGCCTCCTCAATGCCAGTGGTTAATTCTGATTTAATTTGAACTATGTAAGTTTTGCATACTCTGCTACTGCAGTGTCATAAGAATTAGTAATATCACCTGCTAAATTAGTAATATCTACTACTGATTGATTAACCTGATTAGTGAATCTGTTAATATCAGCTTGTAATTCTTGGAATAAAGAATCTGCCTGATCAACATAAATATTGGTGAACTCTTGTAATAGATTTTCAATATCTAGATTATTGAATTGATCTAATATTGCTTTATATTCATCGCTTAAAATATCTAATTCGCTATTTATTAACTGATTAGCTAATTTTAATTTTTCAGTGATATTTTGGTGAAGACTATAAATGTCATTAGCTAAATTAAGATATTTAGCAACTTCGTCAGCATTCTCTATTCCAAGCTCAGCTATAATATCAGAAACATTACTTAAATCACCGACTTCTAACTGTTCCAGTAATTCAGCTTTTAAATGATAGCCATTATATTCCTCATAAGCTTTGGTTAATATATCTAAATATCCTGATATTGCTGGAGCAACAGCTTTAGCTAGAATTGCCCTAGTTGATAATTCAATATTAAGAATAGCATTATTAACATAGATTTCTATGGCTGACAAAACTATCTTCCAAAGTTTCTAATTGCTGTTTTAACTCAGCTGATGCTGTTAGGCTTATAGTTTCAATAACTCCTAAAACACTGGTGATATGATCTAAATATTCCTGACTTAAAGTGTCAGCTTCTGCTTTAATAGTTTGCGCTATTGTTTTGATTTGATTGATTTGTTCTAACTGCTCGGAAGTTAAGATTTCGTTTTCTATTTCTATTATTTTATCTTGAATAATAGTTAGCTTGTCATTGGCATAGTCCTGTAAATTACTTCTTACGTTGTCTTCATATCTTTGTAGAATCTCTTGATAGTTTACGATATTACTTAAGATATTGCGGTTGATTTCATCGAGTATAGTTTGGTAGTTGGTAAATTCCGCTTTTACGCTAGCTATTATATTGTCAGTAACTACAGCAATTTGCCTATCTATCTCTTGTAGATAGTTATTAAATTCTTCCTCAAGAATAGTTTTGGAAACTTCAACGATTTGACTTATTCTAGTTTCTGCTTCTTCTAAAGTTAACGTTGCTTGATCTTGTGCGTAATTAGCAACTTGTTCTACTAGATTAATACCGTCTTGTATTTGGCTTGTAATTTGTTCTAAATCACTAGTTATTTGATCTACTACTGTTTGATATTCACCTTCAACTTCAGCTCTTAATAATTCTTACTTTGAATAGTTGAAATTTCCTGCTCTAAAGTATCAGTGAAGTAGTTAATTTCATTATTAACCAATAGCTCGATATCAACTAGAATTTGGTTAGCTAAGGTTTGAGCTTGATTTACGCTATTATTAGCTATTGTTTGTAATTGAGTCTTGGTACTATTTAGCTGGTTCTCAATATTATTTCTAGCATATGCTACTTGACCAGTAAAGCTATCTTTGAAGCTATTATATTGCTGTTCTAGATCTGTTTTTACTATTAAAACATCTGCCTTAATTTGGTTAAACTGATCAATATATTCTGCACTTATATCTTGACCTAAAGCTTCAAAGTCAGATATTAATTGCTCGTAATTAGAAATGATTTCTTGGTCAACAAATGTTTGAGCTTGGGTTTTTATATTTTCAAATTCAGCTTTTATTCTTTCTACTTCCGCTTGAGCTGATTCTTCTACTATATCCTTAATTTGATAGAATTGATCCTTTGTTTGATCTATCTGAGTGCTAATCTGAGTTTTTATTGTCTTCAAATTGTTGTTGATAATTTTCTATATTAGCATCGATGATTTGTTCAAAATTATCTTTTACTAATTCAAATTCTGACTTATATTGATCTATAGTTGTTTCATAAGTAGTTTTTAGATCATTAGCTAAAGCTTCCGTTTCATTGATAGTTTGTTCAATAGATTCTTTGAAGGTTAGCATTTGGCTAATCATTTCATTATCTTGAGACATGTAGATGTAAGTTTCTAACTCTGCCTTAACTAAACTCTCTAACCTATCTTCTAATACTTCTGTATCACCATTTAACAATGCTTGAATTTCTGCATCGCCAACAATGGCTGTAATATCTGCAGGTAAGTAATCAGTGATGTACGAAAGACACTTGTCCGATTAACTCTGCTTGTAGATCTGCGCCTAATTGGTCGATATCACCATTTAGGATTTGAGCTATAGCTTCTTGATCTAAAAATTGATCTAGGTTTGCTGGCAAATTATCGCCCAAAAAAGTTCCTACCTTTTCAGTTAAAAGATTAGTTACTTTATCTTCTAATATAGAAGAATCTCCGGTTATGATAGTTTGCAAGATCTCATCGGAAGAAATTAATTCTGTTACAGAGCCAGGAAGAGAGTCATCTAAATATCCTCCTACTTTATTTGCTACCGCTCCTAAAAGATCAGCTTTGATTTCGTCACTATTTCCAGTTGCCATTGTCATAAGGAGATCTTCATTTAGAAGAACATCAGCAATATTTTCTGGCATTATATCAACATCCCCTAAATAGTTAACACCTTGATTTATAACTAAACTTAGTAAATCATCTTGTAGATTATCAAATTCACCTTTAACCATAGATTCAATAGCATCTCTATTTTGCATTACTTGGTTAAATACTGATAAAGCTTTTTGAGCATTTTCAACGGCAACCATTACTTTTGCTGGAGCGCCAACTACAGGTAAAGCTTGAGCAACTGCAGATAGTAATTGGCCTATATCAGCAACATCACCTTCTAATATAGTATCGAATATTGATTCATTACCTGCGATTTCATCTAGAATGACTTGAAGAGCAATTGCAAGAAGTGGCCCAACACCAGGAACAAAACTAACGGCGATAACTGTTGCCATTTTAGCGATTTCCACCTTCATATCATCTACGAACTCACCTGCTTTTTTAAGCTCTTCTTCCCATTCTTTTAACTCATCAGATAAATCATCTCTATGTTCTTGTATATAATTTACTGAACTTTCAATTTCTGATTTAGCTTTTAAATATAATTCATTAAATTCTTCTGGAAGATAATCTCCTGCTAAGCTGTCGATAGATGCAACCGTTTGTTCTAACATTGGTTTTAATACATCATCCTCTACAGTTTCTAGAGCATCATTCATTGCTTCTCTCATGGTATTCCAAGCAGGTCTTACCACCTCATCTCTTACTTTCTGAATAGCATCAACGGTTGGATCAACTGCGCATGCAAAGCATCATCAAAATCTCTTCCTATTTCATGAAGATAATCATCATATCTGCTTAAAGTTTCTTTAGTATCATCTTCTAGTGTTTTGCCAAATTCCCTCATACTATCCTCGATAGCACTTAGGTCACCTTCTAGGGTAGCACTTATAACTCCAGTGGTTAAGTCACGAAGATTTTGTGCAAGACAACTCTGCCGCATCAAATACCATATCACCAGCTTCAAGGGCATTGCTTATAACCCAGTCATCGAATTTCCTGCCAATATCTTTTACACCATCTTCTAACTCTGAAAGGCCATTTTTTACCTCATCTTCAATTTGTTTACCTACTCTTTCATATTCTTCGATGATTTTGTTGGTAATATCCTCTACTGATTCAATTAGATTAGTTGTAAAATCTTCTAGATCATCCCTAACATCATCAACTCTCTCGTCAATCCAGTCAGTTGCATCATTTATTGCTTCTTGTAGCCAATCAATTGGGTTAAAACCTCCACTCATACTATTCTCCTAAATTATTTATATTAATACCTTTGCCTTGAAATATTTTTTTGACAGTGCCGTCATTATTTCTTATTAAAACTTTCGCTTCTTTATCCGAAAATATATTATTTTTTAAATCTTCTGATATCATATTTCTATCTTTATGATCCTTATCGTCATAAGGAGTAACAAATTCTGTTAACCACAAGTTTTTCCCTGAGTTAAAATCATCCATTCTTAAAACATAATCTCCTTTTTGATATTTCTTTTCTGTTTCATCAGAAAGGAATGCCCAGCTTACATAGCCTATTGGTTTTATGCCTTTATAATATATTTTGAACTGGCTTGATTTTAAGGCAGGAACTACATATGCCATTATATGACCAGCTGTAAATTTCTGATGGTAAGTTGATAGACCAAAGAGGAATGTAATAATTCCCAGATCTTTATATATTTTATCGAGATTGACAACTTTAGCTTTTATATCTTTTAGTTGCTGTGATTTATTCTTTATGTTCATAATTAGAGGATTTTGGTTTTGATGTGGTGAGAAATGCCCCTAAAATTCAGACCATTAATTTTTAAATTTCATAGACTATAATTTCTTTAAATTTCGATTTGGAAGATGGAAAAATATGCTAATATTTTTTCATCTGTTAATTAAAAATTTAATTTAATAAATTATGTCAAAAGAAATTAAAAAATATAATTCTGATTTTAAGTTTAAAGTTGTAATGAAATATTTATCCGAAAATTATACAATTTATCAGATTTGTAGCGAATATGATATTGCTAAATCAACATTACATAAATGGGTTAAGCAGTTTAAAGCTAGCGGTAATGATATATTTTCTGATTCTAAGTTATCTAAAGAAGAAAAATTAAGTAAAAAAGAACAAAAAAAGAAGGATAAAGAAATTGATAAATTATATAAGAAAATAGGTCAATTAACAATGGAAAGAGATTTCTTAAAAAAGTTTCTGGACAGTTAGATTATTCTAAGAAAATCAAATTTCTAAAATTATCATCAGATATGTATAATTTAGCTGTCAGAAATAGATGTAGATTGTTAGATATTAATAGATCTAATTTTTATTATAAATCTAGGATTGATATTTCTAAGATTAATAGTTTATGCAAAGATATTCATAATATCTGGAGTAAATATCAATTTTTCGGATATAGAAGAATTACAGAAATAATCAATCAAGATAGAAATCATAATAATAAAATTAATCGCAAGAAGATTCTTAGATTAATGAGAGTTCTAAAGATTAAAGCTCTTTATCCAAAGAAAAAGACAACAATCATCAATAAAAAAGATTACAAATATCCTTATTTATTAGAAGATAAATCTAAAATAGATAAGCCAAATCACACTTGGGCAATTGATATAACTTACATCAAAACACCAGTAGGATTTGTTTATTTAATGTCGCTAATTGATTGGAGTTCTAGATTTGTTGTTGCATCAAAATTATCAATTTCTATGGAAACTAATAATTGTGTTGAAATATTAAAAAAGGGAATAAAAAATCATAAAATTATTCCAACAATTATTAATACTGATCAAGGATCTCAATTTACCAGCGGTAATTGGATAAATGAATTAAAAAAACGAAATATTCAAATATCAATGGATGGAAAAGGTAGGTGGGTAGACAATGTAATTATTGAAAGATTCTGGAGAACTGTAAAATATGAACAAATTTTTCTCAATCCTCCTGATAATATAGAAGAATTAAAGAGGCAAATAACAAGATTTATCCATTTTTATAATTATCAAAGACCTCATCAATCTTTGAATTACAAAACTCCTAGTCAAATTTACTATAATGATGACAGTAAGAGAAAAAGAATTAGATTTTAAAATAAAAAATAATTAAAATCTAAAATATGAAATACGAAATTTTATAATTTTCCAGAAATTTCTACGAATTTGGCTATTTAGGGCCATTCTAAAATTTCAGAAAATTCAAAAATTTCTACACCGAATTTAAAGAAAAAGTCTATGACTTTTAAAGAGGTAATGGTCTAACAAATGGGTGCAGTTCTGTGTGCATCGTTTTATTTGTCATTAAAATTAGCGGTCTTCAAAAGAAGGAAAGTAATTCTAAGTAATTAAAACTATAATTTCAATGTATTTTGTTGCAGACTTTTTATACTGTCTTATTTTGAAACAGTTTCTTTATTTCAATTAGGTGTGTTAAAGTACGAACAGCAATGTTTCTGCGCCCTCCAAAGGTTATATCTAACTTTGATTCTTAGAACATTTGTTACAAATAAAATAAACCACTATTTTCTATTCTGATATTTTTAAAGCTTTTTTTAATATTTTATCTTAAAATTCATAACTTGGAATTTTAATGAAAGGAAATTAGATAAAAAAATGCCAGATAAAAATAAAGAACAGGTTGTCAAAACTGCTAATAACAACATCCCTAACCATATATCAGTAGAAAGTGCTATTGGCTCTGTTTTGTTAATTGCAACCAAATCACCAACTCATAAATATTTATTCTCTCAGGATTATGAATGGATGATTATTCCACCAATTACAGCAAAACAATATTCATTATTCAGGAATAAAAGAAATGAACCAATTGCTTTTGTTAGCTTTGCATCTGTTAGTGAAGAAGTTGAGAAGAGATTATTGGATGGATCTTTAAAGCTTAATCCAAAAGAATGGGTATCGGGCAATAAATTATATATCATTGATATCATTAGCCATTTTATTCCAGTTCCAGATATTTTAAAAGAACTTAGTGAGGGACAGTTTAAGGATAAGGATATTAAAATTCTTAAACCCAATAAAGGTAAAAAAGGAATGACAGGAATTTCTTTAAAGGATCCGCAAAAGAAATAAATGACAACCAAATAAAAACTGACAAGAAGTGATTAGATATTTTTTTACCACAATTATAACCTCACTATATTTCTTTGCTGTTTGCGACCACTCAAATGCCGCAACTCTTCATGAGGCATTGCGAAATGCTCTAAATAATAACTCCGATATTAAATTAGAAAGATCTAGACTAAATCAAGTAAAGGCAACCAAAGGTGATGCCATTTCTGATTTTTTACCAGATATCAACGCCACTTATCAAAAAGGCAGGCAAAAGAATGATGCGGTTGGAATAGATAGAGGAGATTTAGATAAAATGGAAGATCAGGATGTAAAACAACTAAACTTCACTCAACCGGTATTCAGTGGATTCTCTGGATATAATAATGCTAAAGAAATCGGCTACAATATCAAGTCAGCTGAGCAATATTATAAATCAAAGAAATTTGAGATATTATTAGGTGCGACTGAGAGTTATCTAAATTTATTTAAAGCTAAAAGTCTGGTAAGTCTTAAAATCCAAGATGAAGAAAATACCAAGAAACTACTTAAGTTAATGAAGGGCAGAAACAGATCTGGAGAAGTCGGTGGAAGTGAAGTAATTAAATATCAAACATTTGTTTCAACTGCCATATCAGATAGTCTTATGGCTAAAAAGGATTTATTTAAAGCTGAGGAAGAATATAATAAAATAATTGGTAAAAATGATGAAGAAATATTTTTGCCAAAAATTGATAAAGCTAAATTATTAGGTAACAGTAAAGATTTAGCTGAATTAGCAGCTTCTAATAATCCAAGCTTAAAAACTTATCTTTACAAAATAAAAGCTGCCAGATCAGCTCTCAATAAAACCAAAGGTGAATTCTCTCCTACAGTTGAAATTGTCAGATCAATGTCTGAGCAAGAGAATGTTACTTATTTAAATAATAGAGATCTAAAATCGGAAAGCATTTATCTAAATGTTAAAGTTCCATTATTTCAAAAAGGTGCCGAATATGTTGGAGTTAGTAAGGCTAATAGAAATTTAAGTTTTGCTAGAAGAGAGTATCAAACCAATAAAGAAAATATTATCAAGGATGTGAAACAAACCTATAAAGAATTTATCTTTTATGGTGATTTACTTCAAAGCCAGGAAGAGTTAATTAATTTAACTAATAGCAGAATTGAAAATATTGCTGAGCAAGTAAAGGTTGGAGATGGTGACATTATTGATTTATTAGAAAGTAAATTAGAGTTAAACAAGATTTTAATTCAACAATTAAATAATAAGGCTGATTATATTTTAAGCTATTATAAGCTACTTATGTTAACTGGAAAATTTGAGTTATGAGTAAAGCACATAAAGATAAAAACGATAATTTGCTAAAAGAATATTTAGGACTTTGCAGACGAGCTTTTGCCTGCAATTTTATCTTTTTCTTTCTTCATAAATGTTTTGATGTTATCAACATCAATTTATAGCCTTCAGATATTAGATAGAGTCCTTTCTAGCAATAGCATGGAAACACTTCTAATGCTATCAATTATTATGATAGTGGTTTATGCAATATTGGCATTCCTTCAAATTATCAGATCATTTATTTTTACCCAAATATCAAATTGGTTGGATTCAAAATTATCATCTCCACTTCTAGAAAGTTCAATCACCTATGATGCCAAGACAAAAGGTAGTCAAAACTTAAGAGATTTACAAGCTATAAAATCATTCATTACCGGACAAGCAGTAACTCATATGTTTGATGGTCCATGGGCAATTATTTATTTTATCGTCATATTCTTCATTCACTGGATTAATGGCTTTATCGTTTTAGCTGGTGCAGCAATTCTTCTAATACTTGCTCTTGTTAACGAAAAACTTACCAAGAAACAAATAGAGAAGTCAAATGAGATGAATGTTATCTCCATGAAGAAAGTTGATGTAATATCAAGAAATGCTGAAGTAGTAAAAGCTATGGGTATGAAAATTGACATGACCAACTCTTGGCAAAAGCTTAATAAGGAATTAACCAAAATAACCACTTCTCTTGCAGTAAGAAGTGCAATCATTACCAATATCACCAAATCAATTAGATTACTGATTCAAATGGCAGTGATGGCTGTTGGTGCAATATTGGTTATGAAAGCAAAAATGTCAGCTGGTGGAATTATTGCCACTTCAATATTAACCGGAAAAGCTTTAGCTCCTTTTGATCAGGCAGTAACTATTTACAAAGCTCTACTTAATGCCAAAAAATCATATTCTAGACTTTCAGAAAATTTAAAAAAACATGAAGATAAAGAGGAAAAACTTCAATTACCAGAACCTCAAGGAGAAATTCAATTAGATAAAATTTTCTACAAAATACCAAAAACAGAACAAGCAATAATCAAAGGAGTAAATATCACTATTAACCCAGGTGATATTATTGGAATAATTGGCCCAAGTGGATCTGGCAAGACTACGCTTGCCAGATTAATGACAGACGTATTAACACCAGATAAAGGAAGTGTAAGATTAGATGGTTCTGATTTAGCAAACCAAGATAGTGAGGAGATTGGTAAATATATCGGTTATTTACCACAAGATATTGAGTTATTTGAAGGGACAATAAAAGACAATATTGCTAGAATGAAGGAAAAGGTAAAAGCTGAAGAAATAGTTGAAGTCATTTGCTAAATTTGCCAATATTCATGATCTAATCATAAAATTGCCAAAATCCTATGAAACAAATGCTATTCATCTATCAGCAGGCCAAAGACAAAGAATTGGACTTGCCAGAGCATTCTTTAGAAAACCAAAATTTGTTATTCTTGATGAGCCAAATTCTAACTTAGATACTGAAGGTGAAAATGCTTTAATGCAAACAATTGCAAATGCTAGAAAAGAGAAAATAACAACTATCATAATTTCTCACAGACCAAACATTTTAAACATAGTTGATAAAATCCTAGTTCTTCATGATGGCAAAGCTAAGATATTCGATGAAGCGTCAAGCGTAATCAAACAAATGTCTGGAGGAGGAAAATGATAACTAAAATAGCCAGAAATATAAAATATTACTTTCTTCAAGCCAAAAGATTCATAAATCTAATAATCAGAAATGATCCTGAGAAAATTGCCGTTAAAACAATAAATTTAGGAGCTCTGGTTTTAGGATTTTTCTTGACTGTTTTTATTGTTTGGGGAATTTTTGCACCAATTAATTCTGCATCAATTGCACCTGGCCAAGTTGTTTTGGATTTTAACAAAAAAACCATACAGCATTTAGAAGGTGGAATTATTGAGAAAATATTGGTTAAGGAAGGGCAAAATGTTGTAACTGGACAGCCTTTGATCTATTTACAAGATATTCAAAGTAGATCTCAAAATAAGATGCTAAAAAAGCAACTTATTACAACTCTTGCTATTGAGGAAAGGTTGGTCTCAGAAAGAGATAAAAAAGAACAGCCAGATTTTGTTGATATTTTAGCAAGGTATCAAACTGATAAAGATCATGAAAATGAGGAAGTAAATAAAATAATTTCAACTCAAGAAAATCTATTCAACATAAGGCAAAATAGCTTCAAGAGCAAAACTGATATTCTATATAAAAGAATAGATCAACTTAATGATGAAATTAAGGGGATTAATTCACAGCTACAAGCTACTGATGAAGAATTAACGCTTCTGAGAAGGCAAGAAAAAATGTCCAAACGGTTAGTTAAAAATAATAACTCACCATTAAACAAATTGATTGAGATTCAAAAGCAAATTGAAACTAGTAAAGGAAAAAAAGGTGAATTGGAAGCAGGTATTGCCAAAGCAAAACAAACAATTTCTGAAACAGAGTTAGAAATTATTAATTTAAAAAATGAGAATTTAAATGAAATATTGGCCGAACTACAGGACATCGAAGTGAAGGTGTCGGATTTAACGGAGCAATTAGTATCAGCTAAAGATATCTTAAAAAGAACAATAATTAAATCTCCAACTTCTGGAACAGTGACTGATGTAAAATACCATAGTATTGGTGCGGTAATTTCTCCAGCATCAGAAATTATGTATGTTGTCTTATAAAATGATCAGTTAATAGTTGAAGCTAGAGTAAATCCTAATGACATCGATAATGTAAAAGCAGGACTAAAAGCTAAAGTACAACTAACAGCATTTAAAGCCAAAAAAGTGCCAAAATTAACCGGAGAAGTTCTATCTGTTTCTGCTGATATTTTGCTAGATGAAGCAACTGGTGAGCAGTATTTCTTAGCTAGAATAAAGATTGACGAAGATGAAATTAATCACCTAAAAGCAAAAATAACTCTTTATCCAGGAATGCCTGCTCAAGCATTTATTATTACTGGAACAAGGTCATTATTTAAATATCTTTTTGATCCAATAACTGAGGCTAGTTATAAGGCGTTTAGAGAGGATTAATTGCATCATTCAAGTTGACTGTAAACAACTTTAAAGCTATAATATATAAGGCTTTAAAGCTAGTTATTAACTTGAAATAAACTTAAAAATGCAAAATATAGAAATCAAAAAAGCAGAATTAAAAAACGGAGATTTTAGAAGAGTAATTTCTGTAGGAATTGACTACCATGTTGTAATCAGCCCAGATCATTGGAAATTAGTTGATACTTTAGAAGATCAAGAATCAGTAAAATTCAAAGATGAGCAATGCGAAACTTGGGATACTGATTTTGATGGTGAAAATTTAACATTTTTTAATGTTAAGGATAAAGATTGGGTTAGTATTAAAAAGGAAAGGCTTAATTAAAGCCTTCCTTATTTATCGCACCTGATTTCCCATTCCTGATTATAATCGTCAATCTGCCTCAGCGTATTATCGGACAATAAACTCTCATTCTCCTCTTTGGTAATCATGATCGGATTTGCCCATAGGCAGAAATTACCCAATTGTGTAGCGGCGCATCCTACGTTTAACGCCAGCAATATTATCAGAGCTACGCTTTTTGCGCCTCTTTTTAGTTTTAACCGCATCTTTAATATTTAATTTTAATTGTTTAACTTCTTCACTATTCTTTCCTTTGAAATACCCAAATGTGAAGGATGCTGAAACGCTGATTAGTAAAATTATTAATTTGATTACCATTCCCTCTATCATCTTTTTATTCCCCTCTCAAAAACCCCAATTCCAAGCAATCCACCACCAGATATTAAAAACATATTTATAATTCCAAGGGCGGTTGATGCATCTGCGACTCCTTGATATAACGAATAGGCAAATAATATTACAGAAAATAAAACCCCTACAATCAGAAGGATTGATCCCCAGAGTCGTTTTGAAGATTTATTTCCTTTTGAATCTTGCAAAAAATGATTTGCCATGTTTTTTATTGTTATCTTTGGTTAGCTCAAAATGAGTAAGATCAAAAAATGTTTGATCGTTTAAATTATTGTTATTATTCCAGTCAGCTCCGGATATGATTTTAATATTAAGTTGGTTTGCTACTCCTTTAACAAAACCAACAAAGTAATAAAATTCTGCTAGTTCCCTTGCTTGGTAATTGATTTTATTTCTATTTTTGAGATCAATTACTCCCCAGTTATTTGGTATTGGGTAAGGAGCTACATCAATGGCAAATGATAGAGGCTCTTCTGCTGTTACTTGATGTTTAGATTTTTTGGTTACTCCGTCAGCTCTTGTTTTATCTTGGCTGTAAAGCTGCTTTTGTTTTTTATCTGATCTGCTTCCTTCAATTATGGTACAATCATAATGTTTTATTATCTCGTTAAAAAGTTTTTGAAGATTTGGATGGCAGGTTTCTAGTCTTTTTCTTGATCTGCTTGAGTATTTTGGCATTTTCTTATTTTGATATTATTGAAAGGAATCCTGCGGTAATTAAAGTCATAATTCCGATAACTAACCATCTGATAAAGACCTTAAAACTGTGCTTCTTTGCCATTTTAAAGGCGCTTAATAAGCTCCTGAGATCACGGATATCTAAATGAGCATTATCATCATCAAGGCCAAGTTCACTTAAAGCTAATCTTGCGCCTTGCTTGGAGGCTTTACTCATTAGCCTTTCAAATTCACATTCAGAGATAATAAAATTTCCTGCTCTTGATTTTTTGATTCTTAATTTTGGCTCTGTGTTTGTCATTTTTTTAAGTTTTAAGTTTTAAGTATTGCTGTAATTTGAGAGGTATATCCTGAGTCGCTAATATTGTGAGTTACGCTATCGATGATCCATGATTGGTCTTTTAGATATTTAACATCTGGAATAGTGATTTTGCTTTCTGCGCTTAAAATTGGATTGCCGCCAGCAGAAATACTTAATTTCTTAATTCCTCTTTGAAATTCCGCTAATTTTGCCTTAGCTATTTGAGTGGCTCTATCTTGAGTAACATATATGTATCGTGCGTTGTAAGTTGGTTCATTTCCACCAACAGATACTGTATTTCTCTTTGCCGTCTGCTAAATTATGCCATTTTGCCCTGACTCTGCCAAACTTTCCTCTTTCAGAAACGCTTAACTTCCAGTTGGTAATTTCAGATTCAAATATTTCTGCTTCTGGCAGTTCAACTCCTGAGATTGAAGTTCCCGTGCCTTTTTTGATGAATATAAGCTTGTCATCTATGAATTTGATAAATGAATCATGGTCTTTAGCTAATCTACTTAAAAATGAAATATCACTCTCGTCAGTTTGATCAATATGCTTGATATAGATTTCATTTAGCTGGTTATCGATTATTGCTTCAAATTCATGAGCTTTGGCAATTGCTGAAACTATGCTGAATAAAGTATGTTCATGCCATGATTTGCTTTTAGGAGATCTAATTTTGCTATTTAGATTCTTGATCTTGGTGTTAGTTGCTTTGGCAGTAACCCTCATTTTTAATGGAGGGGACATAAGCTTAACTGTATCAACGATATAGCTTCCCATTAGGTTTAGCTCTTTATCTTCATAACCAATTGATATTTCAAGATTTGCACCAGTTGCAGGAATTTCTAAAACACTATCTCGATTATCAAGCAAGATTTCTGCTTTATCAGAGCTAAATTCAACCTCTAATTTGAACAAATCACATAATTTTTAAACCATAGAATTTTGAGCTAATTTTAGCTTCTCATTCCAGACTTGATTAGGAGTTTTATATCCTAATATTTTTCGTGGCATATTATTAAGCAGATTTTCAATTTTTTGTAATTTTTTTTTTGTTAATTTAGTAATATCTCTATCTTTAGGAAAGATTCTGTGAATCATAGAATTTATTTTTTCAACCAATCCTTTTTGCCAAGGGCTATAGGCATTACAGAAATAAGTCTTAAATCCTTTAAGATGGTAATTGATATGATTGGCAAATTCTCCTCCATTATCAAATGTCATTGTTTTTCTAAAGAATTTAGGTATCTTAGATATTCTTGTCAATAAGCCACAACATACAGTATTGCTAGTTTTATTTCTATTAAAACACAAAATCACTTTTTGAGAAGCTTTGTCAATCATGGCAGAAATATTAGCACTTCTGTTATTTTTGTGAAATGTTAAATCTACCTCAAAATGGCCAATATCTATCTTTTCTTCAGCAATCTTATCTCTTTTGGAAATTGATACTCTATTTGGAATAATAACCCTCTTTTTCCTAGATCCTTGCTTTAATCTATTTTGTCTTTTGCGGGGTAAATATTTATATAATTCTAACTTTCTAGAAGTATCAGAATTATAAATGTAACTATATAGAGATTCAGTAGATATAGAAAAACCTATATCCTCCTTCATCTTATGAGATATTACATCTAATCCCCATTTGTGATTTATTAATTTATTCCTTAAATAGGATAAAGCTTTTGGATTCTTATCTATAGAAAATCCATCTTTTTTACAAAGGATCTTTTTGTATTTACTATGAGCAATGGTAGGGATATATTTATTTTTCTCCTTCCTGCTATTTAACTCATAGCTAATAGCAGATTTAGATTTACCAATAAAATCAGCTATTTTTTGCAATGATACTTTTTCTACAAATCTCATATGGTGAATTATTTGTCTATCTTTAAAGGTAAGATGTTTAAATTTCTTTATATTGTTACTCATGATAATTTTTATTAAATTTTAAAAAATAATAAAAATTATGTAATATTTCTTAAATATAAACTCAAAATTCTTTAAAAAAATATTGTCGTAAATTATTACTACAACATACCGGAATTTTTAAATTCTTAACGAAATTTCTCCCTCTTGCTATGAAGGGCTACTTCCGAAATTCTAAATTTAAAAAATTCCTATCATCGAATCTGAGGTAAATAGAAGTTTTTGTTCAAATAGATTTTAGAACTTGCCAGAAACAAGACCTGTTTCATCGGTAATATTTAAGGAAATTAATCTCTTAGAAATAAGATCAGTAATATCAACTGAGTCAGCAATAATTTTAAATGATGGTTTCACGACCATAGTTTGACTGTTTCTGTTTCTTGGTTTTGAGTAATTTTTGGCAAAGTTATTTTTGTGCCAGCATTAAAAACATCAGGCTCTAATTCGAGATGGCGATTAGCTTCTAAAACTTGCTCAACCGCTCCCGAAGTTGTGCCATAATATTCCTGACAAATTTGATCCAAAACATCACCGTCTTTTGTTGTGTAGATAATGCTCATAATGACCCGGTGATATTTTGAATTATTCCTTTAACTCCTTTTTTCTTATCCTCGCCATATCGTTTTAGGGTTAGGCTAAACTCGATCTTTCTTGGAGATCCATCACTTAGGAAATTACTTTGATTTTCTGTAATGTTGGTAATGCACCATCTACCAAATGCAAAGCCATTTCCTGAGATTAAAAAAAGAGGCTTACCTAATCCTGCTTGCGCTCTCATTAAAGTAACTTGTTTAAGTCCACCTTTGAAATGAGGATAAATAACTCCTTCAAGCTCTATGGTTTCAACACCAAATCCGGTAAATTGCAAAGCTGGATTACTGCCAATTCTATTGACTTCTTGCCACTTATAGTTGCTTTGTCTTTTTAAAGTTTGGTAAGCGAAAGCATTTTTTATGACAAATCTATAAACACCAAGAATCATCATCATATCAACTTTAAGTAAGCTATTAACTGTTAGCTTGTCTGCTGATATTTTTAAAAAAATCTAGTGCCATGATTTACATTTAGTCAAAATTTAGCGCCTCCTTCCTTCCCTCAAGCTTCCTGACAAGTTCGTCAAAAACTTCTTTCACTTGATCAGCAATTTTCTGCTCGTTTAAATTCTTGCCACTATTGTTATTGATGGTAACAGGTGCGGATATTGATATATTTGAACTTGTATTGCTTCTCGTGTTGCTTTTAGAGATATTGGCAACATTGGGAATATTACTAGATTCAAGTAATTCTTGTTGCTCCTGACTTATCGGGACATTCTTATTTTCAATAGTCTTTATGACTTTTCCAATTGAAGGTGCTGACTCTTTGTCTCGCTCCTCACCTTCTTCATCCTCGTTACTACCAAAAACAAAACTGATAGCTTTGCCAGCTAAATCTACTACTGATTTAAGAGGCTTTATTAGCTTACTTATCCAAGGAAAGGTTTTTTGTACCCATCCAATTATTCCGCTGAATATTTTTTTGAAGAATTTCCCCAGCGGAGTCCAGTATTTGATTATTAATACCGCTCCCACAGCAATAGCTGTAATAAGCAAGCCAATTGGGTTGGTTGCAATAACTACCTTCAAGAACTTAAAAAGACGAGTAGTAAGAGGAATAATTCTATTAGCTTTTTTTAAAACACTTACAAATCCAAATAATCCTCCTTTAGCTGACTAAGAATGTACCTTTTAAAAAGGTAAAGCCATAACCAGTTGCGATAGTAACCACTTTAAGGGTTATTAATCCGGCTATTGTCCAGCCAATATATTTAGTCAAAATTGGATGTTGTTCTGCAAAGGCACTAACATAAGTAGCTCCTACAGCTAACACTCCAAGAATATCAGAAAAAGCAGGAAGTAAAACAGAACCCAGCGATATTCCAACGGATTCAATAGCAGAGCTAAATCTTTTCCATGCACCATAAGTGGTGTTTCTCAAACGATCCGCCATTTCTTTGGTTGCACCATCGGCATTTTTGATCTTTTCTGCTATACCATCAAGGTCTTTAGTTTCAATAGACTCAAAAATTGTTAAAGCACCTGCAGATGATCTTGTGCCAAATATATCTTTTACAGCTGATATTTTTTCCTGATCACTAGCACCTTTTAGGGCAACTGACATATCTTTTAAGATATCAATCATTGACCTCATTTTGCCAGTTTTGCTAAAGACCTCTACATTAAGAGAGGTTAATCTTTTCTGAGCAAGCTGTGATTGTTTAGCGACATCTGGCATTTCATCTGCCGTTAAGCCATATTTATCCCTCATTTCTCCAAGGGCTTCTGCTCCTTTTTTTGCGGGAGTCGCTAGTCTTAGATAAGCTGATCTTAGCATTGTTCCTGCCATTGCGGCTTGAATACCAGCGTTACCAAGAACGCCAGCCAAAACAGTTGTTTCTTCTAATGTTCCACCCATGCGTGCCAGCCTGGAGCTATGAATTTCATGGTTTGACCAAGCATTTCAACATTTACATTTGTTGATCTACTTGCTTGAGCTAAAATATCGGCTACTTTAGCAGTCTCGTTGGCTTCCATATTAAAGCCAGTTAGAATGTTGGAAGTAATATCTGCAACTCTTCCTAAGTCCATATTGCCAGCAACTGCCAAATTTAAAACACTTGGCGTTGCTTCTAGAATTTCATTAGTACTAAGTCCAGCCATACCAAGAAACTGCATAGCTTCTGCGGATTGGCTCGCTGTAAATTGCGTTGTTCTTCCAAGCTCTCTAGCTTGTTTTGTTAATTTTTTAAAGCCTTGCGCTTCTGTCGCCTCATCGGTAATTGCACCAACTTTAGCCATAGCAAGTTCGAAATCTACCGCTGGTTTTACAACGCTGAATAATGCACCGCCAAGAGCAACAGCATCAAACATTTGAGAACGCTTATTGGATCTGTTTTGTAAATTAGCATCTTTAGCATTTTGACGCTTAATTACTGATGATTGCCTACTTTGAAGACCTTTTAATTTTTTTGATAATCTACCTTGTTCCTTGTTAAAATTTTTCATATCAACCCCAGAAGCCCTGAGAGCTTTACCCATTTGACGAGTTGAGCGAGCTGTATCTAAAAATGATTTTTTAGTTCTGTCGGCTAATCTCTTGGATTTTCTAAAATTATTTTGAAGTCTGCTTTGAGGGATTGTTGGTTGTCGCAATTCCCTTACTTAAAACATTTAACTGTTGCTTGGCTGATTTATAGGCAATTGATGCCTCTTTTGTTGCTCTTGCGGAATTGCGCCATGCCTCAATTTGATTAGCCTTTTGGCTAGTCTTTTTAATTGCACTTCCAAGACTTGTTAATTGCTTATTTGCTGATCCAAAAGCACCTTTAAAAGATTTGCCAAGGTCAGCACCAATTACAACTGATACGGATGCTTTGCTGTTACTTGGCATTTTCTATTCTTGTGATTCTTTTTGGATAATAATTGCCTCATCATAGAAAAGGCAAAATTCCTCTTCTGTTAGCTCTAAAATTTCTGAGAGTCGCCAATTGGTTATTTTTGAGAGGATAATAATGGCTCTGGTGATATCCCCTCTGACTTGAAAAAATCCATATAAGCTTTTTGTAAAGTCTGCATAATCGCTCTCGTCTAACTCCTCAATGATTGCTGGTTGAACTTCGCAAAGATTGGCAAAAAGGCGGATTTCTTTTTCTTCATCTGGGGAGTTTTTCATCTTGGCCACAACGAGACGATCTTTTACTTTTGATCGTCTCATATTTAATTCAGAAATATTTTCTCCGCTTGATTCAATTGGATAGTTTAATTTAATATTGTGCATGATTATTTTATTTTAGATTAAACGCCGATGGCATCACGAATTTCCGTCATTTTATCAACTCCACCAATAATTCTGGTCATGTTGTCAATATCGATTTCGATTAGCTGTTCACCATCAATTTCTAGGCTGTAATATCTACAAGCAATTGTGCAAGCTAGAGTTCCTTTTTCTCCAGCTGAGAATTTGCCCATATCCATTTCGGTATACATTCCCCTTAATTTAACAATGACTGGTGAGGTAGTAGCATCATCTTGCAAAGCTCCTCGAAGCGTCACTTGAACACCATTACCACTAATAAGTCCAAATTGCTTTAAAACATCTTTGTCATATTCAGATAGGGTAAAACTGGTTTCTAGCTTTTCCATTCCCATATCAATTGATATTGGAGCATCCATGCCACCAGCTTTATATTCCTCTGCTTTGATGTTTAGTTTTGGAGGATTAACCTCGTCACATTTACCAACATAACCACGCCCATCAATGAAGAGGTTGAAATTCTTTAATATTTTTGGAATCATTTTCTTGTTTATTTTTGATTATTAAAATTAGCTGACAATTTCTTCTAAATATTCATCAGTCATTCTTGATCTAAAAATGATATGCTCTGCTGGATAAGGAGGCGTGAAGTCAAACTCAAAGGTGACTTTACCTTGAGCTATTTGATCAGGAGTATTTAGCTCAGGATCAGCAAAGGCAGTTCCACCAATAATCGCTCCAATATTTTTTAAATATCTCAGATAGTTATTAACTCCTTCCAAAACATCCTCGATGTAGGTTTTGGTGATATTTCTATCAACAGCCCATAAGTGAGCTTTAAGAAGAGAATCATTAATCATGTCAGCAGTTCTTCTAGCTTGTAAGAATGCCCATTTAGGATCAGCTGATAAAGTTCTATTACCCCACAATCTAAAACCACTTTCTTGAATTATAGTTGTGATGTTATTTTCATTGAGGTAGTTGGCTTTTGAATTTACATCACCAAGAACAAAATCAATTGGCTTAGAAATTCCAACAATGCCATTAATAACCAAATTTGATGGTGACCACCAGAATCCTCTGTCATTATCGGATTTTACAATTAAGCCCGCTACTCTTGCAGATGACGGCTCTTCAACAATAGCTCCCAATGTATCAAGAACTTTAACCCAAGGATAAACCGTAAATACTCTAGCAGATCCAAAGTCACCAACATAATCAATTGCATCTGTATCATTAGTATTTGGAAGATCAGCAATAATAATTGCTCTTAGATTTTCTGCTATTCCAAGCAATTCACTAACCACAGGGTTTGCATTTCCACTTGGCATATCATGCGTGAAATTTGGGGCAATTAAGATTCTTGGAGTTACTGCAAGCTCTGTATTGGTCTGCCAAAAGAGCATGAACACCTTTATATTGACCAGTTGTTACGTCAACGCCACCAACAACATCGGCATCTATGATATTTGTAGGATCAAGAACGCCAGTTGTTAAATGGGCTAGATTATCTGGATCAGCAACATTGATAACAACAACCATTGCGCCAGCTTGATCAAATATTCCATCCAAAGCTTTTGGTATAGTGTAGTCTTTATTGGCATCGTTATTTTCACCGAAGATTTCGGTCGCTTGTTTTCTTGAGCCAAGAATTAAGGTTGGTGTATTTACTGGGCCTTGTGGCGCTGTACCAACAAGTCCAATTACACTTGATTTAACTGTTTGAATAGGACGCGCACCATCATTTATTTCAATGATTTCCACGCCGTGTAAGAATTGATCAGGCATAAGTTTTTTGATTTAATTATTAATAAAATTTGATTTTGAATTTTAAGTTCTTTTTGTTAAAAACCTATTGCCATCCAGTATACCATAACAGATCCGACTCCAGTACCATTTGATATACGTACTGTAGAATTGGTAATAGATCTAACAAATCCTGAATAGTCATCTGGAGCTCCATCGCTTATTCCCTTAGAGCCTGTAGTAACAGCAAACACAGCGTTAGGAAAAGGTGTAGAAAAAGTAAAAACAGTAGCTCCAGCAGAAGGTATAACCCCGAGCCCCATTGAAAAATAATCCCATTTGGTAATTTTGTGTAACCATTCGACGTCTTTGAGCAACTAAAGCCAGCAAGGTATTTTAAAGGAGTAATTATTTTTTCATCATTGCCGCCGTTACTTACTTCTGATTGAGTAGCGATTTGCGAAATTCCCTTTTGAGATTCAGATGCATCACCAGTTGTTGCCGCACTTCCTAGTCCCAGATTATTTCTAGCTATTGCTGAATCATCCAAATCTGAAAGGTTGTTGGTTTTAATTAATCTTTCAGCTAAAGCATTATTTACATCAGTTCCAAAATTTGGATCAAGGGCAATATCATTATTAATGATTAAACTTACATTAGGAGAATTGGCAAAGCCAAGAATCATCCTGATATAAAGCCTTTTACCAGATCCGCTTGGTAAATTTGGCTTGAAGGTTTCTGGATATTTACCTATGGCAAATAGATCACCATTACTATCAAATATTCCTACTTCTCTGATATAAAATGGCCCGATAGCTTCATCTAGAACCCCTTCAACTATTAACTGATTTGGGTTATTTTCATCAACAACTACATGGGTTAGAGTTACTCTGTGCACTTCATTGACTAAAGCTGTTGCGTTTGATGCCGGATCATAAACAGTTCCACCTCCATCGCCAACTGCAAGTTCAGTTAAATCAATAGCTGTCCCACCAGGTTCATTACTGGCGCCTTCTTTTATTAAGCCACCATCTGTAACTAAGCTGTAATAATCTTGAGGCATTTAAATTAATGGATTAATTGTTGTAATTTCTTTTGAGATAAAAAAAATGTTCCTAAAATTGGAATCAAAGATTCATCTATGATTAGGTCATCTGTTTCGTAAATAACTGGATCTATTGCTGTTACTTCCTTTGAAATAAAGAAGCTCGCTAAATTATTTATTGCGCTTTTAGAAGATAAATAAGGTTTAAAACTTTCTAAATTAGATCTAACATTTTTTGTATTTTGAATAACTTTTGCTATTTCTGGCAAAATATTAATATCAAAGCCAGAATATGGGATATCAAAAAATACTCTAAAATGATATGGGGCTCCATTATATTCGAACCATTCTTCTATTTTTATGTCTACAAAGTTAAAGGCAGATAGTGCTTTTTTTAGAGCGCCTATTGTTCCCTTCTTCTTGTGGATCTTAATACTTGCCCTGATGATGTTTCGCTTAATATCAATTTCCCAATCATCATTCCAATCATCAACTGAAACTGCGAAGGCAAGCCAAGGCAGGATATTTTCTGGAGCTAAGTCAGGATTATTAGCATATCTATTTAAGGCTTCTAAAGTTGTTGCTCTTAAAGAGGTATTTTCTAAATCTTTTAATAACTCGCTGGCATTTATTGGTAAAAGTGTTTTGTCATTACCCATCCGTAATTACAGATATTATTATGTTTGTGCAATATGGGGCTTCTTCATCGGTTGTTTCAACATCTGCTATTGGAGTTGTTAATTCTACTTTTTTAACTCCGTCAACATGAAGAGCATCGTAAATTCCTGATATTGCCACTATTCGGTCAATTTCATGACGCTCGCCTATGAACTTTTCTAAAGCTGTTCTAGCTTCGGTTTCTACCACCGCAGATGAAGGGCCTGGATAAACTGTAATTACGGCCTCTACTGTATAATTTACTATTGTTGCACCTTGTGTTGTTACCTGATCGGTTAATGGTCTTATATCCTCTTCATTTAGCTTGTCATTTACTGTTGTAATTAACGCATTTGAGGCTGTGCCATCATCAATATTTGATAAAATAGTTACCAGAACTTCACCGGGATTTGGGCTTTTTACTGCCACGGATTTCACTTCATTTGAAGCTGATAATGCGTGAAAAATATATGCTCCAATCGGCCCTGCGGTTGAAAATCCTTCCAACGCAAGCTGAGTTCTTGTTTTTAACCTGTCGTCAGTTTCATCAACTAATCTTTCTACTCCATAAAATCTTTGCTAAATTATCAAGATCACCTTTGGTTGCATAAGCTAGCATATTTGCTTTTTTCGCTTCGTTTATTCTATTTCTGAGTAGCGACTCACGATAAGCTATTACTTGCAATATTATTATTGCTGGGTCGCTTTCTAATAAGGTTGTGTAATCTGGGTTTTTCGCTTTAAAGTCATTGATGTAATCAGTTAATAGAGTTTCATACTCTAATTTTTCAATTACATCAGGAGCTGCTAATTTTGATAAATCTATGGCGGTAAAATTTGTCATGTGCGCGCTTACTGTATAATTTCAATATTTTCTAATGTTATTTTTTCACCATTACTTAAAAAGCTACCTTCTAAATCTATGGTGATTTTGCCTTTTTGAATTGCATTAACTGCAACTTGCTCTAGTTCAAATCTAGGCTCCCATGTGAATACTGACGCAACAATATCAAGATAGATTTCCGCTATTAGCTCACCATTTATTGGCTGATCAATTTTATTAAAAAGATTACTTCCATAATCTCGTCTCATTACTCTTGAGCCAATTGGTGTGGTCAAAATATTTGAGATTGATTGTTTCAGATGGTTAATTTCTGATATGTTTTTGCCATTATTAATATTCATGTCGCCTTAACTTTGCTTGAGCCTGATATTATTGGCCACTGCCCAGCGGAAGTGCCGGCGGTGATTTCAACTTTATCGCCAACTCTAGCTACTGGCTGACCACCAGATCCGCCAAGATCAGTATTTCCTTTTAGAGTTATGCTTGCCGCTTCAATTTGAGCGCTTCCAGCAACTTTAATTACTGCACTTCCCTTTATGTCTAGATCTAAATTTCCAGCATCATGGTCAAAAGTTACTTTTGAACCATCTTTGTAAGTGATGCTTTGAATATTTGGTAAAGCACCAGAAGCATTGCTTTTGTAGAGAGATGATAAAATTACGCCTTGGTTAAGCTCTCCGCTTGGAGATAGAATAATTACTTGCTCATCCATTTCTGGCGGATTCCAGCTATTATTACTTCCACTATTGGAATTGACCCAAGGTAAAAAGTCTGTTGTCAGATCACCAATTTTTACTCTGGCCTTTGCCTCTTCAAAATCTATTTCAAAAATTGTGCCAATTCTGATGATATTTGCTAATCTTCTACCAAGGTCATTTATTGTGAAGCTTTGTTCTTCATCAAACATTGTCCTTTGATTTTTTATCCTTTTCTTTTCTGGTTTCTTTTAGGACCTCCTCTTTAACTTCTCTTGCCCTGATTGCTTTGCCATTAGTCAAAAGAGGTATTGCTTCTTTTTCTTCTAAATCGACAATCTGGTCTTTTTTGTATTTTGTATGATTTGAAAGTATTTTTAGCTTCATAAGTTTGTGTTAATTTCAGTTGGTAGTATCCCCTCATTGAGAGGTTGTTTTACTGCTGTGCGATAAGTTACTGAATATGTCAGCCTTACTGCTCCATAAATTTTACTGCCTTCAATTGATGAATCAATCTCAGTTGATTTGAGTTTTAGTATGTCCGATTTTCTGGTTTCTATTTCAAAGCCATCCAGTGCATTTTCTATTTGACTTGATAAATCATCTAATTTTTCATCAAAATCATCACCACCTAAAATTACAGCTTCAATGGCAATTTCTAAATCCCTTTTTAATGGGCTAAATCCATCACTTTCATATCTTTCCTCCAAGATGTTTTCATCCTTGGCATAGACCAGAATTGCTGGCAAAAATTGATCAAATAAAGGCTTTGCTCTATTACCATAAATTCTATCTTCAGCATCCGTCAAATATACACTATCAACCTGAGTTTTTAGCTTATCAATTATAGCATTTCTAATTGTTGATCTAGGGTGACTCATGAAGAATTAGTTTTTACTTCCTGGAATGTGAATCTGCACATCGATTATTTGGTAATTTTTACCACCAACTTCAATTGAATCACCCTGATTAATTTTTGGGTAATAATCGGGCAAATCAATATCACGAATAAATATCACTACCTTTGAAGAGCTAATAGATGCTTCACTTAAATCAGGATTAACTTCCTTGTAATCCTCGTGAAAATCTCCATCAAGCTCAAATGGCGTAAACTCAATTTTTGCCGGAGTTATGATAGCTTGATGGCCAAGTATTTCTATGGGAACCTCTGATTTTCCTATTTAATTTTGTCTATTTTTTCATTTTTCAGAAAAAATTTTTATAATTTGGATAAAGATTGCTAATTTTGTTAAAAATTAACAATCTTTATCCAAATTTAGGCATTATTTGTGGTAATTTCTCTAGTTTCTTGTCTAATTTTACCATTTTTGGCTAAATTAGACACATTTATCCCTTGTTACGCTGTATTTGGTAGTATTTTTCTAACCATATAGAGATTAGCAAGGGATGATAGCATTTGTAATTGATTAGTATTCTTTTGTAAACCATTATATCTAACCTTTCTATAGCCCCAAAGATGCTTTATAATTTGAAATGGATGTTCAACTTTAGCTCGAACTGATGAAAATTGTTTATTCCTCTTTTTTTGCTTATTTGAAAGTTTTTTGTTAGATTTAGCTCTATTGGTTATACCATAAAATATATTGTGATTCCTACAAAATCTTTTTATTGCCTTATCATCATAGGCCTTGTCACCAAATAAAGAAGTTTCATCACCATGTAATAACTCCTGTGTTTTAGTAGAATCATGATCTTTAGCTGTCGTCGTGACAATAGAATGAATAATTGGCTTACCCTTAGTTTGCACACCAATATGAGACTTCATGCCAAAATAATAATTCTTCCCTTTCTTGGTAGAAGACATCTCTTGGTCCCTTTTCCTCTTCTTGTTTTTTGTACTAGTTGGAGCAGATATTAATGTCGCATCAGTTATCGTACCCTCCTTCAACAAAAGATCATTCTCTTCAAGATATGAATTTACCTCGTTAAATATAATCGACGATAAATTATGCTTTTCCAATAAATGACGGAATCTCAATATCACAGTCTCATCCGGAACATTATCAATACCAATATCAATATTTAAGAATTTTTGAAAACTTATTCTATCATATATAGCATCCTCCATAGCTGGATCACTAAGACCAAACCACTGCTGTAACAAATGAATCTTAAATATTAATAATAAATCTGTCACCTTCCTGCCACCGTAATCACTAGTACCATTAGGATAAAAAGGCTCTATCTTATCAATCAATCTTTGCCATGGAATAATATCCGTCATTTGATTAAGAAACTTCTCCGCTCTTAATTTTCTACCAGAAATTGCTAATGAAAAAAATGATTGCTGGGTTGCCATAATTATATATTTTATTTGAATTTAATATATCAATAATAAGCAAAAAAGCTAGATAAATCAAGCTTTTCTGGCTATTTTTATCAAATAAATTCAAACAAAATTTTATAAAATAACTTTGCTAAACTTTGGCAAAAATAACAAAATTAAACAGTTTCAAATCTATAAATTAGATAATTGGTTTTTCAGAGGTTCCTATGCAGGGTTTATTGATAAATTCATCAAAATCGAAAGGCATTAGCAAATATTATTTTATAACCACAGGAAGGTTGTTTACATTGCCATTACTAACGATTGCTTCATCGTCAGTTTCTGGCTGTAAATCTTTATCTCCATTAAGGTTTACCAGATCACCATCCCCATCTCCTCCTTCATCTTCTGAAGTCGCTGGAGGAGTTGGAGTTGGTTTTTTATCTTTTTTAGCAGGAGCTTTGGTTGTTTTTTTCTCCTGCTTTTTAGGTTTTGAAGTATCTTCCAAATTAGCCAAAACTGCTTTTGATACATTACCAGAAACGACAGAGATAATTTCACCTTGCTTAAATTGCACCGGCTCAAGAACGATATAAATATCTTTTGATTTGCACTTGAGCTTTTGCGTTCTGGTTGAGGATTGAGCCTGAGTCAACTTAAGGACAAGGCCAACTCCTAAAATTGCACTATGTCCAATTACTTTATAAGTTTGCATAATTATTTATCTTTTAAGTTAATTGAGTTAAGCAAGAGTTTTGCCAGAAGCCGTAACCAACATTTCTCCAAGTATCAACGCCATACCAATGCTTGTCGTGTTTGAATTCTAATTCAGAACCTTCAGCAATGGCTTTTAATTGGATTCCCTTTTCTTCTTGCCTGATGAATGATTTAACGGAAGAGTCAGTTCTAAATACGGCAATTTTATCGCTCCAGTCCAGTCTTGGATTTTGACTAATTGAGATATCTATCTCATCAAGAACTTTTACTGCGTTTGACGCACCACCTATTGTAAGAGGGACAGAAACAGCAGCCCTTGCCACATACCACAAGCTAGTTGGAACAACAACTAAGAATTTACTGGCATTCTCATTCATTGGCTCGCCTTGGTCATCTTTATATGACAAGATTTGCTGAATAGTTCTAAGAATTACTAATCTTAAAGCTGCTTCACTTGGAGCTGTAGGAGTTCCGACTTTTCCACCTTCAATTTGAGGTTTGTAATCATCTAGAACAACACTGATTTTATTACTTTGCACTGGTCCAGTTGCATCCTTATGATCAGTATCGAAATAATATTGACCATCATAGCAAACTGTACTTTCTCCACCAATTATTAATTTGGATAAGAGCTGCGCCAAATGAGTATTGGTTCTATCGGCAAGCTCATTAACTCTGACATTAATTTGACCTGTTTGATCCCTACGCAAATCCACTAAAGGAATTTCTAAAGTAGCCTCAAAATGTTTATTCTCGATTGTTAGGCCGTTAGTAGTGAATCCTTTAGCTTGTCTTCCGCCAACCCAGTCACGCATGACAGGAACTTGGCCCAGCCATTTATAGGTTTCAGATTCTTGATCTGAGGTAAAATAATTTGATAAAGCCTCAACCCAGGCCATACCTGTTTTTTGGTTAAGTCTTTTATAGTAACGGCCAATAATAGCCCTTGATGATAATTCTGCTAATGACATAATATTTTTATTTTGAAGTTATTAATTAAACGATTACTGGAGGAATTACTGCTGAATCAAAATCAACAATTACTCTTTCATCAAATTCGAATCTTGAAATTTGACCTATATAGACTGAGCCTGAATTTGATAGAGTGAAAGTATTGTCGTCAGTAGCGTAGACTGATTTACCAACATCAATCAAAGTAATTCCTGTGATTTCAAGAACGGCGACTCCTTTCTTTTTGACTCGGATACTCTTTTCACCATCGGATGAATTTACGGCATCAATATGATCTTCAGCGAATCCAAGGAATTTATCAGTTGGGAGTAATCCTCTAGCGTAGCCACTTGCCACTTCTAAACCAATTGCACCTCCTTGATAGATTAATTCACCTCCAAGAACTGGAAATTCATTAATATCACCTAATTCATAGGTTCTAGTTACGTCTTTTGTTAATTTTACCATGATTTATTGTATTTTTGATTATTAAATTATTTAGACAAGATCCTTACTTGGTTTGACTCTTCAGCTTTAGCAAAAGCGTGATAAGCTTCAAAATCGTCACCGAATTCAGATCTGAGGGCTGTGTTTTCATCCCAGAGAGCTTTTGCTCTTTGTTCTAAAGGGAGGTTTGCATCAATATCCTTTTTTTGTTTTGTTTGGGCCTCAATATTTGGTTCAATCTTTGGCATTTCTTCTTCGGCTTTTTTAGTGTCAGCCAAGTAAGTCTTGCCTTTTTGCTTTTCTGCGCTGATGATTTTAAGAGCTAATTTCTCGGCTGTAATTGAGCCATCCTTTTTAGCTTCCTCTATTAAATCTTCATGACCCGGAAGAGAAGCGACTTCAATTGCTAAAATTCTGTCTCGCTCATTTTTTGCACCAGATTCAAAAGCGTCTTTCTTAATTGTTTCAGATGCTTCTTTGATTATTGCTTTTGCAACATCAGGAAATTCTTTATTGATATAATTCGCACTGATCTCGCTCTTTAGAATTTGATCTGCGTTTATTTCTTTAGTTTGGTCTTTAGACATAATTTGATTATTTGAATTAATAGAAAATTTTTGATTAAGATTTGCTAAAACCTCCTCATAAGTACCAAGGGCATCAGCCATGTTTTGGTTAACCGCCTGACTTCCAATAACTACGCCACCTTGACCAAAATCGCTTTTGACAATTTCTGATGTAATAGATCGGTATTTAGCGATTGAGTTGATAAAGGTTGATTCGAGACCATCTAGTTCTCGCCTTATTTCAGCGAGACCTTCTCTTGTTCTTGGATCGGGTCTTTTTAGAGTCGCATTACTTGAAACAATCTCGATATTTTTGTAACCTTCTTGATCTGGCTGTTCTTGAACTGGGATTGTGGTTACAACTCCAACACTTCCAACCAAAGCAGATGGATTGACGATTATTTTTTCAGTAGCTGAAGCCAGCCAATAAGCGACAGATGATCCATTTCTTCCGATATAAGAATAAATAGGTTTTTGTGATCTGGCATTGTAAATCATTTCAGCCATTTCCATTGGGCCTACTGCAACACCACCCGGGGAATCAATATCAAATAATATTGCCTTTACATCCTCATTATTTAGAGCCTCACGGAAGTCTTTTGCTAAAGTCTCAAGTGATGTGCCACCGGCAAATAAACTAAAAAATGTATTTCTAGCAGTTATTGGTCCATGAATTGGAATAATTGCTGTACCATCTCTAACTTTTACTGACCTGGTATTATCTAGGGCATTTTCTGATTTTATAGATAAAGCCTCTCTGGAAACAGTCTTTAAAAAATCAGGCTCTATTGCCCAGTATTTGGCGATCTTTAAAATATCATTCATTATGTTTATTTTTCTTTTTAGGTTCTGGTTCCAAGCTTTCTTCTTTGTTGATATCAGGAATTAATCCAGCTTCTCTTTTTAGATTCTGTTCTTTTAGAATTTGTGGATATTTACGCTCCCAATCACCACCAGTTAAAAAGTTTCTTCAGCTAATGTTGATATTCCAACATTGATTCTGAGTTCTGCCGCTTTTACTTCTTTTAGCTGATAGAACTGCACCCATTTGTTAGACCATTACCTCTTTAAAAGAAACTTTTTCTTTAAATTCGGTGTAGAAAAATTTTCTGAAATTTTAGAAAAATAGCCAAATTCGTAGAAATTTCTGGAAAATTATAAAATTTCGTATTTCACGTATTTTAGATTTTATTTTTTTTATTTTAAAATCTAATTCTTTTTCTCTTACTGTCATCATTATAGTAAATTTGACTAGGAGTTTTGTAATTCAAAGATTGATGAGGTCTTTGATAATTATAAAAATGGATAAATCTTGTTATTTGCCTCTTTAATTCTTCTATATTATCAGGAGGATTGAGAAAAATTTGTTCATATTTTACAGTTCTCCAGAATCTTTCAATAATTACATTGTCTACCCACCTACCTTTTCCATCCATTGATATTTGAATATTTCGTTTTTTTAATTCATTTATCCAATTACCGCTGGTAAATTGAGATCCTTGATCAGTATTAATAATTGTTGGAATAATTTTATGATTTTTTATTCCCTTTTTTAATATTTCAACACAATTATTAGTTTCCATAGAAATTGATAATTTTGATGCAACAACAAATCTAGAACTCCAATCAATTAGCGACATTAAATAAACAAATCCTACTGGTGTTTTGATGTAAGTTATCAATTGCCCAAGTGTGATTTGGCTTATCTATTTTAGATTTATCTTCTAATAAATAAGGATATTTGTAATCTTTTTTATTGATGATTGTTGTCTTTTTCTTTGGATAAAGAGCTTTAATCTTTAGAACTCTCATTAATCTAAGAATCTTCTTGCGATTAATTTTATTATTATGATTTCTATCTTGATTGATTATTTCTGTAATTCTTCTATATCCGAAAAATTGATATTTACTCCAGATATTATGAATATCTTTGCATAAACTATTAATCTTAGAAATATCAATCCTAGATTTATAATAAAAATTAGATCTATTAATATCTAACAATCTACATCTATTTCTGACAGCTAAATTATACATATCTGATGATAATTTTAGAAATTTGATTTTCTTAGAATAATCTAACTGTCCAGAAACTTTTTTAAGAAATCTCTTTCCATTGTTAATTGACCTATTTTCTTATATAATTTATCAATTTCTTTATCCTTCTTTTTTTGTTCTTTTTTACTTAATTTTTCTTCTTTAGATAACTTAGAATCAGAAAATATATCATTACCGCTAGCTTTAAACTGCTTAACCCATTTATGTAATGTTGATTTAGCAATATCATATTCGCTACAAATCTGATAAATTGTATAATTTTCGGATAAATATTTCATTACAACTTTAAACTTAAAATCAGAATTATATTTTTTAATTTCTTTTGACATAATTTATTAAATTAAATTTTTAATTAACAGATGAAAAAATATTAGCATATTTTTCCATCTTCCAAATCGAAATTTAAAGAAATTATAGTCTATGAAATTTAAAAATTAATGGTCTGAATTTTAGGGGGCATTTCTGATCGATTTGACCTCTTGGCGGACCAATCCATTCTGCTCCTAAATATGCCTTTCTAAGAAGTTCATTATTGAAGAATCCCGGTGCTTTTAATTGCCCTTTGGCAATCGCCTCGGTTATTACCATTTCATATACTGGTTGGCAAAGTTGAATACTTAACCATTTTCTTCTGCTATTAAAGAATTTCCATGCTTCAACAAGAGCGACTTGAGACGCTGAGTAACTTGCAGTAAAATGTTTAATTAATATCTCAAAAGGTAACTCTAGAGCTACACCAATCTGACGAAGTACAGCTTGCACAAAAGGATCAAATGCCTGATTTGGTCTTTTTGGATCAGCAATTTGAATATCCTCATTACTGTTTAGATCAAGAATTGCACCCGGAGCTAATTTATAATCACCGTCTTTTGTTTGGCTACTATCAGAAAGACCAGGAATAGGAGCTAGACCTTCTTCATCCTCACTTTTTACAAATACTGTAAACATCGCTGATATTACCGTCGCATATAATTTCTGCTTCAGAATAGCGGTCTAATTGTTTTAGACTTTCTATTACTGGAGCAAGATATGGTATTCCTCTAGTTAATCCCGGTCTTGTTCTGTTAAAAATATGGAATACTTGTCTATTTCCAAACTTATCGAAGGCTGGAATTTTGGTGTATTTTTTGGTTTTATTGTTTTCATAATCGTCTGGATGTTGATTGCAAACATAGTAAGCTACCGGAGCGCCGTTTACATCCATTTCTATTCCGGCGGATAATTTGCTATTATCTGTTTTGTTGTCTGGGTTATTTACTCGATCTGCTTCTACTAATTGTAGAGCTAGATCAATTGATTTGTTTTTTCTGGTAATATTTCTTTTAAGAATAAAGATATCACCGCTTTCTAGTGCTGATCTTAGAATTAGGTTTTGGATTTCACTAAAAGTTTGACTTCTAGTTGCATCACTATCTGTGCTTTCTGCCCAGTTTCTAAAAATTCTCTCTGCATCTCTTTCGAATTTATCAAACTCATCTTCCCCTTTAAAAAATGGTTTTAGAATTTCACGATCAATGTGAGATTGAACTTTTAAGCCAGTTCCAACAACATTTGTTACCACCGTATTTACAGCTCCACAAGCTAAGGGTGCATTTCTGAGTAAATCCCTTGATCTTTCTCTAAGAACAGGAAGATCAGGCAAAGTTACATTATCAGCTGATCCATCGCTAACATTCCAACTCTTGGTTTGCTTACGATCTCGTCTTGCACCTGCATATCCGCCAGCAATAGCTAGTCTGGTTTTAGCCTCCAATCTTTTTAATCCTGATTGTGGGCTAAAATAAGATACAGTTTTATCAAGCCAAGTTGCTTCAATTTTTGGAATTCTACTCATGTGGGATAATGTTTCTAACTCTAATTCCGCCTGTGTTTTGTCTTCTTAAGCGCCTAAGCAAGGTGTTTTCTCTATTTTCTAAAATAGCGAGATCTGCTTTTCTGACTTTTTGACCATTATACCAAGCTTCTTGAGCTCCGGTTACTATATCAGAAATTGCCTGTTGAATTTGGGTTAATTGCTCTTCTAAAGATTTCATATTTATATTTTTCGCGCAAATTGAATAATGCCCCAAATTCAAATACTTATTTATTTAGCAGAATAAGGAGTGGTAGTAGGAACTTGGCTTAGTAAGCGGTTACCCATATAGTTGTTGACTTCGTGTGTCAAAAATATTATTTTTCTGGAGATGGGTAAGGCTTATTCTTATCCTTTTTTTAACTTTAATTAAATTAATTATGATAAGAATAGCATCTCTTATAGTTTGCCTACTTGCATTACAATCTTGTATTTCATCGTATAACTCTGGTACAAAAAAAGGTGTTAATGTTTATACAACTTTTGGGTTTGTTTATGCATTAAAAGGTAAAAGCATGGAAGAAGCATCTAAACATTGCGCTAAATTCAATAAAAAAGCAGTGTTTATCGATTCTACTTTCATTACTTCAAAAAATAGATACGAGTGTAAGTAAGAGGCATATAATAGAAGTAATAATACTTCTCTTTTTATAGCTTCTATCTGAACCCCTTGCTTCTAACCTTCCTAATTCTTGGTTGGTTTAAGGTTTTTTGATTCTGAATTCGATTATCAGAAATTCGTAGTGGGATTTCTGATAATTTGGCAGATAATTTATTTAAATCTAATTTCCAGTTTCTTTTTAGCCCACGAAGTCTTTGCAAAAGCGTAAACTCTGCAATCTAAACCCTCAGTTGGTGTTCCTTCTTTTCTAGGCTCCCAACTTCTAACTGGTCGACCTTTAACATATTTGGTTTTTACAACCTCAGAGGTAATTTGATTAAACCATTCTTGATCTCGCTCTATTGGAAAATGCCAATAACCAGCACCTTTAGTCTCAATACGCAAACGCGCATCAATGTTTCTTTGGCGTCATTTACGCCAATCACATATAATGGCTTTTTAAGACGCTTATTTTGACTTGCTCTTACTGGCCAGATTGGAACTCCAGATCCATTAGAACTTCCCTTTATTGCCCAGAATCTTTTATGTTTATTCTTGTCGCAGTAACTAATGACATGATCCGTATAATGACCACCAGAATCTACAGCCACAGCAGTAATTGGAAAATTTCCTAAATCTCTACTATGAGTAAAATGTGTGTCCTAATATTTTATCTAAATCATTCCAAAGATCTGGAGTTGATGGATCGCCAAATATTACTTGATAATCTATTGACCAACTTTCTTCATCTTTACCCCAACCAACAATTTCAACCTCAAGACGATTATCCTGAACATCAACACCAGCAGTTAATATTGCTACATCTTTTGGTAAATATTTACCAAAATTCTCTCTTCTCTTTAATAATCCTGTTGGATCAATAGCTTCGCCAGACATATCCTCCCAAGTTTCTGCAAGCTTGGTGTTTGTCCAAACTTGAAGCCTTGGTGGATCTTTATGCACTTCAACAAATTCCTTCGCAATATCACCAAAACTTACCCAACCATGAGGCGAATAAAGTGATGATAGGTGAAAAGATATTGTTTTAGAATCGCAATTAGGATTTTTCGCTATCCATTTGCCATTTTTTAATATTTCTGCTTTTTGATGATCTTCCCATTTGCTACCACATTTTTTACATTTGTAGTAAGCGCTTTCAGGATCTCCTTTTGGCCATTTAACATTTTGCCATTTTAATATTTGAAACTCACTGCAATCAGGACATGGCACAAAATAATACCTTTGATCACCTTCTAAAAAAGCAGTTTCAATTCGACTGTAATTCTTAATAGTCGGAGTTGAGATCATGAAGATCTTTTTATTGCTAAAAGTAGCAGTTCTTTGGATTGCCAGATTTACTGGATCACCTTCACTTTGTCAGCATCATCCGGGTAACCATCAACTTCATCTAGAAACAAGTATCTAATTGGCATTGAACGAAGCCCAACTGCAGAATTTGCTCCTGTTAGAATCAGAACTCCTCCAGGGAATTCCTTCATTAACATTGTATTGCCAGAATCCCTTGCTCTTGGATCATTAACCTTTTCTTTAAGGACTGGGCAATTCTCAATTGCTGGATCGATCCTCATTTTTGAGGTTCTTTTTGCTGTTTCAACTGTTGGGTTAACAACAAGCATCGGACCTGGGGCATGATGGATTGCAAAGCCCATCCAATTATTACCGCATTCAGTTCCGCCAATTTGCGCGCCTTTCATGAATACCACCTTTTCGCAAGGATTACATGGCGATAGGCAATCCATTATTTCTTTTAAATATGGAGTTCTATCTGTTCTCCATGGCCCAGGTTCTGCTGATGACACTGAGGTTAAAATTCTATGATTATCAGCCCACTCAGAAACATTGAAATTTGGATCTGGTTTTAAGCCTTGTTTGAAGCTATTAAAATATAAATCATCGGTATTTATCATGATTTTAATTCTTCTAAAGCTTTAATTAATTCTGCTTTTAATATTTCTTTCATCTCATGAATATCAGTCTTGCCAACTAATTGAGGAATAACTCGATCAGGAATATTGAGAATCCTGTCTCTAGTCATTCTTGCAAAGATTGAAGGCGCTGATTTTTACTTCATCTACTGAGATTAATTTCTTTGACTCCTTTTCAAATTGAAGTCTGGTTAATTTGGCATTATAGGCTTCTTTTATGGCACGGCTTTGTTGGTAACTTGGGCCAAGTGGTGCAGGATTATAATTATTAACTTCATCTCTTGCCTCTTTTGCCTCTTCTGCTTTTTTAACTTCTTTAATTTGCGCTGGGTCAGTGTTTTTTTGCCACTGCTTATCCACTAATTCTGGATCAATTTTGCCGTTCTTATTTTTTGTTATTCTGCCTTCCTTCAGGGCCTTTCTAACTGATGTTTCAGATATTCCACGATGTCGTGCATAAGCTCTTCCGGATAGTTCCATGATTATTGGTCATATTTTAAATATTTCTGGTTTTGTTGGTTAATTGACTTGATGTCCAACATCTTTGAAGGTATGTTCTGTCTGCCTTTAAGAGGCTTTTATTAACTTTAATTATCAAAATTATGTCTGAAATTCAAAACCAAACTTCTAATCAAGAGCCAGAAATTATCACAACCCCAATTAAGAAAACTTTATCCGTTAAACAGGGTAGCAAAATGGCTAAATTAATTGAAATGCTTGAGATGCCGGATGGCACAACAATTAAGCAAATTTCTACAGAATTAAAATGGCAGAAGCATACTGCTAGAGGCGCGGTGTCTCGTTTAAAAACTTCTTATGGTATTTTAGTGGTAAATGATAAAGCAAAGGATGGTGATCGTACTTATAGGGTTAGTGTTTAATGCTTTTAAATATCTGCTCTAAGTAATTATTTAGAGCAGATATTTTGGTAGTTAATTAATCTTTCTTATGATGATTGCTCCATTTGGCTTTTTTGAAGATATCCATTTCTTCTTTTGAAATTTTACCATCTTTATTCAAATCCATTTTAGAGAATTTGGTTTTTGAACATTGCTCATGTTCTTTTTTAGAAATAAAGCCATCTTTATTTTTATCAGCTTTCTAAAAATGCTCTTCCATATATTTTGCGTGCTTATCATGGAATTTTTTGCCATGATGTCCGTTATGACTATGGATATAGCCACAAGAAGAAAGACCTAGAGAAGCTAATGCTAAAAGTGAGATTAAAGATAATTTTTTCATGAGTGTTTTAATTTTAAGGTTAATAACAGCTCTTAAAATTATACCCTTAATTCCTAAAAAGATAATATTTTAAAGTTCATCCACCAGCTTTTCTACTTCACTTAAAAGCATGAAGGCTGAGTCGCTTTCTCGGCTATGTTGATTATTTAGATTATCAACTTTTCTTTTGGCGATATTTATAGCTTTCTTACCATGCTCATCAACCAGCTTCTTAGCCTGATTTAAAATTAAATTATTATCCTTGGTCATTCTTATTTAAAATATCATCAAAAGCTTCTCCGCTTTGTAAATGAGTCGCTTTTTTGTTAGTAAGATTTTGCCACCTTTTAATGATAACATCCACATATTTCTGATCTAATTCGATCATTCGACATCTTCGCCTTAATTGCTCACAAGCTATTAGAGTTGAGCCACTTCCACCAAAGGGATCTAGAATAATATCATCGGTTTTTGAAGAGTTGAGTATTGCTCTTTTGCATAGCTCAACTGGTTTCATTGTAGGGTGAAGATCGCTTATTTGGTTTATTGAAATACCAGACATCAGATTGATTTCTATCGCCACACCAATAATGATCATTCTTTTCTTTCCAGCCATAAAGTATTGGCTCATATTGTCTTTGATAATCAGATCTACCAAGGGTAAAATGATTTTTTGCCCAGACGATGAAAGTTGACCATTTACCGCCAGCATCAATGAAAGCTTTTTGCAAGGTGTGAAGCTCTGAGTCGCTCATGCAAATATAGCAAGCTCCCTTTGTAAGAGACAGAATATTTGAACAACAATCAAAAAGAAATTTAGGGAAATCATTGCCTAGATTGTCGTTTAAAATTGTGTTGTTATTTCCTCTTATGGTGTCCTTCATGCTATTGCCGTAATCCACATTGTATGGTGGATCGGTGAAAGTCATATCGGCTAGTTCATTTTCTAAAAGAAGCTGATAAGTTTCTATTTTGCAGGAATCACCGCAGATTAATTTATGATCTCCAAGTAGCCAAATATCTCCTGATTTTGAGATTGGGTTTTCTTCTGCTCCAGGTATATCTTCTTCTTTTTTGTTCATCAGATTCGTAAAGATTTTCAAAGAGCTTTTCTAATTATTGGTCTTCAAAGCCGATTAGGTCTAAGTCAAAATTTTCTTACTTTAGGTCAGCTAGCTCATTTGCAAGGATTTCTTCATCCCAACCAGCATTTTCTGCGAGTTTGTTATCGGCGATTATGTAGGCGCGTTTTTGCGCATCGCTTAAGTGATCCAAAATAACCACAGGAACTTGAGAAAGGTTTAATTTCTTAGCCGCCATCAATCTACCATGACCTGCAATAATTCCTTTTTTGCCATCAATTAAAACTGGGTTAGTAAATCCAAATTCAATTATGCTATTAGCAATTTGCGCTACCTGACTTTCTGAGTGCGTTCTTGCGTTTTTGTTGTAAGGAATTAACTCCTCAACTGACTTCATCTCAATATTATCAGCCATCCTTGGTGCTAAGTCGCTCATCTATTTTTTGATTAATTTATTGTTTTTTGAAAAAGTGCGAACCCTTTTTAGAAGCCTGACGCTAAATAAGTTGCGAGGTGCGCGTTAACCCGCGTCAGTACTAGCTCCACAGTACCTTTTTTCTTAAGAGGCACTCTAAGCGATCTCACGAAGGTTCTTTTTAAACATCATAGGGAATTGGCTTCTAACTACACCAACAGTCGTCTCGATCATCTCAAAGCGTTTCTCAACGTCAGCTTCTTTCCTTAAGAAATATAAGATCTTAAGACCACCACGCTTACGCTGTGCAATCACCTCCTGACCTGAAGCAATCCTCATCTTGAAGGCGTCGCCAGCCAGATAGCTGGAAGGACTGTTTTTGGTTGTTGTTCTTTTAACATCACGGATGTTGTTGTAGACTGGTATTGCCAACCTGCCACTACGCGCTTTCTTTGCGCCACCGACTTGCTGTAAAGAAGCAAATGTCGCCATGCTAAACACCTCAGCTGTGAGGTTTTTCTTATTTGCTGGTTTTATTCGAATTGAACTCTCAAATCCACCTGATTTCTTGCGAATATGAAACTCTTCCCTGATATGTTTCCTTACTTCCTCTTTGCGCTGATTGTGCCATATTTGTTAGACTCTTAGCCACAATAAAAGGCAATTGCCTATTTGCGATCTGGCTCAAATTCTTTGTTGCCTGATCCTCAAACTTTAGGGTAATTATTGCCAATTTTTTATTGATTTTTTCTTTGGACACATTTCTAAATCCTGGGAAAAATATTGCCCAAATCGCCCCAAAATGTCCACAACTTTTTTGCCTATGTCCTCACAAAGGTAGTTGTGCGTGCTTGTTAGTAATTGTGCGTATAGCCAATTTCCATTTCTTATTGGCATTTGATCGGCAAATTCCGAATCTTTTGCAAATTATCTCCCAAGGAGCATTTCCAGACCTCATCCAGACTAGCTTTCTATCATCAATATCACTTAGGAAATTAAGCCATCCACAAGCTTCTTCCATGTTCGAGATTGATTCAGGAGTTGCTGGCCATGTTTTTGATTTTCTATCCATTCGCATGATCTCAATCTCGGTATAAACCATATCAGGCCAAGCATTGAAATATCCTTGGACTCTGACAGGTGGAAGTCGTCTCATGGTTGACACTGCCTCTTTAAGCCTTGCTATGACTTGCTGTTCATCAAGTTTTTGTTTATTTTTCATTTTGATCCTCCTTTGGTTTTGTTTTATAAATTTTAGTGCCAATTTGCTTGATAATTTCCTTTTCTGGCCAGTTGAGACGGTCATCATTGACGTTGACGACTAGGATTCCATTTTCTTTCCAGCCTTGCTTTTTGAGCTTCTCTGGATCTATTTTTTCTGGCTGCATCCTGCCCAGTGGGCTTTGGTATTTTCTATGCATATTTACCTCCTTGTTTTATGATTAGATCAAGTAGAGCTAAAGCATCAGATTCGTTGTCATCAACGGGATTGAAGCCAAGCTCTTTTACCGCATTGATCATTGCCTGCTTATTAGCATTACCTTTGCCTGTTAGGCTCTTTTTGATCGTGCCAACTGGAATTCCTAGATATGGAATTTTATTATCCTCGCACCAAGCTGAGAGGTGAGCTAAGAATCCACCATAGGCGTGAGTCGCATCAACACCGAGATGTCTCCTGACTTCTTCGAAGTAGATTTGGTCTATTCCTTCTGATAGTTGATTTAGCTCTTCTAGCCATTTTTTGAATCTGAGATATCTCATGCCACCTCCCTCAAAGCGTTGTGGCTTGAAGGATTCTGTGCCACTGCTAATTTGGTTATTTTGATCCTTCAATGCCCAGCCAGTTTTTGTACCGAGATCTAAAGTTAAAATTTTTTGTGTTTTCATTTTTTGTTTTTAATTGATTGATAAAGTCGATAATCTCCTCGTCGCTAAAACTTCTATTACTGTAATTAAGAGAACCCTTTGGTTCTCTATTACGTAGTAATAGGGAGAGGGGTTTCCATCTGAAAAAGTGACTTGCGGATATATAATATATAGCTTTAAGGCACTTTCCGTCTGGAATTTCTGATGATTTTTTGAACACACCATTGCCGTCTGGATTAAGATAGATTGCGTATAGCTTCGTGATGTTTTGTGGTTTCCAGACGGCAAAAATATTTGATGATTTTCTTGGACCATTGCCGTCTGGACATGAAGCCTTATATAATATGACTTAAAGACCTGGACGGCTGAGGTGTTATTGCCGTCTGCCGTCTGGATTTTCCATCTGGGAATGGTGTTTATGGCTTGAAGCCTTATTTTGACTATGTTTAAGACATTGCCGTCTGGAAATATTTGAGTAATTCATAATCCCACCTCCTCATCATGCAAAACCCATACTTGGTCATTTTCTACCGGAAGAACTACACCTGTGCTGAGGCATTTATAATGAGTTGGTAAGGCATTTATTGTGATGCCTTTAGAATCTTTGAATTTCATGTTCTCAACGCAAAGTAGACCATATCTTGACCTGCCACATTCAAAGCCATATCGCTTACCATTTTTGATGAATTTGATGTAGCCTTTGGTTGCTAAAACAGAGATGCGATCGGTAATGGTTTTTATTCCACCAAGGCTGGTTTTATTCTCAAAGCCTTCTGCGAATTGGGCACTGGTATATAGTCTTCCTTTTAAAGCTTCTTGTTCGATTAGCTGTAGAATGACATCAGCTTTTCGATCTCTTTCTAGATCTAGCTTTTCGCTATATTCTTGCCTGATTAGACGCTCAGAATATGGATTTAACTCAACCCATTTATTATCCTCTTTTTCAACGATTTTTCGTGGAATTGATGAGCCATTACGAAGTTCAAAATATAGATTTACCCTTGAGTCAAGTTCATCAGGACGATGCATAATGAGGCCGGAACTGTAAAAACTTCTCAAACTGCCAGCACCACTAAATGCTTGAAACGGATCTTCTTCTAGTTCCTTCTTTTTGATCTTTTTGGGAACCTCTGAAAAACCAATTATCTAATTTATAGATTTGAAACTGTTTAATTTTGTTATTTTTGCCAAAGTTTAGCAAAGTTATTTTATAAAATTTTGTTTGAATTTATTTGATAAAAATAGCCAGAAAAGCTTGATTTATCTAGCTTTTTTGCTTATTATTGATATATTAAATTCAAATAAAATATATAATTATGGCAACCCAGCAATCATTTTTTTCATTAGCAATTTCTGGTAGAAAATTAAGAGCGGAGAAGTTTCTTAATCAAATGACGGATATTATTCCATGGCAAAGATTGATTGATAAGATAGAGCCTTTTTATCCTAATGGTACTAGTGATTACGGTGGCAGGAAGGTGACAGATTTATTATTAATATTTAAGATTCATTTGTTACAGCAGTGGTTTGGTCTTAGTGATCCAGCTATGGAGGATGCTATATATGATAGAATAAGTTTTCAAAAATTCTTAAATATTGATATTGGTATTGATAATGTTCCGGATGAGACTGTGATATTGAGATTCCGTCATTTATTGGAAAAGCATATTTATCGTCGATTATATTTAACGAGGTAAATTCATATCTTGAAGAGAATGATCTTTTGTTGAAGGAGGGTACGATAACTGATGCGACATTAATATCTGCTCCAACTAGTACAAAAAACAAGAAGAGGAAAAGGGACCAAGAGATGTCTTCTACCAAGAAAGGGAAGAATTATTATTTTGGCATGAAGTCTCATATTGGTGTGCAAACTAAGGGTAAGCCAATTATTCATTCTATTGTCACGACGACAGCTAAAGATCATGATTCTACTAAAACAGAGGAGTTATTACATGGTGATGAAACTTCTTTATTTGGTGACAAGGCCTATGATGATAAGGCAATAAAAAAGATTTTGTAGGAATCACAATATATTTTATGGTATAACCAATAGAGCTAAATCTAACAAAAAACTTTCAAATAAGCAAAAAAAGAGGAATAAACAATTTTCATCAGTTCGAGCTAAAGTTGAACATCCATTTCAAATTATAAAGCATCTTTGGGGAAAGGTTAGATATAATGGTTTACAAAAGAATACTAATCAATTACAAATGCTATCATCCCTTGCTAATCTCTATATGGTTAGAAAAATACTACCAAATACAGCGTAACAAGGGATAAATGTGTCTAATTTAGCCAAAAATGGTAAAATTAGACAAGAAACTAGAGAAATTACCACTAAAATAATGCCTAAATTTGGATAAAGATTGTTAATTTTTAACAAAATTAGCAATCTTTATCCAAATTATAAAAATTTTTTCTGAAAAATGAAAAAATAGACAAAATTAAATAGGAAAATCAGAGGTTCCTTTGGTATGATGACAAAGAATTATGCCCATTTCTGGATTGATCAGTGAGCGTAATTTCTCAACACGATTCTGCAAAAAGAACAACATGGCATTATTATCATTCTCACTGGAATTATCACTACCTCCATCAAATAGATTTCTAATAGGATCAATGCAGATAATATCAGGCTTATCACTATTAAAATTTACCTTAATTGTTCTACTTACTGCTTCAATTCCCTTATCATTTAGAATCATCTTAATATTTGAGGTGGTAATAAGATTTTTTGCTGATTTTCTTATTATTTCTTTTGAGACCTTAAGTTTTTTGATTCGCTCTCTCATATAGTGGTAGCCAATCTCAGCTTGGAGATAGAATATTTTGAGTGGCCTTGGCGGTTGAAAGCCGAGAAACTTCTCACCAGACTATGTGAATTAAAAAGTTGATTAGAAAATCACTTTTTCCAACTTTTGGAGCTCCACCGATTAGTAATAATCCACCGGGAGTTAAAAGCCTTGGAAATATTAAATCCTCCGGCATTGGTGAATTGTCACTTAAAAACTCGTCAATTGAATAGCTTGGGAGCTTTAGATCGGTGCTTTTTACACTGTTTAAGAAGCTCCTGACATCGAATTTCTCTTTTATAGCGTCATAGGCATCCCATTTATCTTTTTTGCTCTCTGGTGGAGTTAAAGTAGAAATAAATAAAGCTGTATTTTGAAGATGCTCTGAGAGTTTTTTAGCATAATCAATTCCTGCCTCATCATTATCAGGCCAGATGATTATTTCCTTATTTTTTAATGGTGACCAATCTGTTTTATGAAGTGGAGCATTTGCACCAAACATTGCAGTTGTAGCTGTAAATCCAGCTTCAATAAGAGCATCGGCACTTTTTTCTCCTTCAACGATTATTATTCTTTTTGAGTTGATAATGCCCGGAATATTGTAAAGCGGTCTAATGTCTGGGGCTTTTGACTTTCTTTGACTTACATCCCAAATTCTAAACTCTTTGCCATTTGGTGTATCATAGCGATAGACGCAAGCAATTACCTTATTGTCTTTGCTTAAGTAATCCCACTTAGATGAATACCTGCCAAGATTATCAATTGGAGGGGATTTTTGAGTTATTTGGTTTTTCCGAATAACTGGGGAATTACCAAGCCATTCATTAATTTCATTTAGAAGTTTTGGAAATTCTTGCTTGCCATATCCTTCAACTTCAGACCAGAGATTGATTAGATCTCCGCCTTGATTGGTAGCGAAATCATGCCATAATCCTTGATCGTTTCCTTCCAGTTGGACGATTAAGCTTTTGCCTTCCTCACCCTTAATGTTACCAACTTTAAATTGCTTGCCATCAATCCTTCCGCTTGGAAATAAATAAAATAAAGCATCCTCAATTCGGTTTAATAGATCGCTTCTGATCTGATCAATATCAACTTTCTCTTGGACATTATTTGCATCATTAAAATCTAAGCTATCCATTACTCACCTCCTGACATCTATTAGACCAAGGGCAAAATCTGCACTCAAAATAAGCTGGATCACTTGAGATTTTTGGCAATAATTCATGAGACTCGGTAGCGCTTAAAATATTAACCGCTTTGTCACTCATCTTTTGAGCGAGGTTTTTATCAAAGGTAACTAGCTCAAAATATAGCTCTGCTGTATCTTTATTGATGGCGGTAAATAAGGCGGGATTTTTAGAAATTCCTTCAATTGAACTTTCCATATAAGCCTGATAAATAGCTATCTGACTGGCATAAACTGGCTTTGAAATAACCAATCCTTTCTTGACTGTTTCTTTGAATGATTTGTTGTTCATTGATTTGCACTCCCACAGCATTGGGAATGATAGATTTAAGTTATTTGGTGCTGATGTGACCACTCCATCAATATGGCCTTTGATCTTTCCGCCGGCGACAGAAAAGCCAAATTGTTGACCATTTTTCTTATTGGTAGCTAATTCAAAGCCAGCATCTCTTAGCCATTTAATTGTCAGATCTTCAAAAACATGACCAGCCTGAAATATCCTTAAAATCTTGCCAGTAAAATTCTGACCTTCATCTTTTGGAGTATTAGTATATTCAAATTGTAATTGTCGGTTGCAACTAACTCCCAATCTTGAAGCACCAAGATAATCTCTTGGTGTCTCTTTGCTCATTTTCTTGCGTGAGAGCTTTATCAATTAGGAGGCTAATATTCTCTGTTAAAGTTGGGCGATGGTTAAAATCTAATTGCATGGCGCTACCTCCGAATCATCTTCTTTACCTTGCATAAAGTCCCAATAGGCAGTGACTGCAACTTCAATTAAACAAAGCACTTCTTCTCTTGAATAATCAGCTAATGGTCGATCCATTCCAATTTCCGCTACATATTCACCTAGTGGCTTTAACGATGATTCAATGGCTTCTTTTTCTAGTTTGGTAATATCTATCATTTTGTTTTTTCTAAAATTATTACTAAAAATTTCTTGGCAATTCCGACTGCAGAAATACTTCCTATGTCTTCTATTTCTTGGATCTCCAGCCCTGAGTGGTGGTGGAATAAATCCAAATCCTCCTGCTTCTCTTAGGCAGTTAGAACAAATTTTCATGATTTACCTCCCAAGCTTTTTTCTTGTTCAAAAGAAGGTTTTGAATATCGGTCTTGTTGAAGTAGAATTTGAGCAAACAGGCCGCCTTATATTTGGTAAGGCTAAAATCGTTTCTGTATATTTTAGGAAGGCAGTTAATCTGTCTGATTGATGCTGGTTGATTCAGCCATTTATTTGACTTATGGGCGTTTTCATAAGTTTCATATTTGTTGAGAAAGTCATCAGCTTTAGCGAGGCATATTTGCTTTGTGCCAATGAAGAGGATCTCTATATCAAATTCATTTCCACCGATTGCATACCAATTATCATTTAACAGAAATACTCCGGCAAAAGCATTAAAGCCAACTGCCATAAATGAAGATTCGTCACCGAATAAATCGCACCATTGGAAATTTGATTTTGCGGTTAAAATATCAATTTCGAGCATATTGAAATCTTTCAACTCTTGTTTCGCTACCTCTTGAGATTCTCTTGATAAGTCGGCTTCACACAGTGGACATTGCGTTGATTGAACTGGAATTAATGCTTCACACCCAGAACATTGCTTTTGAGAGTTGTCTTGCTGTTTAGTTCTTTTTTTCTTTATTACTTCAAGATTTACATCAACTTCTAAGCGACCATGAGTTAGGCTTGATGTTCCAAAATCTAGAATCACACAATCATTCTTGGTAACATTAGGATGAATTAGTGGATCAACAACTCTAAGTCCTCGACCGATCATTTGGATCATGGTTGATTTAAATGATGACGGTCTGAGTAATATTACGCATGAGGTCGGTTGATAATCCCAACCTTCAGTTAGAACTGCTATATTTACGATTATTTGAACATTGCCAATTTCAAAGGAGTTGAGAGTTGATTTGCGCTCAATTTCAGATAGGTTGCCATGAATTAGGACTGCCTTTATTCCTTTATCATTAAAGCTTTTTGTAACTGATATTGCATGATTTATGGTAGAGCAAAAAATTACTGTTTTTCGCCTTGAAGCTTTCGACTCCCAATGATTAATAATCGCATCATTGATTGGAGATTTATTCATGATCTCCTCAACTTCTCTCATATCAAAATCACCGGCAGTTCTTTTTACCTGATTCAGAGTATTTTGCGTGCCAACATCGATGATGTAGGTTTTTGGTGTAACAAGATGGCCAGAAGCAATTAGCTCTGATATTTTTATTTGATCAGCAACATTGCTAAATATTTTGTTTAGACTTTTTTTGTCACCTCGATTTGGTGTTGCAGTTACTCCGTAAATTAGAAGATTAGGATTTAACTCTCTTAATCTAATTATGATCCTCTGATAAGAATCAGAAGTTGCATGATGTGCTTCATCAATTACCAAAAGATCAAATTTGGATAATATCTTTAAATTTGTTTCACGACACAATGTTTGCACCATTGCAAAAACCACTTGGCCAACAAATGATTTTTGTTTTGCATCAAAAATTGATGTCGAAGTTCCGGGATTAATCTTGAGGAATTTAGCTTCATTTTGAGAAGTTAACTCATCACGATGTGCCAGGATTAATGCTTTCTTTTTGTTGCCAATAATTTGCCTGGTAACGCCAGAAAGCATTAAAGTTTTGCCACATCCTGTTGGAGCAATTCCTAGAGTGTTGCCATGATCCTTTAAGGCAGCAACACTCTTATTCACAAATTCTAGTTGTCTTGGTCTAAGTATCATTTTTTACCTTACTTAGCCCAAGCTGGACGATTAGTATTTGTGTTCACCGGTGCACTTTGTGCAGCAGGTTGCTGCACATTTACAGCACCCATGATTTTGGCATAATCCTTATTATCAGGAGTTATGGCAAATCTGATTTCATTTTTATCGTCACCATTTTGATCTTTGGCGGTTGATATTTTTGCAATGAACTCAATACCATCCAAATCAACTAGAGCGTTAATTCTTCTGGCGCTTTGAGCTTTATCAGAATTATCAGATTCGGATACACCTCGAGCTGAGTTAAGGATTGCCTTTACAAAAGACCTTCCCATATCAGCCCACTGAGGGCCTTTTTCTGAGTGAAGGCCAATTAAGCTCCAGACTTTTCTTTTAGCAAATTCACCTTCAAGAATCACAAATTCACAAGATAGATAAATTGATCCGCTATTTTGGTTTTTAGTAGCATAGCCACCAGTCCAACCTTGAGATTCATCATCATGACCACCAGGTTTGATGGTCATTCTGACTTTTGCTAAAGTATTATTTGGGATAAGATCAAAAGATTGTTGATTATCCGAATTATTAAAATCGTTCCACATAGTTATTCTCCTTTATTATTGTTATTAAAATTAGTTTTTAGATGCTCTTTGATAGGCTTTGGCTCGCTTCTGATTTTGGTCATTAGGTTGCCAAGATGAGGCTCTTCAATAACATCAAGCCTTCTGGATCTATCTTTTGCTGGATAGCCAAATTGATTCATGGTTTGGCAAATGAAAGCTCGATAAGAATCACCTTCCTCTTGCTTGATTTCTGCCATAGTGATGACCTCATCAACAATTCCTGGAAGTTCTAAGGAACCTCTGATTTTCCTATTTAATTTTTGTCTATTTTTTCATTTTTCAGAAAAAATTTTTATAATTTGGATAAAGATTGCTAATTTTGTTAAAAATTAACAATCTTTATCCAAATTTAGGCATTATTTGTGGTAATTTCTCTAGTTTCTTGTCTAATTTTACCATTTTTGGCTAAATTAGACACATTTATCCCTTGTTACGCTGTATTTGGTAGTATTTTTCTAACCATATAGAGATTAGCAAGGGATGTTAGCATTTGTAATTGATTAGTATTCTTTTGTAAACCATTATATCTAACCTTTCTATAGCCCCAAAGATGCTTTATAATTTGAAATGGATGTTCAACTTTAGCTCGAACTGATGAAAATTGTTTATTCCTCTTTTTTTGCTTATTTGAAAGTTTTTTGTTAGATTTAGCTCTATTGGTTATACCATAAAATATATTGTGATTCCTACAAAATCTTTTTATTGCCTTATCATCATAGGCCTTGTCACCAAATAAAGAAGTTTCATCACCATGTAATAACTCCTCTGTTTTAGTAGAATCATGATCTTTAGCTGTCGTCGTGACAATAGAATGAATAATTGGCTTACCCTTAGTTTGCACACCAATATGAGACTTCATGCCAAAATAATAATTCTTCCCTTTCTTGGTAGAAGACATCTCTTGGTCCCTTTTCCTCTTCTTGTTTTTTGTGCTAGTTGGAGCAGATATTAATGTCGCATCAGTTATCGTACCCTCCTTCAACAAAAGATCATTCTCTTCAAGATATGAATTTACCTCGTTAAATATAATCGACGATAAATTATGCTTTTCCAATAAATGACGGAATCTCAATATCACAGTCTCATCCGGAACATTATCAATACCAATATCAATATTTAAGAATTTTTGAAAACTTATTCTATCATATATAGCATCCTCCATAGCTGGATCACTAAGACCAAACCACTGCTGTAACAAATGAATCTTAAATATTAATAATAAATCTGTCACCTTCCTGCCACCGTAATCACTAGTACCATTAGGATAAAAAGGCTCTATCTTATCAATCAATCTTTGCCATGGAATAATATCCGTCATTTGATTAAGAAACTTCTCCGCTCTTAATTTTCTACCAGAAATTGCTAATGAAAAAAATGATTGCTGGGTTGCCATAATTATATATTTTATTTGAATTTAATATATCAATAATAAGCAAAAAAGCTAGATAAATCAAGCTTTTCTGGCTATTTTTATCAAATAAATTCAAACAAAATTTTATAAAATAACTTTGCTAAACTTTGGCAAAAATAACAAAATTAAACAGTTTCAAATCTATAAATTAGATAATTGGTTTTTCAGAGGTTCCCTAAACCAGTTTTCGATCCTTCAATTTGGGGTGAGTAGATCTTACGATTGAAGTCGTCAGTTTTTTCATCCAAGATGCCCACGAACCAGATGTTTTTATTTCTGGTATGCTGAAGATGGGTAAGCCAATTGATCATCTCACGACCATGTAATCCATAAGCGCCTCTGGTATCTGGTTTTCCTGATTTATCAGATATTGCTTCTGGTTGACCCATTGCATATTGAAAGCAAAGGCGACCAGCTACAGTGATAGAATCGATGAATATTGTTTGATATTTATCCAGAGATTTTGGATCGCCGAACTTTTGGCGAACAGAATCAAAATGTGCTTGGCTAAACTTTTGTTCAGGACGAAGTGCAGGATTTGGTCCGCCAATAAAAACAGCAAAATCACAACATTCTTCCCAAGTTTTTGGTCGAATTGCATCGCCTTGCCATCCTTCAACAGCTAGATCACCAGCTTCCAAGTCAAAGAAGAGCGTAGATTTAGGATCAAGAGTCCAAAGCAAACTGGTTTTGCCAATTCCGCTTTTTCCAAAGATCTGACCTTTAATTCCTTTATTTTCTTTTAGACGCTCATCGGCGCTAATAATGGGTAGATTATTCATTTCCTACCTCCTTATTAACCGCTTCAAGCTTGAAAGTTTCTTTACCAGTTTTTAGAAGTCTGGCCGGTCTGAAGAATTTCTTGATATATTCCGGCCAAGCATTATATTTGGTTTCTGAAATTTTGTAGGAGACGTTTACATACTCATAAGGATTATCTCCCATTTCTTTAATCTCAGAAATAGCTTCTTTTAGCTTTCGCTGATCCCACTCAATTTTTTTAGCAATAATTGAACTGACCTTAAAATTGCCATCATGGAAATTAATTGTGCCAGTTTGCTTATCCTGAATTTGCCTAATATCAACAGACTTATTTTGATATTTAAGCGATATAGCACCATCAATCCAATCTTTAAGCCTTTTGGCTTTATCAAGGTGATTAACTGCTTGTTTTTGTAATTTAACCAATTGATGAATTGGAAGGTCTGCTAATTCTCCAATATGGATATTTGATACTTGATTTAGAGTTATCTCATTAGGCATAAGCTACCTCCTGATTTTGAATTGGAGTGTGCTTATTATTGCTTTCAAATTCTTTGATAGCATCTTCAGTGTATCTGACTCTACCGCCAATTTTGATGTAGGATGGACCAACTTTTAGCCAGCGCCATCTTTGTAAAGTTTTTGGTGAAAGCCCCCACTTCTTAGCGAGCCCTTTCTCTGAAATATAAATTTCGTCTGTCATAATTAAGTTTGCTTTGATTAATAAAAATTAAACAAATCATCTGGCCAGAAAGTTGAACCAAATAATTATGAGCAGAGCTTAAAATGAGGGGTAGGTGATTTTATGGGTCACAGATGGGTGATTTTGTGGGTGATTTTCACTTTTTCTTGAAAAAATGATAAAAATTCGCGCAAAAATTTACCTTGGGATGAATTGGATTTAGAAAATTAGGAATGATTTTTATAGAAGAAGGAAGGTGTAATTACTAGTAATCAAGCCAGTAATTACCTTGGTTATCGTGTTTGATTATGATGTCCCAAGCTTTGTGATATTGACCTTTATTGTTTTTAAATACTCGATAGACGTCATATTGCTCAGAATCAGCTTCAGCCAATAGCTCATATTTATTGATTTTGCCGCCATTCTTATCTAGAGCTTCAATGATTGCTGCTTGTTTTTTGGTAAATTTATATTCCGCGCCATCAAAATAAGCTATGCGATAACCATTAGAAAATCCTTCTTGTTTTTCTTTTACACCAATTGCTGCCTTGATGATATTCATGTCGATATGATAATTATCGCTATCATGAATCATGCAGTCTTTTAAAGAAATAACCTCGTGACCCAGAAGTTTGGAACAGCCAAAGGGTAAATATGATGAACTGGTTAAAATTACACCTTTATTGATTCCATGTCTTTTGGTGATGGCATTATAAACTTCCTCAAGAATTTTCTGGAACTGAATACGTCTGGCAAAAAATATTGGCACATCTCTTTTATTAACTTTTAGTGTACCAATTCTGAAAAAGTAATCCTTGATAATTTCCTCATGGACAGATTCAACATCTAAATCTTTTCTAATAATTGATACCAAGGAATCGATTTTAAGGCGATGCATTCTGATATGATCATAGCTTACCTCCTGCCAAACATCATTTTTGTAAAACCCTGGCATATTATCCTTGTAAGTAACAGCATAATCGTCACCTCTATAGTCAGGGCAAGTATTACTATTTAAAAGATCTTCCATGACTCCGAGACTGAGTAATTTTTTACTTCCTCTATTTTTAAAATATGGAAATAATCTCTGAGATATAATTGGCTCATCCTGCTCACAAATGGTGCAAATTAAGCCGAAGGTATTTTTAGGAATTTGTTTTTGTACTACTGCATTCATAATTTAATTGCTCCTTTATTTATTATTAATATTCCTGAATCAATTGCCATTTCTTCAGATATTTTATGGTGATTTCTTGCTCTTCCTCACTTAAATGACTCATATCCATAAATGATGGATAGCCAAGCGTGACATATAGAATTTTGTTTGAATAAAAAGTCAGCGTAAATTTCACCTGCTGAATGCTGAACCCAAGATTGAATGGGTTACTCATATCAAACCATCTGCTAATTATTTCACGGATCGGCTTCTTATTCTTATCATCTACATCAAAAGTTAGACTGCACTGATCATTGATTGGCTTTAGCTTAATCATCAGTAATTTTACTTCTTCTACTCCATCTTGTGGCTCAGTTGGAAAATCGAAAGGTTCAAGTAGTCTTTCTAAATTATAATATTGTAAGATACAGCTTTCCCTAGGACCATTTTTCACTCGTTTTTAGATAAATATTGATTATTGAATTAAGTACATTATTCTAATTATGAGTAAAATATTGTGCAATTAAAATTTAAAAAAATGATTAAAAAGAAACGAGGTGGGGCACGAGAAGGCGCTGGAAGGCCAACCGGACAAGGACGGTACGGTGAGCCCACTCAGATCATGCGAATACCAAAAGAGTATGCTTGATAAAGTCAGTGAATTAATAGAGTCTCAAAATAAGACACTCTCTATTCCATTATATTCTATGACAGTTGAAGCGGGTAATCCTAATATTACCGATAGTGATGATTATGAATTATATAATTTGAATCGTAATCTACTTATTAGTGATCCGGATAATTATTTCTTGGTTAAAGTTTCTGGTTATTCTATGAAGAATGCTGGGATATTTCCAAATGATATGCTTTTGGTTAATAGAGAAAGAGAGGCTAAAGATGGCGATGTGATTGTGGCATCTATTAACGATGGTGCTGTTGTAAAAAGATTGAGTCAGAAAGATGGCATTACCAAGTTAATTTCTGAGAATGATGATTTTAATGATATTGAAGATCAAACTTTAAATCTTCATCTTTGGGGCGTAGTAACCAAAGTAATTAGGGATTGTTAAAAATGCAGAGCTACCAACTTCATATAAATTTAAAAGATAACGCTGAGATTGAGATTGGTAAATTAGGAATATTTACCTTTCCGATGGGTAATTATGTTTATACTGGATCGGCTAAGAAAAATATTGATGCTAGAATTGAAAGACATAAATCAAATTCTCCTGATAAGAAGCTTCGTTGGCATGTTGATTATCTGCTCAACCATGAAAGCGCCAAAATTATTGAGGTGCAGAAATTTGATGAGGAAGAATGTGTTTTAAATCAAAAAGCTAGCGGTGAAATTATTGTTGCTGGATTTGGTAGTTCTGATTGTAAAAATGGCTGTAAGTCTCATTTAAAATATTTGGGTTAAATTATGAAAATAACAAAACAACAGCTAGAGAAATTAATTGATGATGAAACTTTTATGTCTCGTGGCACAGAGTATTTTTATGAGGGGATGGTTGGCATTTCTTCAATTACAAAAGATAAGGTAGTTGCTGACTCAATCGGCACTAGGCTTTATAAGATAAATCTATTTTTTGGTAAAAATGGAAAATTAGATGGTAATTGCTCCTGTCCTGCATTTCAAGATTATGGGCCTTGTAAACATATGGCTGCTACTGGCCTTGCTGTTATCGCTAAAAATGAAGGTGAGGATTATGAGCCGAATGAAGAGTTTGCTTGTCGTAAGGAAGAAATTTTTTAGAGCTCAGGAAATCACTTAATAAGAAAAGTAAGGAACAGCTCATAGACATCATTTTGCAAATGGCCGATGAAGATCCTGAGCTATATTATATTTTAGATGGAGAATATGATGATTAGGATTTTTCTCTAATTGCAGTAAGCCCTGATTCATCACCATCGTCAAAAGAAATTGTGCCAGTCATTTTATCGCCATTAATTTCTAACTCGAACTCACCACTTGCTTCATCGCATTCACTATTTCCTTCCCAGTCGAAATCAACATATTTGCCGTCTTTGCTGTAGCTATATTGGCCACCACCTTCAACAACTCCAAATTGGAATTCGGCGTAACCATCTTTTCCAATCTCAATAAATCCCGGAACAACCATATCAATATAATCCTTATCCCATTGCTCCATCTCTGTAATTCTGTATCTGCCAATAAAATTCTGCTTCATAATCAATTATTTTTATCAATTAGTAAACTTAAGTAAAACTAAGCGATCAAGTGTCATTGTGCTTTGCTTATTCTTCATGCAGTATTTTAAGAATAATTTTGAAGAATAAAACGCTTATCCAAATGAAATTACAAAATAATTCAGAAATTAACAAGAAAACATCGCATGAAAGGCTATCAGAAATTGGTCATATTTTAGCAAAAAGTATTATTCGCCTAAAATCTCGAGAAGGCGCAAGAAATGGTCAGAATCAACTTGATTCTAATCTTTACCCAAGCGTTCATGGTGTCAGTGATAACCTGAACTCAAGAGCAATATGAGCAAAAGCATAACTCGTCAAATTATTGATTTACAAAATAAATCCTCAGTAGAAATGAGGAGTATTTATCGATCTCTTTTTGATGGGCCACTTCCTTATAATGCTAGCCATTTGAATCTAAAAACCAAAATTGCTTATAGGTTACAAGAACTTCATATTGGCGGACTAAATCCAACCATCAAAAAGACCTTGGAAAATTTAGGAAATAATAAAAAAGCCAAAAGATATTCCAACTTAATGGCTGGAACTAAAATTCAGAGAATTTGGAATGACGTTATGTATGAGGTTGAGATTCTTGAGGATGGATTTGAATTTAATGGTCAGAAATTTAAGAGCCTTTCATCAGTGGCAAATAAAATAACCGGCACAAGATGGAATGGGCCGAAGTTTTTTAAATTAAAGGAGGAGCTACTTTGATAGAAGATAATTTAATGCCAAATAAAAAAGTAAGATGTGCAATCTATACCAGAAAATCTCACGAAGAAGGTCTTGAGCAAGAATTTAATTCACTTGATGCTCAAAGAGTCGCATGAGAGAAAATTACATAGCTTCACAAACTGGTCAGGGCTGGGTTGCTAATCCTGATTATTACGATGATGGCGGATATTCTGGAGGAACTCTTGAACGTCCAGCTTTAAAAAGATTATTAGCGGATATTAAAGAAGGTAAAGTTGATTGTATCGTGGTTTACAAGATTGATCGATTAACCAGATCACTTCTTGATTTTAGCCAAATCGTGCAAATATTTGATTCCCATAATGTTGGCTTTGTGTCAGTTACCCAGAGTTTTAATACTAATAGCTCAATGGGTAAATTGATGCTTAACGTCCTACTGTCATTTGCTCAATATGAAAGAGAATTAACTGGCGAGCGAATAAGGGATAAATTTGAAAGCTCAAAAAAGAAAGGGATTTGGATGGGTGGAGTTGTGCCTTTGGGATATGATGTTGATGATCGCAAACTAATTGTTAATGACAAAGAGGCAACAGCTATAAAGTTAATTTATGATCATTTTTTAAAGAATAGTTCAGTTACGCATGCAGTTAGAGATATGAATAAACTTGGCTTTACCACCAAAAGCTGGATATCTGCTAAAGGGGTGATTTATAGTGGCAAGAAATTTAGCAAGAATACTATTGAAAGGATCTTAAAGAATCCACTTTATATCGGCAAAACAGTTCACAAAGGCAAGGTTTACGATGGCCAGCATGAATCAATTATTAGCGATGAAGATTATCAAAAAGTTCAGGATATTTTTAAAGTAAGTAGCAAAGAAAAAATCATATTGCCAAATTCAAGAATCAACTCACCGCCATTATTAAAGGGGTTAATTTATTGTGGCAGTTGCAAAGAGAAAAATGATGCCAACTTACACTAATAAGAAAGGTAAGAAATATCGATATTACATCTGCAATAGGAAGCTCAAGAATCTTGATGAATCTTGTAAGGTTGGATCAATATCAGCAAATGAAACTGAGAAATTAGTAACCAGCCAAATATTAACTTTGCTTCGAAAGCCAGAAGTTGTTATTCACACAATAAGTGTCGCCAATGGCTCAGTATCAGAAACTGAGATAGTTAATTATTTCAAAAATGTTGAAAAATTATGGGACGAGCTATTTCCAGTTGAGCAAGTGAGGATTATTAATCTTTTGATCAAGCAAGTTATTGTGACACAAAATGGTGTTGATTTGAGGATTTTTAAAGATGGCCTTAACTCGCTGGCCAGTGAAATTACTGTTAATTAAAAAAGGAGCGAAAATGGAAAACCAAAATATTAAAATTACTGAAATTGATTCTGAAACTATCAGCATTTTTATTCCTATAAATATCAGGAAAAGGAGTGGTTATACAACGATGATTCTACCTAATGGAGATCAGAGATGTAATAGGATGATGACCAATCCCAAGAACTACAATGAGAAGCTAATTGACGCTTTTGTTAAAGCTCACAAATGGCAGAAGATGCTAAAAGAAGGTGAAATTGGTAGCTTAAGTGAAGTCGCAAAAATTGAAAAGACTGACGATTCTTATGTTAGGAAAGTTTTTAAGCTCAATTATGTTGCACCATTTATTGTTGAGGCGGTTTTGAAAGGCGAACAGCCTGATAGCCTTAAATTAAAAGACTTTACTCACAAAAACATTCCCGATCTATGGGAAGAACAAAAAGAGGTTTTTGGATTTTAATTTTTATTATTTTTAAGAGAGCTATAGTCTTGGCCAGAATTGGCAAAAAGAGAGGTTACTTATCCTGCTTTACATCTATAATCCAAATCACCATAAATGACGCTGTCGTCATAACCATCATCATGGAAGAGAATATGATTATCATATCTCTTAATCTTCTGCCATCTATGCACATCCCATTTATTAGTAATAAAAAGAATATGGTCAAAAAACCAAAAATAAAAGCAGAAGAATTAATTTGATTTTTGAACAATTTACACTTCATAATTGATAAGAAATACCATTAATAAAATAGCTATAAAGCCTTTATATACATGGCTTTAAGCTACTTACAGTATCGCTCTTAACGAGTGCGAAGTCAACTGAAACAAGGGTAAATCTGAGGTTAATATGAGATTATTTTGATGTTTCTTGGTAATTTGAGAGAGATCTCTTCTGAGGGCCAGAATTGGCAGGAAAAAGGCGATTTTTACTTATTTTGTGATCTTTTTAAATATTCATCTCTTATTTGAGAAATTTGAAATTTAATATTTTCACAATGTGAGAATATGATATGTAAAACCTCATAATCCGCTTCCATTAACTCCTTGGAAAATTCGGTTAAATCCAAAGAAAGTTTTGAGCTGAAGTTTTGACGATATGATATTCCGTCCTATTATTTTTAGACATAAAAATCCTATAAATTAATAAACTACAAAAGTGCTATAAAGCCTGTATAGATATAGCTTTAAGCTATATCTATTGTCGCTCTTTGAGGGGTTGAAGTCAACTAGAAGAAGGGATAATTATAGTATATTATTTTGGTCAATGTTATTCTCTACGGATGTAAGAATTATCAATAATCGTAGTCAACAGAGCAATATTTTAATGAATATCAATCTTAAGGAAATAAATTGTAAGCACTTAAATTCAAAAGATGAGGCCTTTGAAGAATTGTGTTGTCAATTATTTGAGTTGCATGGCTTAGAAAAAGATTGGAACAGTACTGCTAAATTTATAAGAAAGGGTCACGGTGCAGATGGCGGAATAGAATCTTATTGGGCATTTGATCAAGGTCTTGAGTATGGGATGCAGGCAAAATTTCCTGACATATCAAGTAAATTACCTAATTTATGGACCCAAATTGATAAATCTGTACAAACTGCATTAAAAAAAACATCCCAATCTTAAGAGGTACTATATTTACACTCCCTTTAATAGGACTGATCTAAAGCAAAACAACAAAACATCTCAGATGGACAGCTGGGATAGTTATGAGAAAAAATGGAAAAAAATTAAAGATATTGAGTTTATCTGGCATGGTGATTATGAGATAGTAAGTCAATTAATGAATCAAGAACTCCACAACAAAGGTATTATTAAGTACTGGTTCAACAAAGATGCCTTAACAAAGGAATGGTTTAAAATTCATTTACAACAAACAATCAAAAAAGCCGAACCCAGGTACTCAAGAAATCTAAATATAGAAACTGGTACCAAAAATTATCTTCTTGGAATAGTTAAGGATGATGCGGCATTACGTCAAAATAAAAATCTACTGGATGATTTAGAATCTAATTATAAAAATATAAAAATATCTTTAAATTTGAAAAAAATACCTAAAGAGTGGCAATTGATAGAAAAGATAGATTGTAAAGTTAGTGAAATAAAAAATTATCTAAATGATGAATTGTATATTAATAATAAAAATGATTTATCAAAATCAATTCAGGAAGCCATCTACAGTATTTCTTATGATGAAAAGTACAAAAATATAATAAAAAAACCAGACAAATATAGAGATACTAATAGCTATAATAATTCTATTAGAAGTTTTCAGAACAATCTTTACAAGCTTGATCGGTTTATTGAGGAAACAAATAGCAAAACATATCTTTTGCTCGGAAAGGCAGGAGAAGGTAAAACACACCTATTGTGCGACGTTTTAACTGATTCATTAAAGGATAATTATGTTTGTTTGTTAGTGTTGGGAAATTATTTAAAAAATCAATCCTTAGAAAAAGGCATAATAGATAATCTTGAAATATTTTCTGATATAACTGAGTTTTTAGGATCTCTGAATAGTTATGCGAAATCGAAAAAACAAATAGCATTATTAGTTATTGACGGAATTAACGAGTGGGAAGAATGCAAAAAAGATCAAATTTTACCAGAAATTGAATTATTAAGGAGCAAAGTAGATAAATATGAAAATATAAAATTATTAATAAGTTGTAGATCGGAATATAAAGACGACATTTTTAAAAGAAGTACGCAAGATTACCATATCTTCTGGCATGAAGGTTTTTTAGATGATTCCATAAATGCCTTATATAGTTTTTGCAAACATTATAAGATTAAAGTTCCTTCTACCCCACTATTATCACCAGAATTATCGAACCCACTTATTCTAAAAACTATTTGTGAAGCATTTGAAGGAGGAGAATTTCCAAAAGGAATGCAGGGGTTGCAAAAAATTTTTAACTCTTACATAGAGCATTTAAATAGAAAAATTTCAAACCAATTAGACCTAGATCCTGATGATGAAAAAGTTCAAAAGATTATTGAGAAAATTACAAATTTAATTTATAAAAATGATGGCAAGATTAATATATCTAAGGATAAAATAAAATCAGAAATAAAGTCTTTAGAGACTGGTAGTAAATGGTCTAAGAGTATTCTGCTTAACCTAGAAAAAGAGGGGTTTTTAGTTTTAACAAAAGATTATTGCTATCCGTCCTATGATAAATATAGAGACTACCTTGTGTCTAATTGCATCTTAAATGATACAAAAATACTTCAATCGAACCACCTGAAAACAGCTTTAGTAAAAAAGATAGACTCGCTTCAAAGTAAAGTATCATATAATGGAATAATAAATTGTCTTGCAGTTGCAATTCCAGAGAAATTTGATTTTGATCTTATTGACTTATATAGAGGTAAAAAATTATCCAATGATTTTATAGCCGGAATAATTAATTCATTTTATAGATCTATAGCGCAAAGATCTCAATGCAGTATTTCAGAAAATACTATAAAAGATTTTGAATATCTAAAAACAATTGTAGGCGGAGAATTTGAAGATGAATACTGGAAATCTTTAATAAACTGTTCACCAGTAGAAGGTCACCCACTCAACGCAGAATATTTACACAATATTCTGATAAAATTAACTATGCCAGATAGAGATGCAAGCTGGACACGCTTTATATCAGTAAGTTATGACGATGATCATGGTGATTCGGAAAGTTACTTCAATTTAAAATCCCTTATTAATCCTTTTTCCAACGTAGATAACAATACATTATCTGATGAAACAATAGAACTAATTTCTACACTACTAATATGGATTACATCTTCTACAAATAGATTCTTAAGACAAGAAGCGGTGATAGCGAGCAGCTGGTAAATTTACTAAAAAACAAAGAATCTATAAGTTGTAACTTGTTAAAAAAATTTATTAATATAGAAGATAGCTACATAAAGGAAGGAATATACTCAATCACTTATGGAGTCGTATTATTCTCACACAACAAAACTGGCATCAAAGAAATTACAGAAATAGTTTTTAAAAATATATTCGATCAAGAAATAGTATTTCCAAATATTTTAGTTAGAGATTGTGCATATGGAATTATGCAAACAGCAAAGCATTTAGGGGTGGATATATCTGCTTATGAAGACATCATAGAGCCGCCATACAACTATCCTGTAATAAAAAAAATATCCCAGTAAACAGTACATAGAAAAAAATATTCAAGATCAGGGGATTCGGAACTTTCTATTGCTAGCTGTCAAATACTTCATTCTGTTAAATCAAGTGATTTTAATTGGTATACGATGAAGGATATACAAAACTGGCATAACCATCCATTGAATCAAGAATTTATTATTAAGGAAAAAGAAGAAGACTATTACGAAGGTGTTCCAAAAGCTTTAGTTTTAGACGATTCAATCAAATTTGATTATTCTGCCAATAAAAAAATAAAGAGAATAAAAAAATACATAAACTACAAGGATTTTGATTATGAAAAAGCTACAAATTGGATATGTGATAAATCTTACAAATTAGGGTGGGATAGAAATAAACATGGGAAATTTGATTACAACTTAACAAGAAGGTATTTTGGTCGCCAAAGAAATGAAGTGGAAAGAATCGGAAAGAAGTATCAATGGATAGCATATAGAGAGTTTTTATGCAATCTAATGGATAACTATTATTACAAGGAGAATATAATAACAGCGATACTTTTTATAAAGATTTTAAAATAAGAAATTTAAAAAAATATAGAGAAGCAGACCCCTCTTTCATTGCTAACCATATAAGCAATGAGTGGAAACTTAATTCAGACCCAAGCTGGACTCATCCAAATATAAGCTATAAAGACTGTTTTAAAAAAAATATTTCATTTAATGAGCAGAAAAAAATGGTTAGAAAGACACCCAAAATAATATTTGTAAAGGTAGAGAATTAATAGAAGTAGTGGATCCGCAAAAAACAAAATGGTTTGTTCTTAATAATTTTATACAGCAATCAGAACATAAAGAAGAGGTGTTGATTAGTGATTTTAAGAGAGATTGTTCCACCTCCATCAAGAGCTTTATCTATAACAAGAAAGACAAAAAAGAAATAATAACTAAAATAAAAAATTCATTTAAAAAAGGTGAAAATGGTTTCAGAATTTTTGGCACCAGTAAAGAGATATACAATATGTTCTTACTGGAATATCCCTGGAGCACGCTTTGCGAAACAGATATAAATAACGAGTGTTTCATAGAGGAACTTGGAGATATAAGGCATTTTGAAACAACTCTAGAATACAAAACTGAGGAGCCATATAAAGGAAATGTATCTTTTCTAATTCCACACCCATCTTTTATAAAAGAATTTAACTTAACTGCATCTAAGGATAAAACCTATACCTGGAAACATGATTTAGATAAATTAATACTGAAAAATACGTTAATAGAGGATGGTGTAAATAATGTGCTACTGGTTCATAAAAATAATTTACATGAAATTTTAAACAGTTCCGGACTAAGCATTATGTTTATATCTAGTACAGAAAAAAGACTATTTCCCAAAAATGATTCAAATTTTAAAAATAATACACTTCCTTGGAGATATTACTTATCTCTGTACTCTCTTGATTCAGAAGGTGATTTAAAAGAGGAATTATTTGATCAAATAATTGATGAGATAAATTAGGCAATTACGACAACAAAGTTCGAAAAAACTACCCAAAGTACATTTGCTACCCAATCCAGAAAGTTTGACCAAAATCCTGTAGAGCCAGTGTTTACCGATCAGGTAATTTTATGTGAATTACCTGTTGGCTAGAGAAAGAGAGATATTTTTACCCTGATTTTGGCAAAAATTGGTGAATTTTGTTAGTTGCTGTGACCTGTTGTTTTGGAAGTTGGAATTGCTAGAGGGTTACTAATACTGGGCTTAGGAGGCTAGTTTTGAAATAGCAGAAAAATAGAGGAGAGACGGTTTGTCTACTTGAATTTGGTGGAGCTAACGAGGATCGAACTCGTGACCTCTTGCATGCCATGCAAGCGCGCTACCAGCTACGCCATAGCCCCAATATAATGATTTTATTTTGTAGGATTGTAGTGTGAAAAGGAAGGCTAGTTATTTAGTAGCCTCCTCCTTAGCAACTTTTTTAGTTTCTTGATTTTGAGCTTCTTTTAGGGATGAAAATAATCCACTAACTCTTCTAGATGCGGTATTTAATTTTATAATATTTTTCGTAACGCCTTTTTTAACTTCTTTTTCAAAGGCAATTATGGCTGTTTTAGCTGCAGCTACATTTTCTGCATTATTTTCTGTTACGACTTTTTCAATCGCAATTCTTGCTTTCTTTTGAATAGTTCTAATTCTGCTAATTACAGATCTGTTAATTTCTCTTTTTCTTTCACTTACTCTGATAGCCTTTTTTGCTGATTTAGTATTTGCCATATTGTATATTTGATGTATATGATATTAATAATTTTACAATTAGTAGGGATCATAATTACTTCATTTTAACTTTTCAACTATATTTCAACTAAAATGTAATTGACAATTGTTTTTCCTATCATAAAATCGTTGCTTACTTTGAATTTAACAAGAAAACTATATATGCCGACTATTAATCAATTGGTTAGAAAGCCAAGAAGAAAGCAAATTAAGAAAAATAAAGTTCCAGCATTGGAAAAATGTCCTCAAAAAAGAGGTGTTTGTACTCGTGTTTATACCACAACTCCTAAAAAACCAAACTCAGCACTTAGAAAAGTTGCTCGTATTAGATTAACTAATGGTTATGAAGTTATTGGTTATATTGGTGGTGAAGGTCATAATTTGCAGGAGCATAATGCCGTAATTATTAGAGGCGGTAGGGTTAAGGATTTACCTGGTGTTAGATATCATGTTGTTCGTGGTACTCTTGATACTCAAGGTGTTAAGGATAGAAAGCAGGGCAGATCTAAATATGGTGCACAAAAGCCAAAATAAATTAAAATTACTTTATGAGAAGAAGAGCAGCAAAAATTAAACCAGTTTTACCAGATCCAAGATATAATGAGGTGGTAATTACTAGATTTATTAATAGATTGATGAAGGGTGGTAAGAAATCTACTGTGACTAAATCTTTATATGAATCTTTTGAGGTTATTAATAAAAGATTAAGTCGTGATCCTTTAGAAGTTTTTAAGGTTGCTCTTGATAATGTAACTCCAAGAATTGAGGTTAGATCTAAGAGAATTGGTGGTGCTACCTATCAAATTCCTTCAGAGGTTAATTCAAGAAGGGCTACTGCTCTTGCTTTAAAATGGTTTAATATGGCTGTTGAAAAATCAAATGCTAAAAATTTGGTTGATAAATTGGCTGAGGTTATTATTGATTCAATGAATAATAAAGGTTGGGCCGTTAAGAAGAGAGAAGAGGTGTTTAAAATGGCTGAGGCTAACAAAGCTTTTGCTCATTATAGATAGTTTTTAAATAATTTTTATAGAGGTAAATTATCTATTTACCTCTATCGCTTAAAAGTTCCAAAATTGCATCAATTGCAAATCCTAAAATACAATTTTTTCTACCTTTTATTTCTTCAAATAATTTATAACCATTTTCTTCAAATTTATAACTACCAGCACAGCCCCAAGATTGATCTAAATTAACATAATTATTTATTTCTTGGTCAGTTAAATTTTTCATTTTTAAAGTGGCCATTTCATAATGACTATCAATTATTCTATGATTTTGATAGATAAAAATAGCATTATTTTGGATATGAGTTTTACCATTTAATTTTTGTAAATGCTTAATCGCTTCCTCTTTATCTTTAGATTTAGAAATAATTTCTCCATCTAACTCGCAAATTTGATCAGAACCAATTATTATGGAATTGGGATATTTTTGGGCTATAGATAGGGCTTTATTTTTTGCTAAAAAATTAACTTGGGAATAAATATCAAGATTTTTAATATCTTTCTTTGCAGACTTCTTCATCAAAAATTGGCGCTATTGCTTGAAACTCAATATTTAATTCTGTTAAAATTTTCTTTCTGATAAAAGAGGTTGATGCTAAAATTATTTTTGTCATATTATTATTTTATAATGGTTTTTTAATGATATATGGTATAACACTATCCATAATCCATTTACCAATCTCTGGTTTAAAATGCGAACCATCATAATAATTATTTGGATCAATAGTGATTTTATTAAATTTCATAAAGTTGAAAACTAAATCGGAATATTTTTCAGCATCTTTGACGCAAGAATTATAAATTGCCTTACTTTTATCATAAAAAGGAATTTCGGCATAAAATCAGGTAAAAAGATAGTGATTATTTTACTTTTTGGATTATTTAAGCGAATTTTAGAAAAGTTTTTCTCAAAATTTTTATTATATTTTGCTAATTGGTAATCTTTCTTAGCATCTTCTTCCCATTCTTTTAGATCAATTTCAAAATCATCTATCATTTTATAATTTTGCTTTATTTTAACATTATTGCGATCGTAAATTGTTTTTTTACTGCTAAAAATCTTTAGAAAATTACGAAATGAATAAAGCAATGTATCATAGCTTAATAATTGTTTATATTGATAAAAATTAGATTTACTATTTTGGATATAAAATTCTGGTTTCTGTATTTTTACTTCTCTTTCCAAGCAAGAGCTAAAATCAATTCCTAAGATAATATATTTAGCTTGCCCCATTTTCTCTTTAAAAAAATTGATATAATCATCAAATTCAAAAACTCTCATATCGGACAGGGCGTAATTAAATAATTTGGCATTTTTAAAATGATTCTGATTAATATAAGTTACCTTACTATTGCCAAGCATTACAGAATCATATTTTTTTTCAGTAAAAAATAATTTATTGGTTTTTTGCTGTCTTTCATTAAAGCCTTGCTGTTCTTTATTAAGAAAATTAACTCGATCAGAAACCCATAAAGGATCATTAAGATAATTTACAGCAATGACCAATAATAAAATTATTGAAAGAGTTGTTAGCGTTTTATAAAACCAATCTTTATAAGGCATTAGAAATTAAAATATAAAAATTCACCCGTTTGATGAAATGATAAAAGTGGAACTAATAATAAAATCAAAGTAATAAAATAAAATTTTCTATTTGTTTTAAAAATTTTCATTAATTTCTCCGCATCCTTAGTAATAATTGGCACAATATAATAAAGAGCAATGAGCGATAATATTAAAATTAAATATTCTATTCTATTGAAGCGAATAAATTGCATAAATGTTAAATAATGATCATAAATACCAAAATTATCACCGGATAAGAAAAACATTTTTTCTAAAATTACTATAGCCTGCATAAAATTATCTGATCTAAAAAAGATCCAAGAAATATTAATAAAATTAAATGTTAGAAACCAAGCTAAGAGATAATTGATTTTTATGTCAAATTTTTGCCAAAATTTATGAATGCAAATGGCCAAACCATGTAAAAATCCCCAAAAAACAAAAGTCCAACCCGCACCATGCCAAAAACCGCTAATTAAAAATACGATCATTAAATTACGATATATTTTAATATTGCCAACTCTATTGCCACCAAGTGGAATATAAATATAATCCTTAAGAAATTTTGATAATGTCATATGCCAGCGATTCCAGAAATCAGCAATATTTATAGCTTTGTAAGGAGAATTAAAATTAAAAGGTAATTTAATATTAAACATTAAAGCAAGCGCCAATGGCCATATCAGTATAACCGCTAAAATCAAAATAAAGTTGGAAGGTGTAAGATAGGCTGGTTTTCCAAGAATCAAAAAATGATAGATCTTGATAATTTTGGTAAGAAAAATTAACAATTTCAGATAAATAATCGGCAATTACTACTTTTTTGAATAAACCGACGGAAAATATAAATAAGCCAAGAGTAATATTTTTATAATTAATAATTTTAGTTCTAAGGCCATAAAATTGTGGAATCATTTGTCCATGATGCACTATGGGACCAGCAATTAATTGCGGAAAGAAGCTAACAAATAAGGCATAATTAATAAAATCCTGATCCTTTAATTTTCCATAATAACAATCGGCAATATAAGCGATTTGTTGAAAAGTAAAAAAACTAATAGCCAAAGGTAAAATAATGATAACTGAATTATCAAAGAGATTAGGATAAAATAATGCTATATTATCTAGAAAAAAATTGTAATATTTAAAGTATCCCAAAAGAGAAATATTAAATAAAATTATAATTGTAAAAGCTATTTTACTTTTTTTTTCTGATTAAATAATTACCAAAAAAATAATTTACTAAAATTGAAGAAAGTAAGATGGGAATATATTTAACATCCCAATAGGAGTAAAAAAATAAAGAAGAAAAGATTAATAAAATTTTAGACGCAAGGACTAATTTCTTTTTTAATAAGATATAATAAAGAATTAGGGTAATTGGTAAAAATAAGAATATATATTCAATAGAATTAAATAGCATTAATAAAAATTAAAATAAAAGAATTCCAGCCTGACATTTGTTTGGTATAAGTTAAGCTTGAATTATTATTAAACCATATGATAATTAAATATGCAAAGGTGGACGATTGCTCTGCTAATCTGGTCAGATTAGAAATAAAGCGACCATATGTAGAATCAGTCGGGTCACCTTTGTGCATTTGAGATGGTCGCAATTTCTTCTTCCTATCCTAAGCTGATATTTATATTTTGAGAATCAAAATTTTCCTCCGCCTTGTTATCGATTTTTTCTATTTCCGATATTGTTTTAATAAAGAAATCACGATCATAAATTCCTGGATGTGGTATAGTTAGTTTATGGTCAATATCAATTTTTAGATCGTCAATTTTTGCAATATCAATATCAATTTCCCTTGGTGCCCACTTACCCCTATCTTGTCTTCCTAATTTTTTCTCAATATTTTTACAAATTTCCAATATTTTTAATGGAGAAAATTTTAATAAATCAATATAGGCTCTAATAGATATATTTAAAAAATCAATGTCCCACTCTTTAGGGGAGTCTGGCAACATCATGGCTTTATTTTGCAAAATACTAGATTTTTTTAAATTTGTTAATTTTAATTCTTGTATAAGATTTATTTCAGCCAGATTAAGATTTTTCTGTTTATCACCTAAATTTGATCCTAAACAAAAAATAATTCTTTTTCTCATTTAATTTTTAGAAGTTTCTTTTTGCAAAATGCTATGAGCGGCTCCAAATGATAAATTGCAACTGATAGAACCATAACCACCATTTAAAAATAAATTACTATATTTTGTTGATTTTGATATTAGGGGCAATTGTTTTAAGAAATATTGTTCTTTTACTAGGTAATATTGAATATTTTTATAATCCTTTATGTCCAATAAATTTGATTTACTGATTTGATTAAAATAGTTCCACCCTAAATTTGAATTAATATTTTGGTAAATTTTCTTATTTATAAAATTTTCTATTTGATAATAATTACCATTTTTACTATATATAGTTTGTTTTGATGAATCTATTAAATTATATTTAATCTTATTATTAATATTTTTAATATTGCTGAATATTTTGATTTTATAACAATTTTGAGTTTGTATTTTTAAATTAATAGATTTTAAAAGATCAAGATTATTATGATTAATGTTAATAATATAATGATCAGCAACAAATACTTTTTATTAGTATTAATACCGGTGATTTTTTTATGATTTGTAAAAATATTTGTTATTTCTAGATTCTCCTCAAATTTTACCTTATATTTTTTTTTACATATTTCTTTTAAATCATTAATAAAGGATTTTTTATCAAAGGTAAAACCATTTTTTAATAGAATAGCGCCTATGATTTTTTTTCTTCTATATTTTAGATCCAAATCGAGAGACTCCAGTTGTGATTCAGTAAAAATATTGCAAAATAACTGGTAATCTGGTATCTCGGCAATTTGCTTTATATGATTATGTAATTTTTTATTGTTATCATATAGATAAATTAAACCATCTTTTTTATTTTTAAGGGTAATTTTTTCGGTATTTAGAAGATTTTCAAAAGCCTCCTTATTTTTTAAAATCAAATCATTAATTTTAGGATTAATTGTTTTTTGACATAATATATTACATATTTTTGATTTAAGATTATTTTGTTGTTTTGCAAGAAATGCTACAGGATTATCGTTAAATAATATTTGGTCATTTGGTATATTTTTCTGATCATTTTCACTTTCTAGAACTGTAACTTGGTGACCAGATTTTGCTAAAAGATAAGCATTGGCAAGATTGTCTATTCTCGATCCCAGGATAATAAATTTCATTCAAAATTACATTGATTTATGAGTAATACCAATTCCTAATTTTAAGGTAGCCATAGAGATGATGGTAATGAAGTTGCTAAATATTGTCAATTAATTTTAATATTGATTTAAATTTATAATTCATTTAAATTTTCTGCAGGGATTTTTGCTATATTATACAAACTATCAATTTAAAAACTATTTTAAAATGATAAATTAGTGTTATCTAATTTTATATATTAGTTTTTAAGATGGGTTTTGATATAATGTCAATTGCTATCTTTAAAGTTAAGGCAACTTTTGTTGCTAATCATTATTTTGGTTAGTTATTTCCCCATCATTCATAAATATATTATTTAACATGGGTTTTACTTTTAATAAGTTTTTTATAGCAATTTTAACATCTTTATTTCTATATTCTTGCTCTTATGAATTTACAGATTCTAGATTGTCTAGAGACGTTGTAAAAGATGCTATCATTAAAAAAAGGGTTGAAAAGAAAAAGGTTAATATTGCAGAAGATCAAGATGCTCCTTTGATACCAAGGGTTTCGAGAATGATCATTTCCCCTCCTGAGCCAGAGATTAGATATGGCGATCAATTGATATCGTTTTCTGTTGCAGATCCTGTTCCTGTCAAGGATATATTATTTGAGTTAGGTCGTATTACTGATACGGAAATGGATATAAGTCCTGATATATATGGTGAAATAATTATCAATGCTAAAAACAGACCTTTAAGTGAGGTAATTGATCGTATTTGTAAAATGGCTAAGATAAGATATACTATAAAAAATGATATCATGTCTTTTGAATCTGATAGAAGTTATATTGCATATTATCAAGTTGGTTTTTTACCTGATAGTGCTTTATGGGGTGAATTAGAATCTAATTTGCAAAATATTTTCTCATCGCTAAAAAATAGTCCTCAATCACCTAGCTCTATTAATAATAAGGAACCAGAGCTAGATGAAGAGGGTAATGAGATAATTAATAATAATCCAACATCCAAGCCTCAGGAAGTACAAATAGATGCTACCATCACTTATAATAAACCTTCAGGAATTATTACTATTTTAGCCAATAGAGTTCAGCATGATGCGGCAAAAAAATATATTGAGATGGTTAATAAATATTCTTTTGCTCAGGTTTTAATAGAAGCAAAAGTGGTTGAGGTAAAATTAAATGATGATTTTAAGGCAGGTATTGATTGGGATTTGGCTAATAGGTCTGGTTCTGCCACTTTAACTGGTCCGCGTGGCACTCCTGCGGAATCTATTATTAGTTTGGCAACTACTGGTGATTTTTTTGGTGCTAATGGTAATTTTAATATTGCTATTTTGGAAAAATTTGGCGTTACCAAGGGTATTTCTAGTCCTAGAGTTATTGCTTTGAATAATCAGACTGCCTCTGTTAAATTTGAGGATAGCTTGGTTTATTTTACGGTTACTTCCAATACTAATACTTCTGTTGGTGCTGGTACGGGTGGAAATAATGTTAATACTGTAATTAGCGCTACTAAAAATGACGTTCCAATTGGCACATCTTTAAAAATTACTCCTTCAATTGATTTAGATAAGCGTGAAATTACCTTGAATGTTTTACCAGAATTGTCGGTTATATCTGGTACCGCAAGTGATCCAACGACTGGTGCCGATGGTAAATCTTTAAATAATACTGTTCCTCAAGTAAATACTAGAACTATTGAAACTACTGCTAGGATAAAGAGTGGTGATACTTTGGTTATTGGCGGCTTAATGAAAGAGGATGTAATTAAGAATGAGTCCAAAATACCTCTTTTAGGTGATATACCTATTTTAGGTAATTTATTTAAATTTACTTCTAATACTAGCGCTATTATTGAGACGGTAATTTTTGTGAAGGCAACTATTATTGAAGTTGGTAAGGGTACAAATCCTCATGATAAAAAAATTCATGACACCTTTTCTAATAGTGTAAGAGAGTTTTAATAAATAAGAATGTTTTCCATTTTAAAATATATTTTAATGACAGCAATTAGGGATTGGCTCTATATTGGTATTGTTATATCTCTTTTGGTTGCATTTGGTATTTCTATCTTAATTGGTAATAGTGCTTTTGCTGAAAATAATCAATTTTCCATTGTTTATATCGCTGGTTCGGGGAGGGTATTATTTGCTATTGGTATTATTATTTTTATTTGTTTTAATATTAGAAAATCCTTTGATCATAGGGAAATAGAATTTTTTTTAAGTAAAGCAATATCAAGAAATAAATATATCCTATCTTATATTCTTGGTTTTTTTATCGTTTCTATTTTTGCCTTACTGCCGTTAATTATTCTAATTTCCATTATATCCGAAGTTAGTTATTCAGGTTTATTTTTATGGTCTATATCTATTATATTAGAATCTTTAATATTTATATCCTTTGCCATTTTAGCCTCCTTTATTTTTAAGAGTGCAGTTTTTGCGGTATTGGCTTCATTTGGTTTTTATGTTATATCAAGAATGATGGGATTTTTTGTTATGACTATTTCCATTTCTGATAAAATTGTTGATTTAGAATCATTTGGAAAATTTATTACAAAATTGATTTCTATTGTTATTCCTAGATTAGATTTATTTGCTAAAAGTGAATGGCTAATTTATGGATCCAATATTAGTAATAGTGATATTTTAACCATAATAATTCAGTCTATTATTTATGTACCATTAATGATTTTTATGTGTTTTCATGACTTTAGCAGAAAACAATTTTAATATGGCTAGATTTATAGATAGATTTAGTTCTTATCTTTTTTTCTTATTTCTTTTATTGCAGATTATATTCTGGTACAATACCGAGCATTTAAAACCAAAATTAGATATTCTGCCAAAATTACAAAGTAAAAAATCTATTGAAGGTCTATCATTTGGTGACAAAGAATTTTATTTTCGTAATTTATCTATAAAATTACAAAATTCTGGTGACCGTTTTGGTCATTACACTTCTCTTAGGGAGTATGATTATAAACTTCTATATAATTGGTTAAAAACTTTATCAGAATTAAATTATAGATCAAAATTTACTCCAGCAATTGCTACTTATTTTTATAGTGCTGTACCTGATAATAATCGCATATTATGGATAATAAAATTTTTAGAAGAATATGCCGAAAAGGATATTGATAAAAATTGGTGGTGGATGTTTCAAGCTGTAACTTTGAGTAATATGATAGTTAAAGATCAAGATACGGCCCTAAGGTTAGCTTATAAATTAAGTAAAACCAAGAATTCAGACGCGCCATATTTTACTAAACAGATGCCGGCAATTATTTATTCAAGGATGGGTGATCATTGTCAGTCCTTTTTAATTATGAAAGATTTGAGGGACAAATATAACAATCTTGAGAATAAACCTGATTCTACTATTATTGATGATCTGCAGTTTATGAATATTTTTGTTGAAGAGCAGATTAAAAATTTAGGAAAAGAAGGTTTTGATTATAATAAATGTAAGATAGATGGAGCAAGATATTAATTATTGGGCAGAAAAAATAATTGATTTAGCAATTGATGAAGATTTATCAAATAAATCTGACCTTACATCTGATAATATTATAGCTGAAGATTTGGATATAGAATTTTCTATTGCAACCAGAGAAGATATGATTCTTTGTGGTTCAATTTTTATTCCAATGATTTTTAAAAAAATTTCTACAAGATATAAAAATAATAATATTGATCTTCAATATAATTTTTCTGATGGTGATAAAATCCAATCTGGTGAAGTAATAATTTCTGGAGCTGGTAATGCTAAATTAATTTTTGCTAGTGAGAGGATAATTTTAAATTTATTAAAACATTTAAGTGCTATTTCTACTAAGACCAATAAATTTATAGCAAAAATAAAAAATTATAAAACCAAAATTCTTGATACTAGAAAGACTATTCCAGCATATAGACATCTACATAAATATGCAGTTAGAAAGGGCGGTGGTTATAATCACCGGTTTTCTTTATTTGATGCTATTTTAATCAAAGATAATCATATATCGCTTTGCTGGCGGAATAGGAAAATCTCTTGATAATATTTGTTCTAAAAATCTTAATATTCCAATTGAAATTGAATGTGATAATTTGGATCAAGTTAAAGAGGCTATAAAATATGATATTGATATTATCATGCTTGATAATATGACTATTCAGCAAATGAGAAGGGCTAAGGAGATTATTAATGGTAAAGCGAAAATAGAAATTTCTGGTGGTATAAAGTTAGATATGATTGACAAGATTTTGGATTTGGAAATTGATTATATATCAGTTGGAGAATTGACCAGCTCCATTGATGCAGTTGATATTGGCTTAGATATCAATTTTTAGTTTTCCAGAACTTTTTTAATTTTTAATCAAATTATTTTATGCAACAAATTATTAGATTTTTAAATAATCTTGGGCCAGGTATTTTAGCTAAGCATCAGTCGCAATTGGTGCTTCGCATCTTATTCAATCAACAAGGGCTGGTGGTTATTTTGGTTTTGAATTATTATGGATTGTTGTTTTAGTTAATATTTTAAAATATCCTTTCATTGAATATGGTTTTCGTTACACTGGTGCTACGGGGGATAATTTGCTTCAAGCCTATAATAAATTACATAAAAATTTTCTAAGATTCTTTGTTGTTACTAATATTATTTCAGCAATTGGTGCCATTGCTTTACTTTCATATGTTGCTGGAGCAATTTCTAAGGCCGTTTTAGGTCTTGAGCTCGACACAAAAACTATCACCTTAATAATTATGATAGTTTTTACGGCAATTATTACCTTAAAAAATTATGATTTTCTTGATAATATCATGAAAATTTTTATGATATTATTATTTTTCTCGACATTTTTTTGCGGCGATTTTTGCCATTACTAATTACGACGCATCAAAAAGTGAAATTATTTATAATTCTTCAGCATTGAGCAGTAGTAATTTTCCTTTTATTATTGCTTTAATGGGTTGGATGCCAGGTCCAATGGAAATTGGTGTTTGGTATTCCTTATGGCTTCAGGCAAAAAATAGGGGTGAGCATAAAATTAATTTTAAGCAGGCTAAATTCGATTTTAATTTTGGTTATATCCTAATTATTATTACGGCCATTTTTTTTGTAACTCTTGGTGCTTTAGTCCTTCATAATTCTGGTATAGAAATTTCAGAAAGTGGCTCTGCATTTGCTGGGCAGCTTTTATCAATTTATACCTTAACAATTGGTGATTGGTCTAAAATTATTATTGCAACTGCAATCTTAGCGGCAATTCTTTCAACTACTATTACTGTTATTGATATTTACCCTCGTAGTATTTCTGCTGCATTGCAAATTCTTAAAAATGAAGATGGTCAGTGTGAGAAAAGGCAAAGATTAAAATTAACAATTATTTTTTGTTCTATTGCTTTTATTATAATTTATTTTTTGGTAGAAAATTTTCAAACAATTGCTGATATTGTTACTATAATTTCTTTTTTATTTGCCCCATTCTTCGCTTTTCTTAATTATAAGGTGGTGACCTCCAAATTACTTCCAGCAAAGTTTCATCCTAATATTTATTTAAAGATTTTAAGTTTTGCTGGATTATTATTTATGAGTATTTTTGTATTGGCTTTTATTTGGGTAAAATTTTATTAAATTCTTCCTGTAATATTTTATCAAATTCTTCTTGTGTGATTTTGATTCCTAATTTTTCTATAGAAGTTACTCCAAATTCCTTAATGCCACAAGGAACTATGTCATTAAAATATTTTAGATCTGGATTGATATTTATAGCAATGCCGTGATAAGTAACCCATTTTTTTAATTTAATACCAATGGCAATTTTTTCTTCACTATTTGCTGTTTTAACCCAAATTCCCACACGATCTTTTCTAATTTCTCCTTTAATTCCTATTCTGTTTAGACTATTAATAACCCAGTTTTCAAGTAAATTAACAAATTTAGAAATATCAGGTCTTTCTGGAGCAAATAGTTTTTTTAAATCAAGCATGAGATAAATGATTCTAATTCCTGGACCATGATAGGTATATTTTCCACCACGATTGGTTTTAAAGACGGGAATTTTTGGATTTAAAAGATCGCTATCTTTGGCACTAATACCAGCAGTGTAAAGGGCAGGGTGGGAGGTAAGCCAAATGAGATTTGAAGCTTTATCATCAATAATATCTCTATTTCTTTGTTCCATGAATTTTACCGCTTCTTCAAAAGAAACCTCTTTGTCACTTATTTTCCATTCAATTGTCACAGCTTTTTTCTTGATAATAAAATTATTGTAATTTATCATAGCCAGTTCTTGAAATAGGACTATATTGACTCGGTCACAAACTATTTACTTACAGTTTGTCCAATCAAATTTAACAAATATTAATGAGTGTAAAACTAAGATTAGCTAGGGATGGTAGGAAAGGAAAGCCTTTTTATAAAATTGTTGCTGCAAATATTACGGCTCCAAGAGACGGTAAATTTTTAGAAAAAATCGGTTATTTCGACCCTCTTTTAGATACTGATAATGAAAAAAGATTAGTTATTGATAAAGAAAGAGCTGAATATTGGTTAAAAGTTGGTGCAGTTCCAAGTGATAGGGTTGCTAATTTATTAATTTCTTTAGGTGTTGCGGGTGCTGAAAAATATAAGCCAAAATTTATCACAAGAGATAAGGGTTATCTTTGCTAAGGCTAAAGCTCTAGAAAAAATTGAAAAAGAAAATCAGAAGCGGCAAAGGCTGAAAAAGAAGCTGAAACTCAAAAGAAAGAAGAAAATACTAAGGTCAAGGCTGAAACTGCTTCTGAGTAATTTTTAACTCCCTCTTGAGGGGGTTGAAATCTTTGATTTCGCTGGAGAGTTATCTCCTGTCAATGTCATCTTATGATCCTTCTATATCAATTATTATCAGTAATTTTATCCCCAATAATTGATATTTTTTTTCTATTTCGTCTTATTAAAGGTAAAGAGCATAAATCTCGTTTCTTAGAAAGATATGGCTTACCATCTAAGAAAAAAACCAAAAAAAAATTAATCTGGATTCATGCGACTTCGGTCGGTGAATCAAATTCTGCCTTAAGATTTATTACTAAATTACAGGCAAAATATCCTGATTATCAGATTTTATTTACATCAGGCACTATTACTTCTGCTAAAAATCTTTCAGAAAAATTACCAAAAAATATTATTCATCAATTCATTCCCCTTGATAAATTTTTTACAGCCAGAAGATTTATAAAATATTGGCAGCCAAATATTGTTATTTTTTTTGAATCTGAAATATGGTTTAATTTATTAAATTTTGCCTCTAAATCTGGATCTAAATTATCTTTAATTAATGCTAGAATTTCTGATAAATCATTTAGAAAATGGCAAAAATATCAATTTTCTCAAAAATTATTTTCAAAATTTGATTTAATTATTGCTCAAAGTGAGAGTGATAGGAAGAAGTTTAAAAAATTATCAAAAAAAGAGGTTTTTTATTTTGGTAATTTAAAAGAAGATCTAGAGCAAGCACAATTGATCAAAAATTATTACAAAATTTTCAAAAGCAATTTCAGGGTCAAAAAATTCTTTTTGCGGCAAGTACTCATTCAGGAGAAGAGAGGATTATTATAGATTTACATAATAAATTAAAAAAAGATATTGGCAATTTGTTAACTATTATTGCTATTCGTCATCCGCATCGTAGGGTTGAGGTAGAAAAATTATTACCATCAGGAGTAAAATTTTTAAGTGATAATGACAAAATTGCTAAAAATGATCAGTTTTTTGTCATAGATAAAATTGGTTATATGGATTTATTTTATCAATTAAGTGATTTATCAATTATTTGCGGTTCATTTTTGCCAAATATTGGTGGTCATAATCCTTATGAAGCTTTAAAATATAAAAATCCTATTATTTCTGGTCAATATGTTGCTAATTTTAATGAAATTTACCAAAAATTGCAAAAAGAGAAAATATGTAAAATTGTTAAGAATGACGATGAACTTTATTTTTATATTTTAAAAATTTTCAAAGATAAAAAATATCAAGAGCAGATTGAGAAAAATATTGATCATTTTATAAAGAGTTATAAATCAGTTTTAGATCAAAATATCAAAAAATTTATTGAAGTTATTCATTAATCCTCATGATATCTGAAATAAATCTATATATTGATATTTTTCATACTATCAATTATATTTAGTTGTTGAATATCCTCTTTTTAAGATAAATTTTGGTATAATATTAATTAAATCACCCCAAATTGTTAGAATCTCTTTTCATTCAAAATATTGTTTTAATTGATAAAATCAAAATGCTAATTTTGATATTAGCAATAATCAAAATTGTAGGGAATTTTTAGAAGAAAATGATCTTTTGAATGTGATGATGCAAAAATTTAACAAGGATTCTTAAAGAAAATGGCTCAATAATCTTTTTGTTAATGATATTCCG
>JAYQKE010000003.1:0-217285 GCA_038142525.1 Rickettsiales bacterium
AATCTGGGTTGGTATAAATCTTGGGAAGAAGAAAAACCAGTTGATAAGAATGGCCATCCTGAATTTTGGTTTAATTATCCCTTTATCTCTTTTTTAGAAAAAAAAACTTTTCAAAAATCTTGAGATTTTTGAATATGGCTCTGGTCATTCAACTATCAAATTTGCTAGATATTGTCAAAATATTATCTCAATTGACAATGATCCAATTTGGCATAATTATCTTAAAAATATTGCTCCAAAAAATTCTACTCTTATTTTACAAGAAGATCTTGATCTTTATCCTTTAGAAATTACTAAATTTAAGAAAAAATATGATATTATAGTGATCGATGGTAAAAGGAGAAATGCTTGTAGTAAATTGGTTTTAGATTATCTCAAAGATGAGGGGGTGATAATTTTTGATAATTTAGAAAAGGGTTATCAAAAATCAGTTGATTTCTTTTTAAATAATGATTTTAAATTATTAGAATTTTCTGGAATTGCTCCATTAAAAAATTCAGTAACAATTAGCGCTATATTTTACAGAAAAGATAATATTGTTGCAATTGAGTAAAAAGCGGGAATTGGTTATACCATTTCCCAACTTTTGGTATTACTTAATTACCTCTATATCAAAAAGTGCCTGACTTTCATTAATATCAGCAGGAAGGATTTTAATATTATGATCTTTGGCCATTTGTAGGAAATTATTGATTTTTTCACTATTATCAATTTCAAGATTAATAGAAGCTATGATAAATTCTACAGGATAATTAGCTTTAAGATAAGCTGTTTGGTAGGAAATCATGGCGTAAGCGGCGTGGGATTTATTAAAACCATAGCCAGCAAATTTATTTACTAATTCAAAAATTTCTTCTGATTTTTTAGCATCAATATTATTTTTAGCAACACCTTCAATAAAGATCTTTCTTTGCTTATCCATTTCATCCTTATCTTTTTTACCCATAGCTCTTCTTAATAAATCTGCAGCTCCAAGGCTATAACCACCAAGAATTTTAGCAATTTCCATTACTTGCTCTTGATAAACAATTACACCATAAGTTTCTTCTAAAACTTGCGCTAAAAGTGGATGTGGATATTCAATTTTTTCTAAGCCAGCCTTTCTTCGAATATAGGTTGGAATATTATCCATTGGACCAGGTCGATAAAGGGAAATAAGGGCAATGATATCTTCAATCTTATCGGGTTTCATTTGTTTTAAAACAGATCTCATACCAGAAGATTCAATCTGAAAAACCCCTATGGAATCGCCATCTGAAAGCATATCAAATGTATCCTTATCATCAAGGCGGATTTTATTAATATCAAGATTAGTATCACGGGATTTATTAATTAATTTTACCGTATTATCAATGACGGTTAGGGTTTTTAGACCTAAAAAGTCAAATTTTACCAAACCAGCTTTTTCAGCATATTTCATGGAATAGCCAATGGCTGGCATAGAATTAATATCATCACTATAAAGACAGCCAATCTCTTTGAGTTTTTTATCGCCAATAACAATTCCGGCCGCATGAGTTGAAGCATGGCGATTAACCCCCTCAAGCATTAGTGCGATATCAGTTAATTTTTTAATCTCTTCATCCTCTTCAATAGCATTTTGCAGATCCTTGTCCATTTCAATGGCTTTGGCTAGGGTAACAGCTTCAATAGCATTAAAGGGAATTAATTTACAGATTCTATCAACTTGATTATAAGGCATTTGTAGGACTCGTCCTACATCTTTAATGGCGACTTTAGCCTGTAATTTTCCAAAAGTAATGATTTGTGCCACCATATCCTTGCCATATTTTTTTTGCACATAATCAATCACCTCATCTCTTCTAGCTTGGCAAAAATCAATATCAAAATCCGGCATAGAAACTCTTTCAGGATTTAAAAATCTTTCAAAAAGTAGGCCAAATCTGATTGGATCAAGATCGGTAATTTGCAAAACCCAAGCAATGATTGAGCCAGCACCAGAACCACGACCAGGACCAACTGGAATATCATTTTCCTTACTCCAAGTAATAAAATCAGAGACGATTAAGAAATAACCACTAAAATTCATTCTTTTAATAATCCCTAACTCATATTCTAATCTTTCTGTATATTCTTTAGTAATTTTTTCTTGATCTGGAATTTCTTCCATCTGAAATTTAAATTTTAATCTTTCCTTTAGACCCTCTCTTGATTTTTCTTCCAATTCTTCAGCCTCGCTTAAACCCTCCTTGGTTGGAAAGTTAGGTAAGGTAGGTTCTCTTTCAAAAGCCATAATATGGCATTTTTTGGCAATATTGACGGTATTTTCTATTGCTTCTGGCATATCAGCAAAAAGTTCTAACATTTGCTGGTTGGTTTTAAAATGATGATTTACTGTTAATTTATCACGATCTTCTTCGATAAGATATCTTTTTTGACCAATGCAATTTAAAACATCTTGTGCCTGATGCATTGAAGGTTCTAAAAAATAATTATCATTAATAGCAACTAAAGGAATATTAAATTTATAGGCAATATCAATTAGATTTTGCTCAATTTTCTTCTCATTTTCTAAAACATGACGAGAAATTTGAATATAAAAATCTCCAGCAAATATTTTTTGGAATTTTTCTGCTAATTTTTCTGCTCCATTTAAATTATTTTCTAAAATATTTTTACCTAAAATACCTTTTTCGCCACCACAAATGGCAATTAAACCTTCTGATTTTTCTGATAATTTGGATAATTTAATATGAGGAGTAAGATTGCCTAGACGAGAAAGATAGATTTCACTAACTAAATCCAGAAGATTTAAATAGCCAAGATCATTTTTGGCAATTAAAATGATTCTTTTAAAAGTTTCTTCCAATTCAATATCAGAAAGATTAGATCTGGCGCTATCTTCCGTATCAATTAAGAGATCACAGGCAATGATTGGTTGGATATTATTCTTTTTACAAGCAATTGAAAATTCTAAAGCACCAAAAAGATTGGAAATGTCAGTAATTGCCACTGCCGGCATATTCTCCAATTTAGCTTTTTTTACTAAATCATCAATTCTAATTGCACCCTTACAAAGGGAAAATATGGTATGATTACAAAGATGAATAAATTTTTCTGACTCCATAAAGTAATAAATAAATAAACATAATGATTAGGAACCTCTGAAAAACTAAAAATTGGAATTTTTAGATCATTTTTTAGCAGAAATTCTGTTTCTTTTTGGTGCAATATGAACATATTGTGCCATAAAAAACTAAATTTATGCTAAAAAGGGTCAAAAAGATCAATTTTGCTAAATACATATTTTAGTTTTTCAGAGGTTCCATTAGTTTGTAACCGGATTAATAGATATTACAATTCGCTTTTTAAATATCTATATCATAAAATTATGTTATGAAATTGGATATAGAAAAACTCAAAGAAATTGCAGTAGAAGCTGGAAAAATTGTTATGAAATATTACAATGAGGATTATCATGTTAAAACCAAAGATGATGATTCGCCAGTGACTGAAGCTGATTTTGCCGCTAATGAATATATCGTCTCTTCTTTGACAAAATTATATCCAAATATTGCTATTATTTCTGAAGAACATCCAGATGAAGAAAATCTAAAATTAAGAGATAAAAAAGAACTTTTTTGATTGATCCAATTGACGGAACTAAAGCTTTTATTAGAAAAAAATCTCAATTTACCATTAATATTGCTTATATTAAAGATAAAAAATTTATTTTAGGATTTATCTATGTGCCAATTTTAGATATTTTATATTATAGTGATTATCAAAATTCTTATAAAATTACTAATTACAATACTCAGCAGAAAGTTAAGATTTTAACCAAAGAAAATAATGATTTAGATGAAGGTATTATTCAAACCTCCTCTCTCGGTAAAAGTGAAAGGGAAATTTTAGCTAAAGAATTTCAAGATATTAAAATTAAGGATAATATTTATATGACTAGCTCCTATAAATTTTGTTTAATTGCCGAAGGAGTTGCTGATTTTTACCCTAGAAGAGGAGGAATGAAAATTTGGGATGTAGCTGCTGCTTTTGGAATTTTAAAATTCTTAGATTATAAATTTTTAGATTTAGAGGGTAATGAAATTACTTTTGATGATATGATTAAGGATCTTTCTCTTTCTGATTTTAATTTATTTCGTTCACAAAAGGTGTTGAATTATTTTGATTTTTCTTCAAAATATTTGTTATAGGAACCTCTGAAAAACTAAAAATTGGAATTTTTAGATCATTTTTTAGCAGAAATTCTGTTTCTTTTTGGTGCAATATGAACATATTGTGCCATAAAAAACTAAATTTATGCTAAAAAGGATCAAAAAAGATCAATTTTGCTAAATACATATTTTAGTTTTTCAGAAGTTCCTATAGTAGGCTAAGTTGACTATATATAGGTTTTAACAACCCCTACCCTTTTATATCATAAGTAATCTTTGGTTACTTTAGTGGAAGTTTTGTGCAAAAAATAAATATAAATTATGTGTGGAATTATTGGCGTAATATCAAATAAAAATTCGGAAGATAAAGTTCTAGAAGGTCTAAAAAGAATGGAATATCGTGGTTATGATTCTTCTGGAATTTCGATCATGAGTAATAATATAATCAAAACTCATAAGGAAGAAGGTAAAATCATTAATTTAGAAAATTCCATTTCTAAAGATAAAAATTTTAAGGGCAATATTGCTATTGGCCATACTAGATGGGCCACTCATGGTGTTGCCAATCGTGAAAATGCTCATCCACATTTTACTAACAAAGTTAGTGTAGTTCATAATGGTATTATCGAAAATTATCAAGAAATTAAAGATAAATTAATCAAGGAAGGTTTTACTTTTAAAAGTCAGACTGATACAGAAATTGTTACTAATCTTATTGCTTCATTTTTAGAACAAAATTTTGATAAAAAGACTATTATTTTGAAAGTTTTATCGATGATTGAAGGTAGTTTTGCTTTGGGAATTATTTTTCATGATGAGGATAATCTTTTAATTGCAGCTAAAAAAGGTTCACCTTTACTTGTTGGTTTTGGTAAAAATGAGAATTATATTGCCTCAGATTATTTTGCTATTAATGATTATGTACAAAATATTTGCTATTTAGAAGATGGTGATATTGCCTTTTTAACCAAAGATAAAATTGACATTTTTGATATTAATCAAAATAAAATTACCAGAGAAATTGAAAAAATTGATAAAAATAGTGAAAAAATTAGCAAAAATGGTTTTGAACATTTTATGCTTAAAGAAATTTATCAGCTGACCAGAAACTATTCAAAAAACTTTAGCTAAATATTTAGATAAAAAAAATCATCAAATTTCCCTTCCAAAATTTTCTTTTGATCTAAAAAAAATTGAAAAAATTACCATTGTAGCCTGTGGTACTTCCTATTATGCTGGTATGATTGGTAAATATTTAATTGAATCTTTAGCAAGAATTAATGTTGAAGTTGATATTGCATCAGAATTTCGTTATCGCAATCCACCACAAAGTAAAAATTCATTAACTATTTTTATTTCACAATCAGGTGAAACGGCTGATACTATTCTTTGCTATGAAATATGTTAAATATCTTAATAAAAAATCTTTAGCAATTGTTAATGCTCCAAAAAGTACTATGGCCCATTTGGCTGATGATGTAATTTTAACCATGGCTGGCGTTGAAATTGGCGTTGCCTCAACTAAGGCCTTTACAGCACAAGTTGCTATTTTAATATTATTTGCCCTTAATTTAGGACAAAAAAGAGGCTTTTTAAAAGCGGAAAAAATTGATGAATTAATTGCTTCATTAAATCTTATGCCAAATTTAATGCAGCAGATTTTATCAAAAGAATATGTTGAAAATGTTAAAAAAATTGCCCACCAAATTAAAGATGCTGAAAATATTTTATATATTGGCCGCGGTATTTCTTATGCCACATCAATGGAGGCTGCTTTAAAATTAAAGGAACTTTCTTATATCAACTCTTCGGCCATTGCTGCAGGAGAATTAAAACATGGTACAATCGCTCTAATTGACAAAGAAACTTATGTTATTGCCATTGCTCCAGAAAATGAATTATTTGATAAAATTTCATCAAATATTGCCGAGATTTCCGCTAGAAATGGTAAGGTTATTCTTATCTCCAGTAAGGGTGGAGTAAATAATATTAAAAATATTATTTCAAATTCCTTGCATGTCGCTCAAAATTGTGATATAATAGCCGAATCACTACTTTATGTGATACCGGTTCAGCTGATTGCCTATTATGTTGCATTATTTAAAGGAAATGATGTCGATCAGCCGAGAAATTTAGCAAAATCCGTAACTGTCGAATAATTTTTAATAAATTACCTAACTGACTTTGCTAATTTAATTTTTTCTTATTTATAAATAATATGAATTTTTTAAGAAAATTTATTTTAGCTAGCATAATTCTCTGTGCAAAAAATACATTTGCGGCTAATTTTACTGTTGATGCTGGTGGTAAAACAATGACTCAATATATCTCTGCCGTTGGTGGTGATCCTGATATTGATACTATTATCTTTAATAGTGGTGATAATGGTGTTTTAACTATTGATGCTGATAATGCCACTAATACCATTTTATCCATAGAAGCTAATGCTAGTAATAATGGAATTATTGATTTTACTACTGCTAGCAGGGTTTTAGCTGTTCAAAATAATATAGCTGATCAGGATCAAAAACTTTCTGAAATTAGGGCTAACACTTCTGATTTTACTATTGATGCTTCTAATTTATATGCTAATCAATTAACTATTAATACTGATTCAGCAATAGCAGGTACAGCAATTTTAAATTTTAATGATATTTCGCTTGGAGCTAATAATTTATCCATTGCAAATACAGTTAATATTTCTGGCGATATAAATGGAACTGGCGATATAAATGGTTCTAATACTAATCTTAGCTTTAATGGCTCCTCTACTCAAAATATTGCCTCTACTATTGGGGCCGCTTCTAGAATTGGTAATATTGATATTACAGGTTCAAATATTGGAGCAACCACCATTAATTTTAATAATGATACAACTATCACTAATATTAATTTTAGCAATAATTTTGCTACCACTTTAAATTTGGGTGGAACGAGCAAAACTATAAATCTTTCTGGAGATATATCAAATAGTGGCTCTATTGATGCTTTTATTACTAATTCCACTAATGATGGTACTTTATTAATTTCCGGCTCTGCCAATCAAGATATTAATGCTAAAATTGGTACTTCGACCAGTTCTAGATTTAATCAGGTCGATATTAATAATACTAATAATCAAATTACTTTTGCTCAAGATAGTTACATTAATAATTTTAATATAAGTGCTACTTCTAATAATTCTATTATTAGCAATAGTTCTATAATGGATATTTCAACTGCAAATATTGCCGAAGATGTAATATTTTCTGGTTCTGGTACTATGAGCATTAATAATTTAAATATTTCATCCAGTAAAGTCTTAACTTTGCAAAAATCTATTAATATTTCTGGTAATATTACGGGTATAAATGATGGTAATTCGGAAACTATTATAGGTAATGAAGGTAGGGTTAATTTTAATGGTTCATCAGCGCAATCAGTGTCGGATGTAATATTGGGGGCAGTGCTCTTAGCAGTAATAGGCTTGCTTCTATTACTAACTCAAATGTCAATGATATTACTTTAAATGATAATGTTTATGTCACTGATGTAATTTTAAATTCTAACGGTAATTTTAATATTGTATCTGGTAAAATAATTGATATTGAAGGCAATGTTACTAGATCTTCTGGCTCTGGTATTATTAAAGCTAATGTAAATGATGTTGGAACTGTAAAATTGTCAGGCTCTACTGCCCAAACTATTGATGTTAATATAGGAGAATCTTCTTCTAGAATTAATAATCTCAATATTTCTAATTTAGCTAGTGTTACTTTAAATAATAATTCCTATGTTACAAATCTTACTTATAGCGGTAATAATTTAACTATGATGAGTAATAGCATTTTGGATATTAATAGTGGCGGTATGGATTTAACTAACAAAAATACTAATTTTAAATTATCTTCAGCTAATAGCTCTTCCAATCCTTTTGGTCAAATTGAGTTAAATTCTGGCAATCTAACATTAAGTAATAGTACAGTATTTTTTGATTATAATGGTTTTACTGATTCTACCTTAAATTTTAACTATGATGGAGGAACTTACAATCTTATAAATAGCACTGGAACTGCACCAAATTTAAGTAATCTATCAGTTTCAGATAATTCTTATCTTTTTAATCACTCCCTGATTTTAAATGGCGGCAATATTGAGACAATTATCGTAAAAGATTCCAGTATTTTTAGTGAAGGGGAGTTGGGGAAAAGTAATAATAGAATATTAAATAAAGCTCTCGAAACTTCAGATATTGCAGCAGATATCATGTCAATTAGTAGTCAAAGTGAACTGAAAGAAGCTATGGAATCTATTAGACTCCCTAATAATGCCGCTTTATTAAAATATAATATAGCCATCAATAATGATGTAAATAATATTATATCTCAAAGGGTTAGAAATATTACATTATTCCCCAAAAGAAATAGACAAGCCTTTTGGGGCGATGTTTTTCTTTCTAACATAACTCAATCAAAGAATAGAAAGAAAGGTTATGATGGTTTTACCTCTGGTGGTACAGGTTTTTTAGCAGGTTATGATTATGTTAATGGTGGTAATGTCATTGGCTTTACCGGCTTTTATTTAGGTTCAGAAATTGCAAATGATAATAAAGGTGATTTTACCTCTATAATTAGTTCATCTGGGGCTTCTATATATAATAAATTTGGATCAAGACTCAGTCGTGGTTTTTACAATATTAATGTTTTTAATTATATTTCTAATGAATATAGGAATGAAAGAAAAGTTAAATTACCAAATTTAAAGGAAATTATTAAAGCTGAAATTTCTGGTAATTCAATGAATGCTAGATCTGAAATTGGTTATCATATTCCTCTTATCAAAAGTTCACTTTTTTCGCCCAAAATAGCTTTAGAATATTTTTCTGATAGCAGAGATTCTTATGAAGAAAAAGGGTTGGAAAATCTAGCATTTGAAGTAAAAGAAGAAGAATTTGACAGTTTAATTTTTTCGGCAGGTTTTGATATTGGCGGTAAATTTTATACTGGTAAAAAAAGCTTACTCTCTCCCATATTAGATATTTCTTGGCGTAAATATATGGGCGATAAGCGAAAGAGGAGCGTAAGATGAGTTTTAAAGGAAAAAATCAATATTTTACCATGAAATCTTCTGAATTACCTTCAGATTATCTTAATCTAGCCATTAATGCTGAATATTCTAAGGCAAATAATCATTTTCATGTTAACCCAATATTTAATTTAAAATATAATTCTATTATTGCCAGCGGATTTATATCTCATTCATTTATAGCTGAGGTCAGCTATAATTTTAATTCTAGATTAATGACTTCAAGGGATAATTAGGATATTTTCTATTTATTACTTAGCAAAAACCTCTTTAAAGATAGGAAGCGCTATCAATCAATTACTATCTTCATCCTAGTAGAATTTTTTAATTTTAAATTATTAGTAATTTTTCTGATATAATTTTGTAAATTGAAATTTCTGCTAGAATTAATTATCAAGCGATAATAAAAACGATTCTTAATTTTAGTTACGGGCATCGGTGCTGGCCCTAGAATTTGAATATTCTTATCAAAAATACTATTCTTTAAAATATTCCTTAGAGTCTCAATAGCAATTTTTTGATCAAAATCATTAACAATAATTTCAGCCATTTTGCCAAAAGGTGGTAAATTTAATAATTTTCTCTGAGCAATTTCTTGTTCTAAAAACCTATTACGATCCTGTTTAATAATATATTCAAAAATTGGATTTTTTGGATTAAAACTTTGAATTAAAACCTGCCCCTGATATTTCTCTCGCCCTGCTCTACCAATAATTTGCGTTAAAAGTTGATAGGATTTTTCAGAAGTTCGAAGAGAATTATTGTAAAAACTAGCATCACCATCAATAATTCCAACCAAAGATAATTTTGGAAAATGATAACCTTTGGCAATCATCTGTGTACCAATGATAATATCAATCTGGTCATTTAAAATTTTATCAATAATTTTATTAGCAATATCCAGATCCTTAATTTCATCACTAGTCATTAGGGCAATTCTAGCCTTCGGGAATTTTTCTTGAATTTCCTCCTTTATTTTCTCAATACCAATACCAGAAAGTAAAAATGAATCTTTCTCACCACATTTTTGACATTTTTTAGGAATAAAATCTCTATGACCGCAATGATGGCAAATTAATTTATTAATTTTTTGATGATAAGTAATATTAATTGAGCAATTGGGACAATTAATAATATCACCACATTTTTTACAAATTGTTACATTGGCATAGCCCCTTTTATTAAGAAATAACAAGGATTGCTTTTGATCAAGCAAATTTAAGGCGATTTGATCTAATAATTTCTGACTCAAAAAATGATTTTTCTCTAATTTTTCTTGCTTTAAATCAAGAATTTCAATTTTTACAGCATCATTTCGAGAGAATTTTTCTGTTAAAATAAAATGACCATATTTACCAGAAATAGAGTTTTGATAAGTTTCTAAAGAAGGTGTGGCGGAGCCTAATAAAATAGGAATATTTTCCATTTTTGCCCTTACAATGGCCATATCTCGACCATGATAAGATATTTGATCTTCTTGTTTGAAGGATTCATCATGTTCCTCATCAATAATAATTGTCTTCAGATTTTTAAAAGGCAGAAAAAGCGCCGATCTAGTGCCAATTAAAATCCTAATATTCTCAGAAATTATTGAGTGAAAAATCCTCTCTTTCTTGGAATTGCCAATTTTTGAATGCCAAATTTCTGGTTCAAAACCAAATCTATCCTTAAAATTTCTAATTAATTGTGTAGTTAGGACAATTTCTGGTAGTAAAAATAAAATTTGCCCAGATTTTTGTTCTAAAATTTTGGCAATTAGATGAAAATAAATTTCGGTTTTTCCAGAACCAGTAACCCCATCTAAAAATGACACCTGAAAATTCTCCAAAGGTAATTGATCAGAAATTTCCTGTTGTTTTTGCGATAGATTTTTTAATTTAAAAGAGTTTTTATCAATATTTTCAGTAATTTTAATAATTTTACGATCAACCTCTTTCTTTTCCTTAATCAAAATATCATCCTTAACCATTTGATTAATCAGGGAAATAGTAAAATCCTCATTTTTCTTAATATCTGCTAAAGTTTTTGATGAATCATTAATAAAATCTAAAATCTTTTGCCTTTTTTCAGTAATTTTTTGGCTAAAATCGTAATTTTCATTAATTTTAAAGATAATTTCTGTGGATTTTTTAGCCAGATTTTTAAGAAAAACTGCAATTGATAATTTTAAAACTAAACCAGCTGGCGCAAGATTGTAATTTGCTACCCAAAAAATAAAATCTATTAATTTTCGATCTAAAGAAAAATTTGGATATTTAGATTCGGCGAATTTTATTTTTGATTCGGCAATATTTTCAGGAATTTTGTCTAAAATTTCAGTTATTACGCCAAAAATCTTTCTTTTACCAAAGGGAATTTGAAAAATATCACCAATTTTAGGATTTTGATTTTTTTTAACAAAATAAATAAAGCCGTCATTAAATGGCAAAGGTAGGAGAATTTTAACAAGCAAATTATTACTTATCATTCTTATCTTCTATCTGGTTTTTCATGATAAAGGGTGCTTGTAGGAGCATGAAAATTAGGGAAATAGAAAACATACCAAACACCTTAAAAGCTACCCAAAAATCAGTAGAAAAATTACGCCAGATAAATTCATTTAAAAGAGCTAAAAATAGGAAAAACAGAATAAATCGATTAGTCAATATTCTGTAATGAATATTGGTCATTTTAAGGTTATTACCAAATAATTTAGCTAATAGTGGTTTATTGAAGATATTTCCAGTAATTAAAATTAAAGCAAAAATAATATTAGCAATTGTTGGTTTGATTTTAATGAATGTTTCATCTCCCGAAAAAACCGTTAAACTACCAAAAATGGTTAAAACAATACCGGATATTAAAGCCATTTTAGAGATTTTTTTACTAATAAGATAAATAGTTAAAATAACCAAAATAGTTGAAATCACTAAAGCATGAGTTGCTACCAAAAGTGGCTGATTATCCTGAGATAGAAAATTAACAGTAATAAAAATTAAAGAAGGTAAGATCTCTAAAAATGAAATAATAGGATTTTTTTGATTTGTATTTTTAGTCATAATATTTTTTTACAAAAATTTTGCGCTCCTAGGAGCACATTTTTTTTAACAGCAACTTTTTAACCAAAATAGATTCTCATTTTGTTAATTTAAGCCTTATTTGACAAGGTTTTACTCTATTAAGAAACCTTATTGACAAAGAGATTTTTATTTTAGATTTAAAGCTTTTTCAAACTCATGTAATCTCTTCCAAATACTTCTAATTTCAGTAATTGTAGTCCAATTATGTAAAAATAAGGCAAAACCACCATGCACCCTGGTAAAAGCATTGCTAACCTGCACCATAATACCAAGCTGGATAGCGCCAGTAAATAAGCCAGGAGCCATAATTAAATAAGGAACAATCACCATAAATTGATCATAGGCGGCAATCCAACAATCAAAATAGCCATAATGCATGTAAAGCCTGTGATAATTTAGCCTAATCCCCAAAAACAATTCCCAAAGAGTATCCTCCCTAGCATAATTAACCTTATCATCTTCTGCCAAAACTAAATCTTTTCTAAAAGCTGCCTCCACCTTTTGATTATTATATTCAAGACCAGGTAATTTCCAGCCAACAAACCAAGAAATAATAAAACCCCCAATTGAAACAAACAAAGTGCACCAAACCAAACTACCATCAAAATCCTTTAAAAAAGGAATTTCTACCTTATCACTTAAATTCCATAAAATTGGTAGAAAAGCAATTAAGGTCATAATAGCTCTAACTATCTGCAAACCCAAAGATTCTATTAATTTGGCCCATCTAGCACAATCTTCCTGAATTCTCTGACTTGAGCCCTCAATATCCTTTTCAATATTTTTCCATTTTGGAATATAATTAAAAGTAATAGCCTCTCTCCAACGCAGGGCATAAATTCTAGTAAACCAGCCGGTAAAAACTGCTAAGGCAACATAAGGCATAGCAATTATGATAAAACTCGGGCTAGATTTAAAGCCAGTTGAGATATAGCTAAAAGATATCAAATAATAATATAATTTTGAAATGCCCTCGGCAGGGTTGGAATAATAATCCTTAGCATTTTGCAATAAATCATAAAAATCCTTATACCAGCTATTAATAGCAACGGTCATTTGAACTTGTATCCAAAGAGATAAAATCAATAAAAAACCACCACCATAAGCCCAAAGAGCCCATTTTCTACTCTTAAAAAAAGCTTCTATCATTATTGGTCAAATTCGGATTCATTTGGATCTTTGAGATATTCAAGATAATTGCCAAAAGGATCTTGAAGATAAATTGAAGAAGTGCCATCGCGATGTAATTTTAATTCTCCATATTTTTCTGCATCATCTTTTAAAAAGGCCAGATGTGGCGGGTGTTTTCCTGGTAGAACCAGAGCTAATTTAATATTACCAAATTGTAAAAATCCCCATGTTTCATCCTGATAAAGAATCTCTATCTGAAAATTTTCTGTGTAATATTTAATAGCATCAGCAATATTATCAACTTTTATTGCCATATGATGAATTTTATCTAATTTTTTATCAGTCATTTTAATATTTAAAAAAACTCCTCTTAGGAAGTAAAATTTTGGGTTAAAATTTCAAAGAAATTGTGGTGAAAATCAAACTACTCCCGGCAGGATTCGAACCTGCGCACATGGATTAGGGACTGTCCAAAATCTATGTTGAAATACTTTTTTCATTGCTTTTCTGTTAATTTTTGCCTAAATTCAACGATTTTTTAGCCCAATATGGGTATATTGCACCAAAAAATCATCAAATTTTGTCTAAAAATTACCCAAAAAATCAAAGGAAAAATATTTCGGACAGTTCCTTTAGGAAACCAATGCTCTATCCCCTGAGCTATGGGAGTAAAAGACAGCTCCATTACGCTATTACTTTAAGGATATATTTCAATAATTCAACTTCAGAAAAACAAATTGTAGCAATTATTATTTTTAAATATGAAATTAAGATATACTATTTTGCAGGAGAAGCTGGTTCTCCATCAATCGCAGACGACGGATTACTAACATTAGGTGATGGGAGGTCCCGAAGAATCAGATGGAGGTGGTTCTATGGCTGGAATCTTCTTGCTAGGAGTAATCTCACATTTCAAACCTGATCCTCCCGCTTCAGCATCAAATTTTTCTTGACTTACTATTTGACCAATAGAAAAACTAGCATCTGACAACATCCCACCTATCCATTCCCCTTCATATTTCTGCTTATCTTCTGAAATATAAGTACCTTGTCCATTTGGCTCTCCATCTTTAAATTGACCTTGATATTGCCTATATCCAAAACCATTATTACTATCCCAAGTCATAACACCTTGACCATTTAGCTTTCCATCTTTAAATTGACCTTGATATCTAGTACCATCCATCTTTAAACCTTGTTAACATATTAATATGTAAATTTATAAAAAATTACTCCTATTTTAAACCAAAATAGCTACTTAAAAATTAAAGATCTTGTTTTTTCCAACCCTCTTTCTCCCTTTTGTAAAAATTCAGATCATGGGATTTTTCCTTAGATGATTTCCAAAAAACCCTAGCATCAGATAAATCATTTGGACCAAAAAAATAAAATATCCTATCAAAATTTTTCATAAATTCTTCTGATTTTTCAGCAAACATAATTAAAAAATCAGCCTCATTAAGATTATCCTCTTGCTTAGTAAGTAAAATTGGTGCGTTTTAAGATCAAAATTATCTTGATCAGTAATATGTGGTAAAAATTTTGTTTTAGAAAAATTCCACAAACCCAAATCTAGCTTTTGCGTCATTTCATCATCTTCAGATAAAATTAAAGCTTTTTTTTGCTGCTCATAAATTTTCAACAATAAGGGTGCCAGCATTTTATGCAAAAGATCGTCAATCTGATAAAAATTAATTTCCATTTGGTTTTTATACAACTTCTACAAGAAAAATTTAAAACCCAAACTTACAATAACTTAGCTTAGAAAACAATATTTAATTAGCAGATCCCTGCTTTCTAAGATATATTATTATTGCCATAATAGCAGCAGGTGTAATCCCAGGAATACGGCTCGCAAGTGAAATATTGTTGGGTCTAGCAAAATTTAATTTTTCTACCACCTCATTAGAAAGACTTTGGATATCTTTATAATTCAAATCTTCTGGAATTTTTAGAAATTCATCCTTTTTAAAAATCTCAATATCCCTCTTCTGCCTTTCAATATAGGAATGATAAAGTGCTTGAATTGTAATTTGTTCCTGATTTTCCTGAGAAATTTCTACAAATTCTGGCCAAATCCCTATTATTTTATCAAAATCAATATTACCAATTGTCAGCAACTCAAAAGCATTTCTCTTGACTCCATCTTGTTTAATTTCTATGCCAAAATCTTTTAATTTTGCTGGCGTGATAGTTACTTTTTTTAAACTCTCTAAATCTTCTATTAAAGATTTTTCTTTTTCTAAAAAAATTCTTTTTCTCTCATCAGAAACCAAACCAATATCAATAGCAATCTTTGTTAATCTTAAATCAGCATTATCAGAACGCAGTAAAAGACGATATTCCGCCCTAGAAGTAAGCATTCTATAAGGCTCACTAGTACCAAGACGAATCAAATCATCAATCATCACCCCAATATAGCTGTTGGTCCTACTTAAGGTAAATTCCTCATCAGAACCTTTGGCCCTAAAAACAGCATTAACACCAGCCACCAGACCCTGCCCTGCTGCTTCTTCATAGCCAGTTGTACCATTAATTTGCCCAGCAAAAAAGAGATTTTTAATTTTTTTAGTCTCCAATGTTGGCTTTAACTCTCTTGGATCAATAAAATCATATTCAATAGCATAGCCATATTGCGCCACTTTTACATTTTCTAAACCCTTAATGCTTTTTAAAAATCGCAATTGAATTTCCTCAGGAAGTGAATTTGAAATACCATTTGGATAAATTAAATCAGAATCCAAACCTTCTGGTTCAAGAAAAATCTGATGCCTTTCCTTATCATAAAAACGCTTAATCTTATCCTCAATTGAAGGACAATAACGCGGAGCAGAACCGGTAATATTACCATAAGAAATTGAACTCAAATGTAAATTATCATTAATGATTTTATGAGTTTTTTTATTGCTATAAGTAATGAAACAATCAATTTGCGGTATAGAAATTTCTTTATTTAAAAATGAAAATGGTTTGGGAATCTCATCACCTTTTTGAATTTCTAGCTCTGAATAATCAATTGAATCCTTATAAATTCTTGGCGGTGTGCCAGTTTTTAAACGACCTAAAGCAAAATTATATTTTTTTAACCTTTCCGAAATACCATTTGACGGCTCCTCGCCAATTCTGCCAGCAGGAATTTCCTTTTGCCCAATATGAATTTTTCCAGCAAGAAAAGTTCCAGCAGTTAAAATAACTGATTGAGCTAAAAATTCCCCGCCATTTTCAGTAATTACCCCTTCAATTCTATCATTTTTAATAATCAGATCGGAAATTTTATCAAAATGCAGATCAAGATTCTGGTAATTTTTTAAAATCTTATTAATGGCTTTTTGATATAATTTCCTATCAGCCTGCGCTCTCGGCGAATGAACCGCAGCACCCTTACTAGCATTTAAAATCTTTACATGAATAGCAGACATATCAATGGCTTGCCCCATTATGCCATCCAGCGCATCAATTTCACGCACAATTGTGCCCTTAGCCACCCCACCAATCGCAGGATTGCAAGACATTTGCCCAAGATTATCTTCCTTAATCGTAATTAATAGAGTTTTGGCTCCCATCCTGGCTGAGGCCGCCGCAGCTTCCGAACCGCTATGACCACCACCAATTATAATTACATCATAAATTTTACTACTCACTCAATATTTACTTTAAAATAGTTATTATCACATTTTTATTAACATATTTTGCCAATAACTCTCCAATATTAATATCATATTTATTATAAATTTCAAATAAGCTCAAGCCATTTTTTATCTCTTCTAGGAAAATATATTCTGATTTGGATATTTTTTCTGTTTTGACCTTATTATCCTGACGATAAATTAAATAATTTATAATTCTTTTTCTCTTTTGATCAGATTTTTTAAGAAAAAAATTATAATAAGATTGCCCTAAAAAACATGATGGATGCAACTGAAATTTTAAATCAAATAATTCTTCAGTAGGAATTTTCTGCAAATCTTCCTGATTTACAGCTTCGGCATCTGCTGCCAAATATGATAAATGACAAGAATATTCAAAATGAGATAAATCCTGAAGAAATTCATTTTGATTCTGAGCAAAATTCTGCCCATAATTATCTAAATTATTACTTTTTGAAGGGTTTTGAACAATATATTTTTCAGCTAATTTACTAAATTGCTCCTGACCTAAATATTGATAAATTAGTGGGAAAGTTATTTTAAGAGAATTTTCTAAATTTCTAAAAAGATTATTACGATAAATTTGAAATAATTCCTCTTTTCTGATTTTACCTTTTTTTACAAATTTTAGAATATCAGCTTTTTTTTCATCATATAGAAAATTTATAAAATTATTTTGTAAATCTTTTAATGCCATTTATCATTAACTATCTTTTTGCGATAAAATAATCATTAATTTTTTCAACTCTACCCCCCGATTCTAAAATATATAATTTTAAAGCATTCTTTAGATTTTTATCAGAAAATATTACTTGATCAATTTTGCCCAAAGCAAATTTTGCAATATCATTACTAACCGAACCGCTAATTCTTATTTCTTGATCTTGGCATAAATTGCTAAATTTAATATTTTCAATAGCAGTTATTAAATTATTATTATTGGTAATTTTCACTCTGCGATTATTATAAAAAAGCCCAGAATTTTTAGCAGAAGTAAATATTTGATTTTCAATTGGCAAAATCATAGCAGATTCTAAAATTTGTTTCCTACCATCATCATTGATCTGTCCATAAGAAATAAAAGAAGAAAAATTAGGAAGAGCACGAGAAAAATTAACCATCCCTTCAATTGGCGAAATAATATAAAATTCTTTACAATTTTTATGATCATTAAGATTTTTACCAGACAATAATTCTATATCAGAATTTTCACCAAATTCCTGAAGAAATTTATCGACAATTTTCTGATAAGATGAATTAGCAAATTTTGCCGCCGCATTGTAATTATTTTGTAGATTTTCAATCTCAACAAAATCTCTTAATAAAATATTAGAAATATTCTCTAGGATCTTAATCATCCTATTTAAATTTGCTGTCTTCATTTTAAAATTTTTTTATGTAAATCCAAAGCACTGAGAAAGGCATTTTCTACCCTACCAGAAATAAAATAATCGCCACAAAGAGCAAGATTTAAATTCTGATCAAATAAAGATTTTTCTGCCTCACGCAATTTTGCATTAGCATAACGCCAACGATGAATATTGACATAATCAATCTTATTTTGATCAAAATCAATGATTTTTTGTAATTGCTTCAATAATTTTTGCTGTATTAATTCTAGATCATCTTCCAAATTTTCCTTAGCCCAATCATTACTAGAATTAATAAGCATTGAAAAATTTTCTGGTCGGCTTTTTTTTGAACTATTAACCGAAATCCAGCTAATTACTGATTCCTTAACCAAGGCAGCATCAAAATCCAAATCCAAATCTTCTTTAAAACCAAGCATTAAAGAAAAACATGGCAACATCTGAACATCTTTAATAATCTGCAAATATTTAAAATTTTCTGGCAATAAATTAAGCGCCTGATGTGATGGAATTGCTAAAATTACATAATCAAAATCAGAAAAAACCTTATCTTCAATAGTTTTTAGAGCCCATTTTTGATTTCTAAAATCAATCTTACTTATTTGCTCTTTCAATCTAAGATCTAAATTCTTTGCCATAAATTTACAAAGATTATTCATTTGTGGCAAAGCAACATAATGCGGATTTTCTTCATTATTAAATTGCCATTTTCTAGTGATTTTATTATCAACTATTTCACAAAATCTAGCATCCCAAATATCAATAATTCCTTGCTGATAGGCTGTCTGACAAAATTCCTTAAATTCATCACTTTTAGCAGTAAAAAATTGGGCTCCATGATCAAAATGATAATTTTCTACCCTTCTTGTCGCCATTCTACCCCCAATTCCTCGTGATTTATCAAAAATTATCACTTCATTTTTTGTCGCCAATTTATTAGCAATGGTCAATCCGGCAATTCCTGCACCAATTATGGCAATTTTCTGATTTCTCATTTTATAATTTGAATTATTTTTAATATATCTTAGGATTTATTTGTAAATTAACAACCCCAACCTATTGGCGCTAAAAAAAACCTATGAATAAATCAATCATCTGGCTTAGAAATGATCTCAGATTATCCGATAATTTAGCAATAGATCATGTTGCCAAAAATAATCATCAAATCCTCTTTCTCTATATTCAGGATAAATCTCTTGGTTCAGCCTCCAAATGGTTTTTACATCAGTCATTAGATGCTTTTAAAAAAGATATTTATCAAAAATATCAAGCAAAATTAATAATCAAATCTGGTAATGAACAAGATATTTTAGAAAATTTAGTTAAAAAATATCAAATCAATTCTATCTTTTGGAATAGAATTTATGAACCAAAAAAAATCCAAAGAGATATTAAAATTAAAAAATATTTCAAAAATTCTGGATTGGAAATTGAAAGCTTTAATAGTTCATTGCTTTTTGAACCATTTGAAATCAAAAATCTTGCTGGGGAATTTTTTAAAGTCTTCACACCTTTCTGGAAAAAATGTCTTACTAAAATTGGTGATTTATCATTTCCAACCACAATTCCTAAGGCGCTAAATTTAATAAAATTAGAGGGGGAAGAAGATTTATCTTTAGAAAAGTTAGATCTATTAACAACAAACCCAAATTGGGCCCAAGATTGGCACAAAATCTACAAAATCAGTGAAGAATCAGCCCATGATATAGCTGATAATTTTGTTAAAAACCGAGTAGAAATTTATAAAAAATCTCGTGATTTTCCAGCCCAAAATAATACTAGCTTTCTTTCACCTTTTTTACATTTTGGTCTAATTTCACCTAAACATCTTTATTATAAAATTATACCTTATCTAGTATCAGATGATGCCAGATGCTTTTTAAGTGAAATTGGTTGGCGTGAATTTTCTTACCATCTTTTATATCATTTTCCAGAACTTCCTGAAAAAAATTTTAAAGCAAAATTTAATAATTTTCCTTGGAAAAATAACCAAGAAGATCTCAAAAAATGGCAAAAAGGAGAGACGGGATTTCCATTAATTGATGCTGGAATGAGAGAATTATATCAAACTGGCAGAATGCATAATCGCGTTAGAATGATTGTCGCTTCATTTTTAACTAAAAATCTTTTGATTGATTGGCGTCTTGGTCAAGAATGGTTTTGGGATTGTTTAACTGATGCCGATCTTGCTTCAAACTCAGCCTCTTGGCAATGGGTTGCTGGTTCTGGTGCTGACGCCGCCCCTTATTTTAGAATTTTTAATCCAATTACTCAAAGTAAAAAATTTGACCCAGAAGGAGAATATATTAAAAAATGGCTGCCAGAATTAAAGAATCTATCCAATAAAGAAATTCATCAACCACAAGATAGATCAAATTATTATCCAGAAATGATCGATCTCAAATCATCTAGAAATATGGCCTTAGCAACCTTTAAAAAAATATAATAAATTCTGAACTTTAAGAAACCTCTGAAAAACTAAAAATTGGAATTTTTAGTTTTTCAGAGGTTCCTTAAGGGTAACTAAGTTTTTAATCTAAATTTGCTTGAGCAGCAGCGATTCTAGCAATAGGAACGCGATAAGGAGAACAAGAAACATAATCTAAACCAACCTTATGACAAAAATTAACTGATTTTGGATCACCACCATGTTCACCACAAATACCTAATTTAATATTTTTTCTGGTTTTTCTGCCACCTTCTACAGCTATTTCAATCAATTTACCAACACCTTTTTGATCAAGAACTGCAAAAGGATCTTTTTCAATAATATTTTGAGCTTTATAGTCAGGTAAGAAATTACCAGCATCATCACGAGAAATACCAAGGGTAGTTTGAGTTAAATCATTAGTTCCAAAACTAAAAAACTCTGCTTCTTTAGCAATCTCATCAGCAACAATTGCCGCTCTTGGAAGTTCGATCATAGTTCCAACCATATAATTCAAATCACCAGCAAAATTAGCTTTTACCTCTTGGTAAGTATCATTAATGATTTTCCTTAAAATCTCTAATTCTTTTGGAATACAAACCAAAGGAACCATGATTTCAATTTTCGGCTCCTTACCTGTTTTCTTTTTGATATTAAAACCAGCTTCAAAAATCGCCCTAGCCTGCATCTTATAAATTTCTGGATGGGAAATACCAAGCCTACAGCCTCTGTGACCGAGCATTGGATTTTCTTCACTCAATCTAATAATTCTAGATTTAATATAATCTTTAGAAACATTAAGAATCTCAGCCATTTTGATAATATCCTTATCTTCATGAGGCAAAAATTCATGCAAAGGTGGATCAAGAAGACGAATATTTACTGGTAAACCCTCCATGATTTCAAAGATTTCTTCAAAATCCTTTCTTTGCATTGGAAGTAATTTTTCTAAAGATTCTAACCTACCATCCTTTGTTTCAGATAAAATCATTTGACGCACAGCATCAATACGATCCTCATTAAAAAACATATGTTCAGTACGACATAATCCAATACCTTCAGCACCAAATTCCCTAGCAATTTTGCAATCTTTTGCGGTTTCGGCATTAGTTCTAATTTTTAATCTTCTAATATCATCAACCCAAGACATTATGGTTCTAAAATCATCAGATAATTCAGGATCAATAGTTGGGACAGTACCTAAAATTACATCACCAGTAGAGCCATTAATGGTAATAATTTCTCCCTCCTTTATTTTCGTATTAGAAATAATAACTTCCTTAGCATCATAATTAATCTCAACTTCAGAAGCGCCACAAACACATGGGGTTCCCATGCCACGCGCAACAACAGCAGCGTGAGATGTCATGCCACCTCTAGAAGTTAAAATTGCCTTGGCAACCGCCATACCCTTAATATCCTCTGGGCTAGTTTCAGCTCTAACTAAAATAACATTTCCAGCTTTTGATTTTTCTTCAGCATCTTTTGATGAAAATACCACAATACCAGAAGCAGCACCAGGCGAAGCTGGCAATGCTTTAGTTAAAATTTTAACCTTAGCCTTTGAGTCAATTCTCGGATGTAATAATTGATCTAAAGATTCTGGAGAGATTCTTTTAACCGCCTCCTTTTGATTAATTAAACCCTCTTGCACCATATCAACGGCAATTTTTAAAGCAAAGAGTAACACTTCTTTTACCTGATCTGGTTTGAAGCATCCATAATTTATTATTTTGAACGGTAAATTCAATATCTTGCATGTCACGATAATGAAGCTCCAATTTTTGATAGATATTTACTAGATCTTGATAAGCAAAGAGGCATTGACTCCTCCATAGAAGGTAAATCGGATCCAGATTTAATTCTTGCTAATTTAGTAATATTTTGCGGTGTTCTAATACCAGCAACAACATCTTCACCTTGAGCATTAATTAAATATTCACCGTAAAATTCTTTTGCTCCAGTTGAAGGATCACGAGTAAAAGCAACACCAGTAGCACAATCTTCACCCATATTACCAAAAACCATTGATTGAATATTAACAGCTGTTCCCCACTCGACAGGGATATCATGAAGTTCACGATAGGTAATAGCGCGATCATTCATCCAAGAAGCAAAAACCGCTTCAATTGCGCCCCATAATTGTTCTTTAACATTTTGAGGAAATTCTTTGCCCGTTTCCTGCAAAACCTTTTCTTTAAATAAAGAAATAATTTCTTCTAAATGTTTTTCTGTTAAATCAGTATCTAAAAATATACCATATTCAGATTTTTTTCATCCATAATTTCTTCAAAATTATAATGATCTACACCTAATACCACATCAGAATACATTTGAATAAAACGACGATAAGAATCTAAAGCAAATCTTTTATTATCACTTTTTTTAGTAAGACCAATTAATGTCTTATCATTAAGACCAAGATTTAGAACGGTATCCATCATGCCAGGCATAGAAGCCCTGGCACCAGAACGGACAGAAAATAAAAGGGGATTCTCACTATCACCAAAATTAGCTTGCAATTTTTTTTCAATCTTTGCAATAGATTCACTAATTTGAAACTCTAATTCTACCGGAAAATTTCTATTATTTTTATAATAAATATCACAAACTTCAGTAGTAATTGTAAATCCTGGAGGAACGGGTAAAGCAAGATTTGACATCTCAGCCAAATTTGCACCCTTACCACCAAGAAGATTTTTCATCGAAACATCACCTTCCGATTTTCCATCTCCGAAATTATAAACTAATTTATTTTTACTCATTTTAACTAATTAAGAAATATAATATTCAACAACTTAGAAGAATTTTACCACCTTATAACTATAGAACCCCAAGTCAATCCAGCTCCCAAAGCATTCATTACCACTATACTGCCCTTTTTGATTTTGTGATTTTGTAAATAATAATCTAAAGCCAAAGGAATTGAAGCGGCAGATGTATTAGCATGCTTATCAACAGCAATTATTGCCTGATCTTCTTTTAATCCTAACTTTTTAGCAACAGAATTTAAAATTCTAATATTAGCCTGATGTGAAACCACATGATCAAGATCATCTATAGTAAGATTAGCCAATTCTAAACTCTTTAGAACTGAGCTAGTCATTTTTTCAACAGCATTTTTGAAAACCTCCTTACCAACCATAGTAATAGCCCCTGCTTTTTGATTTAAAGATACACCGCCATCCGTTTGCAAAATATCACCAAAACTACCATCAGAATATAAAATAGAAGAAAGAATGCCAGATTCATCTTCACTTTTTGATAAAATAACAGCTCCCGCTCCATCACCAAATAAAACGCAACTATTTCTATCCTTCCAATCTAAAATTTTAGATAAAGTTTCAGCGCCAATTACCAAAATATTTTTGCAACTGCCAGATTTAATAAAATTATTAGCAATATCCAAAGCATAAACAAAACCAGAACAAACAGCTTGCACATCAAATGCAAAAGCATTTTTAATTCCCAATTTTTCTTGTATTATTGTAGCTGTTGAAGGAAAAGTGCGATCGGGAGTAGTAGTGGCAACAATAATAGCATCAATATCTTTGTCATTAAGATCAGATTTTTCTAAAGCATTTTTTGTCGCTAAATAACCAAGATCAGAAGTTAATTCATCTTCCACAACATGTCTTTCCTTAATTCCAGTTCTGGACTGAATCCAATCATCAGAAGTATCAATAATTTTTTCCAGATCAAAATTAGTAAGGATTTTCTTTGGTAAATATGAACCGATAGATGTAATTTTGCTGGTAATATTTTTCATAATGCTCCACTAATATCGTCAATATAATCTTTTTGCAAATAAGATGAAGATTCAATTTCTTCAACAATTTTATCATTAATATTATTTTCAATTAATGATATAGCAACATTGATAGCATTAGCAAATGAATTAGCATCAGCACTACCATGACTTTTAACAACAATACCATTTAGACCAATGAGCATTGCGCCATTATAGGTATTGGGATCCATTTCTTTTAATACTTTATTTAAAGATCTTTTTGCTAATAAATATCCAAGCTGGGCTATGATAGAAGATTTAAAACCTTTTTTCAAAGTATGAGATATTAATTTTGCCGTCCCCTCAATAGATTTTAAAGAAATATTACCGGTAAAACCATCTGTCACAACAACATCAACAGTACCTTTAGTAATATCATCACCTTCAACATAACCATGAAAATATTCCGCAATATCACTTTCTTTTACTAGAGTAGCTGTGTCGCGAACCATATCACTACCTTTTAAATCTTCAGATCCTACATTTAAAATACCAATTTTTGGCTTTTTAATACCATAAGCGACTTTAGCAAAAACATAACCCATAACTGCAAATTGATAGAGAATTTCCGAACTACAATCAACATTCGCCCCCATATCAAGCATTATGGTATTTTTACCTTTAATATTTGGAATTGAAGTAACAATTGCTGGGCGATCAATATCAGGAAGCGCTCTTAAAATCACTTTAGAAATAGCCATCAAAGCACCAGTATTTCCAGCAGAAACTATAGCATCACTTTCACCTGACTTAACAGAATTAATGGCTAGTCTCATACTAGATTTTCCGCCTTTACGAAGAGCAACAGAGGGCTTTTCATCAGACGAAATATAGCTATCAGTATGTATTAAACGGGATTTTTTTTTAAGAGAACTGCAATTATTTAATATTGGAGATATTTTTTCTTCATCACCATAAATTAAGAACTCAATATCAGATCTAGCAGAAGAAAGGATATTGGCACCTTGAATTATTGACTCGGGTGCAGAATCTCCACCCATAGCATCTAGTGAAATTATTTTATTTCTAGCCACAATATTGAGTTAAAATTATAGATTACTCCTTAGCACCTACTTCCTTCTTATCTTCAGTTTCGTTAGCCTCAACTTCTTTCTCTTCTACAACTTTTTTACCATTATAATAACCGCTTGGTGAAACATGATGAGCAATTTTATCTTCACCAGTCACAGAATCAACAGTGATATTTGGAAAAGATAATTTCTTTGCACCATTGCCCGCTCTACGATTTCCCCTCTTAGATTTAGATATTTTCTTCTTTGGAACTGCCATAAAATTATAATTTAATTTAAAAGAAAAATCATATATTAACCTTTTAATAAATCAATATTGAATATGAGGCGAGATAAAAAATTAGGAATTAAAATAATTAATAACTTCTTCATTTCTTATGGAACCTCTGAAAAACTAAAAATTGGAATTTTTAGATCATTTTTTAGCAGAAATTCTGTTTCTTTTTGGTGCAATATGGACATATTGTGCCATAAAAAAACTAAATGTTATGCTAAAAAAGGGTCAAAAAGATCAATTTTGCTAAATACATATTTTAGTTTTTCAGAGGTTCCTTATCTCTCAATCTTTGCCAATAATCCACCCTCTTTGCTATCTCCCTTTCAAAACCCCTTTCATTTGGTTCATAATATTTAGGACGCGCCCCTTTATCTTGTAATATTTCTTCAGGAAAATATTCCTGACCAGAAAAACAATTTTTTGTGTCATGATCATAAATATATCCTTCCTTATAACCCATATCCTGCATCATTTTAGTAGGAGCATTGAGAATATATTTTGGTGGAGATTGATTATTATATTTTTTAGCATCATTTCTAGCCTCCTTATAGGCCTTGTAGCAGGAATTTGATTTTGGTGCAGTAGCGCAATAAATCACTGCATTTGCTATAACATAATCACCTTCTTTTTTACCCAAAAAATGATATGAATCTTTGGCGACCAAAGCCTGAATCAAAGCATTAGGATCAGCCATAGCAATATCTTCACTGGCAAATCTAACAATTCTTCTAAGAATATAATTTGGATCTTCTCCAGCTTCTAACATTCTAGCTAAATAATAAAGAGAAGCATCGACATCTGACCCTCTCATTGCCTTATGAAGAGCACTGATCAAACCATAATGACTATCACTTTTTTTGTCATAAATTGCCATTTTCTTTTGCAAAATATCTGACAATTCTTTTAGATCTATTAATTTATTTGAATCAAATAAAAATAATTCTTCACATAAATTTAAAAGATATCTGGCATCTTTAGCTGCAATTTCTATTAATTTTTTCCTAGAATCTTGAGTTAATGGTAATTTTTTGCCATAATATTCTTCAGCTCTTTTTATTACCAATTCTAAATCAAAATCTGATAAAGGCTTTAATTCCACAACTCGACATCTAGATAAGAGAGCAGAATTTAATTCAAAAGAGGGATTTTCGGTTGTAGCGCCAATTAAAATAATTGTGCCATCTTCAATATAAGGTAAAAATAAATCCTGCTGGGATTTATTAAAGCGATGAATTTCATCAATGATTAAAATTGTATTTACAGACTGATCTTCTCTTCTTTTTATAGCTTCATTAAAAACTTTTCTAACTTCTGACGCTGTGCTATTAGTTGCCGATAAAATTTGAGAGTGATAATTTGGTAATTTAGCTAAAATTTTAGCAATAGAGGTTTTGCCACAACCAGCCCTGCCCCATAATATTAATGAAGGTATTTTTTGCGATTTAATTATTCTGGTTAAAATGCCATTTTGGCCTAAAAGATGATTTTGACCAATAATTTCATCAATTGATTTTGGTCTTAAAATATCAGCAAGAGGCTGATAAATTTGAGTTTGATTATTTTGTATTAGAGGTTCCAATTTTACAGGATAAACTGGATTTATAAGGTTGGCGGGTAGAAAAACCCGCCAATATAATAAATATCAATTATCATTAAAAAAACTATTATAAGAATAAACGATATAGCATAAATTACTCCGAAAATCAAAAGATCTTCTTGCGTCATTTGCGCTATATTGTTTATTTTTTAATGATAATTGGTAAATTATATATTTTCAGCAATATGTTTAACTGCAGTTCCAACAGTATCAATTTTTTCAGCAAGATCATCAGGAATTTCAATTCCAAATTCTTCTTCAAAAGCCATAACAAGTTCAACTTGATCTAAACTATCAGCGCCTAAATCATCAACAAAAGCAAGAGATTCAACAATTTTATCTTCTTCAACACCCAGATGATCGATAATGATTTTTTTAACTTTATCAAAAACTTCTTTATTATCAGACATATTCTTTAAATTAATTTATTAATATTTATTTTAATTTCCAAACGGACTGGGACCAATTTAATTATTTGCTTTTTAAATGCAATAGAAAATTAATATATTATTTATTTGCCCTTTCAACATAAGTTAAATCTTCCATTCTGACAACTATTTTATCTTCAGCAGTAATAAATTGCGGCACCATAATTTTAACGCCATTTTCTAAAATAGCAGGTTTAAAAGATGAGGTTGCTGTCTGGCCCTTTACCACAGATTCAGTTTCCGAAATAGACATGGTAATATGCTCAGGAAGCCTTATATTGATTGAATTATCATTGCAATATTCAACTGTTATTTCCATTTCATCTTGTAAAAATGGTAATTGCTCATGAAGTAAATTTTGGTTAAAATTAAAAGATTCAAATGTTTCCATATCCATAGCAATCAAATCATCACCTTCCATATATTGATATTGAAATTTTTTACTTTCTAAATGAGCTTTTTCTATAGTTTGAGTGGAAATAAATCTGACATTATTTTTTGTACCATTAATGATATCCTTCATCTCAACTTGAACATAAGCCCCACCCTTTCCAGGCTTAACATGATTTCTTTTTAAAACCTGCCAAAGATTATTTTGATATTCAATAACATTTCCAACCTTAATAGAATTTGCATTTATTTTCATATTATTTAAATATATTTATTAAAAAGAATTATCTTTAGATATAAAAATTTTAATTTATTTTTTTAAAAAAACTAGTTTTATGAAAAAAATCCTTGGAATTGACCCAGCACTTAGAAAAACAGGCTGGGCCATAATAGAAAAAAATAATAATTCTCTAAATTTCATAGCATCTGGTACAATAAAAACTAATGATAAGGAATCTATGGCGGAGCGTCTGTCAGATTTACATTATCAATTGGCAGAAATTATTGAAGAATATTGGCCAGAGGAAGTGGCTATTGAAGAAACCTTTGTTAATAATAATTCACTTTCATCATTAAAATTGGGTCAAGCTAGAGGGGCAATAATTGTCATTGCGCTATATTCAAATTAAAAATCTCTGAATATGCTTCCACAACTGTTAAAAAGACAATTTCTGGAATTGGCAGAGCAGATAAAAATCAAATTGCTACAATGGTTAAATATCTTATGCCAAGAGCAGAATTTAATAATGCTGATGAATCGGATGCTATTGCTATTGCTATTTGCCATAATAATCATTTGAGATAATAGAATTATATCAATTATTCAATAAAAGTGATCAAAACACTTTTTTTAACTCAAAATGTTTGATAGGACATAAAAAAAGCGATGATTAAATTAATAATCATCGCTAAAAATAAAATATATTTTTAAAAATTCTAACTAAGCCTTAGATTCTTTCTTTGTAAATTTTCTAGATTTTAATTTAATTTCATCTAATTTACCAGATTTCTTCAATTTATTAACTATTTGTTTTTTTAATCTTAAACCAAAATCAGTTAATTTACTCGAACGGCAATTAACAATAAAATTATCAAAACCAGAATTTTTATTGATAGTTCTAATAGCCTTAGTTGAAAGTTTTTTAAATTTAACTTTCACACCTAAAATTTTACTATCAAAAGAAGCAGATTTTAAATTAGGATAGAATTTTCTTTTAGTCTTCTTATTAGAGTGGGAGACATTATTCCCACTCCTAATAGTTTTTGAAACTAATAAATCACAAATTTTACTCATTATAAATATATATTAACTACTTAACATCAGCACAAAGATTAGTAGCATCATCTCCAGATATTACAGAAATAATTGATGGTGCACCGAAGAATGTCGCAATACCAGCAACAACCGAAATCATTAAGCCCCAAGAAACCTTACCAGTAAAGAAGCCAATACCAACTGAAATTACACCAACAGCAACAAACGCCTTACCAGCATTACCACTAGCAATCTGATATACTCTACAAACAGCATCAACCAATTTGTTACTATTCACATCTTCTTTGACCCAAAAACATGAGTTAGTAATAACAGCGCATTGTAGCTTATCTAAGGATACACATTTAACAGTTTTATCAGCAGCTGCAGTAGCTAATTTACAGCTAGAAGTAGCATTTTCGCACTTGTCTGACATATTGCATTACCCGAGACAGAGAATGTTGGCCTAGTAAGACAACCACCGCCGGAAGTAGCTGTCGAGGTTCCACCGCAAAATGCAAGACATTATTAATTTGAGCTTGAGTTAAAATAAACGTTCCCGAACTACCTAACGGTTTGCAACCAGCCTCTGCATCACCATTACCAAAAATCCCGGATGAAATTGAAGGAATTGTCAGCATGACAAAAAGGGATAAAAGACTAGCTCTGAAGAATTTAGTAAATTTATTTTTTACTATATTTTTTTTATTTTCTATTTTTTTCATTTTTTCTACATATATTAAGATTAACAGGTGACTTATATTTAAAAATATATAATTATTTGTCAAACAAAAATTTAAGTCACAAACTACACTGTAACATAAAAATAAACATTTTTCAAGATCAAATTGTTAAAAATAATAAATAATATCATATTTCCTAAATCCTGCCTCATTTGCAACAAGATCATAAAAAATGGTTTATTTTGCTTCGATCATTGGCGTAAAATTAATTTTATAACCAAACCTTATTGTAAAATTTGCCATTTACCATTTGAATATAAAATTGATAATAAGTTACTTTGCGGAGGATGTTTGGCAAAAAAACCACATTATAAAAAATTAGTGGTGCTTGCAAATATGATGATGAATTGATGAGTTTAATTGTAAAATTTAAATTTTTTGATCAAAGCCATTTAGCAAGAGAATTATATCAATTGATTTTTCCAAAATTAGAGGAATTTATTACTAAGATTGATTTTATAGTGCCAGTGCCACTTCACAAAAAAAGATTAAAAGATCGGAAATATAATCAGGCTTTATTTTTGGCAAAATTTATTAGTAAGAAATCTAAAATTAAATTATTGCCAGATTTATTGATAAGAAGCAAAGAAGGTAAAAATCAAATTGGCCTTAATAAAAGAGCCAGAATAGAAAATGTTAAAAATGCTTTTGAGTTAAATAGAAAATATCAGGATTTGATTCAGGATAAAAATATTTTATTAATTGATGATGTGGTTACGACTGGTGCAACTATTAATAATTGTAGCAAAGTCTTGAAGAAAAATGTTGGAGATATTTTTGTTGGGGCAATTGGTAAGAGAATGTTGTAATTTCAATATATTTACTAATTAATCTTATGAAATTTTTGAATTTTTTTAACTAAATTCTGATATTTTTCTGGCGCATCTTCTTTACCTAATAACCAATTATATATTTCAAGATCATCCTCTTCTAAAAAAGAAGTATAGATATTTAATTCATCATTAGAAAAATTTTCTAACTCACTTTTGGCAAAATTACCAATAAGAATATCATTTTCCTTACAGCCACGATGAATTGATTTATAAAGATTTTGTTTGAGTGTAAATTCTCGATTCATAAATTATTTAATAAACCCCTTTAAATACCACAATAAATATAATAGCAATCATAATCACAGTTGGAACTTCATTAATAATACGATAGAATTTTTCACTATGTTTATTTTCTCCCTTTTCAAATTTTCTTTGGCAACAACCTAAATAAAGATGAAATAATAGTAATAATATAACCAAAGTCATTTTTGCATGAAGCCAAATACTGGATCCAGTAAGATGAATTAACCAAATTCCAAAGAAAAAACTTAAAAATCCAGCAATATTAATAATATATTTATATAATTTTCGTCCCATAATGGTTAAAATTTTACTAGCATCGGAGCCAAATTTTACCTGAGTGTGATAAACAAAAATACGAGGGAGATATAAAAGGCCCGCCATCCAAGAAATAATGGATATAATATGTAAAGCTTTAACTATATAGTAAGTATTTTCTCCAAAAAACATAGGACTTGATTATTATTGGAATTAAAATTAGGCTTTTATAGTGACTCCTACCCTTGAGAAACCTCTAAAAATTAATATGAATTATGAAAATCTTATCTGGAAATAGCAATAAATTTTTAGCCAAGAAAATCTCTGAAAATCTAAATTTACCATTAGTTAAAGCTGAAATTACAAGATTCGCTGATAATGAAGTATATGTTGAAATAAAGGAGAATGTTCGCGGTGAAGATATTTTTATCATCCAATCAACTTCTTGCCCTGCTAATGATAATATTATGGAATTATTAATAGCAATTGACGCCTTAAAAAGAGCCTCCGCCAAAAGAATTACTGCGGTAATCCCCTATTTTGGCTATGCTAGACAAGATAGAAAGTCCCTACCCCGCACACCAATATCAGCAAAATTGATTGCCGATATCATTACTAAAGCTGGAGCAGATAGGGTTTTAACTATGGATTTACATGCAACACAAATTCAAGGCTTTTTTGATATTCCAGTTGATAATTTATTTGCAAAGACCAATTTTTGCCAATGATATTAAAAAGAATTTTAAGGATAGAAATCCTATGATTATCTCACCTGATGTCGGTGGCTTGATAAGAGCCAGAGCTATTGCCAAGAAAATAGATGCCGAACTTGGTATAGTTGACAAAAGAAGACCAAAAGCTGGCATTAGTGAAGTGATGAATATAATTGGCGATGTAAAAGGTAAAGATTGCATTATTATTGATGATATCGTTGATTCTGGCGGAACTTTATGTAATGCCGGAGATGCCCTAATTAAAGCCGGAGCAAACTCAGTTTTTGCTTATATTACTCATGGTATTTTATCTGGCAAAGCAATTGAAAAAGTTAAAAATTCTAGCTTTGAAACTTTAGTAATTACTGATTCTATTGATCAACATGAAAATACTAATTTAACCAATAAAATAAAAATCCTTTCAATCGCTGATCTTTTTGCAACGGCAATAAATAACACGACCTTAGAAAAGTCGGTTTCAACCTTATTTGACTAACTTAAATGCTAAGAATTATTAAAGAGCTCTTTTTTCCACTTAAAATTAACCATATAAATGATAATAATTCTCTTAATATATTATGTCAGGAGATAGAAAAATATAAAATATGCGCTATCGATACTGAATTTATGCGTAATCGGACCTATTATCCAATTTTATGCCTCATTCAAATAAATGTTAATAATAATCTATATATTATTGATCCAATTGCCTATAAATTAAATCTAAGCCCGATATATAAAATATTATCAGATAAGAAGATTAAAAAAATCATACATTCTGCTAGGCATGATTTGGAAGTTTTGTTTTTCAATAAAAAAAATAAAAATTATAATAACATAATTGACACGCAAATCATGGCCAATTTTTATGATCTTAATTATAATGTTGGTTATAAATTATTAACAAAAAAATTATGTTATAAAAAATTATGCGGTGAATCGCAAAGAAGTAATTGGAAAAAAAGACCTCTAACAGAAAAACAAACAAAATATGCCGCATTAGATGTAAAATATCTAATAAAAATCTATCATAAATTAGAAAAGAAACTAAAAAAACAAAATAAGCTCTCTTGGTTTAAATGGGAGATGGATAATTTTTCTAAAAAATGTCAAGATCATGACCCTTCAACTCCAGAAAATTTAATTAAAAGATTTTCAATTGGCAAAAAAAATGCAAACTATATCCGAAATATTAAATTATTAGCTAAAATCAGAGATGATATATCCAAAAAAGTTGATCTGCCACGAAATTTCGTTATTCATGATGATATAATTGAAAAAATTCTAAAAGATGAACCAAAATCTATTGCAGAATTAGAAAAATATAAATCTATTAATAAAAAAGTCTTAGATAGTGATAAAGAGAAAATAATTGATATTTTTAACTTACCAAAAGATGAAGATATAAAAATAGAAAAGCCAGCAAAAATAACTAAATTTAATAAAAGAAATAGTGCTACCTATAATAAAATTAGAAATATTTTAGAAGAAGTTTCAAAAGATCATTCGATTGATAGATCATTTATCATTAGCGATAAAAACTTAAAGAATATTATTGTAAAAAATATAAAAATATCTGAAATATTGCAAAATTGGAGATTTGAAATTTTTGGAAAAAAAATAAAAAATATATTAGTAAAATAATATACCATTTGCAATATAAAATTTTATTTATTATAAAAATTAAACATTAACTAGTTTTTAATCAATTTTACTTAATCAGCATGACTAAAAAGAAGAAACCAACAACTCCTATAGAAAAAATTAAACAAGCAATTTTAACCAAAATATCAGCCCTATCGATATTTATTGTCTTGATTGCTATTATCATAAATTTTGGGTTTTTACAATATAGTAAATCAAACTCTAATTCTATCATTTCCGATTCTCAGATAGCAAAATGGATTGATGAAAATCCAATGGCTATAATTAATTCTGTAAAAAAAATGCAGATGGAAGAAGCTGAAAAAGCAAGAAAAGAGAGGGATAAAATAGTAAAAGAAAAAATACCCGCTAAAATGGATGAGCTGGTTAAAGATGATTTAGATGGTACTTTTAGCACTAAAAAACCTGATGTAAATATCGTTGAGTTTTTTGATTATAATTGCAGTTATTGCAAAAGAGTTGAATCTACTGTAAATAAATTAAAATCTGAAAAAAATATCAGAATTGTTTATAAAGAATATCCAATTTTAGGAAAATCTTCTGAAGATCTATCTAAAGTTGCAATTGCTGTTAATCTTATCTCTCCTAGTAAATATTCATTATTTCATCATAAATTAATGAAATCTAATGCTAGATCTAAGGAAGAAGCTATAAAAATTGCTGGAAAAATTGGCATCAATGTTGCTAGTTTAAAATCTGCATTAAAAAAGCATAAATCTAAGATTGAAGATAAAATTGAAAAAAATAGAAATTTAGCAAGAGAACTTAGCATTACTGGCACTCCTGCCTTTATAATTGGTAACCAATTAATCCCAGGTGCCGTTGGTATCAAAGAAATTAAAGAAGCCATTAAAGAAGCCAGAAAAAACAAATAATTAATGGAATCAAACCAAACCTCGATAGCTGATTTATCTGAAGATCAAAAAAAGATAATTTATGCTATTGAGGATGGTTATAGTGTTTTTGTTACTGGTAGTGCTGGTACTGGTAAATCCCACCTTTTAAGATATCTTAAAGAAAATTATTTAGATTCAGGTCTTCATATTACTGCAAGTACTGGAATTTGACCGTTAATGTTGGCGGACAAACCATACATTCTTGGGCTGGTATTGGTCTGGCTAACATCCCTCTTGAAAATATTCTAGAAAATATCCTATCAAAAAAATTTAGCTATCTCAGGCGCAGAATCAGAACAACTATAATGCTGGCCATTGATGAAATATCAATGATTTCAGCAGAAGTTTTTGACATATTAGATAATGTTTTTCGAACTGTGAGGGATGATGAAAGACCTTTTGGTGGCATTCAGATGATTTTATTTGGAGATTTTTTCAATTACCACCGATCTCCAAAGATTCCACTACTGAAAATAATTTTTGTTTTAATTCCCTAGCTTGGCAAAATTTAGATCCAAAAATATTTCTCTTAAAAACAGTTTTTAGACAAAAAGATCCAAAATTTGTTAGAATATTAGACAATATCAGATCTGGTAAAATAGATGAAGAGGATAGAGAAATATTATCATCAAGAATTGAAGCTGTAGATCATGATCAAAATATCAAGCCAACCATTCTTTCAACTCATAATCGTCAAGTTGAGGCAGTTAATGTCAAGGAATTAGCAAAAATTAGCTCGGAAAGTAGATTTTTCCAGGCAAAATTTACTGGTGATGCTAAAAAAAGAGAATTTTTAAAAAAAAATTGTCTAGCTAATGAAAATTTAGAATTAAAAATTGGCGCCCAAGTAATGATGCTTAAAAATACTCATCAAAAACATGGTATAATTAATGGTTCACTTGGTATAGTAAAGGATTTTCATAGTAAAACTGGATATCCCATAGTTAAATTTAATAATGATAAAATTATCGTTATCACGCCAGAAATTTGGTCTTCTGAAAAATTTGATAAAACCAAGGGGCAAATAAAAGTGGAAGCGTCAATTGAGCAAATACCCTTAATTTTATCTTGGGCCATGACCATACATAAATCACAAGGCATGACTCTTGATAAAATCAAATGTAATCTGGCTAATGTTTTTAGTGAAGGTCAAATTTATGTTGCACTTTCAAGGGTCAAAACAATTAATGGCTTATTTATCAATAATATCAATTTTGACAAAATCAGAAGTAATGATAATATTGTTGAATTTTATCGCAAGATTGAAGAAAGATCATAGCAAATATTTTTATTTAGTTACTCTTTAAAAATTAAAAACTTGCAACCTTTTTAAAAATTTGATATGATGAAATATTGCAAAGCAATTTATTAACTTTAATTTGACATAATCATGCCTAATTTACTGAAAACATCAGATCTAGCGACAAAATTCTTCACTACAAACGATCTCAACAAACCAGAACTTAGTAGTGTGCAGTCACCTCCTTTATCAAAATCTTTACCAGCATTTTTAAATCAACAAGAGGAGAAACTTAAAGAAAATAGTTTTTTTTAAAAAATTAAGTAACGGAGAGGAAATTTTATCCACTGTTATGAAAATTATAGAAAAAAGTCCAAAATTACAATCTAAAATACTAATTGCACTGATGGGTGGTGATGCAAATGGTCGTGACCTTCCTGATGACGATCAAGAAAGTTTAGATAATATATTAAAACAACAATCTCCAGAACTTTATAAATTAGCTACAGCTATAGTAAATGGTAATAATGGTATAAAAATTAATACCGATAAATTTTTAGAGGAATTACCAAGATGTAAAGAAGCAATCATGAACAAAGAAGAAGCATTATTGGAAGCGAAAAGTGAGAAAGAAAGAGAGTTACAAGAACAAAATATAACAGAAACAACAACACGGACACAGCCAATATCTATATTAGGACTCGATAATACAATAAAAGGCGTATTATCAAACGGAGATGAAACAGATAGTCATGATACCCCCAATCTATTAGAAGGTAATAAGTATAAAATTACCTTAAAAGCTACCGGAGATTCTTTTATAGATGATTCCACCAGAATAATCGAAATATTACGTAATGGAACAATGGTTGCAGGTGGCGCCAGAAGTTCTGGATCTGAAACAACATTAGAATTTATAGCTGATCAGGGTGGAAATTATAAAATGCTAGTCAGAGGTGATCAAGAAAATACAAAATTTCCATTTAGCTATGAAGCAGAAATGGAAATAGTTAAGAAAGTAGAACAAACACAAACATCAACAACACCACAAGCGTCAACATTAGAAGATCGCGATGATGATAGAGCAACATCACCAAAACCCTCTTTTGCGGTAACGACAGCGCTGGCGCAGTAGTTGCGTTCGTATCAGGAAAAGGAAAATAAAGACAGGGGAGAGCATCCAATTTAACCATTGATAGTTAAAAGTCTACTTCTCCAAAGGAACAACATATAATTCTAACCTATGATCAACTAATTTATAGCCATAATCTCGAGCAATTTTTTCCTTTAATTGCTCGATTTCCTCATTGTAAAATTCAATAATTTGACCGTTTTTAACATCTACCAAATGATCATGATGATCATCTTCATTAATTTCTTCATATCTAATCTTACCTTCACCAAAATCATGTTTAGCAATAATATTATTTTCTTCAAAAATCTTTAAAGTACGATAAATTGTAGCAATACCAATATTGGGAGAAATTTTAGAAACCCTACTCCAAATTTCCTCAACACTAGGATGATCATCAGATTCCGAAACAACCTGAGCAATTATTCTTCTATTTTTTGTTAATTTGATATTTTTTTCCTCACAAATTTTTTCAATTTTTGAAGTCATTGATCTTGTTTTTAATGATTAAATAAGGTAGCATTTGGACATATTAATCCAGTCACAAACTAGTTGCTTATTTTAACAATAAGATTTTTAATTTAAATTATCCTAAAAAAGCAACTAGTTTGTGACTGGATTAATAGAGCAACTACCATAATTAAATCATATATTATTGCAAAATGTCAAATAAAAGAAAATCATTAGATAAACTTTCTCAACATCTAACATTTGACGACGTTCTTTTAACGCCAGCCTATTCTGAGGTTATGCCACACATGGCTAATACTAAAACCAAAATTACCAAAAATATTGAACTTAATATACCGCTAATTTCTTCAGCAATGGATACGGTTACTGAATCAAAATTAGCAATTGCCATGGCCCAAAATGGTGGCATTGGTTGTATTCATAAAAATCTTACTCAAAAGGAACAAATTGATGAAGTTAAAAAAGTAAAAAAACATGAATCTGGTATTGTTATTAATCCTATCACTATAACCCCTGACAAAACTATCTCTGAAGTTATTCATATTATGGCTAAGGAAGGTATTTCTGGCATTCCTGTTACTGAAAATGAAGATAGTAATAAATTAATTGGTATAATTACCAATCGTGATGTTAGATTTGCCACCGATAAGAAGGCGTTGGTCAAAAATCTTATGACTAGTGAAAATCTAGTTACTGCCAAAAAAACATCACTAAAACTGAAGCCAAGCATTTATTACATCAGCATAAAATTGAAAGAATTTTAATCGTTGATGATAATTATAATTGCACTGGGCTTTTAACTAATAGGGATCTTAGAAAATCCAAAGAATTTCCTCATTCCTGCAAGGATTCTCAATCAAGATTAAGAGTTGCAGCAGCAATTGGTACTGATAAAGATAGTATTAAAAGGGCTGAGGCTTTAATTGAAGCTGATGTTGATATTCTTATTGTTGATACGGCGCATGGACATTCCAAGCCAGTTATCGATATTATTAAACATCTTAAAAAACATCATCCAAAAACTGATATTATAGCTGGAAATATTGCCACTAAAGAAGCTGCTCTGGCATTGATTAAAGCTGGTGCTGATGCGGTGAAGGTTGGTATTGGTCCTGGATCAATTTGCACTACCAGAATTGTTGCTGGTGTTGGTGTACCACAATTATCCGCTATTATGGATATTGTAGAAATATGTGAAAAACATAAAATTCCTTTAATTTCCGATGGTGGAATTAAGTTTTCTGGAGATTTAGCTAAAGCAATTGCGGCTGGCGCTAATGCTGTTATGGTTGGTGGAATTTTAGCTGGTACTGACGAATCTCCTGGAGAAATTACTTTATATAAGGGAAGATCATATAAAACATATCGCGGCATGGGATCAATTGGCGCTATGGCTCGCGGCTCTGCTGATCGATATTTCCAAAAAGAAGTTCAAGATAAGATGAAATTAGTTCCAGAAGGTGTCGAAGGTAGAGTTGCTTGTAAAGGACCAGCTAGTGATGTAATTCATCAAATGATTGGCGGATTAAAAGTCGCAATGGGTTATACTGGTAATAAAACTATTAATGAGATGCGTAAAAATTGTCATTTTAACAAAATCAGTAATTCCGCACTTAGGGAAAGTCACCCTCATAATATTCAAATTACTAGCGAAACTCCAAATTACACCACTAATTAATTTTAGCATTCATGCAAAATATCATTGGTAACTTTACAATCCAGCATTTTCAGGAAACTGGCAGTAGCAATGATTTGGCTTTTGAATTGATTAAAAATAATCAAGCTTTTAATAAGCATCTTATAATTACCGATAAACAATTAGCAGGAAGAGGAAGATATGATAGAAAATGGCTTTTTTTTCCCGGTAATTTATATTTTTCAACAATCATTACTGTTAAAGATCTTGATAACATCTATAATTACTCCTTATTAACAGCCTGTATTTTAGGTTCGACTCTTGAAAAATTTCAGATAAAAACCAAATATAAATGGCCTAATGATATTATATTTTGTGATAGAAAATTGGCAGGAATCTTGTTGCAAATGCAAAATATCAATAAAATTAATTATTTAATTATTGGTATTGGACTCAATCTTAAAGATGCGCCAGATTATGCAATTTCTTTAAAAGAATTTAATATTTCCAGAGAGGATTTTTTAGAAGAATTTACCAAAATTTTTGATCAATATCTAACAAAATATCAAGAATTTGGTTTTTTACCAATTAAAAATGAATGGAAAAAAAATTCTTATAAAATTGGAGAGGAAATCAAATTATCCAATGATAAAGAAGGTATTTTTACTGATATTGATGATGATGGAAATTTATTATTAAAAAATGATGCTGGTAAAATTGATAAGATTTTATCTGAAGAGGTTTTTGTTTAAAGACGGGAAGTGGTATTGTGCAATTATGGGGATTAAAAAATATTAAATAATGACAAAAAAAATTCAAAATCTAATAAATCAATTATCAGAACAAAATATCAATTATTTTCTAATTCCAAATTCTGATCAATTTCTTAATGAATATCTACCAAATTCGGAAAAAAGAATTGAATTTTTAACTAATTTTGACGGTTCAAATGCTTTTATTATTTTAAATAAGGATCAATGCTATTTTTTTACTGATTCACGCTATTTAATTGCAGCAAAGAAACAAATTGACAATAAAATATTTAAAATTATTGATATTGCTGACGAAAATCCTCAAAATTTTCTGATTAAAAATTGTCAAAATCAAATAATTGCTTTTGATCCAAAATTACATTCAGCTAAATTTATTCAAAATTTAAAAAATAAAGATCTTAATCTAAAATCTATTTATAATTTCTTTGACCAAAATCCGATTGATGAAATTTGGCAAGATAGAAAGATTGCAGAAAAAGAAATTTTTCTACATCAAGAAAAATTTACTGGTCAAAATTGGCAAAAAAAACTAGAAAATTTATATTCCAAAATTAATCCAAATTCTGATGCTGTTTTTATTTCTGCAGCAGAATCTTGCTCATATTTATTTAATATCCGATCCTTTATTATTGATTATGTCCCAACCTGCCCTTCTTACGCTTTAATAGGTCAAAATAAAGAAATTTTATTATTTTTAGATGATAAAAATCTTAACAAAAAAGCCAAAGAATCTCTAAAAGGAATTAATATTACAAATTTTGATAATTTATCTGACAAAATAGCAAATTTTTGCAGTAAAAATAAAATCAAAAATCTAGAAATTGATCTTAATCAATGTAATTATGATATTTTAGATATTTTAGAGCAAAATAAATTAAATCTTATCGATAAAATAGATCCCACATTATTGCAAAAAGCTGTCAAAAACCAGACTGAAATTACTGGTATGAAAGAAGCTCATGAAAAAGATGCTCTGGCTCTGATCAAATTTCTTCATTGGTTAGAAAATTATAAAAATAAATCAGAATTATCTGAAATTATCTGCTCACAAAAATTACTAGAATTTAGATCAGAAGATAAGGATTTTATTTGCCCAAGTTTTGAAACAATTTCAGGATTTGCTGAAAATGGTGCTATAATTCATTATAAAGCTAGCAAAAAAACTAATAAATATTTTAACAAGGATTCGCTTTATCTAGTCGATTCTGGCGGACAATATCAATGTGGTACAACTGATATTACTAGAACTATTGCTATTGGCAGGCCCTCGGAAAAGCAAAAAAGGGATTTTACCTTGGTTTTAAAAGGTCATATTGCTCTGGCCGAAGCTAAATTTCCTATTGGCACTAGAGCCGATCAATTAGATATTTTAGCCAGGCAATATCTATGGCAAAATGGCAAAAATTATGGTCATGGAACAGGACATGGCGTTGGATATTTTTTAAATGTTCATGAAGGACCCTGCTCTATTTCGCCAAGATTTAACCATTTTCCATTAGAAGAAGGTATGATTCTTTCCAATGAGCCTGGTTTTTATCTTGAAAATGAATATGGCATTAGAATAGAAAATTTGATTTTAGTTAAAAAATCTCAAAATAATGGGTTTTTAGAATTTGAAACAATTACTTTAGTGCCGATTGATTTAAATCTAGTAGATTTTGATTTGTTAAATGATGCTGAAAAAAATTGGCTAAAAAATTATCATCAAAGAATTGGTGATTTAGAAGAAAAATATAAAGATTTTTAAATTATACCATTTCTCAACTTTAAAGTAACCTTTGTTGCTAGGGGGTATCGGATATTTTAATTATGATTTTTTGATGGAAATATTGGAGGTATTTTCTCATAAAAATCATAATTAAAATTGTCGACAACCCAGAAATTTACAAGATAAAATTATTACTAAAATATGTCCAATATTTCAGGTAAAATTTTATCAATAAATTTACTTAAATTTACCTACAGCAAAAATTGCTTTAAAGATGGGAAATGGTATTATTCAAATATCAGTAAATCAGTGTCGAATCTGCCCTTGAGATGTAGATATAATCTCTGATTAGAAATTATTGGACGATGTTGGATCTTTTTACTAAATTTATATTTTTTTGATATTTCTCCATCAAAAGGCGATATTAAAAGCATTTCCTTATTAGAGTTAGTTAAAATAAGATTATCCCCCGCTAGAATCAGGCCAAAATAATGAATAAATTTATTTTTAGAATAATATTTTTCTAATTGTTTAAAGAATTTGATAGTACCAGTTTTTCTATATAGGCAAATGAGACGATTCTCATTATCAATTAAATAGATAAAATCAGCTGCCATCCAAAAATTAGAAATTGAGGAAAGATTTTTTTGCCATAATTTCCTCTTATTTTCTAAATTAACAGCAATCATTAAGTCGCCATTACCTATAATATAAAGAATATCATCTCTAATAATTGGCGCAGCATCAATACCATCTAAAATAAAATTAGAGCTAATAGCGCGATTAGCATTTAATTCATAAAAATCAGCTACAGCGACAGTTTCTTGATCTAAAATATAAACTTCACCAGAAGAATAGGCAGAAATTATCTGATTTTTATAAATTACCGGATCAGCAGAACCAAAAATAACAGTTTTTTTAATTATACCATTATGAACCCATTTTATATTACCATTTTCTTTATTTAGGGCGTAAGTTTTGTTATCATTACTGATGAGGTAAAGATTATCTGCATGGATTATTGGCCTGGAGATAGGAATTGAGGCTAGTTTTTTTGACCAAATTATATCAGCATCTTTAGCCCTAACTGCAACAACTTCATTAAAACCAGTTGTAATATATATTTTATCCTGATCATAAAAGATTTTTCCTTGAGAAAGATTTTTAATATTGAGCCAATTAATGATTCTTTTGCGATAAATTAATTTGTTATCCTCTAAATTCCTAGCTGATAAATTCCCCCTCGCATCTAAAGCATAAATAATATTATCCCAAATAATCGGATTTGAAATCATATCATAACGACTTGAGGTAACATAGCCGTTGCGGATTTTTTTAATTTTTTTGATTTGATTATTTAAGGCAAAATTTTCAGCTTTTTTGGAATTTCCATAAAATATACCATTAAAATTATTATTTTTAATTTGTTTTGGTAATTTTATCTCTTTATTTTCTAATTTTTGATCAATTTTTGGCGTAAAATCAGTAAAAAATACCGAAATAGCATCTTTTGAAATTTCATCTTCTTTATTGCAAGAAGTAAGTAATAAAGAAAGAAATATGATCTGGATAATTTTAATAAATGTCATATAGAATAATTCTATTACTTTCCTGTTGAGCCGAAGCCACCTCTTCCTGTGTCTGTTAAATCGTCTATCATTTCCATTGTAAAAATATCAAGAGATCTGACAAGCATTTGAGCAATTTTATCACCCTTATTAATTTCATAATTTTGATGACCTAAATTATGCAAAATAACACCAATTTCTTTGCGATATTTATTATCGATTGTTCCTGGAGAATTAGTGATGGTAATGCCATGTTTTAAAGCTAGGCCAGATCTAGGACGAATATCGGCTACCGCAAATTTTTTTATCTTTTCTTCTGTAATTTCATTAAAAGCCCAATTATCACCATCAAAAATTGGCAGTTCCAAAGCAATACCAGTTTTAATTAAAATCCTTGATCCTGGCTTTAAGATATATTGATCTGAGGTAATTTCTGGAATATCAATATCTTTTAAAAAATTGCCACAAAAATTATCAACATATAAATCCCAAAGATCTCCTGGATTTTCTTTAGTTGGTTTTTTTGCAGTTTTTGTTAATAATTTTACTCTAAATTTCATAATTTTTATTTATTAATTAACCTATTCAGGTAAAGAAAATTTAATAGTTTCTTTCTTGCCCTCCATCAATTCTATTTTACAATTATTATCAAGTAATTTCTGTAACCTCTCTATCACCTTTTCAACCAAAATTTCAGGAGCTGAAGCACCAGCTGTAATACCAATATTAGCAATACCCTCCAACCATTCTTCTTTAATAAAACTCTCATTATCAATTAAATAAGATATGGCACCGCTTTCAATTGCCAAATCCTTTAATCTATTAGAATTTGAGCTATTTTTAGAACCAATAACTAATATCAATTGAGATTTTTTAGCTAAATCTCTTACAGCATTTTGACGATTTTGAGTAGCATAGCAAATATCTTTCTTATATAATCTTTGCTCTATTTTTGGAAATCTTTGACTAAGAATTTTAATAATTTCTTTAGTGTCATCAAGACTTAATGTTGTTTGAGTAACAAAAGCAATTTTATCAGGATTTTTTACTTGCACTTTTTTAGCATCTTCTTGATCTGAAACTAAAATTACTTCTTGATTAACCCTACCCTTTGTACCTTCAACTTCAGGATGGTTTTTATGACCAATGAGAATAATTTCATAATCTTGCTCTTCATATTTTTTGTCTTTGCCTTATGAACCTTACTAACTAAAGGGCAAGTGGCATCAATAATTTTTAAATTACTATCATTTGCTTCATTTTCCACCTTTTTAGAAACGCCGTGAGCTGAAAAAATAACATTGGCATTTTTTGGAATATCAGAAATATTATCAATGAAAATTGCTCCTTTATTTTTAAGATCATTAACGACAAATTTATTATGAACAATTTCATGCTTAACATAGATTGGGCGACCAAATTTTTTAAAGCATTTTCAACGGTAGTAATTGCTCTTGTGACACCAGCACAAAAACCTCTAGGATTGGCAAGAAAAATATTAACGGACATAAAAACCTGCTAAAATTTGCTGAGTAAAAGCAATGAGTAAAAATAAGGCAATTACCGATAAATCAATACCATTAATTGTTGGTATATATCTTCTAATTTTTTTAAAACTGGTTCAAAAATTTTAATTAAAAAACCGTAAATTTGATTTACAAATTGATTATATGGATTAATTATTTTAAATAAAAATAAGTAATGCATTATAATATAGCATATCAAAAAGAATTGATAAATACCAAGGGCCGAACTGGCTAAACTAATAAGAGCATTAATTAAATTTGCCATTATTTTTTATCGATAGTCTTTTTAGCTACAGATTTTGTTGCTGCTTTTGCATTTGATTTTGCAACAGATAATTCAGCCAAAACAGTTTCACCACCAATCATGGTTTGCCCTTCTAAAACTTTAATTTTAGTTTTTTCCGGTAAATAAATATCGGCTCTACTACCAAAACGAATAATACCATATCTGTCACCAGCTTTTACTTCTTGATCTTCTTTAAGATCAGAAACAATTCTTCTGGCAATTAAGCCTGCAATTTGAACAAAAATAACCTCCTGACCATTTTTAGTTTTAACGACAGCGGCATTTTGTTCATTTTCAGTACTAGCTTCCTTAAGATTGGCATTTAGAAATTTACCTTCCTTATATTCAATATCAGTAACCTGACCAGAAACAGGTACACGATTAACATGAACATTGAACACATTTAAAAAAATGCTAATTTTTTGCCATTTTTCTTTTGTATCAAGGTCCAGATCTTTGGGTGGATTTTGATTTTTGCTAATTTCAGTAATAAGGCCGTCAGCTGGGCTAATAACCAAATTATCACCAGCAGGGGTAAATCTTACCGGATCTCTGAAAAAATAAATACACCAGATGGTTAATATCAAAGAAATTGATCCTAAAAATGAACTAATCATTGAAAGAATTACGGTGACAAAGGCAAAAGCTAAAATAAATTTAATACCTTCAGGATGAACTTTGGGTGTAATTACTTTTAGGGTGGAACATAAGAGATCTTTTAATATATTTGACATAATTTTGTATTGAATTACAATAATTTTTAACGGTGCTTAAGGAACCTCCAAAAATAACTACAAAATTTCAATTTTCAGTTTTTTAGAAGCATTAAGAAGCGTAATATTTTTTTATAAAAAGTCAATTAAAATGGAAAATCAGCAGGTTAAAAAAGGTCAAAGAATTGCCAAAATTATTGCCAATAGTGGCTATTGCTCTAGGCGTGATGCAGAAAGACTAATTGAAGATGGCTTAGTTAAAGTAAATGGTCAAGTCATTGATAATCCTGCAACTTTAATTACAGATCAATCTATTAAAATTAATAATAAATTAATTAATCCCAAACAAAATCCTAAAATTTGGATTTTTCATAAGCCAAAAAATACTATAGTTTCTAATAATGATCCACAAAATAGAAAAACTATTTTTGAAATTTTGCCAGAAAATTTACCAAGAGTAATAACAATTGGTAGATTAGATATTAATACTGAAGGTCTATTACTTTTAACAAATAATGGTGATATTTCAAGACATATTGAGTTGCCAAAAACCGCTTGGAGTAGAGTTTATCGTGTTAGAGTTTTTGGCAAAATTAATATGGATGAATTACAAAAATTAGAAAAAGGAATTAGGATTGATGGTATAAAATATGGCTCTATCAAGATTGAATTGGAAAAAGAAGGAAGTTTTAATTCTTGGTTAAAAGTTACTTTAAAAGAAGGTAAAAATCGTGAAATTAAAAAAGTTCTAGAACATTTTGGCCTGCAAGTTAATCGTTTAATTAGAATATCATTTGGGCCATTTCATTTAGGAAATTTAGCGGTTGGGCAGATTAAAACAGTTGATAATAAGGTATTGAAGAGTTTTCTTGGTGAACTTTTTTAAAAATTTTTTTATATTAATAATTCTTCATTAAAAAATCCTAAATCATAATTCATAAAAGTTACAAGCCAGATTTTATCATCAATTTCTTTTATTCCTATAGGAACCTCTGATTTTCCTATTTAATTTTGTCTATTTTTTCTGAAAAATGAAAAAATAGACAAAATTAAATAGGAAAATCAGAGGTTCCTTAAATATTAATAATAAATCTGTCACCTTCCTGCCACCGTAATCACTAGTACCATTAGGATAAAAAGGCTCTATCTTATCAATCAATCTTTGCCATGGAATAATATCCGTCATTTGATTAAGAAACTTCTCCGCTCTTAATTTTCTACCAGAAATTGCTAATGAAAAAAATGATTGCTGGGTTGCCATAATTATATATTTTATTTGAATTTAATATATCAATAATAAGCAAAAAAGCTAGATAAATCAAGCTTTTCTGGCTATTTTTTCAAATAAATTCAAACAAAATTTTATAAAATAACTTTGCTAAACTTTGGCAAAAATAACAAAATTAAACAGTTTCAAATCTATAAATTAGATAATTGGTTTTTCAGAGGTTCCTATATTTTGGCCAGATAAAGCTTGTGATAAATTAATCTTTCTTTTCTTTATGCATATTCTACCGCAATGAGTAACAGTTACAGTTCTGTCATGGTAGGGATAATCTATTTCTGGTAAGCCATTATATTGTCTTACTGATGGTTGATATATTTCTGCCGGATACTTCATATTAATTGCTTGATGAGGTCTTTTATTGTTGTAATAATCAATAAATTCATCAAATCTTTCTTGTTGTTGAAGATGATTAAACTTCGCTGGTTTTGTTGTTTCTTTTTTTAAAGTAAGGTGCATCCTTTCGTGCCTGCTTCAGCTTGACCTTCAATTACTTGGGCTTCGGTTACTTGGGCTTCGGTTACTTGGGCTTCGGCTACATGTGGCTTAGGACGAGCTAAGTTTCTTTTTAATTTAACTAGATCCTGGCCTCTATATAGTTTGGATGCAATATCAGTTAGTGGGTTATTAGCTAAATTTAAACTCCATAAATTCCCAAGATTTCCAATTGCTTTTGTCAGACTTTTTAGTTGGTTATCAGCCAAATTTAATCGCGCTAAATTCATAAGTTTTCCAATTTCTTCTGGCAGAATTTCTAGTTGGTTACCATCTAAATCTAATAGGCATAAATTCCAAAGATTTCCAATTGCTTCTGGCAGAATTTCTAGTCGGTTACCCTCTAACAGTAAAAACCCTAAATTCCAAAGATTTCCAATTGATCCTGGCAGACTTTTTAGTTTGTTATGAGCCAAATTTAATCGCCTTAAAGACTCAAGACCTTCAATTGCTTCTGGCAGACTTTTTAGTTGGTTATTATCCAAACTTAAATACTCTAAATTCCTAAGATTTCCAATTGCTTCTGGCACACTTTCTAGTCGGTTACCCTCTAAATCTAATTGCTCTAATTTCCTAAGTTTTCCAATTTCTTTTGGCAGATTTTTTAGTTGGTTATTAGATAAATCTAATTTTTCTAAATTCCTAAGATCTCCAATTGATTTTGGTAGCTCTTTAATGTCAAGACCACTTAAGTCAAGTACATTGATAGCTTTTAGATTTTTTTCATCCCCTGGCAATCTCTGTCTAATAATAGGAACCTCTGATTTTCCTATTTAATTTTGTCTATTTTTTCATTTTTCAGAAAAAATTTTTATAATTTGGATAAAGATTGCTAATTTTGTTAAAAATTAACAATCTTTATCCAAATTTAGGCATTATTTGTGGTAATTTCTCTAGTTTCTTGTCTAATTTTACCATTTTTGGCTAAATTAGACACATTTATCCCTTGTTACGCTGTATTTGGTAGTATTTTTCTAACCATATACTTAAATTCCCATATCTTTACCCACGAGCCATCTCCTCAGGAATATCATAACCAAAAAGCTCAAAAATTTGTTTTTGCTTTTTTGTAGCCTCTTGTACAAATATCTGCTTTTCATATATTTTTGCCTTTTGTGCCGAAAGTATAATAAATGCTTGATCCACAGTAAATTCTTTGTTTAATTTCTGATGAATTTTCATAAAAAAGTAAGATAATAAAAATAGTAAAAATAAATGTCCTCTGAGAGTTTCCTCGCTATGCACTCTTAGTGGTAGCAGGTTTAGATCTGACTTCGAGAAAGCGAACATTCTCTCAACCTTTTGTCTGGTGTAGTATAAATTTAGGATATTTTCTGTTTCCTGCATCTTTGAAGATATTATTACAAACAGGCCCTTTTGATTTATGACCTTAGCTATTTTCTCGTTATCAATATCTTGCTTATCATCTATTTTTTCAGATAAATAATTATTTACTAAATCAGCCTTTTTCTTTGGATCAAGCACAATATAGGCATAGGTCTTCTTCTTGTTTAGCTTAATCTCCTTTTCTTTAATAAATACCACTCTCTTTTTGGATACTTTTACTGCATTAGATGCCAGATCTATTTTTTCATTATCAATTACTTCTTTGAATAATTTTCTGCCAGACGGAAGTCTAATTATAAAATTGATCTTATTTTTTTGTAATAATTCAATATTATCAAAGCCACAAAATGAATAAAATCAAGCCTTACCTTTACAGCATATTCTAATTCTTCATCGCTTAAACTATTCCATTGACCAAGTAGAACAAGCTTTAACATAGATATTTTATCATAAGATTTTCTACCTCTGTCGCTATTTTCATTAAAGTCTTTTTTGTTGACCAAATAAGATCTCAACCTCTCCCAATTTATTAATTTATCTAATTGCTTTAGAATAAAAGCCCGCATCTAGCAGTACCGCTTTAGCTGTAGTGTTATGAGCCTTAAGTTCTTTGATAGTATTTGTGAGTGTTGAGATGTCCGCTATACTGCCTGCATTGTAGCGAAAGTACAGAGGTAGATTGTTATCGGCAGAAACAACTGACATAAATTTTATCTGCCTATCAATAGAGCCACTATTATAGCCAAACTCATTAATTGGAGTATTGATTTCATTTGGCATGCTACTTCCATCTACTATTAGACCTTCTTTGCTGTCTTTTGTTGCGATAGGAAGATATTTTCTAAAAAAGTCTTTTTGAAGCTTTTCACTTCCCAGTTCTTTTAGGAAATTACTGATAGCTTGTGAGCTCATAGAAGAGCCTGGAAATAAATGTTTAGATATATCGCCTTCATACCAATCATTAGCTAAATACATTGCAGATCCATTGATGAGACGATAGGATAGTAAGCTTTTTAATGTTTTAAGCTTTACATGAGGCAGTAAGTCTGAAAGATTTTTCCAACATCATCTTCATCAATTAGTTTCTTGGTTAAGTAGCCACTACCAAAAGATACAATTTCCCTCTCCTTAAATGGTTGTGCCATAACCCTTTTTGGATTGGAAATAACTTTTCCATTTAAATCTCTCTTTCTTCTTTTTTACCTCCTGAAATATTCCAGCTTCTTTATCTAGGACAATTCCAAGATATTTGCTGTGATGAGCTTGGAATGTTGTTTCTTTTTATCCCAATAGGCCGTTATTTCATATGCATATTCCCTGTCTCCAACTTTTTTGTATCTGATATAGCTCATAATCGTGAGTAAAGAATTAATAATAGGCACGAGTATATAGAACTAAAAAGTCGGTTGCAATTTTTATTTGCTTAGATTAATTTTTTTTAAGGACTATCGTGGGTAAAGATATTTGGGAATTTAAGATATAGAGATTAGCAAGGGATGATAGCATTTGTAATTGATTAGTATTCTTTTGTAAACCATTATATCTAACCTTTCTATAGCCCCAAAGATGCTTTATAATTTGAAATGGATGTTCAACTTTAGCTCGAACTGATGAAAATTGTTTATTCCTCTTTTTTTGCTTATTTGAAAGTTTTTTGTTAGATTTAGCTCTATTGGTTATACCATAAAATATATTGTGATTCCTACAAAATCTTTTTATTGCCTTATCATCATAGGCCTTGTCACCAAATAAAGAAGTTTCATCACCATGTAATAACTCCTCTGTTTTAGTAGAATCATGATCTTTAGCTGTCGTCGTGACAATAGAATGAATAATTGGCTTACCCTTAGTTTGCACACCAATATGAGACTTCATGCCAAAATAATAATTCTTCCCTTTCTTGGTAGAAGACATCTCTTGGTCCCTTTTCCTCTTCTTGTTTTTTGTGCTAGTTGGAGCAGATATTAATGTCGCATCAGTTATCGTACCCTCCTTCAACAAAAGATCATTCTCTTCAAGATATGAATTTACCTCGTTAAATATAATCGACGATAAATTATGCTTTTCCAATAAATGACGGAATCTCAATATCACAGTCTCATCCGGAACATTATCAATACCAATATCAATATTTAAGAATTTTTGAAAACTTATTCTATCATATATAGCATCCTCCATAGCTGGATCACTAAGACCAAACCACTGCTGTAACAAATGAATCTTAAATATTAATAATAAATCTGTCACCTTCCTGCCACCGTAATCACTAGTACCATTAGGATAAAAAGGCTCTATCTTATCAATCAATCTTTGCCATGGAATAATATCCGTCATTTGATTAAGAAACTTCTCCGCTCTTAATTTTCTACCAGAAATTGCTAATGAAAAAAATGATTGCTGGGTTGCCATAATTATATATTTTATTTGAATTTAATATATCAATAATAAGCAAAAAAGCTAGATAAATCAAGCTTTTCTGGCTATTTTTATCAAATAAATTCAAACAAAATTTTATAAAATAACTTTGCTAAACTTTGGCAAAAATAACAAAATTAAACAGTTTCAAATCTATAAATTAGATAATTGGTTTTTCAGAGGATCCAATATTCTTTTGCTCTTCAGTTAAATGAGGATTTTTATATATTATGTCATCTGCTATTTTTTTTGGAGATGGGGGCTTTGCAACCATGTTCAAAGATTCTTCTGCCATTAGATTTAGAGGGATTTCGTCGTTAATATCATAAGATCTGTTATCTTTTGATACAATCTTACATGAATTATCAAACATATATTCTCTTAATTTTGCTATTTCACGTATATCAGTAATTATTTCTTTTATTAGTATAATTTTTGTCATGTTTTAATATTTTTCATTTTCTAAAGAAATGAGAAATGCCCCCTAAAATTCAGACCATTAATTTTTAAATTTCATAGACTATAATTTCTTTAAATTTCGATTTGGAAGATGGAAAAATATGCTAATATTTTTTCATCTGTTAATTAAAAATTTAATTTAATAAATTATGTCAAAAGAAATTAAAAAATATAATTCTGATTTTAAGTTTAAAGTTGTAATGAAATATTTATCCGAAAATTATACAATTTATCAGATTTGTAGCGAATATGATATTGCTAAATCAACATTACATAAATGGGTTAAGCAGTTTAAAGCTAGCGGTAATGATATATTTTCTGATTCTAAGTTATCTAAAGAAGAAAAATTAAGTAAAAAAGAACAAAAAAAGAAGGATAAAGAAATTGATAAATTATATAAGAAAATAGGTCAATTAACAATGGAAAGAGATTTCTTAAAAAAGTTTCTGGACAGTTAGATTATTCTAAGAAAATCAAATTTCTAAAATTATCATCAGATATGTATAATTTAGCTGTCAGAAATAGATGTAGATTGTTAGATATTAATAGATCTAATTTTTATTATAAATCTAGGATTGATATTTCTAAGATTAATAGTTTATGCAAAGATATTCATAATTAGAGCCAGAATTTAAAATAATGGCGCCGGAAGTTAGATTTAAATTATTAACATAAGAAGTTACGCCATTATTAATTACAACATTATCATTATTAATATTAAGATTATTTAATTTGGTACCGCTAGTACCAAGTGCGGCAGTAATGGTTTGAGTAGAAGTGCCCGCCAGATCTAAAGTTCCAGCAGAGCCAGTAATAGCCGAATTAACAGCGCTAGAGGCAGTAATATCACCTGTGACATCCAGCTCATCTCCAGAACCTATTAAAATCTCTGCACCAGAAGATGTATTGCTAAAAACAATATTATCAACAAAAACATTTTGACTCAATGTTACCACATTATTATTAGAGCTAGAAATTTGACTAACCCTATTACTAACATCGCCAATTAAAGAGCCAATAGTTTGAGTAGATGAGCCATTAAAATTAATAATATTATTATTAGATAATATTTTAGCGCCAGCAGTGCCAGAATCTACAACATTACCAGAAATATTAACATCTTTATTTAAAGTTAGAATTTTACTATCAAGAATATCAATTGCGACCAAATTTAAAGTTCCTGCGCCATTGATAAGTTAAACTATTATTCATATCTAAGGTAGAAACATCCAAAACTCCACTATGAGTTAAAATACTAAGAGTATTAAGCCTGTCGGCATTTTGAACCACACTTAATGTTGTAAGATATGAATCCCCAGAAAAATCAATTTCACTTGATTGCAACTCAATTTCATTAAATCTACTAGCAGTAGATTGGCCAAAATCAGCAACAATATTTTGTGTTCGACCAACAAGCATCATCTTTCCAGTGCCACCACTTAAAATATAAAACTTGCTAATATCAGAATTGGAATTAGTTATGGAACCTCTGATTTTCCTATTTAATTTTGTCTATTTTTTCTGAAAAATGAAAAAATAGACAAAATTAAATAGGAAAATCAGAGGTTCCTTAAAGAACTTGACCCAACATCATTTTGAATTTCTAAATTAGTAGAATCTGTGTTAAAATTTATAATCCCCTGATTATCAGCTGTGCTACTAATGGCATTAAGGGTTTGACTATTTGAAGCATCAATTGTTAGGGTATTGTCAGTTGCAAATTCTATATTATCATGAGTTAAGCCATTATAGGTGGAAATAGTCTGGTCAGAGCCATTAATTTGAAAAGTAGTAGCGTAAAGATTTGGCGATATGCTTAAAATAGATAAAAAATATGAATTTTTTCATAAAATTATAGAAAATATTAAACCGATTAAACCACCAAAAAATCCACCCCAAACAACTAACCAGCCAAGATGTTTTTTAATCATATCTTGTATAATATCCTTGACCATTTTTGGCGTTAATTGATTTAAACGATCATCAATAATTTTTTCTATTTTAGAAATAATATTATTGGAAATATCAGAATTAGAAGAGCTGCTTTTGGCAAAATCAATAATAATTTCTTGTAATTTTTTAGTGACCGGCTCTTTCAGAGGATCCAAAGCCGACTTGCCACCAAACATTGTTAGCATAGAACCAAAACTAGAATCCATAATAGCCTCCGTTAAATTTTCAAAAATTTTATCAAAATCAATTTTTTTATTTAAAGAGTCAGGAGAAATTATCTGATTATCAGTAAAGAATTTTTCAATATGCTGTTTATTAAAAAATTCATTAATAATAAGATTTTTTATGGCAATTTTAAAATCTTCAAAACGATTAGTAATAACACCAGAACCATATAAAAATGGCACTTTTTCAAATAACATATGAATGGCCAGCCAATTTGTCAAAGCACCAGATAGGGAAAAAACTCCAATAGTCAGAATAATATTACCATAATTTGGTAAAAAATAACCAATGAACACCAAGATCAAGGCTATAAGATTGGTTAAGAGTGATTTATTAAGCATTTACATTTTAATTGTAATATAATCAAAGGATTAAAATAATAAGAAGTGTCACTAAAATTTCTACTAAATTCTATCCCCCATTATATTTTTGCAATTAAAATTCTATTCAAATGCATTATAAAAAATAAGTATTTTTTAATAATTTTATATATAGGAATCTCTGAAAAACTAAAAATTGGAATTTTTAGATCATTTTTTAGTTTTTCAGAGGTTCCTTAAAATCATATTAATGGACAATCTTTTCCTTCAAAAAGCCTATAGCATCTTTAATACCTTCCTTCTTACTACCACCACCCATAGCAAAAGACGGTTTGCCACCACCACCCTTACCAGCAATTTTTTCTACCACATCCTTAATCAACTCTCCAGCTTTGAAATTATCAGTTAAATTATCACTAATTGCTAAAATTGCCGTAATTTTACCTGCATTTTCTGCAAAAAATAAAATAATTGAATTTTCCTTATATTCTTTTTTGGAAATAATTTTTGTGGCTAAATTTCTAAAATCCTTAATTTCAATATTTTGAAAAATATGATGAATTAAATTAATATTAGCAATTTTTTCAATTTTAAAATCAGAATTTGAACCAGTTAATTTTTCTGCTTTTAACCTTTCTATTTCTTTATTTTTAGCCTTAATTTCATTAATTTTTTCCGTTCCAGCCTGATCAATTTTTACTAAAATATTCTTAATAATCTCAATTTCATTTTCGCCAGTAATAGCCCCAGATTTTTCATCAGAAAAATAATAAAAATCATCAAAACCTTTTTGCGGATGCTGAAATTTTGATATATTAATCTCATTAAATTTTTGTTCAATTTTTAGAGATTTTAGCAAAATATCTAAACTCTTTTCCTTAATTCTTAGATATTCTAAAGCAAAATGACCAGTTACCGCTTCAATTCTTCTAATTCCGGCAGCAATTGACTTTTCTGAAATAATTTTAAATAAACCAATATTTCCAGTATTTTTAACATGGGTACCGCCACATAATTCAACTGAAACCGATTTATCATAATCATAACCCATTGACAAAACTCGAACCTGATCATCATATTTTTCATCAAAAAGCATCATAGCGCCCTTTTTTCGGCTGATTTTATATCCATAATTTTAGTTTCAACCACACTATTTTGACGAATATAAAAATTAACCAAATCTTCAATAGCAATAATTTCTTCAAAACTTAAGGACTTATTATGATTAAAATCAAAAGTTAAAGATTTAACATCAACATTTGAACCTTTTTGAGTAATATGATTTCCAAGAATTTTTCTTAAAGCAAAATGTAATAAATGAGTTGCAGAGTGATTTTGGGCCCTAAATTGACGATTTCTATTATTAATTAAAGCCAATATTTTATCCCCAACTTTAAATTCACCCCTAACTTCACTAACAAAATGCGAAAAAAGACCATTTGAGAATTTTTTAGTTTCATCAATATCAATAATATTTTCTAATTTATTATAAGAAATCAGCTCATTATTTTTAACTTGATCAAATAAAATAATATTACCATCATCACCTTTTTGACCACCAGAAGTAGCATAAAAAGGTGTTTTATCTAAAATTATTTCAATATTTTTATCTTTTTTGCTAATTTTATTAATTTTTTGACCATCTTTTAAAATTGCTAAAATTTTAGCTTCATATTTGACCTGATTGTAACCTAAAAATTCTGTAACTCCAAATTCTTTTTCTAATTCAAAATAGATATTATTATCAGATTCAGCGCCACTACCCTTCCTGTTTTTCTTAGCTCTTTCCTTTTGAATTTTCATCTCAGATTCAAATTCAGTAATATTAATTTTAATATTTTTTTCATCTAAAATAGTCTGAGTTAAATCTAGTGGAAAACCATAAGTATCATATAATTTAAAAGCAATTTTGCCTGATAAAATTTTATTTTTTGGATTTTGCTTAATTTCTTTTTCTAAAATTTCTAAACCATTTTTTAAAGTTTTAGAAAATCTTTCTTCCTCAATTTTGATAGTCTCAGTTATTAAATCTTCAGCTTTTAATAAATAAGGATAGGGTTTGGACATTTTTTTAACAAAATTACCTACTAATTGATACATTTTTAGATTATCGGAACCTAATTTATGTATATGCATCATAGCTCTTCTCATAATACGACGAAGTACATAACCCCTACCCTCATTTGCAGGCATAACACCATCGGCAATTAGAAAAACAGAAGATCTTAAATGATCAGCAATAATTTTATATGAAGGATTGATTTTCATTATATTAATTTACTCAATATTACAATTGCCTGGGCAATTCCAGCATCATCAGTAATAGAAAGATTAATTTGATAATCTTTAACTGTAAATAATTCTTTTATTAATTGGTCAATCTTCTTGGTTCTCAGGATTTCTGGCTTACCATTTTGATCATTATAAATCTCAATCTCATTAAATTTTATCCGACCAATTCCAATTCCAAGAGCTTTAGCAAAAGCTTCTTTAGCGGCGAATCTTTTGGCCAAAAATTCTCTTTTTTTACCTGGGAAGAAAAAGAATTTACTTTAATAATTTCATTTTTAGTAAAAATTTTTTCTAAAAAACCTTCACCAAACTTATCATAAATCTTTTCTATTCGAGAAATTTTTACTATATCTAAGCCGAGACCTAAAATCATTATTATGAATTTACTTTAAAAATCGAAATACTATATTGTACCATTTATCATTAAAAAACTATTATAAAGATAAATAATCTAGTTTCATCTTTTTATCTTTAAAGCAATTTTATATTAAATGTTACTGACAATTGATATTGGCAACAGCAATATTCACCTAGGAGTTTTTTTTGAAAATAAAATTATCCATGAATATCGTTTTATTACTAATCACCGTTGGGATTATTTATTTGTTAAAATAGAAATAGAGAAATTTTTAGATAATCATAATTTATCAAAAAATGATATCACAAAAATTATAATTGCTTCTGTTGTGCCAGAAATTGATGAAAGAGTTTTTAAGGCTTGCTGGAAAATTAATGAAAAAACTACATTTTTAGAAAATTCTGATTTAGAAAAAATTATTGAAATCGATTTAAAAAATAAGAAGGAGGTAGGAATTGACCGTCTTGTTAATTCTATTTATGCTAGTAAAAAATATGGTCCAAATCTAATCATTATTGATTTTGGAACTGCTACAACTTTTGATGTCATTGGTGATAATTCTGAATATTTGGGAGGAATAATTTCTCCTGGAATTAATTTGTCACTAAAAGCTCTTAGTGAATTTGCGGCAAAATTACCAAAAATAATTCCAACAAAACAAAAAAATATCATTGGTAAATCAACTAAGGAAGCTATGAATTCTGGAATTTATTTTGGCTATATATCTTTAATTAATGGTCTTAATCAAAAAATAATAAAGGAATATGGCAAGGAAATGAAAATTATTGCCACTGGCGGTCTTGCTGAAATTTTTGCTGATGAGATAGATAATTTATATAAAATCGAAAAGAACCTAACCTTAGAAGGCTTAAACTTAATTTCTCAAACAATCTGATACTTTAAAGATAAAATTTAGATTAAAACTTTCCTTGAAGTAATAGTAACATTGCTATACCAGTTACCAAACCAAATAATACTTTTGCAAGATCCATGACAACAATAGGAATGGTTGATCTCAATCCAACCTTACCGCTATCTATTACAGAAATTGCTAATTCACGACCAGTAAGTAAGCCAATAAAAACCCAAGTAGTTGACATTGGAATATTATTATATTGCTTAAAATACATTAATATAATGACATAAACTAAATCAATTAAAGTTCTTTGCACGAACATTTTTGGTGCCAGATTTTGTTTTAACAATTTTTTGGATCTTACCACCCTTCTCGTAAAACATGAAAAGCAAAAAGACAACAAAAGTTGCAATCACTATTATCACAGAATATATATCCATCGATCTTGGCAAATATACAGCAATATTAGCAACATCATGAGAAAGCCAACTATACCATAAAAAGGCAGTAGTAATAAATTGAAAAATTCGCCAATTCTTTTTAGTCTCTCGACTCATAGGATATTTATCCTGATGAAAAAATTTAGTAATTATCATCCAGACAAAAAAAGCAACTATAGCCGCTAAACCGTAACCCAAAAAGCTTTTAATCAACATTTTGTTAAATACTAATTGCGAGGCAAAAGAGCTAAGAATGATAAAAGTGGTTGAAATAGGTATACCAAATCTAGTTAAAATAACCAATACTAAAGGCGGAATAATTATCATCCAAGAAGTTGGATCGTAAAAAGGAATTTTATCTAATCTACTATAGGAAATATCGCCATCATTAAAAAACCAACTATTCCAAACGGTAAAAATCATAATGGCAGAAGCAAAAAAGAACATCTGATACCATTTTAAAATTCTCCTATTTGATCTAATAAAAGTACCCAATGTCTGAACTGCATCATTGGCCATCACTGAATAGGCCGCTAAAATAAAGGCGATTAAAGAAAAAATATTAATAGATAAAATATCCATTGAAATTGAGTCATTGATTATTATTTTGCATGAAGCATAATCTTTTTATCTCAACTTAAATATAAATCAATGTTTTTTCTTAATAATTGGCTAAAATTATTTTTTAGAAAAGAAATAATAGTTATCTTCTTGCTTGGTATATCTTCTGGGATACCGCTAGCTTTATTGCTAACAACCTTAAAAGCCTTTTTTATTGATAATAATGTTGATTTAAAAATTATTGGTTTTAGTTCAATTATAGTTTCTACCTATAGTTTAAAATTTCTTTGGTCACCCTTTGTAGATTCAATTAAAATACCTTTATTACATAATAAATTTGGACAGAGAAGATCTTGGATCATTATTTCACAAATATTATTAACAATTCTAATCATTATATTGGGAATTTTTAGCAGTAATATCGGTATCTCCACCGTCTTTACTATTGGATTATTAATCAGCTTTGTTTCGGCAACTCAAGATATCGCTATTGATTCTTATAGAATAAATTCTATCAAAAAAGATGATCAGGCAATTGCTTCTTCTTTTTATATTTACGGCTATCACATAGGTCTTTTAATAGCTGGGGCTTTAGCCTTGATAATATCCGAATATTATTCATGGCAAATTACCTATTATTTTTTAGCAATGACAATTTTAATTGGTACAATTGGAATATTGCTTGGTAATGAAAAAATTTCTAGCAAAAAAAGTAAATCTAAAAATTTTGCTATTTGGTTTAAAAATTATATTAAATTTCCTTTAATGTCATTTTTTAGATATAATAAATGGTATATTATCTTCCCTTTTATTATTAGCTTTAAATTATGTGATATATTTGCCGGAACATTAGTTTTACCATTTTTAAAGGATATAGGATTTTCCTATAGTCAATATGCTGGTATTGTTAAAAGTTACGGTTTGGCAAAGAACTATGATTGGCATTTTATTTGGAGGAATTTTAGTCAAAAAAACTAGTTTAATTTTCTCAATATGGGTCGCTCTTTTTGCTCAAATTATTTCAAATTTTGGTTATTATTTTCAATCCTTAATTGGCTATGATGTTAATAGTCTTTATGCTGTAATCTTTGTTGAAAATTTCAGTAGTGGCATTGGTACAGTTATCTTAGTAGCTTATTTAAGTAGCCTTTGTAATAAAGCTTTTAGTGCAACACAATATGCCTTACTTACATCTCTTGTTGCTCTTGGTAGGAGTTTATTTTCTTCATCATCAGGTATATTTGCTGAAAATTATGGCTGGAGTAATTTCTTTTTAATTTCAATTGCAACAGCCATTCCTTCTATATTTCTTTTATATCTAATTACCAAAACCCATGATTTTAAACGAAAATGATAATCAAGCTATCAATTTAGCAGTAAAATCAATAAAATCAGGAAATCTTATTATTTTTCCAACTGACACAATTTATGGTATTGTATTGCCGATGCCAATGATGATTTAGCAGTTAAAAAAATATATGATCTTAAAGAAAGAAATAGCAATAAACCTATAGCAATTTTTTTGAAAAATATTTCTGAAATTGAAAAATATTTTCAGTTAAATGATTTAGAAAAAAAAATAATTAAAAAATATATTCCAGGAGCAATAACAATCATTTTAAAACCAAAGGAAAATTGATTTTCAAAATTATTAAATCAAAATGATGAAACTTTAGCTGTTAGAATAGCAAATCATGAATTTTGTTTGGATTTATTAGATAAATTTGATGGGGCAATTGCCGTTTCTAGCTCTAATATATCTGGAGAAAAAGAAATTAGTAATATAAATCTATTAGAGAAAAAATTTTCTGATAAAATTGATCTAATAATAGAAGGTAAAATCAACAAATCACAAACTGCTTCAACAATTGTCAAAGTTGAAAATGATGAAATAAAAATTTTAAGACAGGGTTTAACAAAAATAAAAATATGAAAAAATTATTAATAGCGATAGATGGCCCATCATCTTCAGGAAAAAGCACTATTGCCAAAAATCTCAGCAATTTTTATCAAATTCCTTATTTAAATACTGGTTCATTATATCGAGCATTGGCTTTTTTAGCCCATGATAATGGCCTTAAATCAGAGGAAATTGATAATATTATAAAATTAACCGATCAAATATCAAATTTGGATTTGGATTCAGAAAATCTTCATAATGAAAAAATAGGTAAATTAGCTTCAAAGATTGCCACTGATCCAAAAATTAGAAAAGCCCTATTTGACTTACAAATTAATTTAAAAAAAAATTCTTTAAAGCAATATCATGGAGCAATTTTAGAAGGCAGAGATATGGGTACAGTAATTTGTCCAGAAGCTGAATTTAAATTTTTTATAGAGGTCGATGTTAAAATAAGAGCCAAGAGAAGGTTTGAGCAATTGCAAAAATCAAATCCTAATATAAAATATGAAGATGTTTTAGAGGATCTAGAAAAAAGAGATTATAATGATAAAAATCGTAAAATAGCACCCTTAATAAAAGCCGATGATGCAATTATTATCGATAATTCAAAAAAACCAAATATCATATTAGAACAAATATCCAAAATAATTAATGAGCAATATTAAAATTAAAAGAGCCTTAATATCCGTATCGGATAAAACTAACATCATTGAATTAGCAAAATTTCTTGAAGAAAAAAATATTGAAATTATCTCAACTGGCGGCACCTATGAATTGCTAAAGAAAAATAACATTAATGTTATCAATATTTCTGATTTTACTAAATTTCCTGAAATTCTATCTGGCAGGGTAAAAACTCTTCATCCAAAAATTCATGGTGGCTTATTAGCAATTCCTGATAATGCAGAACATATAAGAGAAGCTAATGAAAATGCTATAGAATCTATTGATCTAACAATCATTAATCTCTACCCCTTTATGGATCATATCAAAAAAGGCTCCGAGCCCGATTTAATTCGTGAAAATATTGATATTGGGTAAGACCTCTATGATTCGCTCTAGCGCTAAAAATTATCATTACAAAACTATTATTACTGATATTAATGATTATACAAAATTACAGAAGCAAATTAATGATAATGATGGAGCTGTTGATTTAGAATTTAGAACAGATCTAGCTAAAAAAGCCTTTTCATTAACAGCCCAATATGACTGCAATATTGCTAATTGGTTTAGCGGAAGTGATGAAAATAAAGATGATAAATTATTGATATCAGGAGAGTTAAAACAAGAATTACGCTATGGTGAAAATTCTCATCAAAAAGCAAAAGTTTTTCGTGATAATTTTTGTAATGAGGGAATTGTTAACGCCAAACAACTGCAAGGTAAAGATTTAAGTTATAATAATTTTAATGATGCTGATGCGGCTTTGGCTATTTTGTTGGAATTTAATGAACCTTCCTGCGTTATTGTTAAACATGCTAATCCTTGTGGAGTTGTAAGTTGCCCTAATATATCAGATTCTTATAAAAAAGCTTTTGCATCTGATTCTAAAAGTGCTTTTGGTGGCATAATCGCTCTTAATCGTAAAATTGAAAAAGATCTAGCTGAAGAAATTAGTAAAATATTTTTTGAAGTAATTATTGCTCCAGATTTTTCCAAAGAAGCCTTAGATATCTTTGCTAAAAAGAAAAATCTAAGATTATTAAAATCTGATATTAGCAAATCATTGAAGAAAAAGATTGAAACTAAAACTATCTCAGGAGGATTTTTAACTCAAGAAATTGATAATAAAATTATCACTAAAAATGATCTAAAATTAGCTTCAAAGACAAAAATTCCTGATACAGAATTAGAGGAATTAATTTTCGCTATGAAAATTTGTAAATATGTTAAATCAAATGCTATAGTAATTACCAGTGATTTTCAAACTATTGGTATAGGCTGTGGACAGCAAAATAGAGTCGATTCAGTAGAAATTGCTTGCAAAAAATCATTGAACTCTTCTAACTATAATAAATTTTTAGCCTCAGATGCTTTCTTCCCTTTTGCTGATAATATTGAAATTGTAGCAAAATATGATATCAAAGCAATCATAGCACCTTCTGGCTCTATTAGAGATGAAGAGGTAATTACAGCTTGCAACAAACATAATATTGCCCTTTATTTTCTAACAACAAGACATTTTAAGCACTAAAAAACATGTCCGAAAATGATCTCAATAAAAATCGTCTAATATTTATATATTTTTTGATATTGATATGTTTTTTTCTGATATTAGCAAGAATGTTCTATTTTGCCATTACTGGAGATAGGGTAATTGTTAATGCTTCTTATGATCCAAAAAAAGTTATTATTAGAGGAGATATCACCGATAGAAATGGTACTATTATTGCTACAGATCTTAAAACCAAATCTCTATATATTGATAAAATTTTAGTCAAAAATAAAGCTAAATTGGCTAAATATATCAGCGAGATCTTACCAAAATTATCTTATGATTTTATCTTACAAAAAATAACATCGAAAAGAAATTCTGAATGGATTTTAATTAAAAAAAATATTTCTCCCCAAAAACAGCAATTAATCAAAAATCTTAACTTACCAGGAGTAATTTTTGAAAATGACATGATAAGAATCTATCCTCATAGATCATTATTTAGCCATATTGTTGGTTATGTTGATTTAGATAGAAAAGGATTATCAGGTATAGAAAGAGAATATAATGACAAATTAACTAAAGGTAAAAATATAAAATTAGCCACAGATCTAAAAATGCAAGATATTTTAAATAGAGAAATCAAAAAATCTCTTCGAAAAAATAAATCTGACGCAAGAAAGAGGTATTATAATGGATGTAAATAATGGCGAGATATTGGCATTAGCTAGCCTTCCAGATTTTGACCTAAATCAACAAAATAAAATTAAGAGCAAAAAAAAGTTCAATCGTATAACTCATGGCCTATATGAGATAGGTTCAATATTAAAAATTATTACAAATGTTATTGCCCTTGAGGAAAATTTAATCAAATTAAATGATATATTTAATGTTAAAGATAATATCAGATATAATAAATTTACTATTAAAGATAATTATAAAATTAAAGATGAAATGGATGTTAGAGAGATTTTTATTCATTCATCAAATATAGGAACTGTTAAAATAGCAAAAAAAATTGGTAGAAAATTACAAAAAAAATATTTTAAAAAATTTAATCTTTTAGATAAGGTGGAAACAGATTTTCCAGCCCTTGGAAAACCAATATATCCCAAAAGATGGAGTGACATAAATTTATATACAATGTCTTATGGTCATGGTATAGCAATTACACCTCTTCATATTGTTTCGCTAATTGTCGCAATTGTTAATGATGGTAAATATTATAAGCCATCCTTTATTAAAACAGATGATAATTTAGAAGAGCCAAAAATAATAATAAAAACCATAACATCAGAAATAATTAGGTCATTAATGGAGGATACAGTAAAATATGGCACAGGAAAGAAATCTTATCTGGAAAATTATAAAATTGGTGGTAAAACTGGTACTGCTGACAAAGCTGCTTTTGGATCATATGATAAATCTCAGACAATATCGTCATTTATTGCTGCATTTCCTATAGATAAGCCAAAATATCTAATTTTTGTAATGTTTGACAATCCAAAAACAAAATTTAAAGCTGGCGGCTTAATTGCTGCCCCAGTAGTAAAGGAAATTATAAAAAAAATAATAATTTATTAAAATGAATCATAAAGGGGGTCAAATTTACGGCACAACAATTCTTTCTGTTCGTAAAGATAATAAAGTTACCATTGCTGGTGACGGTCAAGTATCTTTTGGTAATACAGTTCTAAAATCTTCAGCCAAAAAAATTAGAAAATTGGCAAATGGCAATATTATAGTTGGTTTTGCTGGGGCAACAGCCGATGCTTTTACCCTATTTGAAAGGCTGGAAGAAAAATTGGAAAGATATCCAAACCAACTTACTAGAGCCTGTGTTGAATTAGCAAAAGATTGGAGATGTGATAAATATCTTAGAAAATTAGAAGCGATGTTGATAGTTATTGATAAAGAAACTTCGCTTGTTTTAACTGGTAATGGCGATGTATTAGAGCCAGAAGATGGTATAATAGCCATTGGTTCTGGCGGTAATTTTGCACTTTGTGCTGCAAAAGCTCTCAAAGATTCAGATTTAAGTTCTGAAGAAATAGCAAAAAAAGCCATGAAAATAGCGAAAGAGATGTATGTATTTATACCAATAATAATTTAGTTATAGAAACAATTAAAACATGCTAAAAATATTATTAATTACAATATTTGTTTTATTTTCTAGAGCTAGCTTTGGTGAAATAAGTTTAGTCATTGATGATTCAGAAATTCCAAAAACCAATATTTTATTTCAAGGATGTAATGATAATATTACCAATAAAGAAGCCATTTCAATCATTAAAAAAATTCAAAGAAATCTAAAAAATACTGACTTATTTAATATCATAACTTGGCCTGAAAAAGAATTATATCAATTTCAAGATGAGGTAAGTGATGAAAAAATTCTTTCTTATGATAAATATTCTGAAGATGGCATAGATAGCTTACTTTATTGTAGTCAAAATTTTAATCTTGAAAATAATATAGAAATTACTTTTGAATTATGGGATATATTAGATGAAAAAAATTATTATCCCAAACTAATATCTATAATAACGGCAGGAGGATAGCAAATATGATTTCTGACGAAATATTTAAATCAATAATTAGGGAGAAGAAAGGTCATTTTCATAGTAAAATTACTTATGTAGCAGAAAGTGGCGCAATAAGAGAGAGAAGAAAAAGAATTGCCACAATCAATTTTGATGGTAGTAATTTAAGATATATAACTAATGGTAAAAATTTAGCCTTAACACCAAAATTTTCTAATGATCCAAATAAATTAACTATCCTATTATATCATCAGAATGTTCCTTCTATATTTAACCTAAATATTACCAAAAATTCCTTACAAAAATTAAGCAATTTTAAAGGTACCACCATGTCAGCTGATACTCATCCCAAAAATTCTGACTTAGTCATATTTTCTGCCATTGATAAGGATGGTAATAGTGATATTTATTCTCTTGATAATCTAACTGGAATTAGGAAAAGATTAACTTTTGCTGAATCAATTGAAGCCACAGCATCATTTTCTCCATCTGGAAAAAATATTATATTTACTTCCGACAAATCAGGAAGGCAAGAAATTTATCAAATGGATATTAATGGTAAAAATGTTAAAAAAATCAGTAATAATCGAGGAGATTATTCAAAACCTGCCTGGTCTCCTGATGGCTCCCTAATTGCCTTTACCAAAATTATTGGGGGAAATTTACCATTGGAATCATGACTGCTGATGGATATAATGAAAGAATATTAACTTCAGGCTATGTTATTGAAAGTCTTTGCTTGGTCACCAAATAGCCGTTATTTAATATATTCTAGAAAAAATGGTCCATTTGGGAATGCTTCAGTTCCTAAATTATATGTAATAGATATAATTACAGGATATGAAAGAATGTTACCAACGCCAGCAAGTGAAGGTGCAACTGATCCAGATTGGATTGCCCTTAATTAATAGCAACTATCATTAAAAAATGACAAATAAATATAAAACACATAATTGCAGTGAATTAAACATCAAAAATATTGATCAAAAGGTAATTTTGTCGGGCTGGTTAAATTCTAAAAGAGATCATGGTAGTTTGCTTTTCTTAGATCTTCGTGATTCCTCTGGATTAATACAATGTGTGATAGATTCTGCTTTAGATTTTGAAATTGATGATAATGATATTAACATCATCAAAAATGCTAATAAAAATGAAGAAGATATTGATCAAAATTCTACCAAACATCATTTAATTTCTAAAATTCGTTTAGAATCAGTTTTAACAATTGAAGGTTCAATCACCAAAAGAAGTGAAGATACTATCAATAAAAAACTAGCAACTGGTGAAATTGAAGTAAAAATCTCTAAAATCAAAATTGAGTCATTTTCAGAGCAAATTCCCTTTCAAATTAATGATGATAATGAAAATTATCCAGAAGATCTCCGTTTAAAATATCGCTTTTTAGATTTACGCCGTAAAAAAATTGCTGATAATATCAAACTTCGTTCAGAAGTTATTTCCTTTATTAGAAAGGAAATGACAGAAAATGAATTTTTAGAAATTCAAACTCCAATCCTAACAGCTTCATCACCAGAAGGCGCTAGAGATTATCTAGTTCCATCAAGAATTAATCCAGGTAAATTCTACGCCCTACCTCAAGCACCTCAACAATTTAAACAGCTTTTAATGGTAAGTGGTTTCAATAAATATTTTCAAATTGCACCATGTTTTAGAGATGAGGATCTTAGAGCAGATAGATCGCCTGAATTTTACCAACTAGACCTTGAAATGGCCTTTGCCGAGCAAGAAGATGTATTTTCTGTAGTTGAACCATTGTTGAAATCTATTTTTGATAAATTTGGTACTAAAGAAACCTTAGATGAATCTTTTGAAAGAATTACTTATAAGGACGCTATGCTTAAATATGGTAGTGACAAGCCAGATCTTCGTAATCCAATAATTATCTCTAAAGCTACGACAATTTTTGAGGGTTCGGGATTTGGAATTTTTACCAAAGCAATTGCCAGCGGTTCTATAATTAGAGCAATTCCAGCTCCAAAATGTGCTTCAAAGGCCCGTTCTTTCTTTGATAAAACCATAGAATTTGCCATTGCCAATGGCTCTGGTGGCTTGGCCTATATAATTTTTGATGAAAATGGTGTGGCAAAAGGCCCTATTGCTAAATTTTTATCGGAAGAAAAATTAGAATTATTAAAACAAACAGCAAATCTTAATTCTGGTGATGCAGTATTTTTTTCTTGCGGTAATGAATTGGAAGCTGCCAAAATTGCTGGATTAGTAAGAGATAAATTGGGTCAGGATTTAGAATTAATTGATCAATCTATCTATAAATTCTGTTGGATTATTGATTTTCCTATGTATGAAATTAACTCTGAGAGCGGTAAAATTGATTTTTCTCACAACCCATTTTCAATGCCACAAGGTGAAATGCAGGCTTTAAAAAATGACAACCCATTGGAAATTAAAGCCTATCAATATGATATTGTTTGTAATGGCATAGAATTATCTTCTGGTGCCATTAGGAATCATAAGCCAGAAATTATGTATAAGGCTTTTGAAATTGCTGGCTATAATAAAGAAGATGTAGAAAGAGAATTTGGCACTATGCTCAATGCTTTTAAATATGGCGCACCTCCTCATGGCGGTATTGCACCAGGAATTGATAGAATCATTATGCTTCTTGCTGATGAACCCAATATTCGTGAAGTAATTGCTTTTCCTATGAATGGTAAGGCTCAAGATTTATTAATGGATGCACCAGCAAAAATTGATCCAAAAAATTTTAGAGACCTTTATATTAAGAGCAGTTTTGAAGAAAAAATTAATAATTGATTAATAATACCAATTATCACTTTAAAAACTATTTTAAAATAATAATTGGTATAATAACCAAATTTATGGCAGTATATACCAAACTAGATTTTGAAGAAATTAATAATTTTCTAACCAAAAATTATAATATTGGATCATTAAAAAATTATAAGGAAATTATTGCAGGTATTGATAATAGCAATTATATTATTGAAACCGAGCAAGATAAATTTATCTTTACCATCTTTGAAAGTAGAATTAAAAAAGAAGATCTACCTTTTTTTATGAATCTAAAAAAGCATTTATCTGCTAATAATATTTCCTGCCCTAAGCCAATTTTTAACAATAAAAATCAAATCATTAGCAATATAAATGGTAAATCTCTTCGCAATTGTAACTTTTTTACAAGGTGCAACATTAATGCCCAAAGAAAATTGTCTTTATGATAATATTACCATCAAACATTGCTCAGAAATAGGTGAAGTTACTGCCAAAATGCATCAATATGTTTGCAGATTTTTCTCAAAAAAGAGTAAATGACCTTGATTTTATTCATTTAAAAGAATTATTTCAGAAAATTTCTGATCAAATTGAAAATTATCGCTCCGGTTTAAAGCTTGAAATCACTAAATATATCGATCTTCTTGATCAAAAATGGGATTTAAATCTACCATCTGGACCATGTCATCTTGATCTATTTCCTGATAATGTTTTTTTTGATAAAAATGATGATTTATCTGGAGTAATTGATTTTTATTTTGCCGCTAATGATCTTTTTATCTATGATTTGGCAATTAATATCAATGCTTGGTGTTTTGATGGCAATAATCAATTTTGTCAGGAAAAATATCAAATTTTACTCGATTCCTATCAAAAAATCCGTAAATTAACTATTCAAGAAAAGGAATTTTTACCAACTGCCCTAATCTGCGCTTCACTTAGATTTTTACTTACTAGATTTTATGATTTATTTAATACTCCAGAAGGATCATTAGTTAATGTTAAAAATCCTGATGAATATTTAGAGAAGATTAGATTTTTTCTTAATAATTAATCAAAATAGTGCCCGTTCAGAACAATAGATTCTAAATCTTCTTTATTTTTTTAGAATTTCTCTTAAAACCTCTTTAAGCCCTTCTTGTTTGGCAACTGAAATGGTAAAAATCTTTTTTCTTTTAACTACTAGATCTTAATTCTTTAATTTTTTCTTCAATTTCCTCCGCTTCTAATAAATCACATTTATTTAAAGCAATAATTTCTGTTTTTTTACTAGTGGTTTTACTATATTTTTTAATTCTTCCTTAATTGTTAGATAATTTTGAACAATATTTTCATCGGAAATGTCAATTAGATGTAAAATTAAATTACATCTTTCAATATGTTTTAAAAATCTATGACCAAGACCTTTACCAATATTAGCATCCTTTATCAATCCTGGAATATCGGCAATGACAAAACTTTGATTATCAAGATAAGCAACACCTAATTGCGGCCTTAAAGTAGTAAAGGGATAATTGGCAATTTTTGGCTTGGCCTTAGTCACTGCCGAAATAAAGCTAGATTTACCAGCATTTGGCAAACCAACTAAACCAATATCAGAGATTAATTTTAATTTAAGCTTAATAAAAAAACCAATAGCGACCTCACCGCTGGTCGCTCTTTGAGGAGAGCGATTAGTGGAGCTTCTAAAATGATAATTACCAAGACCGCCCTTACCTCCTTTAGCAAGAGTAATTTCTTGATCATTTTCGGTAATATCACAAAGAATATTTTCACCAGATTCATCAGTAACTTCTGTGCCAATTGGTACTTCAATAATTAAATCATTACCACCAGGACCAAAACGATTTTTCCCCATACCATTACCACCATTTCCAGCCTTAAATTTTTGTTTAAAACGAAAATCAATTAAGGTATTTAAATGACGAGTAGATTTAATAATAATATCACCACCCTTACCACCATCGCCACCATTTGGACCGCCTCTGGCAATAAATTTTTCTCTTCTAAAACTAACACAACCATCACCGCCCTTGCCTGATTCTATATATATTTTTGCTTCATCAATAAATTGCATCTTAAGAAAAATTATTTTTTATATTTATCACTTCTAAACAAACTTTGGCAGCAAAACCACCTTTATTTTTTTGTTTAATATCTGCTCTTGCTATGGCCTGCTCTTTATTCTCACAAGTTAAAACAGAATTTCCAATTGCTAAATGTTGATTAATTGCCAAATCATTAATCCCTCTCATTACCTCATTACAAACATAATCATAATGAGTAGTTTCTCCTCTAATCACAGAACCAAGGGCAATAAAGCCAGAAAATTGACCAGTTTTTTTTCGCCATTGCAATAATTGCCGGAATTTCCAAAGCGCCAGAAATTTCAATTAATTGATAATCATAATTATTATTTTTTAATTCTGCTACAGCGCCCTTTATCAACATATCAGAAATATCTTGATAAAAATTAGCAGAAATAATAAGAATTTTTTTCATAATAAATTTAAAAAATAGAAAAATATCAAAGGAAAAAGATTTCGAACAGTACCATTATGCTATAGCGACATGAATAGCGCAAGTCCCAAATGATAAATTACAATAATCAACATCATGAAACCCAGCTTCTTCTATCATTTTTTTAAACTCCTCTTGTTTTGGAAATTTTTCAATTGATTCAACCAAATATTGGTAAGAATCCTTATCTTTTGTTATCAAATCTCCAATTTTTGGAATAATATTAAAAGAATATAATTCATAAAATTTTCTTAAAATATCATTATTAACCTTAGAAAATTCTAAACAAATAAATTTTCCACCTGGTTTTAAAACTCTCTTAGCTTCGCTTAAACCTTTTTTAATATCAGTAAAATTCCTAATACCAAAGGCAATAGTGTAAAAATCAACAGAATTATCCTTATGAGGCAAATCCTGACCACTAGCAACAGTAAATTTAAAATGATCAAGAAGGTTTTTATCAATCATCTTATTACGGCAATATTTGATCATTTCAGAATTAATATCTAAAATTTCAATTTCCCCTTTGATTTTTTGATTTTGCATTTTTTTCAAAATACGCAGAGCAATATCACAAGTTCCACCAGCAACATCCAGAATTTTATATGTTTTTGTTGGTCTAAAATGTAATTCCTTAACCATTTCATCCTTCCAATGGCGATGCACACCAAAACTCATAAAATCATTCATTACATCATATTTGGAAGCAACTGAATTAAAAACATTTTTAACCAAATTCTCTTTTTCAGAAAAATTAACTTTTTTAAAGCCAAAGAAAGTTTCTTGAGTCATATATTCCTTATTAACAACCATCAACAAAATTGCAAAGTGATTTTGGTGAAGATTTGATTTAATATAATAGCAATTCCTATCTTTAGGAACCTCTGAAAAACTAAAATATGTATTTAGCAAAATTGATCTTTTTGACCCTTTTTAGTTTTTCAGAGGTTCCTTTAAAGAGACTTTAAAGTTAAGAATTGGTATAAAACCCCATTTTACTTGAAAATATAGCTTTATCAAGTGTAAAATAATAAAATGACTTTTAAAGATATAGATCCAGAGATAATCCTAAAATATGATCGTCAGATTCCTCGCTATACCAGCTATCCCACAGCCCCTCACTTTAAGAAAGAATCTGATGACAAATTATATCAAAAATGGCTCAAAGAAATTCCAGAAAATAGTAAAATTTCCCTTTATTTTCATATTCCCTTTTGTGCCAAACTTTGCTGGTATTGTGGTTGCAACACCCAAATTATCAATCATTACTCTCCTGTTGAAAGATATTTAACTTACCTAAAAAAAGAAATTTCTATTATTTCTAATATAATTTCAGATAAAAATCTTAAAATTTGTCATATTCATTTTGGTGGCGGTTCACCAACTATTATTGACCCAAAAAATTTTGAAGATCTATTTTCTTATATTAGGAAAAATTTTAATATCTTGCCAGATGCCGAAATTGCCATTGAAGTAGATCCTAGAAATATCAATGAAGAAAAAGTTCAAATTTATCAAAAGGTTGGAATTAATCGGGTAAGTTTTGGCGTACAAGATTTTGACTTAAATGTTCAAAAATTGATAAATCGTGTTCAACCTTTTGATCTTGTTGCAGAAATTTGCAATCTTTTTAGAAAATATGATATTAAAAATATCAATTTAGATTTTATCTATGGTTTACCAGGACAAACTTTAGAAATTATTACTAAAAATATTAAATTAATAAAAGAATTAGATCCTGATCGTATTGCTTTTTTGGCTATGCTCATGTTCCTTGGGTTAAAAAATATATGAGATTTATCAAGGATGAAGATTTACCAAATGCAAAAGATAGAATTGAGCTTTATAATATTATTGCTAATAATTTACAAGATATTGGCTATCAAGCAATTGGTCTTGATCATTTTGCCAAAAAAGATAGTGACATCATCGAACAACTTAAAAAAAGAAAATTAAAAAGAAATTTTCAAGGCTATTCTACAGATAAAGCTAATATCTTAATTGGTATGGGAATTTCATCAATTAGCTATCTTCCTTCTGGCTATTCTCAAAATAATACCAAAAACATTCCTTACCCAAAAGCAATAGAGCAAAATCGATTACCAATTGCTAAAAATATTAAAATTACTAAAGAAGATAAAATTAGAAAATTAATTATTGATGAAATAATGTGCTATTTGGATATTGACCTCAATAAATTTATTAAAGAATTTGATTTAAATGATAATTATTTTGATCAGGAACTAAAAGAACTGGAAAGCCTTGAAAATGAAAATCTAATTAAAATTATAGATAAAAAGATTATTATTAATCCAAAAACCCCACAAATTGCTAGAGTTACTGCTAGTTTTTTTGATCAATATTTCGATAATAAAAATAATAATAAACATTCAAAAGCTATCTAATATTAAAAAACACTTTTTTTTGCTAACTTTTCTACATAATTGCTTCTATAAAAATTTATAATATAATGCATAGATCTGCACTTTAAGAAATATATTAAAGAAGGGATTTTAAAGATAGCAGGCTATCAGCAGGATATTCATGACAAAAAAATGGTAAGGCAAAAGAAAAATATCTAGTCACTGAGAAAATTTTTCATGGAACAAAAGAAGGTTTTGTTGATTCATCACGAATTGTCCTATGTAAAAGTATCTTAAATAATGGAGCGGGTGAAGGGAATCGAACCCTCACGACCAGCTTGGAAGGCTGGGGCTCTACCATTGAGCTACACCCGCAAAAGGTTTCCTAATCATAAAATCCTAAAATTAAAAAACAAATGTTAAATTAGTGTTTGCGGAACTGCTAACTAGGGTCTCTACTCAGAAGGTACAAATTTTCTTTTTTAGGGTCTGAGTTAAGAACGGAATATTTTTTTCACTACCCCTCTTAACTCCCTTACTCTCCTACATAGGAACCTCTGAAAAACCAATTATCTAATTTATAGATTTGAAACTGTTTAATTTTGTTATTTTTGCCAAAGTTTAGCAAAGTTATTTTATAAAATTTTGTTTGAATTTATTTGATAAAAATAGCCAGAAAAGCTTGATTTATCTAGCTTTTTTGCTTATTATTGATATATTAAATTCAAATAAAATATATAATTATGGCAACCCAGCAATCATTTTTTTCATTAGCAATTTCTGGTAGAAAATTAAGAGCGGAGAAGTTTCTTAATCAAATGACGGATATTATTCCATGGCAAAGATTGATTGATAAGATAGAGCCTTTTTATCCTAATGGTACTAGTGATTACGGTGGCAGAAGGTGACAGATTTATTATTAATATTTAAGATTCATTTGTTACAGCAGTGGTTTGGTCTTAGTGATCCAGCTATGGAGGATGCTATATATGATAGAATAAGTTTTCAAAAATTCTTAAATATTGATATTGGTATTGATAATGTTCCGGATGAGACTGTGATATTGAGATTCCGTCATTTATTGGAAAAGCATAATTTATCGTCGATTATATTTAACGAGGTAAATTCATATCTTGAAGAGAATGATCTTTTGTTGAAGGAGGGTACGATAACTGATGCGACATTAATATCTGCTCCAACTAGTACAAAAAACAAGAAGAGGAAAAGGGACCAAGAGATGTCTTCTACCAAGAAAGGGAAGAATTATTATTTTGGCATGAAGTCTCATATTGGTGTGCAAACTAAGGGTAAGCCAATTATTCATTCTATTGGAACCTCTGAAAAACCAATTATCTAATTTATAGATTTGAAACTGTTTAATTTTGTTATTTTTGCCAAAGTTTAGCAAAGTTATTTTATAAAATTTTGTTTGAATTTATTTGATAAAAATAGCCAGAAAAGCTTGATTTATCTAGCTTTTTTGCTTATTATTGATATATTAAATTCAAATAAAATATATAATTATGGCAACCCAGCAATCATTTTTTTCATTAGCAATTTCTGGTAGAAAATTAAGAGCGGAGAAGTTTCTTAATCAAATGACGGATATTATTCCATGGCAAAGATTGATTGATAAGATAGAGCCTTTTTATCCTAATCTTAAATTCCCATATCTTTACCCACGAGCCATCTCCTCAGGAATATCATAACCAAAAAGCTCAAAAATTTGTTTTTGCTTTTTTGTAGCCTCTTGTACAAATATCTGCTTTTCATATATTTTTGCCTTTTGTGCCGAAAGTATAATAAATGCTTGATCCACAGTAAATTCTTTGTTTAATTTCTGATGAATTTTCATAAAAAAGTAAGATAATAAAAATAGTAAAAATAAATGTCCTCTGAGAGTTTCCTCGCTATGCACTCTTAGTGGTAGCAGGTTTAGATCTGACTTCGAGAAAGCGAACATTCTCTCAACCTTTTGTCTGGTGTAGTATAAATTTAGGATATTTTCTGTTTCCTGCTTCTTTGAAGATATTATTACAAACAGGCCCTTTTGATTTATGACCTTAGCTATTTTCTCGTTATCAATATCTTGCTTATCATCTATTTTTTCAGATAAATAATTATTTACTAAATCAGCCTTTTTCTTTGGATCAAGCACAATATAGGCATAGGTCTTCTTCTTGTTTAGCTTAATCTCCTTTTCTTTAATAAATACCACTCTCTTTTTGGATACTTTTACTGCATTAGATGCCAGATCTATTTTTTCATTATCAATTACTTCTTTGAATAATTTTCTGCCAGACGGAAGTCTAATTATAAAATTGATCTTATTTTTTTGTAATAATTCAATATTATCATTAGAATAAAAGCCCGCATCTAGCAGTACCGCTTTAGCTGTAGTGTTATGAGCCTTAAGTTCTTTGATAGTATTTGTGAGTGTTGAGATGTCCGCTATACTGCCTGCATTGTAGCGAAAGTACAGAGGTAGATTGTTATCGGCAGAAACAACTGACATAAATTTTATCTGCCTATCAATAGAGCCACTATTATAGCCAAACTCATTAATTGGAGTATTGATTTCATTTGGCATGCTACTTCCATCTACTATTAGACCTTCTTTGCTGTCTTTTGTTGCGATAGGAAGATATTTTCTAAAAAAGTCTTTTTGAAGCTTTTCACTTCCCAGTTCTTTTAGGAAATTACTGATAGCTTGTGAGCTCATAGAAGAGCCTGGAAATAAATGTTTAGATATATCGCCTTCATACCAATCATTAGCTAAATACATTGCAGATCCATTGATGAGACGATAGGATAGTAAGCTTTTTAATGTTTTAAGCTTTACATGAGGCAGTAAGTCTGCAAAGATTTTTCCAACATCATCTTCATCAATTAGTTTCTTGGTTAAGTAGCCACTACCAAAAGATACAATTTCCCTCTCCTTAAATGGTTGTGCCATAACCCTTTTTGGATTGGAAATAACTTTTCCATTTAAATCTCTCTTTCTTCTTTTTACCTCCTGAAATATTCCAGCTTCTTTATCTAGGACAATTCCAAGATATTTGCTGTGCTGCTTGGAATGTTGTTTCTTTTTATCCCAATAGGCCGTTATTTCATATGCATATTCCCTGTCTCCAACTTTTTTGTATCTGATATAGCTCATAATCGTGAGTAAAGAATTAATAATAGGCACGAGTATATAGAACTAAAAAGTCGGTTGCAAGCTTTTATTTGCTTAGATTAATGTTTTTTTAAGGACTATCGTGGGTAAAGATATGGGAATTTTAAAGCTTAAAACATTAAAAAGCTTACTATCCTATCGTCTCATCAATGGATCTGCAATGTATTTAGCTAATGATTGGTATGAAGGCGATATATCTAAACATTTATTTCCAGGCTCTTCTATGAGCTCACAAGCTATCAGTAATTTCCTAAAAGAACTGGGAAGTGAAAAGCTTCAAAAAGACTTTTTTAGAAAATATCTTCCTATCGCAACAAAAGTCAGCAAAGAAGGTCTAATAGTAGATGGAAGTAGCATGCCAAATGAAATCAATACTCCAATTAATGAGTTTGGCTATAATAGTGGCTCTATTGATAGGCAGATAAAATTTATGTCAGTTGTTTCTGCCGATAACAATCTACCTCTGTACTTTCGCTACAATGCAGGCAGTATAGCGGACATCTCAACACTCACAAATACTATCAAAGAACTTAAGGCTCATAACACTACAGCTAAAGCGGTACTGCTAGATGCGGGCTTTTATTCTAATGATAATATTGAATTATTACAAAAAAATAAGATCAATTTTATAATTAGACTTCCGTCTGGCAGAAAATTATTCAAAGAAGTAATTGATAATGAAAAAATAGATCTGGCATCTAATGCAGTAAAAGTATCCAAAAAGAGAGTGGTATTTATTAAAGAAAAGGAGATTAAGCTAAACAAGAAGAAGACCTATGCCTATATTGTGCTTGATCCAAAGAAAAAGGCTGATTTAGTAAATAATTATTTATCTGAAAAAATAGATGATAAGCAAGATATTGATAACGAGAAAATAGCTAAGGTCATAAATCAAAAGGGCCTGTTTGTAATAATATCTTCAAAGAAGCAGGAAACAGAAAATATCCTAAATTTATACTACACCAGACAAAAGGTTGAGAGAATGTTCGCTTTCTCGAAGTCAGATCTAAACCTGCTACCACTAAGAGTGCATAGCGAGGAAACTCTCAGAGGACATTTATTTTTACTATTTTTATTATCTTACTTTTTTATGAAAATTCATCAGAAATTAAACAAAGAATTTACTGTGGATCAAGCATTTATTATACTTTCGGCACAAAAGGCAAAAATATATGAAAAGCAGATATTTGTACAAGAGGCTACAAAAAAGCAAAAACAAATTTTTGAGCTTTTTGGTTATGATATTCCTGAGGAGATGGCTCGTGGGTAAAGATATGGGAATTTAAGATAAAGATTGCTAATTTTGTTAAAAATTAACAATCTTTATCCAAATTTAGGCATTATTTGTGGTAATTTCTCTAGTTTCTTGTCTAATTTTACCATTTTTGGCTAAATTAGACACATTTATCCCTTGTTACGCTGTATTTGGTAGTATTTTTCTAACCATATAGAGATTAGCAAGGGATGATAGCATTTGTAATTGATTAGTATTCTTTTGTAAACCATTATATCTAACCTTTCTATAGCCCCAAAGATGCTTTATAATTTGAAATGGATGTTCAACTTTAGCTCGAACTGATGAAAATTGTTTATTCCTCTTTTTTTGCTTATTTGAAAGTTTTTTGTTAGATTTAGCTCTATTGGTTATAGCCAATTAAATTAAGCTTGCATTTCTTGCGCCAGGAGAATAAAATTCTGGCAAAAACTATGCCAGTTCCATATTCTAATGATTTAAGAAAAAAAGTTATTGATTTACTTGAGATCAACAAGAAGAGTCCAAAGGAGGTATCGTTATTGTTGAATATCCATCCAACGACTATAACTCGTTGGCACAAGAGATATAGAGAGGAAGGTCTTTATGAGTTTCGAGGCTATAACGATAATAAGGATAAGATTAAGATTAAAGATCCTACGAAGATAAAGAAGATTATAGAAGAGAGTCCATTTATCAATTGTTACGAGATTGCAGAGATGATTGATGAGGATGTAACTGATGTAACAATATTGAATTATATTAGAAGACTAGGATTGACCTTTAAAAAAACTCCAAGATATACAAAGAAAGGAATGAAAAACTTAGATCTGAATTCATAAAATCAATTGCCAATCTCGATCAAAAAAAGCTATATGATTTTGATGAGTCTGGTATCGATCTTGAGATTAACTGTGAATATGGATTTGCCAAAAAAGGAAAGAGGCTTGAAGTTCCAAGATCTGGTAGAAGAGGCAAAAGACTGAATATAAAAATTTTTTCTGAAAAATGAAGAAATCATAATAATGATTTAATATGTTCAAAAATATATGAATCATCAATTGATAAACAAATATTTAAGGACTATCTTAAGAACGATCTATTTCCAAATATTGAGTCAGGATCTTATCTGGTACTTGATAACGCCAAATTTCATCATGACTCAAAGGCAGAAATTGCTGATAAAAATATTGAAAACATTGCAGACATAGCAAAGAAATTCAATATCACATTACTTTATCTTCCAGCTTATTCACCAGATCTTAACCCAATTGAAAAGAAATGGTCTCAAATCAAGTATTGGTACAGGAAGTGGAGAAATAAATACAGCGATAAAAGAGAGTTACTCGAAATGTTGCTTGGAATAAGAGAAAATGCAAGCTTAATTTAGTTGTCTATAGATGGCGGTATTCTCGCTGGAAGTTCGGCTGCTCCAGTTAAAGATGATGAAGAGTGATATTTAATTTATAATTATCATAAAAAATGAATAACATATCAACTCCTTGAGTTATTACATAATTACTTCAAAATATATTTTTACTTAAGAAAAAATATCGATGACTAAAGAAAAACATTACCCAGATCCAGATCAAAATTTTAATTTTGCCGAAATGGAAAAAGAAATTTCTTCTTTTTGGCAAGAAAATAATATCTTTGAACAATCAGTAAAAAATAGAGAAGAATCAAATTCTGCCGATTTTGTTTTTTATGATGGTCCGCCTTTTGCTAATGGTCTCCCGCATTATGGTCATTTATTAACTGGCTTTATTAAAGATGCTTTTGCTCGTTATCAAACTATGAAAGGCAAAAGAGTTGATCGTAAATTTGGCTGGGATACTCATGGTTTGCCTGTTGAAATGCAAACAGAAAAGGAGCTTGGTGTTTCTGGACAAATTGCTATTAAAGAATATGGTATTGAAAAATTTAACGATGCTTGCCAAAAATCAGTAATGAAATACGCCTCTGAGTGGAAGGATTATGTTGCTAAGCAGGGCAGGTGGGTTGATTTTGATAATGGTTACAAAACCATGGATAAGAATTATATGGAATCTGTTATTTGGGCTTTCAAGGAGCTTTATGATAAGGGTTTATTATATGAGGATTATCGTGTTATGCCTTATAGTTGGGCTTGCGAAACGCCAGTTTCAAATTTTGAAACTAAGATGGATAATGCCTATAGAAAAAAAACTAGTAAATCCGCTACTATTTTATTTGAACTAGATTTTAACTCCTCATTGGAGGAGTCAAATCTGCAGAGTAGATCTGGTGGTGGTATGAAGCTAGCTGTTTGGACCACGACTCCTTGGACCTTGCCATCTAATTTAGCTCTGGCAATCGGGCCAGAAATTGATTATGATATTGTCCAAAAAGATGAGGAGAAGATCATTATTGCATCAATTCTTAAAGAAAAATACAAGGAATTAGAAGGTTTTAAGATAATTGCAACTGTTAAGGGTAAAGATCTAGTTGGCTTAAAATATCAGCCATTATTTCAATATTTTATTAATGATAAAAAGGTAACAGATTCTGAAAACTCCTTTACAATTTTACCGGCTGATTTTGTAACAACTGAAGATGGAACGGGTATTGTTCATATTGCCCCAGCCTTTGGTGAGGATGATCAGGAATTATGTAAAAAATTTGATATTCCAGTAATCTGCCCAGTTGATGAGGGTGGAAAATTTACTGATTTAGCCTATGATTTAGAGAATTTATCACTTAAAAATCGTCAAGTTTTTGAATGTAATGATGATATCATTAAATATCTAAAATCTAATAATAATTGGCTGAAAACTGAGCAATATATTCATAATTATCCGCATTGTTGGAGGACTGACACGCCATTAATTTATAAAGCTGTTTCCTCTTGGTATGTTAAAGTAACTGATATTAAGGATCAAATGATTGCCACCAATCAAGAAATTAATTGGATCCCAGAACATATTAAGGACGGGCAATTTGGTAAATGGCTAGAAGGTGCCCGCGATTGGTCAATTACCAGAAATCGTTTTTGGGGTTGTCCAGTACCAGTTTGGAAGAGTAAATCTGGGAAAATTAAAGTTTTTGGTTCGATAGAAGAGATTGAAAAAGCCTCAGGACAAAAAGTAGAAAATCTGCATCGCCCCTTTATTGACCAAATTACCATTGAAGAAGATGGAGAGATTTACAATAGAGTTAGTGATGTTTTGGATTGTTGGTTTGAATCTGGCTCCATGCCTTTTGCCCAAAAACATTATCCTTTTGAAAATAAAGATTGGTTTGAAAATAATTTTCCAGCCGATTTTATTACCGAATATATTGCCCAAACTCGCGGTTGGTTTTATACCTTAACTGTTATGTCAGTGGCACTTTTTGGCAAAACTCCTTTCAAAAATGTTATTTGTCATGGCACAATTTTGGATGAAAAAGCTCAAAAATTATCTAAAAGATTACAAAATTATCCAGATCCAATCAAAATTTTTGATGAAATTGGCTCTGATGCTATGAGATTTTACCTACTTTCAACCGCTGTTATGAAGGGTCAGGAATTAAAAATTTCTAAAGATGGTAAGGAAATTATTGAAACTTCAAGAATTTCTATTAAACCACTTTTAAATGCTTATAACTTCTTTTGTCTTTATGCTAATTCTGATGGAATAAAGGCCCAGAGGTTAGATAAGGATTATCAAGTAACTAATGTTATGGATATTTATATTTTGAGTAAATTGAAGGATTGCTGTAAAAAAATAGAAAATTCTCTTGATAATTATGATTCAGTTACCGCCTGTAGTGAATTTAATAAATTTTTTGAAGTTCTTAATAATTGGTATATTAGAAGATCTCGTGATAGATTTTGGAAAAGTGAAATTGATCAGGATAAAAAAGATGCCTATAATATTCTATATACAATTATTTTAACTATCTGTGAAATTTCGGCGTCACTTTTGCCATTTACTACTGAAAAAATCTGGAGAGATTTAATGTAAGCCTCTACCTTTAATAGCGTTTCTAATATTTAAAGAGACTTTTGCTAAAAATATTTTTTGTTTTAATTATTAATTCAACAATCTCATGGAACCTCTGATTTTCCTATTTAATTTTGTCTATTTTTTCATTTTTCAGAAAAAATTTTTATAATTTGGATAAAGATTGCTAATTTTGTTAAAAATTAACAATCTTTATCCAAATTTAGGCATTATTTGTGGTAATTTCTCTAGTTTCTTGTCTAATTTTACCATTTTTGGCTAAATTAGACACATTTATCCCTTGTTACGCTGTATTTGGTAGTATTTTTCTAACCATATAGAGATTAGCAAGGGATGATAGCATTTGTAATTGATTAGTATTCTTTTGTAAACCATTATATCTAACCTTTCTATAGCCCCAAAGATGCTTTATAATTTGAAATGGATGTTCAACTTTAGCTCGAACTGATGAAAATTGTTTATTCCTCTTTTTTTGCTTATTTGAAAGTTTTTTGTTAGATTTAGCTCTATTGGTTATACCATAAAATATATTGTGATTCCTACAAAATCTTTTTATTGCCTTATCATCATAGGCCTTGTCACCAAATAAAGAAGTTTCATCACCATGTAATAACTCCTCTGTTTTAGTAGAATCATGATCTTTAGCTGTCGTCGTGACAATAGAATGAATAATTGGCTTACCCTTAGTTTGCACACCAATATGAGACTTCATGCCAAAATAATAATTCTTCCCTTTCTTGGTAGAAGACATCTCTTGGTCCCTTTTCCTCTTCTTGTTTTTTGTACTAGTTGGAGCAGATATTAATGTCGCATCAGTTATCGTACCCTCCTTCAACAAAAGATCATTCTCTTCAAGATATGAATTTACCTCGTTAAATATAATCGACGATAAATTATGCTTTTCCAATAAATGACGGAATCTCAATATCACAGTCTCATCCGGAACATTATCAATACCAATATCAATATTTAAGAATTTTTGAAAACTTATTCTATCATATATAGCATCCTCCATAGCTGGATCACTAAGACCAAACCACTGCTGTAACAAATGAATCTTAAATATTAATAATAAATCTGTCACCTTCCTGCCACCGTAATCACTAGTACCATTAGGATAAAAAGGCTCTATCTTATCAATCAATCTTTGCCATGGAATAATATCCGTCATTTGATTAAGAAACTTCTCCGCTCTTAATTTTCTACCAGAAATTGCTAATGAAAAAAATGATTGCTGGGTTGCCATAATTATATATTTTATTTGAATTTAATATATCAATAATAAGCAAAAAAGCTAGATAAATCAAGCTTTTCTGGCTATTTTTATCAAATAAATTCAAACAAAATTTTATAAAATAACTTTGCTAAACTTTGGCAAAAATAACAAAATTAAACAGTTTCAAATCTATAAATTAGATAATTGGTTTTTCAGAGGTTCCTCATGACTACTCACATTCAAAAAATCAGCAAAATATTATTTATCCTCATAATATCCCTTTCCTTCTCCACCACATCCTTTGCTTCTTGTCTCAAACTCTCTGATAATGATATTGATTTTCTGCCACAGGCTGGATCTTGTACCAATAAAGCTAATGATGGTATAGTAACTCTATAAATAATTCTAATATTGGTAATATTGGTGATAAAAGGAATAATCTTAATTCCCTGATAGCTGGTCGTAATGATGGGGGTTATTCTATACATTTTACTTTTGATAGGGATAATTCTGCTACTCTATCTACAGATCAAATATTTTTTTCTGCTTATGAGAATCTCTCTGGTGGTACTCCTATTGATCGTTCTGGTATTAGATCTGGAATATTTTTTATTTTAAAATCTAATTCTTTTTCTCTTACTGTCATCATTATAGTAAATTTGACTAGGAGTTTTGTAATTCAAAGATTGATGAGGTCTTTGATAATTATAAAAATGGATAAATCTTGTTATTTGCCTCTTTAATTCTTCTATATTATCAGGAGGATTGAGAAAAATTTGTTCATATTTTACAGTTCTCCAGAATCTTTCAATAATTACATTGTCTACCCACCTACCTTTTCCATCCATTGATATTTGAATATTTCGTTTTTTTAATTCATTTATCCAATTACCGCTGGTAAATTGAGATCCTTGATCAGTATTAAAAGACCTTTGCATAGATCATTAAAATTTCCCTAACTTTCTCTTGGTTTTTTCTTAATTTCATCAATTTTTTCTTGAATAAAACAGCAATAAAGCTAGTATTTATCTAGCTTTATTGCTGTTTATTATAATGAAATATTAATAAATTATGGTTACTTTTGCTTCTATTTCCATTCAAGAGAGATTAAAAAATGACAGTAAATTGTTAAAGTTAGATAAATTAATAAATTGGGAGAGGTTGAGATCTTATTTGGTCAAGATTCACAAAAAAGACTTTAATGAAAATAGCGACAGAGGTAGAAAATCTTATGATAAAATATCTATGTTAAAGCTTGTTCTACTTGGTCAATGGAATAGTTTAAGCGATGAAGAATTAGAATATGCTGTAAAGGTGGCTTGATTTTATATCATTTTGTGGCTTTGATATTAGTGATAAGGTGCCAGATCATTCAAGGAACCTCTGATTTTCCTATTTAATTTTGTCTATTTTTTCATTTTTCAGAAAAAATTTTTATAATTTGGATAAAGATTGCTAATTTTGTTAAAAATTAACAATCTTTATCCAAATTTAGGCATTATTTGTGGTAATTTCTCTAGTTTCTTGTCTAATTTTACCATTTTTGGCTAAATTAGACACATTTATCCCTTGTTACGCTGTATTTGGTAGTATTTTTCTAACCATATAGAGATTAGCAAGGGATGATAGCATTTGTAATTGATTAGTATTCTTTTGTAAACCATTATATCTAACCTTTCTATAGCCCCAAAGATGCTTTATAATTTGAAATGGATGTTCAACTTTAGCTCGAACTGATGAAAATTGTTTATTCCTCTTTTTTTGCTTATTTGAAAGTTTTTTGTTAGATTTAGCTCTATTGGTTATACCATAAAATATATTGTGATTCCTACAAAATCTTTTTATTGCCTTATCATCATAGGCCTTGTCACCAAATAAAGAAGTTTCATCACCATGTAATAACTCCTCTGTTTTAGTAGAATCATGATCTTTAGCTGTCGTCGTGACAATAGAATGAATAATTGGCTTACCCTTAGTTTGCACACCAATATGAGACTTCATGCCAAAATAATAATTCTTCCCTTTCTTGGTAGAAGACATCTCTTGGTCCCTTTTCCTCTTCTTGTTTTTTGTGCTAGTTGGAGCAGATATTAATGTCGCATCAGTTATCGTACCCTCCTTCAACAAAAGATCATTCTCTTCAAGATATGAATTTACCTCGTTAAATATAATCGACGATAAATTATGCTTTTCCAATAAATGACGGAATCTCAATATCACAGTCTCATCCGGAACATTATCAATACCAATATCAATATTTAAGAATTTTTGAAAACTTATTCTATGATATATAGCATCCTCCATAGCTGGATCACTAAGACCAAACCACTGCTGTAACAAATGAATCTTAAATATTAATAATAAATCTGTCACCTTCCTGCCACCGTAATCACTAGTACCATTAGGATAAAAAGGCTCTATCTTATCAATCAATCTTTGCCATGGAATAATATCCGTCATTTGATTAAGAAACTTCTCCGCTCTTAATTTTCTACCAGAAATTGCTAATGAAAAAAATGATTGCTGGGTTGCCATAATTATATATTTTATTTGAATTTAATATATCAATAATAAGCAAAAAAGCTAGATAAATTAAGCTTTTCTGGCTATTTTTATCAAATAAATTCAAACAAAATTTTATAAAATAACTTTGCTAAACTTTGGCAAAAATAACAAAATTAAACAGTTTCAAATCTATAAATTAGATAATTGGTTTTTCAGAGGTTCCTTAAGATTAAAAACCTTGCTGACATAAGAAGTTCCAACCTTTTCCTTTCTGGCAATATCTACCAAAGAATCGAATTTACTTTCCTCCATTTCCATCTTCCACTTATAGTCTTTAACGATGGTTTTAATCAATTTATCGTCAAAATAAGTTTTTTGATCTTCTGACCTCATATTTTTGGGTATCATGAGTATATTGCCAAACCCAACTTCATATTAGATTAGCAACATCTAATTAAAGTTCTATGAATTCTAAGATAATTTATCGCAAGCTTTTTTAATTCTATCACAAGCATCAATTAAAGAATCAAGTGAGGCGGCGTAAGATATTCTAAAATGAGGAGATAAGCCAAATGCTTCTCCAGGAACTACAGCAACACCCTGCTCTTTTAGTAAATATTGAGATAATTCATTATCATTTTCTATAATTTTTCCATCGGGAGTTTTTTTGCCAATTAAGCCAGAACAATTGGGATAAACATAAAAAGCGCCATCAGGAGTAAGGCAAGAAATTCCATCTATAGAATTTAATAATTCAACTACTTTATTTCTTCTTTTTTGAAACTCATCTCTCATGATAAAAACCTGATCTTGAGGGCCAGAAATAGCTTCAGTTGCGGCATGCTGACTTATAGAACAGGTCTTGCTAGTTGATTGAGACTGAACCTTATTCATAGCCTTAATTAAATCTTTATTTCCAGCAAAGCATAGCCAATCCTCCAGCCGGTCATAGCGTAGGCTTTAGAAACACCATTAATAGTTAAAACCCTGTCATATAATTTTGGCTCAATTGCGGCAATATTATAGAATTTTTTATTATCAAATACTAAATGTTCATACATATCATCAGTTATTACCCAAATATTTGGATATTTTAAAAGAATTTGTGCAATTTCTTGTAATTCTTCTTTACTATAAAGCATTCCGGTTGGATTAGAAGGAGAGTTTAAAATTAACCATTTAGTTTTATCAGTAATGGCCCTTTCTAAATCATTTGGATTGAGTTTAAAGTTGCTTTTATCATCACAATCAACAATCACAGGATTGCCACCAGCAAGAGCAACCATATCAGGATAGGAAACCCAATAAGGCGAAGGAATAATAACTTCATCGCCCTCCTCTATCGAGGCCATGAAAGCGTTATAAATAGATTGTTTAGCACCTGTTGAAACTAAAATTTGATCCATTTCATAATTTAGATCATTATCTTTCTTTAATTTTTTTATTATTGCTTTTCTAAGAGTTGTAATACCTGCAACTGCAGTATATTTTGTCTGACCTTCCTTGATAGCCTTATAAGTCGCTTCTTTAATATTATCAGGGGTATCAAAATCTGGCTCCCCCATACCAAGAGAAATTACATTTTTTCCATCTTCTTTCATTGAGGCCGCTAAGGTTGAAATGGCAATAGTTGCTGAAGGTTTAATTTTACTTAATCTTGAATGTGCTATTATATTCATCATCATTTTATTTAAATTTTTAATTGCAGTAAATGCAACAAATGATTATGCTACCTACTAACTAAACTTCAATGATTTTTTAGTTTATTTTTAAGGAAAATTATTTAGTATAAATCTCTGATTGAAATCATTATTAATTTATAGTGAATAGTAAAATTCAAAATGTTAGGGGTACCAATGATATTTTTGGGCAAGAATTAGAATTATTTAACCAAATAGTTGAAACTGCAAAAAAAAGATCATTACAGCATAATTTTCAGGAAATTTCTACTCCAATTTTTGAATTTTCAGAAATTTTTGAAAAAAATCTTGGGAATTCTTCTGATATAATTTCAAAAGAAGTCTATAAATTTCAAGATAGATCAGAAAATAACTTAACCTTACGGCCAGAATTTACAGCTTCTGTTATTCGGGCTTTCATTAATAATGCTAATTTTCATAGCAATTTGCCCACTAAATTATTTTCTTATGGGCCAGTATTTCGCTATGATCGGCCCCAAAAAGGTCGTCGTCGTCAATTTCATCAGATAAATTTTGAAATTATTGGTTCTAAGCATTTTATGACTGATGTTGAGATTTTAACTTTAGCCTACAATATTTTAGATGATTTAAAGATTGCTAAAAAATCTGTTTTAAATATTAATTCTCTTGGAAATACTGAAGTTAGATCTAAATATGAAGAAGAATTGCGACAATATTTAACTAAATTTAAAGAAGATTTATCTCAAGATAGCAAAGTTAGATTAGAAAAAAATCCTCTAAGAATTCTTGATTCTAAAAATCAAACTGATCAAAAAATTCTTTTAGATGGTCCAAAAATAAATGATTTTTATGATATTGAAACTAAAAATAACTTAGAAAATATTATGAAAATTCTAGAAGAACAAAATATTTCTTACAAAATGAACTCAAACCTTGTTCGTGGTCTTGATTATTATAATGGTTTAGTTTTTGAATTTATGACCGATGAAATTGGCGCGCAAAATACTATTCTTGCTGGCGGTAGATATGATAAATTAATCTCTCAAATGTCTGGACCAGATTTGCCTGCAATTGGTTTTTTTGCTGGAATGGAAAGATTGTCTTTATTGATGGAGAAAAAAAAAATCGGAAGAAAAATTGATTTCTTTAATCTATATTGGTGATGAACAAGAAAATTATGTTTTTAATATAGCTAATAAAATTAGAGATTTGAATATTAAAGTTGAAATTATTTATGGCAAAAATATGAAAAAACAAATGCAAAGAGCCAATATAATTAATTCTAAATTTGCTATTATAATTGGCTCTGATGAAAGAGAAAAAGAAGTTTTTAATCTTAAAAATCTTGATAATGGCGATCAAGAAATATTAAATTTTGACAATTTAATTAAAAAAATATCATGAAAAAAATACTCCTTATTTTATTTTTATTATCACATAATGTTTTTGCTGATAATATTTCTGACTCTCGTGAATTTGTGGCAAATATTGGTAATGCTATAGTAACTTTTAATGACAAGGATAGGCTAATTAAATTAATGGATCAGTCTATTTATTTTCAATGGATTTCACGTTTTGTTTTGGGTAAAAATTATCGTAAATTTGATGATAATCAAAAAAAGAATTCACCAATTTATATAGGGAATTTTTAATTAATGCTTATGGTCCAAAATTTGACAATTATAAATCTAAATCTTTTAAAATAACTTCAATTGAGGAGAAAAAAAGATATGTTATGGTAAAATCTGAATTAGAAATTGATGATGGTACAAAGGTTGCTTTTGCCTTTAGGATTAAAAGAAATAAATCTAACAATCAATTTAAAATCATTGATGTAATTGTTGAAAAAGTAAGCTTGATTGAGACTCAGAGATCTGAATTTTCTTCTGCTATTTCACAAAATGGTGTCACAAAATTCTTAAAAATGATGCAAGAAAAAATCAATAATCAAAAGTTACAGACTAATGATAAAAAGTAATATTTTACCTATACATAATCGCTTAGACATTAAATTTTCTTATGGAAAGGGAGTTTATCTTTATGATGTAAATGATAAAAAATATCTAGATTTTGGATCTGGTATTGCGGTAAATATTTTTGGTCATTGCTATCCAAAATTAGTAAAGATTTTACAAGATCAGTCAGAGAAATTATGGCATGTTTCAAATCTTTATCAAATATCAGAATTAGAAGATTTTGCTCAAAATATTACTAAAAACACCTTTGCTGATTATGTTTTTTTATGTAATTCAGGATCAGAGGCCATAGAGTCAGGAATAAAAATGGTTCGTAAATATTTTTATTCAAAAAATAAGCCAGAAAAGAATCGTATCATCACTTTTAAGGGGGCGTTTCATGGTAGAACTATGGTCGCTATTTCAGCTTCTCAAAATCCAAAATATCTTGAGGGCTTTTCTCCAATATTAGAAGGGTTTGATCAGGCAGAATTTAATAATATCAATTCTGTTGCAAAATTAATTGATAATCGGACAGCGGCAATTTTAATTGAGCCAATTCAAGGTGAACAAGGAATTAGAGTTGCAAATAAAAAATTTATAAATGATTTAAGACGGCTAGCCGATCAAAATGATTTATTATTATTTTTTGATGAGGTGCAATGCGGCGTTGCTAGAACAGGACATCTTTACGCTTATGATTATTATGACGTAAAACCAGATATCATAGCTTCTGCTAAAGGACTTGGCGCAGGTTTTCCTGTTGGAGCCTGTTTGGCTACAAAAGAAGCTGCTTCTGGTATGGATATTGGCTCTCATGGTACAACTTATGGTGGCAATCCAATTGCTACTAAAGTTGCTAATTTTGTTATTAATGAAGTTTTAGAAAATAATTTTCTTCAAAAAGTTCAAGAAAAAAGAAATCTATTGCAAAAAAAATTAGATTTATTACAACAAAATTTTCCAAAAATAATTATAGAAGTAAGAGGTGTTGGTCTAATGCTTGGCTTAAAAATCAATGAAAAATATTCTAATCTAGATATTGTTAAGAAATTAGCTAAAAATGGTCTTTTAACGATTCCTCTTTGCTGAAAATGTTATTAGAATATTACCACCATTAATTATTGAAGATAATCATATTGAAGAATTTTGTCAATTAATGGAAAAAACATTGTTATTATTCTAATTGCATTTTACTAACTACTTTAAATAATTAATAAGCTCTTGTATCATTTTCAAATGAAAATGGTTCTCTAATTCTTATATTTACAATTTCAAATGAAAGAAATTTTAGTTAAAATTTTACAATCTCCGGATATTGCTTCAAAAAAATGGGTCTCTTCGCAATATGATTTTGCTGTTAGAAATAATACCATTGAGACAGAAGCTGATGCAGCCATTGTTAGAGTTGAAGGTTCAGAAAAAAAAGCCTTGGCAATTTCTTCTGATTGTACCCCAAGATATGTAAAAGCTGACCCTTATATGGGTGCTATGCAGGCTGTTGCAGAAACTTATCGCAATATTTCGACTGTTGGTGCAACACCAATGGCAATTACTAATTGTCTTAATTTTGGTAATCCTGAAAAACCAAAAATTATGGGTCAAATTGTTAAAGCAATTAAAGGAATTAATGAAGCCTGTAAAGAGTTAAATTATCCCGTTATATCTGGCAATGTTTCTTTATATAATGAAACTGATGGATCAGTCATCAGCCCTACCCCAACTATTGCTGGAGTTGGTTTGCTAAAAGATGTTAATAAAAGATGTAATTTAAAATTAAAAAATCTTGGGGATGAAATATTCTTAATTGGCGATATTTCTGGACATATTTCTTGCTCTCTTTATGAAAGAGATATATTAAATAAAAGATCAGAATCAAATCCGCCAAAAATTGATCTAAAATTAGAAAAAAAACATTCTTTATTTGTTAGAGAGTTAATTTCTAATAATCAGATTAATGCTTGTCATGATATATCTGATGGCGGCTTATTCATTACTTTATTTGAAATGTGCAATAAAAATTTAACATTTGATCTAAATTTGCAAGAAATAAAACCTCGCAACTTAACTGATGAAGAATTTTTATTCTCTGAAGATCAGGCTTGTTACGTGATTGCGGCCAAAGAAGAAAATAAAGAGTTGATTTTTGAATTAGCTAAAAAAACTAATATAAAACTAAACAAAATAGCAAATGTCATAAATGACAATATCATAATCAACAAGGAGGTCATATCTTATAAAGAGTTAAAAACTATAAATGATAATATTTTTCCCAGTAAATTTTCATAATTATGACTAAGAAAAATAAAAGCTCATTTGGGCAGATGTTCTATGCCATTAAAATATTAGATAAATTACTTGGTACAAAATTTAATATTGAAGGTATTGAAAATATAAAAGATAGACCAACTCTTTTTGTTGCCAATCACTTTACCAGAGTTGAAACTGTTCTATTACCATATATAATTTATAAATATTGTAAAAAACAAACTAGATCCTTAGCTGATAAAAATCTATTTAATGGTATGGTTGGAGATTTTTTAACTAATACTGGTTGTGTTGCTACTAATGACCCCCTTCGTAATAATAAAATTCTTTCTAATTTAATTAAAGGAGATGCTGATTGGATTATATATCCTGAAGGATCGATGGTTAAAAATAAAAAAATCATTAATCAATCTGGTAATCAAGTTTTTATTGATGATAGTGGAGAAAATAGAATTAGAACAGGTTCAGCAGTTTTAGCTATAAAATCGGAATTAATAAAACATGAAATTAGAAGATTATCAAAAGAAGAATCGTTAAAATATTATGAAGATTTAGAAATTAATATTAAAAGTGACATTAATAAGAAAAGTTTACAAATAGTTCCAATTAATATTACCTATTATCCCATTAGGCCAGGAACCAATTCTATACATAAGATGGCAAATAGATTTATTAAAGATTTACCTCCAAAAATATCAGAAGAGCTGAAAATTGAAGGAAATTTATTATTATCTTCTAATATCAATATTACCTTTCTGGACCCAATTGATATTAATAAATACATTAAAAATTGTAGAAATATTATTTATAACCTGCCATTTATAAATAAAATAACCAAACAGAATCTTACCATAAAATATCTTAAAAATAAGTTGACCAATAAATTTATGTATGAGATTTATTCTAATACTAAAATAAATTTTGATCATTTATTTATAAGTTCTATTTTTTATTTTTTAAAAAATCAGATATCTATAAAACATCTAAAAAATATTATATATTATGCGGTATTTTTAATCAGAAAATCAAAATATTATAAATTAAGTGATGGTTTAAATGATGAAAATCTGATCTTATTACTTAACGAAGATAAGCATATAAATTTTGATGATATTCTAAAATTAGCTATAGAATCTAAAATTATCACTAAGAATAGAGGAAATCTTAAAATAAATCATAATAAATTAAATCAAGTTAGTGATTTTCATAATGTTAGAATAGAAAATACTATATCTGTTATTATGAATGAGTTTTCCATATTGATAGAAGCAAATAAAATTGTTAAAAATATTACTAGATTAACCGAGGAAAATCTAAGACATAATATTTCTTTTCAAATTATAGGAAAAAACTTAAAAGAATATGATTCAGATTATAATAAATTTTATGATAGAAAATTATCAAAAAGTCGTAGTCGAGCTAGACCTATGTTTTTGGATAACAAAAATAGTCAAACTGGTATTTTACTTTGTCATGGTTATGGTGCTTCACCAAGAGAAGTAAAATATCTAGCTAAATTTTTACATGAAAAAGGTTATAAAGTCTATTCTGTAAGATTAAAGGGTCACGCTACTGCGCCAGAAAATATAAAATATGTTACTTGGCAAGATTGGTATGATTCGATTTTAAGTGGTTTTAATATTTTAGATAATTGCTGTGAAAAAATCATTCCAATTGGCTTTTCTACTGGTGCTTTACTCTCAGTCTTATTAGTCGCTAAAAAATCTAAAAATCCAAAAATTATATCTTTAGTTTCAATATCGGCAACATTAAAATTAAAAGATATAAAATCTATTTTAGTACCAGGAGTAAATATCTGGAATGACATTTTAGACAAATTTAAAATTGAAAAAGGTAAATTAGAATATGTTAAAAATAGATCTGAAAACCCTCATATTAATTATAAACATAACTATCTTAAGGGGGTTGAGGAGCTTGGGGATTTGATGAAAGAGGTTGGGAAAAATCTTAAAAAAATAAACATACCAACTTTAATTATTCATGCTAAAGAGGATCCTGTAGTTGCTTACAAAAGTAGTGAAATTATTTACATTAAAATTTTATCAAAAAATAAAAAATTAGTAACAATTGATGCTGATAAACATGTTATTATTACTAATGAAAAAACAAGAAATATAGTTTTTGATAAAATAAATCAATTTTTAACCAAAATATAACTAAATGCCAAAAATAAGCAAAGAATTAGAAGAGTTTCGTAAAAAAATAGATAATATCGATTGTAAAATTCTATCACTTCTTGAAGATAGAATGGAAGTTGTTAAAGAGGTTGCCAAATTTAAAACTAGAAAAAAACATAAATTCTTTATTAAATCTGCCAGAGAAGCTGATATGATTAATGAATTAATTCAAAAATCATCAAATAACTTATTTAATGAAACAATTCTTTCAATTTGGCGTAAAATTATTACTAATGCTAATTTACTAGAGCAAGAAATAAAAATTGCCTTACATAATCCAGATAAAAATAATGATTATATCCATCCTTTAAGAGAGTATTTCAATAATTTAGTTCCCATTAATAATTTTGAGAATGCATCTAACATCATACATTCTTTAGAAAAAAACGAGTTTCAAATAGCAGCATTTTCTTTACCAAAATCTCCAGATAATACTAATAACAAAAATTGGTGGATTAATTTCGCCGCTAATAATGATGTTAAAATTTATGCTAAAACATCCTTTGGAAAAGAAAATGATGATGATAATTTAGAGTTGGTTTTGGCAGCAAAGAAGGAAGTTGAAAAATCCAAATCTGACAATACATTGACTGTTATTGAGTTTGAAAAAAGCGTCAATAAAAGTGACATTAATTTAGAATTAAAATCTTTAGAGATTGATTTTAAAATTTTAGATCAGTCAAATCTTTCTCAAATTGATAATATTGATTTTTACTTAATAGAATTAAAAGGGTTTTTTGATATAAAAAATGCTAAAATTCAAAAATTTTTACAATCTAAATTAAAACCTTTTATCAAAATAATTGGGTATTATGCAAATTCAATTTAATTGATTTAGAAACTCTTGTAAACTAACTCTAGCCTTGCCAGCTTTTTGTAAGATTAGCGGTCTTATAATGCCATTTTCACAGATAATTTTAAAATCTTTTTTAGTGATTATGAATTGATTTTTTTGACTATTCAAATCCTCCTTTACTAACTCTGCCTGATGGATTTTGATTCTTTCACCATTCATCATAAAATAAGCTGAACCACAGCTATTTAAGGCTCTAATTTTATTATAAACATCATAAACATCTTGATTGAAATCTAATAAAAATTCAGATTTTTCAATTTTTTTAGCATAAATTGCTTTTTCATGATCTTGCTTTACTAAATTATAATTACCAGAATAGATATTTTTTAATGTTTTAAGTAATATATCAGAACCTTTTGCACTTAAGAACTTCGAAAATTCCCGACAATGAATATTTTGATCAATTTCTAATTCTTTCATTGTAATAATATCTCCAGAATCAAGATATTGATCCATTTTAATAATAGAAATCGCTGTTTTTTTATCACCTGCCATAATAGATCTTTCAATTGGTGCAGCGCCACGCCATTTTGGTAATAATGATGGATGAATATTCAAGCGACCAAATTTTGTACCATCAATAATTTCCTGTGGTAAAATCAAACCATAAGCAACAACAACAGCAAAATCTGCTTTTAAAGCAATAAATTTTTGTTTTTCTTCATCAGATTTTAAAGTTTTGGGATGAAAGATAGGTAAATTATGTTCTAAAGCTAAGTTATGAATTGGAGAATTTTGAATTTTATGACCCCTACCTGCAATTTTTGGTTCTTTTGTATAGGCAGCAATTATTTCAATATCAGGATCTATAATTAGTTTTTCTAATGTTGGAACTGCAAAATCTGGCGTTCCCATAAAAATTACTTTCATTTAAATTTATTGTATTTGCTAAAAATTATTATAAAATCATGTAATTATTTTTATTAAAATTCCATTAAATTATGAGAGAAATTTGTCTTGATACAGAAACAACTGGTTTAGAACCAAAAGATGGTCATAGAATTGTTGAAATTGGCTGTGTTGAAATTATTGATCGGGTCAAAACGGGTAATGTTTTTCATATTTATATTAATCCTGAAAGAGATATGCCAGAATCTGCTTTTAAAATTCATGGTATTTCAGAAGATTTTTTACAAGATAAGCCAAAATTTATTGATATTGCAGAAGAATTTATTGAATTTGTTAAAGATACTAATTTGGTTATTCACAATGCTGCTTTTGATATGAAATTTATCAATTCTGAATTGAGGAAATGTGATATGGAAATTATTGAAAGAAGATTTGTTAAAGATTCTTTGATAATGGCCAGGAATAAATATCCTGGATCAAAAAATTCTCTCGATGCACTTTGTAAAAGATTTAAAATTGATTTATCACGAAGAGAAAAGCATGGCGCATTACTTGATGCTGACTTACTTGCCGATGTTTATGTTGAATTAGTTGGTGGTAAACAAAGATCTCTTTTTGAAGAGAAAAAGGAAGTTAAGAAAGAAGAATTAATTACCATCAAGGAAAATATTAAAAAATTACCTTCAAGAAACTTTAATGCTTCAGAAGAAGATTTAAAATTACATAGAGAATTTATGAAAGATAATTTTAAAGATAATTTATGGAATTATTAATTTTTTAAAGATTTCCTATAAAAAATAAATAAAAGAAAAAAACCAATAATTATCACTGGTAATGATAATATTTGCCCCATAGTAATATTATTATTAAATAAGAATCCAATATGAGAATCTGGCTCTCTAAAATATTCGCAAAACATTCTGGCAAAACCATATAAAATAATAAATAAAGCGACTAAGGCACCTTTTACTTTTGCTATAGAGCTATATTTTTTGAGTAAGAATAAAATAATAAATATTAATAAACCTTCTAAAAAGGCTTCATATAATTGGCTTGGATGGCGAGGCTGATTGTCGATATTCGGGAAAATAACTCCAAAATTAGAACCGCTTGCCCTGCCATAAAGCTCCATATTAATAAAATTAGCAATTCTACCAAAAAACAAACCAATTGGTGAAGATATTGCCAATAAGTCTGATAATTTAAGAAAATCTATTTTATTTTTTTGACAAAATATATACATCGCAATAACAGCTCCTAAAAAGCCGCCATGAAAAGACATTCCACCCTGCCAAATCGCAAAAATTTCCGAGAAGTGAGATATGAAATAAGAAAAATTATAAAATAAAACATATCCCAATCTACCACCAATAACAATTCCTAAAACAGCATATAAAAGCCAATCATCAATATTTTTATTGGTCATTAATTTTTCTGATTTAGCATATTTTTTTAGAAATAATATAACAAAAATAAGACCAAAAATATAAGCTAAGGAATAATATCTAATTTGAATAAAACCCAAAGAAATTAAAACTGGATCAAAATCTGGTAAAATTATTGGAAAATCTATCATTTAATATTGTCTTTTTTTAATTTTAATAATCACATCTTCATCTAAAAATTTATCCCTAACTTTTCTTTTTAAATATAGCAGCTTATCATTTTTATCTTTTTTGACGATACTATGACACCTAAAATTATCATCATCGCGCTCTTTATAATCCTCTCTAAAGTGGGACCCCCTACTTTCTTCACGATTGAGAGCCGAAAAACAAGTGTAAATTGATGAATTTAATAAATTTTTTATCTCAAAATATAATATTAATTCATTATTAAAAGTTAAGCTAGTGTCAGAAATTCTAAATTCTTTTAATTCTGTTTGTAGTTTACTAAAATTATCTAATGCTTTGGATAGTAATTTTTTATTTCTAAAAATTCCTACATATTCTTGGTTTGTTCGTTTAATTTTATTCCTAATATTTTCTAACGAAATATTTTTGACATTTTTACCAAAAATTTTTGTAACTTTTTCAATTTTTTTTGAGATATAATTTTCGGATAATTGATTAATATTGTAATTTTTAATATTTTTTGCAATAAAATCCCCAGTCAATGTGCCAAAAACAATAATATCTAATAATGAGTTACAGCCAAGTCTATTAGCTCCATGAGCTGAATTGGAAGCAACCTCACCTACGGCAAATAAATTATTAATTGTTTTTTCTCTACAATCATTACCTATATCAATAACTTGGCAATGAATATTGGTTGGAATTCCTCCCATAGTATAGTGGGCAGCAGGAGCCACGGGTATTTTTTCTGAAAAAATATCAATATTAGCAAATAACTTAACAGAATTAATAGTTTCTGATAATCTTTCTTTAATTATAGCGGGATCTATATGTGAAATATCTAACCAAAGATGATCTTTCTTCTCTCCAGCGCCATTACCTTTATAAATCTCGGTTGCCATGGCTCTTGCAATAATATCTCTAGAAGCTAAATCTTTATATCTTGGAGCATATTTTTCCATAAATCTTTTACCTTTAGAATTGGTTAAAATACCGCCCTCTCCTCTTGCAGCTTCACTGATCAGAATATTTGAATTATATAAGCAAGTCGGGTGAAATTGAATAAATTCCATATCTTGTACTGGCAAATTATTATTGATAATAGTTGAAACTAAATCTCCAGGGAAATTATTATTTGAAGTATTATATTGATAAATTTGATTATAACCACCACTCGCAATAATGGTTGCTTTAGCATAGAAAATATGAAATTGACCGGAATTTAAATCTAAAGCTAAAGCACCAAAGCATTTTCCATCTTTAATCAATAAATCAAAAACAAAAAAATAATCAAAAAACTGGTTATTATTATTTAAACATTCATGATATAATTTATTTTGGATTTCATATCCAGTTTTATCAGAAACACAACAAACTCTATGAGACGAATTTCCATTACCAAAATTTAAAGTTTGGCCACCATATTTTCTTTGATATATCTTACCATCTTCAGATTTGGTAAAATTAACACCTATTTTCTCTAATCTTGATATAGCATCTGGAGCATTTTTGCACATTAATTCTACTATATCATAATCAGAGATGTAATCACCAGCTTTAATAGTATCATAAATGTGATATTTATAATTATCATTATCTACATTACCAAGAGCAGCATTAATTCCACCCTTAGCTTCAATAGTATGATTTAAATTTGGTGATGATTTGCTAACAATAGCAATATCATGAATTTTATTTTCATTTAAAGATAAGGCGCTAGATAAACCCGCCCCTCCCGAGCCAATAATTAATACATCAAAATTATGATATTGTGTTGTAATATTAACATCTCCCATAATTTATTCTGTAATTTTAAGAGTTTGTAATAAATCTACTCCCAGGCTTTATTGCCTCAACATTTTTAAGATAATCAGGAATATTATTAGGACTAAAAGTTTCAGCCTCAATTTTAAGTAGTGATATAATGGGAATTGATAATTTTTTTTCCATGTCAACATCATTGTCAGACCTATCAATTAATGAAGCTTCAGCTATAATATTGACATCATAATTAGAAAGTAATTCAAGAACTTCTAAAGAAGATTTACCGGTAGTAATAACATCTTCAACAATTAAAATATTAGCTCCATCTGGAATTTGAAATCCTCTTCTAAATTGAAATTCACTATTTACTCTTTCGCAAAAAACATTGGCAACACCTAAAATTCTAGAAATTTCATAACCAACTAAAACTCCTCCCATAGCTGGAGAAACTACTAAATCAATTTTGTCACTAGTAATTTTTTCTAAAATTTTATCAACTAAAATTTTACATAATTCATTACTGAGATTAGCATTATTGGTAATTTTTGAACATTGTATATAGGTATTACTGTGTAATCCTGAAGATAATTTGAAATGACCTTTTAGTACGGCACCAGAATCAGCAAATTTCTCTAATATTCTTTTTTCACTCATAAGGAATTGATTTTAGTAAAATAATTATTATATTTTTATTTTAAAATGATGTTTCAATGATATTTGGCATAACTACAAAACTACTCTTTAAAAATTAAATGATCAATCAAAAATATATCGATCTAGCAAAAGAAACTATTAATGTTGAAATAAAAGGTTTAGAAGCGCTTTTAGATTATTTTGGTCAAGAATTTTGCAATGCAATTGATCTGATGTTAAATTGTAAAGGAAGAATTATATTTAGCGGTATGGGTAAATCTGGCCATATTGCTAATAAAATATCCTCAACTCTTGCCTCAACTGGCACTACTTCATTTTTTATCCATCCATCAGAGGCCAGCCATGGCGATCTTGGTATGATTAGTAAAGATGATGTAGTTATTTTACTTTCTAATTCTGGAGAAACTAAAGAATTAACAGATATAATTTATTATTGTCAGAATAACAATATTCCGCTAATTGCAATTGTTAGAAGATCTGGATCAGATTTAGTTGATATTAGTAATGTAAGCCTTATTTTGCCAAATATAGAAGAGGCAAATTATGTTAATGCGCCAACGACCTCAACTACCATGATGATCGCATTGGGAGATGCTATAGCATCAGTTTTAATGCATATGAAGAATTTTTCTAAAACTCAATATGGCGCATTTCATCCCGGAGGAAAATTGGGCTCTGAATTAACTAAGATTTTTAAAATAATGAGAACTGGTAATTCCCTACCAATTGTTAATTTAAATGAAAATATTTCTAATATCTTATTAGAAATGACCTCTAAACATCTTGGTTGTCTTTGCAGTAATTGATGATAACAAAAAATTAATTGGTATCATCACTGATGGTGATTTGAGGCGTCACTTAAATGATGATAAAAATTTTATGGATTTAAAAGCAAAAGATATAATGACCAAGGATCCTTACAATATGAAAGAAGAAGATTTAGTAATATCAGCTAAAGAATTTATGCATGATAAAAAAATTACCAGCATATTTATTACAAATGATAATAAAAATATAAAAGGTATAGTTCATATTCACGATATTTAAAAAAACAAAATGTCAAAAGATTATTATAATATATTAGGGGTATCAAAATCAGCTAGTGATAGTGAAATTAAAAAATCCTATCGTAAATTAGCAATGAAATATCATCCAGATAAAAATCCTGGAGATAAAGAAGCTGAAAAGAAATTTAAAGAAGCAACTGCAAAGCTTATGAAATATTAAAAGATCCACAAAAAATTTGCCTATGATCAATATGGTCATGATGCTTTTGAAAAAGGTGGAGGAAATTCAGCGTCTGGCTTTAATGGTATGGGTGGCCAAGGATCTGGTGGATTTTCTGACTTTGAGGATATTTTTAGCGGCTTTAGTGATATATTTGGTGGAGGTGGCAGAGGGTCTTCTAGAAGAAGAGCTGAGGTTGAGGGATCTGATATTAGATATAATATAACAATAGATATTTTTGAAGCATTCAAGGGTATAAATAAAAATATTAAATTTAAAGTTGCATCTACTTGTGAAAAATGTTCTGGTTCTGGCTCAAAAAGTGACAAGGGAACTTCAACTTGTGGTACATGCGGTGGTTCTGGTAAAGTTAGAATGCAGCAAGGTTTATTTATTGTTGAAAAACCTTGTCATGTCTGTAATGGTTCTGGACAAATCATTAAGGAGCCTTGCGATAAATGTCATGGAGAGGGTCGTTATGAAAAGAATAAAAACCTATCAGTTAAAATTCCAGCTGGTATTGATGATGGTAATCGTATTCGTGTTGCTGGAGAAGGAGAAGCTGGCGCTAGAGGTGGTCGAGATGGAGATTTATATGTTTTTGTTTCAATTAAAAATCATGAATTTTTTACTAGAGAGCATAATGACATTCATATTGAAATTCCAATTAAAATGACTACCGCAGCTCTTGGTGGATCAGTTGAAATTCCAACAATTGAAAATTCTAAAGCAAAATTAACGATACCAGCTGGATCTCAAACTAATAATAAATTTCGCCTTAAAAATAAAGGCATGACTATTATTAATTCTGGTGGAAGAAGAGGAGATATGTATGTAAAAATATTTGTCGAAACCCCAGTTAAGCTCAATGAGCAACAAAAAGAATTAATGACGCAATTGGATAAATCTATTGCTGAAAAATGCAATCCAAAATCTCAAAGTTTTTTTAATAAATTTAAAAAGATATTTGGTTGAAACTGAAAAATAACTAGTATAATCTCTTCCAAAATAACTTTAGACAAAGCTAAAAATATTAAACAACTTAATTATGGCAAAAGAAATAACAGATAATCTATTTGAAGAAAAAGTAATTAAATCAAAAAAACCAGTTTTAATTGATTTTTGGGCCAGCTGGTGTGGACCTTGTAAGCAATTAGCTCCAACTATTGATTCTATTAGCGAAGAAATGGCTAATGATATTGATGTTTATAAATGTAATATTGATGATAATCCGGAAACTCCTTCAAAATATGCCGTCAGAGGTATTCCAACTTTAATTTTATTTAAAGATGGTCAAGTTGTTGATACAAAAGTTGGCAATTTACCAAAAAGCTCTATAGTTCAATGGATTCAAGATAATAGCTAATTATAAAATTGATTCAAAAACTTTTAGGGAATCTTAAAAAATTAGGTCTAAAACCAATTATTGGATTAGAATGGGAATTTTATCTTTTAGAGCAAAATAAATCTTTAACAAAAGAAAAATTATCCATTTTCTTCCAAAATTTTCTAAATTCAGCTAAAAATCATGATATTGATATTTTAAATATCGAGAAAGAACAAGGAGAGGGTCAGGTTGAAATAAAAACTAAGCCCTATTCTGATATTCTTAAACTTTGCCAAGATTTTCTCTTAATTAAAAAAATAGTTAGAAAAATATCCTATGAGATGAATTTCGAGACAGATTTCTATTCTCAAAAATATCTTAATGTTTGCGGTAGTTCCCTACAAATTAATCTTAATTTTCTTAATAATAAAAATATAAATTTATTTTCTGGATCTTCAGATAATGAAGGCGAGTCACTACTTTATGTAATTGCGGGAATTTTGGAATATACAGCAAAATTTTTAGAAAATTATATTTTTTCAAAAGAGGATCTAGTTAGATTTAATCAAGATTTAAATATTAAACTTCATAAATCAGGAAAATATACCGCACCAATTAATCTTTCTTGGGGATATGATAATCGCACAGCAAACAATCAGAATAATAGGAAGAAATGATAATAGAAGATTAGAATTTCGTATTCCATCTTCCAACTCTTATATTTTTAAAGTAATAGAATCTTTATTTGAATCAGCTCTAGCAGGAATAACAAAAAAAGCATTACCACAAAAAGCAATCTATGGTAATGCTTTTAATAGCAATAATTTTAATATACCATTTATCATTAAAAAATAAACAATATAGCAAGAAAAAATATCTTGCTATATTGTTTATCTCTATAATGGTTTTTTTAATGATAAATGGTATTATTTAACTTTGTTCCAGTAACTATTGTACAACCTTTTTGAAATATTGGTATATAAACTCTAAGTGATTCATAGGTTGTGGTAACTAACGAAATTTTGTCAATATATCCAGATTTTTTAGCAGATTCAACGGAAGAATCTCCAATAGCAACTAATCCTAATATATTAGTTACACATGAAGATGATTTATGTAGATTATTTTGCCTCTCCTTATCTTTTGGGGCTAAAGTTTGATTGACAGAAGAATCGGCACCAATAACATTATAATATCTAAAACAAGATGTTAATCCTAAAGAAAATATAATAAGAATTAATGTTCTAATGTAATTACTCACCCTTTACTATAGTACAGCCCTTTTGATAAATTCCTAAAATATTTTTATAACTAGTATCTGTAAATGCTATTTTTTTTAGACCGCCATTGAGCTTTGCAGTTTCAACTGAAGAGTCTCCAAAAGCAAAAATACCTAAGATATTAATTGCACAGGCCTCACCTTTGTTAGAAACTGTTACATTATTATCAACAGAAGCTGATATAGTATCTTTCCAAGAAGAAAAGAAAAGTCCACCAGTAACACCACTCTTAGTTCTTCCGCCACAAGATGACAATAAAAACAATATAGAAATAAATAATGATAATTTTTTCATGATTTATTTTATGTTACTACCTTTTTAAAATAGTAGAGTTTTCATTAAAAAATAATAAAAATGGACACACCGTCACAAAAATAAATCTATGGTGATATTTAATTGTATTTTTATCAAACTGCCTTTTCTAAAAAACTTTTATAAGTTCTTATCTAGATCATATTCAGATTCTATTTCCATCTTCTTTATTGTAAAATTTTTATCAGAAATTTTACCTTTAGCATATTGCATTTTTAATCTATCTAATTCTTTATTCTTCTTTCTTTTAACATTTTGAAGCGTTGAATAATAGTTAATCTCCTTAGATCCATTTATACCATTAAACGGGTCCCATAATATAGACAAAGGCCAAAGAAGAAGGTTAACAGCACCAACAGCATAATTTCTAGTATAAAAAGAACCTCCCCCAGGAAGCAGACCTAGTGCAGCGCCAACGCCTTCATTTTTTTCTTTCTGATACAATTCTGGATGATCATATTTAACAGCAGATAGTTTTCGTTCTTGATTTTTATTTAAACCGTTTACACAAGACGATAATAAAAATAAAAGAGAAATGGATAATAATATTTTTTTCATAATTTTTTAATATAATTTAGTAATCGGGAAAAAATAATAAATAAAATTCATAAAATCAATTAAAATTTAATTTTTTTATAATCAGTAATTTGATCAACCTTTCCTATTGCTGAAAGAGTTAGGTTTTCCTGGAGTAAATCACTGGCATAATTAGTTAAATCATCAAGATTAATTTTGTTAATCTTACTAATCACATCTTGATGGGAGATGATTTTATTATAATTTAAAATATTATTTCCAAGTCTTTGACAACGAGAATCAGTATTTTCTAAAGACATAATCAGAGAGGATTTGACCTGATTCTTTGCTCTTTGCAGTTCAAAATCTGCAATTTTTTGACCAGCTTTAAAAATCTCTTCAGATGTCACTTTAATTAACTCATTTGCTTGCTCTGGGGTTGTGCCAGCATAAATACCAAATATCCCATCATCAGCATAGGCCATATTAAAAGCATATATTGAATAGGCCAAACCTCTCTTTTCTCTGACTTCTTGAAATAAACGAGAGGACATGCCACCACCTAAAATTGATGATAATATCTGACCTGTATAATATTTATCATCGAGATAGGAATTAGATTTAAAACCTAAAACTAAATTAACCTGCTCTAATTCATTTTTTTCTTTTCTAAAATCTCCACCCTGATAAGATGATTTTTCAATATCAGAAATTTTACCATTATTAAGATTAGTAAAATATTTTTTGACATATTTACTAAGATCTTCCTCTGTTAAATTCCCCGCTGCCGTAATGCAAATATTTGAATTATGATATTTATTATTAACATAATCAACCAAATGTAATCGATCAAATTTTTTAATATTTTCTTCTGGACCTAAGATGGAACGACCGATAGCCTGATTAGGAAAGGCAGTTTCTTGAAAATAATCAAAGATAATATCATCAGGGGTATCATTAGTCATAGCAATTTCTTGTAAAATTACCCCTCTTTCCTTGTTCATTTCTTCCTGATCAAAGACAGAATTTTGTAAAATATCACTCAAAAATTCTACAGCAAATTCAGCATGTTCTTTTAAAACTTTAACATAATAGACTGTCTTTTCACGAGAAGTATAAGCATTAATTTCTGCCGCCAATATTATCAAATTCTTCAGCAATTTGTTTGGCAGTTCGGGTTTTAGTGCCTTTAAAAGCCATATGCTCAAGAAAATGTGAAATACCATTATTAGAAAAATCCTCATTACGACTACCACTTCCAACAAAAACAGCAATTGAAACAGATTCTACATCTGGCATATAATCGACAGCATAGCGTAAATTATTTGGTAATTTATTTATTTTCATTAGATATTGGTAAAAACTTTTTGAACATCATCATCATCTTCTAAATTATCGATTAATTTAGTAACTTTTTCCATTGCTTCATCATCAATTTCTATTTGATCTTTAGCAATCCAACAAATCTGCGCTGATAATGGATCTCCAAATTTTGCAATCAAACCATCTCTTACCTCACTAAAATTCTCTAATTCACAGCTAATATGATATGACTCTTCTGATGATTCTACATCACTTGCGCCAGCTTCAATGGCAATTTCAAACATTTCATCTTCTGATGCGGTATCAATAGCATATTCAATTACTCCTAAATGATCAAACATAAAATTAACAGAACCAGTTTCACCAAGAGAGCCACCAGATTTAGAAAAAACACTTCTGACCGAAGAAGCGGTTCTGTTTTTATTATCAGTTAAGGCTTCAACAATTACTGCCACACCATTTGGACCATAACCCTCATAACGAATTTCTTCAAAATTATCACCATCAGCAAACAGATGTGGCTCTTTTTATCGCACCATCAATCCTATCCTTTGGCATATTTTGAGACTTAGCGGTAATTATAGCATTACGAAGTCTAGGATTAAATTCTGGATCTGGATTGCCAATTTTTTAAAAGAACAGTAATCTCCTTTTGTAATTTAGTAAAAAGCTTTGCTCTTTTTGCATCTTGAGCACCTTTTCTATGTTTAATATTTGCAAATTTGGAATGTCCTGCCATTTTTTTAAATAATTAATTTTTTAATAACTTTCTACCGATATCCCTTCTATAATAGCAATCTGACCATTTGACCTTATCAACTATTTGGTAAGATTTATCAATGGCAGATTTAAAATCATTAGCCAAGGCAACAGAGGCTAAAACCCTGCCACCGTCAGAAATAATTTGACCATTTTCTAATTTAGTACCGCAATGAAAAATAATTTCTGTATCAGATAATTGACCTTTAATATCAAGAATTTTAGCACCTTTTTTATAGCCTTCTGGGTAACCATTGCTAGCCAAAATAACGCAAACCGCTTTTTGCTCAGAAAAATCAATATTAATCTGATCTAATCTGCCAGCAATTGTAGCATTAATTATATCTAAAAGATCAGTTTTTAATCTAGGGAAAATAACTTCAGCCTCTGGGTCACCAAACCTGATATTAAATTCTAATAATTTCGGTCCATTTTTAGTTAGAATAATTCCAGCAAATAAAATTCCAATAAAAGGACAATCCTCTTGCTCCATAGCATCTAAAGTGGGATCAATAATATTTTTTAAAATATTATTTTTTATAGCTTCATCAATAAAAGGAGAAGGAGAGTAAGTTCCCATACCACCAGTATTTAAGCCAATATCACCCTCACCTATTTTTTTGTGATCTCCAGCTGTTTCAAAAAATTTAGCATTTTTACCATCAGAAATAGCGAAAAAACTAACTTCAACACCTTCTAAAAATTCTTCAATAATAATTTTCTTTCCAGCTAGGCCAAATTTACCAGCAAAAATTTCATTAATTGCATCTTGAGCATCTTTTTTATTCTCGGAAATTATTACACCTTTACCAGCAGCTAGACCATCCGTTTTAATTACGGCAGGAAAATTAATTTCATCTAAAAATTTTATTGCAAACATTAGCATTGTCAAAAGTTTGATATTTAGCAGTTGGAATATTATATTTAGCGCAGAGATCTTTCATAAAAATTTTAGATCCTTCTAATCTAGATGCTTTTTTGCTTGGGCCGAAAACCTTGATATTATTTTTTTGTAAAAAATCAGTTAGACCATCAACAAGTGGTTGCTCAGGGCCAATTATCACTAGATCAATATTATTTTTCTGACAAAATTCTAAAACTTCTTGCTGATTATTAGAATTGATTTTGGAAGGAGTGGTGATTTGAGATATTTGAGCATTTGTCGTGGCCGAAAAAATCTGGCCTACCTTCTTTGATTTTAACAAAGAATAAATTATGGCATTTTCACGACCACCTGAACCAATGACAAAAACCTTACTCATCTTTTAGTGAGTCATGTTATAATTTAGGTAATACATAACCCAAATTGAACCAGCAACTAAAATAAAAATAATAATTAAGCTAAAAATAAAAGAATAAAGATTCCATCTTGGCTTAGCTTCATTACCCATATGTAAAAAATAAATTAATTGAAAAATTAATTGAGCAATAGCAAAAATTACGATAGCGGCAATGATATAAATTCTATCAAAAACTTGACCAACAACAGTAAAATAAGATGCAAGAGTTAAAATAACTGAGGCAACAAAACCGATAATATAAGATTTATAACTTTGAGCTATATTTTTTTCATTCATAATTTATAAGTATTTATTAATAATATCCTGGATTGTAGATTGAATATAACAAAAATTCAAGATGTGATTAATGGCTAAAAATATCAATATTTTCAAGACCAACTAAATCCAATTTACTTCTAATTTCAAGAAATTTAAAACATTCTTTAGCTAAATCTAGCTTTCCTTCTTTTTCTAGCATTTTAGCCAAATTATCTCTCAGATCATGAAGATATAAAACATCAGACGCAGCATAATTAATTTGTTTTTTTGATAATTGATCTGCACCCCAATAAGAAGATTGTTGTTGTTTTGAAATTTCAACAGATAAAATTTCAGATAAAAGTGATTTTAAACCATGATGATCGCTATAGGTTCTAACTAATTTTGAAGCAATTTTAGTACAAAATATATTTTGAATCTTAATTTTAAAATTAAAATTTATCACATTGATATCAAATCTAGCAAAATGGAAAATTTTCTGCACTTCTTCATCTTCTAAAATTTTACGCAGATTAGGACTAGAAAAATCATAGCCATTATCAAATTGCACTAGATAAGCATTGCCGTCACCAGAAGATATTTGCAACACACAAAGACGGTCATTTTTGATTTTAAGACCCATAGTTTCAGTATCAATTGCCACTGATTTTCCTAGATCTAAATTATCCGGCAGATCATTTTTATAGAGAATATTACTCATTAATTCATTAATTTTATTAATAATTCATCACCAATATAATCAAGTGAATTATTAATTTCTATCATTTCTTTTATATCGCCATTACAATGAAGAATTAAATCACATCCGGCTATAAGTGACTTTTCTGTCTTTTCAGTAAAAGAACCTTGTAACGCCTTCATTGATAAATCATCAGTCATAATAATATTTTTAAAACCAATATCATTTCTAATAATATCAATCATTTTTTTAGACATAGTAGCTGGATTTTGATCATCAATTTGAGAATATAAAATATGCGCCGTCATAGCAAATTTAATATCTGACAATTCTTTAAAAGGTATAAAATCAGTTTTTTGCAATTCTTCCAAAGAAACATCTATTACAGGAAGTTCTAAATGGCTATCAGCAAGTGAACGACCATGACCTGGAATATGTTTAATAATGGGAAAAAGACCATTATCAAGGTGGGTCTTAGCAATGACTTTTCCTAAATCAGCAATTTTCTCAGGATTTGTACCAAAAGCACGAGATTTAATAATTTCATGAGTGTCTTTAAAATTAATATCTAAAATTGGCGTACAATTAGTATTAATCCCAACTTCTTTTAAATCATTAGTAAGTTCAGTAAAATTTTCATAACATTTTTTTCGTGCCAAATCAGGATCTTCTAAATAAAGATTAGCAAAATATTCTCCTGACGGATATTTTTTCCAATTAGGCTCTGTCATTCTTTGTACCCTACCCCCTTCTTGATCAATGAGAATAAAAATATTTTCACCGCAAATTTCTTTTAATGAATCAGTTAAATTTTTTACTTGTTTTTTATCTTTTATATTACGAGCAAATAGAATAAAACCAACTGGCATTACTTTTTTAAAGAAGTTTATTTCTTCTTGATTTAATTCTAATGATTTAAGGCCAAAAATTACTGGTTTTTTCATGATTTAATAAAATATATAGACAACTCAACTGATTATAACTCCCAATTGATAAAACCCTACCGCTATAATATAAGCAAGTATTGTGGCCCAAACAGCACTTAATATGGTCCATTTTTTACCAACTTCTTTTTTAGAAGTAGCAAGGGCCGTCATACAGGGAGAATATAATAAAATAAATAAAAGAAAAGCAAAAGCGCCAATTTTACCATCAAATTTCTCTCTCATAGTTTTAAAAGTAGATAATTCTATTTCCTGCTTTTCTGACTCCATTTTTAAATCTTCAATTTTATCAATTTTCATACCTATTGGGTCAATAATTTGATTGGAAAGATCAATAAGATTATTACCTAGCGTAAAAAAAGCATTTTTTATATCGGAAGAAAAATTATAATCATCAATTTGATCTTCTGATATTTGATCGCGATAAAGATTATCCAAAGTTCCAACTAAAACTTCTTTGGCAAACATACCAGTAAAAATTCCAACTGTTTGCCTGCCAATTATCATTCTTAATTCCCATAGGATAAAAGATTGGGGTCGTGGCCTTACCTATCTTTGATAGAATAGAATTTTCATTATTTTTTTGAAAAGAAAAATCTGTACCAAAAGAATTTAACATAGTTAGAACCATAATAATTGGAATTAGGTTTTTTCCAGTTCCAAAAATAAAATTTCTTACTTTTAAATAGCTTTCTTTAATAATAATACCAAATTTTGGTATAGAAAATGCTGGCAAATCTAAAATCATGCTACCGCTATCACTTTTAACAAACCCTTTATTTAAAATAATACCAGTAATAATAGCTAAAATTAGGCCTGTTAAATATAATAAAAAAATAATATTTTGCCCATTTTCAGGAAAAAAAAGAAAGACAAAAAGAATATAAATTGGCATTTTAGCGCCACAAGATACAAAAGGTAGCATAAAAATTGTAATTATTCTATGATTAAAATTTTTCATAGTTCTGGTACTCATAATTGCAGGCACTGTACAGCCAAAACCCATCACTAGAGAGATAAAACTTTTATCAGGAAGTCCAGCCAATTTAGTAAAACGTCTTGAAATAAAGGCCAGACGTGTCATATAACCAGTATTTTCCAAGAGATTTAGAAATAAATAGAGGAAAAAAATAATTGGAATAAAGTTGCACAGGGTTTGAATAGCTCCACCAATACCATGAGATAAAATAATTATTAGTGATTTTGGAAAATTTAAAAAAGTGAATATATTTTCAGTTAGATCAACAAAAATAGAACCTGCAATAATATCAAAAAAATCAATAAAAGCTCCACCAATATTAATAGCAAAAAAAGAACATTAAATAAAGCGTTGCTAAAAAAACTATTATACCAGCAATTGGATTCATAATAATTTGATCAATCTTGTCAGAAATATTGCGAGTAAAATTTGAATTTTTTCTTAAAATTGAAGAAATTATAATGTTAATAAATTTATAACGATCATTGATAATATTAAAATCAATTTTCTGACCAGAATTTTGAGAAATAATTTCTTTTTCTTCAGTAGAGAAGTCTATTATTTCTTCAGATTTGATCTGCAATTTTTTTAAATATTATAAAATTTGCCATTTATTAAGATCAGTTTTTTTAGAAATTATATTGATTGCTTCAGTAATTTTTTGATTAAACTCCACCCCTCTTTTAGGAAGAGTTTGATTTTGACAAATATCAATTATAGCATTTTTTAATTCATCAATATGAGCATTTTTGGCATTCATTTTGATAATTTTAATACCAAATATTGCTGATAATCTTTCTATATCAATGATAATTTTATTTTCATCAGCTAAATCCATCATATTTAAAACCAAAATCATTGGTTTATTAAGATCAATTAATTCAGTTGTTAAAAAAAGAGATTTTTCAAGATTTGACGAATCAATAACATTAAGAAAAATTTGATCTTTATTTTCTATGATATTTTTTTGAGAAATTTTTTCATCTTCAGATTTAGAAATTGAAGGATCAAGAGAATAAATTCCAGGCAAATCAAGAATTTGATATTTTTCTTTTTTAGACTCAAAAAAACCAGATTTTTTGTCAATAGTTACACCAGACCAATTGCCAGTTTTTTGATTTTTACCTGTTAAAAGATTAAAGATTGTTGATTTTCCAGAATTTGGATTACCAATTAAAGAAATTTCTGGAAATTTTTGATCCGCCATTAATTAATAATGACAAAATATTTTGCTAGCAATATCAGAAGATAAAACCAGCCTCATATTATCTTTAGCAACAATTACGGCGTCACTATATTTTTGTAAAATTCTAACTTTTGAGCCAACACCAAAATTCATAGCTAATAATTGATGATTGTCATTAGAATTTTCATCAAATTGAGATATTGTTAGATCTTGATTTGTGTTTGCTAAAAGAAGATTATTCATCCTTCAAAATTAATTGCTATTGATAATGATTATCAATAATTATTATCAATATGTCAAGAAATTTACTCAATTTTCAATAACTCTTCTTTAGTAATTTTAAACTCACTTTCAATCCAAATTTTCTGGAATTTTTTTAATTTTTGTCCAATTTCTTTAGGATTAATTCCAATATTTAATAAATCATTACCATTAAGAATAAATTTTGGTTATTCTTGTTCTAAAATTTTTTGTTTTAATTCTAGGAATTGTTGAATATTTTTTGTTTTTTGATAGATAAGATTAATAGTTAAAAAATCTATTATTAAATTTTTATCAAATTGATAAAGCAATTTGATCAGATCTATTTTTGAAATAGAAAAATTTACAATTTGATATTCTTTAAGAGATAGAATGTAATTTTTATCTTTTTTTGAAAAATTTAAATCTTCACAATTTTTCTCTAAATTAGAAAATTTATTTAATAAAATAAAAAATTTAATTCTAACATCAAAAATAATATTCAATTCTTTTTCTAAATTTAATAAATTGAGATAATTTTCAATATCCAATTTAAAATCAAATAAAATATCACTAAAATTAAATTTATTAAAGATTTTTAGGGTTTTTAAGAGATTTTGATTATTTTGAGTGGAAATTATCTTCAAAAACTCATTTCTTACCCGATCTGCGGATAATTTTGCAAGATTTTTATTGGCTTTAATAGATTCTTTTAAACTTTTTAAATCTAATTTTTTACCATAATAGCAGAAGAAACGAAAAAACCTTAAAATTCGAAGATAATCTTCTGCAATTCTAATATTTGGCTCATTAATAAATTTAATTAAACCTTTTTGAATATCGGAAATTCCATTAAAATAATCAAAAATTTGACCATTTTCATCCAAAAATAAAGCATTTATGGTAAAATCTCTTCTTTTAGCATCTTCCTCATAAGAAGTTACAAATTCTACATCAGCGAAACGACCATCACAATTTTTATCTGATCTTAAAGTAGTAATTTCAAAAGTCTTTTTATTAATGACAGCGGTGATGGTACCATGTTTAATACCAGTTGGAATATATCTAATTTTGTTCTTTTGAAGAATTTTTATTGAATCAGAAATTCTAAATTTAGTAGCCAGATCAATATCAGAAATCTCTTTTTTTAAGAGAAAATTTCTTACTGCACCACCAACAATTCGAAGATTATCACCATCCTTATTATAAATTTGGAAAAGTTTTTTTAATTCTGGTGAAAATGGAAAAGTGATTTGCATTATTTTAAATTATAGACAACTAAATTAAGCTTGCATTTTCTCTTATTCCAAGCAACATTTCGAGTAACTCTCTTTTATCGCTGTATTTATTTCTCCACTTCCTGTACCAATACTTGATTTGAGACCATTTCTTTTCAATTGGGTTAAGATCTGGTGAATAAGCTGGAAGATAAAGTGGCATTGTTAATCCAAAATAGATAATAAGCCATTTCTCTTTAAAATCAATAATTTTACTGAATATTCAAGCATCTTTATTGATTTAGAGTAGCATTTGCTCTTTCTTCTCATTCTAGCCAAGAAGTGTCTGAACAAGCTATTATAGCCCTCGATAGTATAAGTATGTGCCTTGGATTGAATATGCTTATCCTTAGGAACAAATTTCTCATACGGTTTCCAATAATCCGTTGCTATAATGCCTTTAGCTCTGTCTTTTACTCCTTCCCAAAGTTCTTTTCCAGTTCTTGTAGATCTGTCGCCAACAACGAAGTTGATGAATTCTTTTGCATATCTATCAACAGCAATCCAGATCCAGACAGAGTTTTTTTTGAACCAATATAGCTGTGCATTTCATCTATCTCAGTTACGCATATTTCATGGCTATTTTGCAATAAATCAAGATTTTGACCATATTGCTTGATCCAGTTAAAGATACTTACATGACTAACCTTGAGAATTCTTCCTATAGATCTAAATCCTAGACCCTCTAGGTACAACTCCAGGGCAAATCTTTTTTTGATCTATTGATCTATCTTTAGGAACCTCTGATTTTCCTATTTAATTTTGTCTATTTTTTCATTTTTCAGAAAAAATTTTTATAATTTGGATAAAGATTGCTAATTTTGTTAAAAATTAACAATCTTTATCCAAATTTAGGCATTATTTGTGGTAATTTCTCTAGTTTCTTGTCTAATTTTACCATTTTTGGCTAAATTAGACACATTTATCCCTTGTTACGCTGTATTTGGTAGTATTTTTCTAACCATATAGAGATTAGCAAGGGATGATAGCATTTGTAATTGATTAGTATTCTTTTGTAAACCATTATATCTAACCTTTCTATAGCCCCAAAGATGCTTTATAATTTGAAATGGATGTTCAACTTTAGCTCGAACTGATGAAAATTGTTTATTCCTCTTTTTTTGCTTATTTGAAAGTTTTTTGTTAGATTTAGCTCTATTGGTTATACCATAAAATATATTGTGATTCCTACAAAATCTTTTTATTGCCTTATCATCATAGGCCTTGTCACCAAATAAAGAAGTTTCATCACCATGTAATAACTCCTCTGTTTTAGTAGAATCATGATCTTTAGCTGTCGTCGTGACAATAGAATGAATAATTGGCTTACCCTTAGTTTGCACACCAATATGAGACTTCATGCCAAAATAATAATTCTTCCCTTTCTTGGTAGAAGACATCTCTTGGTCCCTTTTCCTCTTCTTGTTTTTTGTACTAGTTGGAGCAGATATTAATGTCGCATCAGTTATCGTACCCTCCTTCAACAAAAGATCATTCTCTTCAAGATATGAATTTACCTCGTTAAATATAATCGACGATAAATTATGCTTTTCCAATAAATGACGGAATCTCAATATCACAGTCTCATCCGGAACATTATCAATACCAATATCAATATTTAAGAATTTTTGAAAACTTATTCTATCATATATAGCATCCTCCATAGCTGGATCACTAAGACCAAACCACTGCTGTAACAAATGAATCTTAAATATTAATAATAAATCTGTCACCTTCCTGCCACCGTAATCACTAGTACCATTAGGATAAAAAGGCTCTATCTTATCAATCAATCTTTGCCATGGAATAATATCCGTCATTTGATTAAGAAACTTCTCCGCTCTTAATTTTCTACCAGAAATTGCTAATGAAAAAAATGATTGCTGGGTTGCCATAATTATATATTTTATTTGAATTTAATATATCAATAATAAGCAAAAAAGCTAGATAAATCAAGCTTTTCTGGCTATTTTTATCAAATAAATTCAAACAAAATTTTATAAAATAACTTTGCTAAACTTTGGCAAAAATAACAAAATTAAACAGTTTCAAATCTATAAATTAGATAATTGGTTTTTCAGAGGTTCCTTCAGAATTTCTGCCTTTTGTATAATTATAATTGCAATCTTTACACTTATTGCGCTGCATTCCGTACATTTTACCATTTTTGCAAACGTTAGAACTGGAGCATTTTAAACATTTCATAGTTTGATTTATTGAGTTAAAATGCTTATTTTATTCTCCGGCGCAAGAAATGCAAGCTTAATTTAGTTGGCTATATCTTGCTATACAAAACATTAAGAAAAAATGGACTATGCCAATACCAAATTGGAGCTTGATAATTAGCCAATTTGCTATAAAATTTGAGGATAGAATCAAATTAGATTTAGCTTAAATATAACAAAATATTAATCTAAATCTAAAAAAAATGGAAAACAAATTTTTGCCAAAAATTATCTTAAAAATTGGATTTATATTTTTACAAGATACGCTACGCTTAAAATCTTGTATTTTTTTTGAAAAAATAAAATCTCAATTCTTAGGAACCTCTGAAAAACCAATTATCTAATTTATAGATTTGAAACTGTTTAATTTTGTTATTTTTGCCAAAGTTTAGCAAAGTTATTTTATAAAATTTTGTTTGAATTTATTTGATAAAAATAGCCAGAAAAGCTTGATTTATCTAGCTTTTTTGCTTATTATTGATATATTAAATTCAAATAAAATATATAATTATGGCAACCCAGCAATCATTTTTTTCATTAGCAATTTCTGGTAGAAAATTAAGAGCGGAGAAGTTTCTTAATCAAATGACGGATATTATTCCATGGCAAAGATTGATTGATAAGATAGAGCCTTTTTATCCTAATGGTACTAGTGATTACGGTGGCAGGAAGGTGACAGATTTATTATTAATATTTAAGATTCATTTGTTACAGCAGTGGTTTGGTCTTAGTGATCCAGCTATGGAGGATGCTATATATGATAGAATAAGTTTTCAAAAATTCTTAAATATTGATATTGGTATTGATAATGTTCCGGATGAGACTGTGATATTGAGATTCCGTCATTTATTGGAAAAGCATAATTTATCGTCGATTATATTTAACGAGGTAAATTCATATCTTGAAGAGAATGATCTTTTGTTGAAGGAGGGTACGATAACTGATGCGACATTAATATCTGCTCCAACTAGTACAAAAAACAAGAAGAGGAAAAGGGACCAAGAGATGTCTTCTACCAAGAAAGGGAAGAATTATTATTTTGGCATGAAGTCTCATATTGGTGTGCAAACTAAGGGTAAGCCAATTATTCATTCTATTGTCACGACGACAGCTAAAGATCATGATTCTACTAAAACAGAGGAGTTATTACATGGTGATGAAACTTCTTTATTTGGTGACAAGGCCTATGATGATAAGGCAATAAAAAGATTTTGTAGGAATCACAATATATTTTATGGTATAACCAATAGAGCTAAATCTAACAAAAAACTTTCAAATAAGCAAAAAAAGAGGAATAAACAATTTTCATCAGTTCGAGCTAAAGTTGAACATCCATTTCAAATTATAAAGCATCTTTGGGGCTATAGAAAGGTTAGATATAATGGTTTACAAAAGAATACTAATCAATTACAAATGCTATCATCCCTTGCTAATCTCTATATGGTTAGAAAAATACTACCAAATACAGCGTAACAAGGGATAAATGTGTCTAATTTAGCCAAAAATGGTAAAATTAGACAAGAAACTAAAGAGAAATTAGCAACAAATTATAAAATTTTTTCACAAATAATGCCTAAATTTGGATAAAGATAAATTGGGAATGTCCAATTATTAAAAATCAATTCAATTTAATTTTTTTCAAATTTTGCCTTAATAATTTTATTAAGAATTGAGATTTTATTTTTACAAGATTTTAAGCGTAGCGTATCTTGTAAAAATATAAATCCAATTTTTAAGATAATTTTTGGCAAAAATTTGTTTTCCATTTTTTTTAGATTTAGATTAATATTTTGTTATATTTAAGCTAAATCTAATTTGATTCTATCCTCAAATTTTATAGCAAATTGGCTAATTATCAAGCTCCAATTTGGTATTGGCATAGTCCATTTTTTCTTAATGTTTTGTATAGCAAGATAGAGTAACTTTTCTAATGATTGATCAGATGGAAAAGAGCCTTTAGTTTTGGTAATTTTTCTGACTTGCCTATGAAACCCTTCAACAGAATTAGTAGTATAAATTAGCTTTCTTATCTCTTTTGGATATTTAAAATAATTAGATAAATTATCCCAGTTATTATTCCAAGATTTGAATATTATTGGATATTTTTTGCCCCATTTTTCTTCAATTAGAAGCAGTTTTTCTTCGGCTACTTCTTTGCTTGTTGCAGTATAAACAGTCTTTAAGTCAGATATAAATTCTTTTTGATTTTTTGATGCAACATATTTGATAGAATTCCTAATTTGATGAATGATGCAAAGCTGAATCTCAGTTTTTGGAAATATTGAATTAATAGCCTCAGGAAAGCCCTTTAAGCCATCGACACAAGCAATCAATACGTCTTTTATACCTCTATTTTGTAAATCAGTTAAAATATTAAGCCAAAAATTAGCTCCCTCTGACTCTTGAAGATAAATTCCTAAAATATCTTTTTTACCATCCTTGTCAACTCCAAGAACTGAATAAAAAGCTTTACTAATTATTTTTCCATTTTCTTTAACCTTAAAAAACATAGCATCAAGAAATATTATAGGATAAATCTCTTCTAACTGCCTTTCTTTAAATTCTGTTATTTTAGGTAATATTTTGTCTGTAATAGCTGTAATTGTAGATTTAGATATCTCAATGTCATATATCTCTTCAATATGAGATGATATATCTCTATAACTCATACCATAAGAATATAGAGTTATAATTTTATCATCTAATTCTGGAGTTAAAATAGTTTGACCTTTCTTAACTATTTTAGGATCAAAAGATGAATTTCTATCCCTTGGAGTATTTATCTCAAATTGACCTCTATCGGTTTTGACTATTTTAGAAGAAAATCCATTTTTCCTATTGGTAACATCATCTTCTATTTTAGAATTTAAATGATTATCCAATTCGGATTGCATGGCTTTTCAAGGAACCTCTGATTTTCCTATTTAATTTTGTCTATTTTTTCATTTTTCAGAAAAAAATTTTTATAATTTGGATAAAGATTGCTAATTTTGTTAAAAATTAACAATCTTTATCCAAATTTAGGCATTATTTGTGGTAATTTCTCTAGTTTCTTGTCTAATTTTACCATTTTTGGCTAAATTAGACACATTTATCCCTTGTTACGCTGTATTTGGTAGTATTTTTCTAACCATATAGAGATTAGCAAGGGATGATAGCATTTGTAATTGATTAGTATTCTTTTGTAAACCATTATATCTAAACTTTCTATAGCCCCAAAGATGCTTTATAATTTGAAATGGATGTTCAACTTTAGCTCGAACTGATGAAAATTGTTTATTCCTCTTTTTTTGCTTATTTGAAAGTTTTTTGTTAGATTTAGCTCTATTGGTTATACCATAAAATATATTGTGATTCCTACAAAATCTTTTTATTGCCTTATCATCATAGGCCTTGTCACCAAATAAAGAAGTTTCATCACCATGTAATAACTCCTCTGTTTTAGTAGAATCATGATCTTTAGCTGTCGTCGTGACAATAGAATGAATAATTGGCTTACCCTTAGTTTGCACACCAATATGAGACTTCATGCCAAAATAATAATTCTTCCCTTTCTTGGTAGAAGACATCTCTTGGTCCCTTTTCCTCTTCTTGTTTTTTGTACTAGTTGGAGCAGATATTAATGTCGCATCAGTTATCGTACCCTCCTTCAACAAAAGATCATTCTCTTCAAGATATGAATTTACCTCGTTAAATATAATCGACGATAAATTATGCTTTTCCAATAAATGACGGAATCTCAATATCACAGTCTCATCCGGAACATTATCAATACCAATATCAATATTTAAGAATTTTTGAAAACTTATTCTATCATATATAGCATCCTCCATAGCTGGATCACTAAGACCAAACCACTGCTGTAACAAATGAATCTTAAATATTAATAATAAATCTGTCACCTTCCTGCCACCGTAATCACTAGTACCATTAGGATAAAAAGGCTCTATCTTATCAATCAATCTTTGCCATGGAATAATATCCGTCATTTGATTAAGAAACTTCTCCGCTCTTAATTTTCTACCAGAAATTGCTAATGAAAAAAATGATTGCTGGGTTGCCATAATTATATATTTTATTTGAATTTAATATATCAATAATAAGCAAAAAAGCTAGATAAATCAAGCTTTTCTGGCTATTTTTATCAAATAAATTCAAACAAAATTTTATAAAATAACTTTGCTAAACTTTGGCAAAAATAACAAAATTAAACAGTTTCAAATCTATAAATTAGATAATTGGTTTTTCAGAGGTTCCTTTAAAAGATTTTATCAGAATTTTTTTAGACAATGTAATTTTGAAAAAAAATAAACTTAAAAATTCTAAATCTTTTATCGTAAATTAATATTTGAAGAAATAAATTCTTCCAAATGAAAGCTCTTTATAGATATTTTTTTATATTTACAACATCTCATTTTTGCGCAAATTGTCTCTAAAATTACTAAAAAAATTAATACCAAAAATTTAATAAAGATATAAAAAAATCAAAATTAACAATAAAGTCCTCTAAATTTTTTTTAAAGAAATTTATCGAATTTGGCATTTAGGGCCATTCTAAAACTTCATCTAAAGAAAATAGAAATTTGATAAACCCAGTAATTTGGTAAACTAATCTCAGTTATCAAAGGAAAAATTGAATTTTAAGATTTATTTAGCAATCAAATTCACCTTAGAAATAATTTATTTTCCAAATAAAATCCAGTTTTTAAAAAACATCATTCTTTGGAACCTTTGAAAAATCAATTTAATTTAAAGATTAAAATTGTTTCAAGAAAATTACGCAAAAATCAAATCTTTGAAATCCTTTTTGATGTTGAATTTAATAAAAAAATTTAGTCTGATTAAGAAAATATTTGTCAGAGTAAATTATTGAAAAAATTTTCAAACAAAATTAAATCTAATTTATAGAGGAAGATACTGATTAAAAATTCCCTGTTATTTAAAAAAGTTTAGAAAAAGAAAATTTCTGTTTAATCAAATGATAAAAATCCATAATTGATTGATTGAGCTACCAAGGCTTATTATAAATCTTATGATTACATTCTCATAAATTAAATTTATTTTAAATTTAATCATTTTTACATTAGCAATTTTGGTAGAAAATTAAAAGATTTCAGAACAAGAACTGCACCCATTTGTTAGACCATTACCTCTTTAAAAGTCATAGACTTTTTTCTTTAAATTCGGTGTAGAAATTTTTGAATTTTCTGAAATTTTAGAATGGCCCTAAATAGCCAAATTCGTAGAAATTTCTGGAAAATTATAAAATTTCGTATTTCATATTTTAGATTTTAATTATTTTTTATTTTAAAATCTAATTCTTTTTCTCTTACTGTCATCATTATAGTAAATTTGACTAGGAGTTTTTGTATTCAAAGATTGATGAGGTCTTTGATAATTATAAAAATGGATAAATCTTGTTATTTGCCTCTTTAATTCTTCTATATTATCAGGAGGATTGAGAAAAATTTGTTCATATTTTACAGTTCTCCAGAATCTTTCAATAATTACATTGTCTACCCACCTACCTTTTCCATCCATTGATATTTGAATATTTCGTTTTTTTAATTCATTTATCCAATTACCGCTGGTAAATTGAGATCCTTGATCAGTATTAATAATTGTTGGAATAATTTTATGATTTTTTATTCCCTTTTTTAATATTTCAACACAATTATTAGTTTCCATAGAAATTGATAATTTTGATGCAACAACAAATCTAGAACTCCAATCAATTAGCGACATTAAATAAACAAATCCTACTGGTGTTTTGATGTAAGTTATATCAATTGCCCAAGTGTGATTTGGCTTATCTATTTTAGATTTATCTTCTAATAAATAAGGATATTTGTAATCTTTTTTATTGATGATTGTTGTCTTTTTCTTTGGATAAAGAGCTTTAATCTTTAGAACTCTCATTAATCTAAGAATCTTCTTGCGATTAATTTTATTATTATGATTTCTATCTTGATTGATTATTTCTGTAATTCTTCTATATCCGAAAAATTGATATTTACTCCAGATATTATGAATATCTTTGCATAAACTATTAATCTTAGAAATATCAATCCTAGATTTATAATAAAAATTAGATCTATTAATATCTAACAATCTACATCTATTTCTGACAGCTAAATTATACATATCTGATGATAATTTTAGAAATTTGATTTTCTTAGAATAATCTAACTGTCCAGAAACTTTTTAAGAAATCTCTTTCCATTGTTAATTGACCTATTTTCTTATATAATTTATCAATTTCTTTATCCTTCTTTTTTTGTTCTTTTTTAGCTTAATTTTTTCTTCTTTAGATAACTTAGAATCAGAAAATATAAACTGCTTAACCCATTTATGTAATGTTGATTTAGCAATATCATATTCGCTACAAATCTGATAAATTGTATAATTTTCGGATAAATATTTCATTACAACTTTAAACTTAAAATCAGAATTATATTTTTTAATTTCTTTTGACATAATTTATTAAATTAAATTTTTAATTAACAATGAAAAAATATTAGACCATACCTTTTCCATCTTCCAAATAAAAATTTTAAAGAAATTTTTAGAATAATTAAATGTAGAAATTTAAAAATTAATGGTATTTTGAATTTTAATTATTTTTTCTTTTTAAAATCTAATTCTTTTTTCTTACTGTCATGATTTTAGTAAATTTGACTAGGATTTTAAATTTAATTCAAAGATTGATTTTTTTGATAATTATAAAAATGGATAAATCTGTTATTTGCCTCTTTAATTCTTCTATATTATCAGGAATTGAGAAAAATTTGTTCATATTTTACAGTTCTCCAGAATCTTTCAATAATTACATTGTCTAATTTTTCCATCCATTGATATTTGAATATTTCGTTTTTTTTAATTCATTTATCCAATTACCGCTGGTAAATTGAGATCCTTGATCAGTATTAATAATTGTTGGAATAATTTTATGATTTTTTATTCCCTTTTTTAATATTTCAACACAATTATTAGTTTCCATAGAAATTGATAATTTTGATGCAACAACAAATCTAGAACTCCAATCAATTAGCGACATTAAATAAACAAAACTGGTGTTTTGATGTAAGTTATATCAATTGCCCAAGTGTGATTTGGCTTATCTATTTTAGATTTATCTTCTAATAAATAAGGATATTTGTAATCTTTTTTATTGATGATTGTTGTCTTTTTCTTTGGATAAAGAGCTTTAATCTTTAGAACTCTCATTAATCTAAGAGAATCTTCTTGCGATTAATTTTATTATTATGATTTCTATCTTGATTGATTATTTCTGTAATTCTTCTATATCCGAAAAATTGATATTTACTCCAGATATTATGAATATCTTTGCATAAACTATTAATCTTAGAAATATCAATCCTAGATTTATAATAAAAATTAGATCTATTAATATCTAACAATCTACATCTATTTCTGACAGCTAAATTATACATATCTGATGATAATTTTAGAAATTTGATTTTCTTAGAATAATCTAACTGTCCAGAAATTTTTTTAAGAAACTTTCCATTGTTAAAGGAACCTCTGAAAAACCAATTATCTAATTTATAGATTTGAAACTGTTTAATTTTGTTATTTTTGCCAAAGTTTAGCAAAGTTATTTTATAAAATTTTGTTTGAATTTATTTGATAAAAATAGCCAGAAAAGCTTGATTTATCTAGCTTTTTTGCTTATTATTGATATATTAAATTCAAATAAAATATATAATTATGGCAACCCAGCAATCATTTTTTTCATTAGCAATTTCTGGTAGAAAATTAAGAGCGGAGAAGTTTCTTAATCAAATGACGGATATTATTCCATGGCAAAGATTGATTGATAAGATAGAGCCTTTTTATCCTAATGGTACTAGTGATTACGGTGGCAGGAAGGTGACAGATTTATTATTAATATTTAAGATTCATTTGTTACAGCAGTGGTTTGGTCTTAGTGATCCAGCTATGGAGGATGCTATATATGATAGAATAAGTTTTCAAAAATTCTTAAATATTGATATTGGTATTGATAATGTTCCGGATGAGACTGTGATATTGAGATTCCGTCATTTATTGGAAAAGCATAATTTATCGTCGATTATATTTAACGAGGTAAATTCATATCTTGAAGAGAATGATCTTTTGTTGAAGGAGGGTACGATAACTGATGCGACATTAATATCTGCTCCAACTAGTACAAAAAACAAGAAGAGGAAAAGGGACCAAGAGATGTCTTCTACCAAGAAAGGGAAGAATTATTATTTTGGCATGAAGTCTCATATTGGTGTGCAAACTAAGGGTAAGCCAATTATTCATTCTATTGTCACGACGACAGCTAAAGATCATGATTCTACTAAAACAGAGGAGTTATTACATGGTGATGAAACTTCTTTATTTGGTGACAAGGCCTATGATGATAAGGCAATAAAAAGATTTTGTAGGAATCACAATATATTTTATGGTATAACCAATAGAGCTAAATCTAACAAAAAACTTTCAAATAAGCAAAAAAAGAGGAATAAACAATTTTCATCAGTTCGAGCTAAAGTTGAACATCCATTTCAAATTATAAAGCATCTTTGGGGCTATAGAAAGGTTAGATATAATGGTTTACAAAAGAATACTAATCAATTACAAATGCTATCATCCCTTGCTAATCTCTATATGGTTAGAAAAATACTACCAAATACAGCGTAACAAGGGATAAATGTGTCTAATTTAGCCAAAAATGGTAAAATTAGACAAGAAACTAGAGAAATTACCACAAATAATGCCTAAATTTGGATAAAGATTGTTAATTTTTAACAAAATTAGCAATCTTTATCCAAATTATAAAAATTTTTTCTGAAAAATGAAAAAATAGACAAAACTATCATCCCTTGCTAATCTCTATATGGTTAGAAAAATACTACCAAATACAGCGTAACAAGGGATAAATGTGTCTAATTTAGCCAAAAATGGTAAAATTAGACAAGAAACTAGAGAAATTACCACAAATAATGCCTAAATTTGGATAAAGATTGTTAATTTTTAACAAAATTAGCAATCTTTATCCAAATTATAAAAATTTTTTCTGAAAAATGAAAAAATAGACAAAATTAAATAGGAAAATCAGAGGTTCCTTAATTATGCTCTCAATAGATTTGATGCACTTATGGTTTATTTAGAAGATGGTAGATTATTCATTGACAATAATGACAATGAACAAGCTATCAGACCATTTGCTATTGGAAGAAAAAATTGGATGTTTTTTAAATCATCTAAGGGCGCAGAAGTCTTGCTAATTTCTACTCTGTTATTTTAACATGTCTGGAAAATAATATTAATCCTTATCAGTATCTTCTCTATGTTTTTGACAATTGGAGAAAAATAAAAGAAGATCCAGAAAAAATTAAGGAGATATTGCCTCATAAGATTGGTAAGGCTTTAATAGAAACTCAAGTTAGGACGCTATCGTAAGGGCGTTTACAGCTAAAGGCATTATAGCAACGGATTATTGGAAACCGTATGAGAAATTTGTTCCTAAGGATAAGCATATTCAATCCAAGGCACATACTTATACTATCGAGGGCTATAATAGCTTGTTCAGACACTTCTTGGCTAGAATGAGAAGAAAGAGCAAATGCTACTCTAAATCAATAAAGATGCTTGAATATTCAGTAAAATTATTGATTTTAAAGAGAAATGGCTTATTATCTATTTTGGATTAACAATGCCGATATTTTATCATAAGATTTTCTACCTCTGTCGCTATTTTCATTAAAGTCTTTTTTGTGAATCTTGACCAAATAAGATCTCAACCTCTCCCAATTTATTAATTTATCTAACTTTAACAATTTACTGTCATTTTTTAATCTCTCTTGAATGGAAATAGAAGCAAAAGTAACCATAATTTATTAATATTTCATTATAATAAACAGCAATAAAGCTAGATAAATACTAGCTTTATTGCTGTTTTATTCAAGAAAAAATTGATGAAATTAAGAAAAAACCAAGAGAAAGTTAGGGAAATTTTAATGATCTATGCAAAGGTCTTATATTGTTAGAATAATAACTGATAATAATCCTCAACAGTTAAAATTTCCTTTTGCTTTATGGACTATAAATGCTGTTAAAGAATTAATTAGAACTAAATTTGATATTAACCTATCAGTTCCAACAATAAGCCGTTATTTAAAGAAATGGGGATTCACTCCACAAAGACCATTAACCAAAGCGTTTAACAAAGACCCAAAAAGAGTAACTAAATTTTTACAAGAAGATTACCCTTTAATTAAAAATAAATGTAAAAAAGAAAAAGGAGAAATTCATTTTCTTGATGAGATGGGAATAAATAACAATAGCCACTCTTTTCTTAGAGGATATGGAATAAAAGGAAATAAAGAATATCAGCCAGTCTTAACAAAATCAGTTAAAAGAGTAAGTACAAATATGGTTTCAACAATCAATAATAATGGTCATTTCAGATTTATGGTCTATGAAGAAAATATGAATATTGAAATATTTCTTAAATTTCTTAGACAATTAATTAAAAACCAAGATAAGAAAATATTCTTAATATTAGATAATCTAAGAGTTCATCATGCTAAAAAAGTAAAAGAATGGCAACAAAAACATAAAGATAAAATAGAGTTCTATTTTCTTCCAGCATATTTCACCTGAATTAAATCCAGATGAATTGGTTAATCAAGATGTTAAGGCAAATGCAGTAAAACATAGGTTAATTCATACAAAAGAAGAATTAAATAAAATAGTCAGATCATATTTATATTCTCTACAGAGAGATAAGCAAAAAATAAGAAATTTTTTCAAAAAGAAAAGTGTTAGATATGCCGCCTAAAAGTCTACTAATTTATGAAAGGGATAATATATAACTATTATAATTAGATATAAAACTATCTAACCTCTGACTAAAATTTAAATCATTAGAATTTATTGTTATTGTTTCTAAAGCTCTAATTAAGTCCTCTCTATTTATTGGCATATATTTATTAATTAATTTAAAAATTTTAAGACAACAACTCCTTCAATAATTGATTAACTATTTGAGGATTAGCCTTACCCTTACTTTCTTTCATTACTTGGCCAACAAAAAAGCCAAATAATTTATCTTTTCCCGATTTATATTGCTCTATTTTATCAGGATTTGCTTCTAAAATCTTTATGATCTGTTCTTTAATAGCGCCAGTATCGGTTACTTGCTTTAAACCCTTTTCTTCAACAATTTTTTCTGCTTTCTGGCCAGTTTCAATCATAATATCTAAAACATCTTTAGCAATTTTACCAGAAATGATATTATTTTTAATTAAAGAAAGTAGATCAGCCAAATCCTTAGCGGCAAATTTAAGATCAGAAAATTTGAGATTTAATTTATTAACACGACCCAAAAGCTCAACATTAATCCAAGTAATTGTTGTTTTAGCGTCATTATTTAGAATTGACTCTTCAAAAAATTCTGAAATTATTGTGTCAGAAGTTAGAATGGTAGCGTCATAATCACTAACGCCAAAATCTGTCATATAGCGAGATTTTTTTGCATCAGGAAGTTCTGGCATAGTTCTTTTAATTTCTTCAATTATTTGATCAGACACAATTAAAGGGGGCAAATCAGGATCTGGAAAATAACGATAATCCATAGCATCTTCCTTTGATCTCATAGTTTTAGTCTCGCCAGTTATAGCATCAAAAAGACGAGTTTCTTGATCGATTTCCCCTCCATCTTCTAAAATTTTTACTTGTCTGGCGACTTCAAATTCAATGGCCGACATAATATTTCTAGTAGAATTAAGATTTTTGATTTCGCATCTAGTACCAAGTTCTTTTGAATCTTTAATTCTAACCGAAATATTAGCATCACAACGCAGATTACCCTTTTCCATATCGCCATCAGAAGAACCCAAAGAACGCACAATAGAGCGAATTTTTTAACATATTCAGCGACTTCAAATGGGCTTGACATATCTGGATCTGAAACAATTTCCATTAATGGTACGCCAGAACGATTAAGATCAATTAAACTGCATTTTGGATCTTGATCATGAATTGATTTACCAGCATCTTGCTCTAAATGAATTCTCTCAATATTAATAATCTTTTTTTCTCCATCTTCCAAAGAAATTTCAACATGACCGCCAGATACAATTGGATCAAGATATTGTGAAATCTGATAGCCTTGAGGCAGATCGGCATAAAAATAATTTTTACGATCAAAGATAGATTTTTTATTAATAGTAGCATTAATTCCAAGACCAGTTTTTATTGCAAGCTCAACTGCCTTTTTGTTGATAGTTGGAAGCATACCAGGCATGGCAAGATCAATAAAAGAAGTTTGACTATTTTGTGGCGCACCAAATTTGGTTGCACTTCTAGAAAATAATTTTGACTTTGTGGCAATTTGGGCGTGAATTTCACAACCAATTACAATTTCATATTGATTTTTTTACCTTCGATTAAATATTGAGTCATTTTAAGTTATTTTTTTAAAAAATTTATTAATTAAGGAGTCTCTGAAAAGCTAAAAATTGGAATTTTTAGATCATTTTACCAATAATTTCTAGCCCCTCTCTTTCATCAATATCAAAAGCAATATTCATATTTTGAACTGCTTGACCGGAGGCACCCTTAATGAGATTATCAATTACCGAAATAATTATTACCCTACCCTCAGAGCGACCATTTTGAACAGAAATTTTACAAAGATTAGTGCCAGCAACTTCTTTAACAGAAGGGATATGATCAGAAATTTTAACAAAATATTCATCATCATATTTAGTTTTTAGACAATTAATTAAATCTTCTTTGGAAAAACCATCAGCTAAATCAACATAGATAGTTGATAAAATACCACGATTAACTGGAATTAAATGTGGCGTAAAATCAATTTTTGCTACACTTTTACTAATAAGATTGATTTCTTGCTCAATTTCAGCAATATGGCGATGATTAGCCACCGAATAAGCAGATATATTTTCATTAGCCTCACAAAATAAATTGCCAATTTTTAAGGAACGGCCGGCGCCAGTAACTCCTGATTTAGAATCAGAAATAATATTATCTGGCTTAATCAAAGAGCTATTTAGCAAAGGTAATAAAGGTAATAATATTGAAGTTGGATAACAACCGGGACAAGCGATAAGCCTTGCTTTTTTAATCTTCTGGCGATTCATTTCCGGCAGTGCATAAATTGCTTCTTTTTGAAGATTTTCTGCCTCATGCTCTCCATACCATTTCTGATAATCTTTGGTATTTTTTAGACGAAAATCTGGAGCTAAATCAATAATTTTAAGATTTTTTTTATGATCTTCTGCAAATATATCGGAGATAATTTTCTGACTATGATTATGAGGCAAACAAGAAAAAATAACATCCATTTGAGAAAAATCCGCCTGCTCAATTTTAATTAATTTTGGTAAATCAAGAATATCTAGATGAGGATATATTTCTGACATATTTTTCCCAGCATTGCTATCAGCAATTAGGATTTGAATATCAGAAAATTGATGATTTTGTAAAATTCTAATTAATTCTAACCCAGTATAGCCAGATGAACCAATGATTGCTATTTTTAATTTATTTTTCATTTTTTGATATTTTTCTAAACTCCTTCGGAGTTAAAAACTTCCCCTGCCACAGACCAACTCTACCATTTCTAGCTTGTTTTTCAAGAGATTTTATTTCATCACTAGCATTATGAATATTGTAAATAATGGCCATGCCATTTTTGATCATCTGATAATTAATATTTTTATCCCCTGCAAAACAAATTGCCAAATAACGATCATAAATATCTTTTTTGCGATATTTACAAGTTAATTGGATATTTTTAGTTAGTTTTTTAAGAAATTTTGCCGAGATACGACCGCAACCATACTCCTTATCATTTTTATCAAAACAAGTTTGATTATATTCTGGAGCATCAATTTCTAAGAGCCTAATCTCCTGACCATTTTTTATTCTAAGCGAATCTCCATCGATGGCGGTAAAAATACCAGAAATTTCCTGAAGATTTTTATTATTCTCTATTTTCAGAGTGTTTTTTCTTATTTTTGGATTAGAAATATCAACTACCCAAAGCAATATTAAGATTGCTATTAATAGGATTGGTAGATATTTAAAATGTATTTTTTTCATTAATTAATATTTTAAAAAATAGAGTTCCACACCCCGCCCTATAGCCTTTGAAATTTTCCTTTTATAGCTATCAGATTTCATTCTTCTTTCCTCAGATCTATTAGTTAAATAGCCAATCTCAATTAAAACTGAAGCCATATCAGGAGCAGTCAAAACCCTAAAACCAGCAAAACGATGGGTATTTTGTAAAATATGAACTCCACGATTTTTCATAACTTTAATCAATTCTCCAGCAAAAATGGCAGAGCGATTCATGACATCTCTTTGTGATAAATCAATTAAAATATCCAAAATATCACTACTAGCAGATTTTAAATTTGCACCACCAATAATATCAGCTTTATTCTCTTTTTTTGCTAATTTTTCTGCTTCCTTATCTGAGGATTTATTAGATAATGTATAAATAGAAAAACCCTCAATATCCCTTTTTGGTGAAGAATTAGCATGGAGTGAAATAAATAAATCCGCATCTTTCTTACGAGCAATATCAACCCTTTTAGCCAGGGGAATAAATTTATCTGAAGATCTAGTCAGATAGACTTTATATCTCTTTTTAGAATCTAAATATTTTTTTAGATCCAAAGCATAGGCCAAAGTAATATTTTTTTCCTTAGTTTTAGCCCTGCCAATAGCACCAGGATCCTTACCACCATGACCTGGATCAATCACTATAACTGGTTTAGTTTTTTTCTTTTTTGGCCTTTCTGTTTCATTGATAATCTTAATGATAGTGCGATAATATTTATCGGACATTGAAAGCTGAACTTCTTCAGAAACCGTACGAAAAATTCTAATTTTTTTCTTAGAATCAAAAACAAATCTTGCGCTAGATTTTGATTGTGATGATCTAAAATTAGTAAAAAACTTACTTTTGCCTAATTTAAAATTGCTAAAATTTTTACTATTTTTAAAATCGATCACTAATCTTTCTGGCCCAGAAATGGAGAAACTTTTAAAATCTGGTTTATTCTGGCTATAAATGACAATATTTGCTGATTTTTTACCTTCTAAAAGAACTATTGAGGTAATCTGATTATTAGCAAAAGAGGAAAAGGAGTGAAAACAGGCTAAAAATACAATAAATCTGATAAATTTTAGAGAAATGTTCATCAAAATTCTGGCAATTGGTAAAATCAATAATAGCGTTTATAAGGAAATTTTTGACCTTTATCACAAAAGGATCAAGTGGAAGATTAATATAAAAGAATTAGAAATAAAAGAAAATAGCAAAAAAATTTCTGAGCAGATTATTAAAGAAAAGGAGGAAAAATTACTTTTGGAAAATATATCAGATGATGAGATTTTAATTTGCCTTGATCCTGGTGGAAAAATTCTCTCAACAGAAAATTTATCCAAAATTATTAATAATCATCGTGAAGTCGCTAGCAAAATTTGCTTTGCTATTGGCGGTGCAAGCGGTTTTGGAGAAAAAATTAAAAAAAGAGCTAATCATATTATCTCTTTTGGTAAAATTACCCTGCCCCATCTTATGGCTAGATGTGTTTTGATTGAACAAATTTATCGCAGCTTTACAATAGTTAATAACCACCCTTATCATAGTGGTCACTAATATCAATTATTACTATCTTTAAGGAATCATTTCGAACCAGCCTTTCTCACTCAATATCTTCACCCCTAAATCCTGAGCTTTTTTTAATTTCGAACCAGATTTTTCACCCGCAACTAAAAAATCTGTTTTTTTGGATATTGAATTTGAAACTCTCATGCCAATTTTTTCTGCCCTATCCTTGGCCTCAGCACGACTCATCTTTTCCATTGTTCCAGTAAAAACAATAATTTTTCCGTCAAACTCTGAAGCTGTCTCAATAATTTTATGGGACATAATTTGCAATTCTTTGGCTAAATTTTTTAAAAGATCGATATTTTTTTGGTGAGAAAAATATTGGATAATAGATTTAGCAATTTTATCGCCAATGCCATCAATATTAGAAAATTCTTGATATTGCTCTGATTCTTCAAAATTTTCTAAATTTGCCATTTGAGTTAATTTCTCCAAAAAATTTTCAAAAGAAATAAAATATCTAGCCAATAATTTAGAATTTTTTTGTCCAATATGACGAATACCAATAGCATAAATCAAACGATGCAAATCAATTTTCCGACGCCCATTAATAGCAGCAAAAAGATTATTAATTGATTTTTTTCCCCAATTTTCTTTTTTATAAAGAGAATTATTAGTAAATAAATTATCTTTTTCTCTTTTCTCAAGAGTAAAGATATCAGTAAAATTTTTTACCCTGCCCTCATCAAAAAAATTATCAATCTGTTTTTTACCAAAACCATCAATATTAAAAGCATCTTTAGAAATAAAATGTTTAAGATTTTCTTTAATTTGAGCATCGCAACCATAATGATTAGGACATCTAATAACCACATCATCTTGCAATTCCACCACTTTTGTATCACAAATTGGACAATTTTTAGGAAAATTAAATTTTGGATAGTCAAATTCTCTAACTTTCTTATCAATTGCTGTAATCTGCGGAATTACATCACCTGCCCTTTGAATTATAGCAATATCACCTTCTCTAATATCCTTTCTTTCAATTTCATCACGATTATGAAGCGTAGCACGAGAGACTAAAACCCCACCAATATTAACAGGTTCTAACTCAGCAACTGGAGTCAATGAGCCAGTTCTACCAATTTGAATAGTAATTTTATTAATTTTAGTTTTAGCCTTTTCTGCCTCAAATTTATGAGCAATGGCCCATCTAGGACTGCGAGAAATAAATCCAAGCCTATTTTGTAAAGAAAAATCATTAATTTTGTAAACCATACCATCAATATCGTAATCAAAAAGATATTTCTGGTCGGAGATTTTTTGATAATTTGCAATTATTCCATCAATATTTTTGAGTAATTTAGTATTTTTTTCGGTAGCAAAACCATATTCTGATAAAATCTTATAAAGTTGAATTTGAGAATTGCATTTAAAATCATCTGAATATTCTCCCAAACCATAAGCAAAATATTTAAGATTTCTAGAAGCTGTAATTTTTGGATCTAATTGTCTTAATGATCCTCTTCTAAACATTTCTGGGATTGGCAAAAATCTTTTTATTTTCTTCTTCTTGTCTTTTATTAAGATTTTTAAAATCAATTTTTGACATGTAAATCTCTCCCCTAATTTCAAGAATTTTTGGTGGATTAGAAATATTTAAAAGTAGCGGAAAATTTTTAATAGTAGCAACATTCTGAGTAATATCCTCACCAATTTCACCATCCCCTCTCGTTTGACTTGGATAAATTTTCCATCTTCAAATCTGGCTGAAAAAGATAGACCATCAATTTTTAATTCACAAAAAAGCTCTAAATTACTGTCCTTTTGTTCAAAATTAAGTAAATCAATTGGCTTATCTGGTAAAATTCCAAGAAATCTTTGGCATTTAGTGATAAAATCTTCAATATCCTCTTTAGAAAAAGCATTGGCCAAGGAAAGCATTGGCTTTGAATGTCTGACCTTATCAAACTTATCCAAAATTTCTGAACCAATTTCAGCATATTTTTGGCATTTTTCTAATAATTCTGGATATTTCTCTTCTAGATCAGTTAATTTTTTACGAAGCTCGTCAAACTCGGCATCTAAAATTATTGGATTATCATCTCTATGATAAGCAACATTATGCTTATTAATTTCAGCTCTTAATTGATTAATTTGATTTATAATATCCTGCGACATAAAAAGAGTAGTTAAAATCTGAATATATATTAATTTTAAATACTCATAGTATCAAGATATAAATCGATCTAAGGAACCTCTGAAAAACTAAAAATTGGAATTTTTAGATCATCTTTTAGCAGAAATTGTGGTTCTTTTTGGTGCAATATAAACATATTGTGCCATAAAAAACTAAATTTATGCAAAAAGGGTCAAAAAGATCAATTTTGCTAAATACATATTTTAGTTTTTCAGAGGTTCCTTAATGTATATTTAAAACTGGATTTATGAAAGCATCATCATGATCTGAACTATCATTACCATCAGTAATTACCAGTGTTAAAAATCTTGCTGTATTTGGAATATTAGTAATACTCATATCATATGCAGGATCATTATTATATACTATATTGGATGCTTTGGCTAATACACCATCAATATATATGATACCAACACTACCATTGTCATTTCCACTTTGAGTTACCCTATCATAACTACCGCTGAAGCTATAATGATTTACTGTTGCTCCAGAAAAATGAGTAGCTTTTATCTCACCAAGATCAAAAGTTACCATCCAATTAGCATGAGCCCCTATACCTCCAGGCAATGATAATTGGTATTGAGTACCTATGAAAAACTAGAAAAGTTATGAATTTACACTAAATGATTCACCGCAGCCACATCTAGCTTTTTCATTAGGATTGACAAAATCAAATCCAGATTCAAGATCTGATTCCTTATATATCATTTCACTACCAATTAGAAACATAGAAACTTTTGGATCAATAAAAATTAGAGTATCATCAAATTTAGCCAAATCATCAAATTTAGTAATATTTTTATCTTTGACAGCATATTCAATAGCATAAGATAGGCCAGAACAGCCACGAGTCCTAACGGAAACTCTAATTCCGAGACAATTATCTTTCTTATTTTTAAGAAGATTTTTTACCTGCAACAAGGCATCATCAGAAATTTTTAGATAATCTATTACCGGATTTGTAATGTCGAAATTTGACATATTAATTATTCTGCAGCTACTTCTATTTTACCACTTTTACTTTCATAATCTTCAATAGCCGCTTTAATAGCATCTTCTGCCAAAACAGAACAATGGATTTTAACAGGTGGAAGTGATAATTCTTCAGAAATTTCTTTATTGGTTACTTTTTTTGCTTCTGATAATTTTTTTCCAATCACCCATTCAGTTATATAAGAACTGGAAGCAATAGCCGAACCGCAACCAAAAGTTTTAAATTTTGCATCCTTAATTGTGTGATTTTTTTCATCAATTTCAATTTGCAATTTCATTACATCACCACAAGCTGGAGCGCCAACAAGACCGGTTCCAACATTTTTCTTTTCCTTATCTAAAGATCCAACATTTCTTGGATTTTCATAATGATCTAAAACATTATTTGAATATGACATAATTTTAAATGATTGATAAATTAAAGTAACTAATTAGAAAAAATTCTAATAATATTTTTTCAAATAGTCAATTATTTTAGTTGGGTATTATATAGCATTTATCATTTTAAATTAATGCATTACTATTATTGTTTCCAGAGAAACTAAATGGTAGGTGATAAAAATGTCTTATAGCTAGAAAGGCAAATAATTCAGCTTCAACCGCATCAATGTTAATATTAAAATCTTTGGCGTCTAGGATTTCTAAAGAGGTGATTTCTTTAATCTTTTCTATCATAAAAATATTTTTTGCCCCTCCTCCGGCAATGATAATTTTTTTTGGTTTTTTAGGTAATAATTCTAGAGAGATTTTAAGAGATTTTGCTATGATATCAATTAAAGTTGCTAGCGCATCTTCAAGAGATAAACCATCTAACATTATTAAGTGATTATTAAATTCATTACGATCAATGGATTTTGGAAATGTTTTTTGAAAAAATTCTAACTTTAAAAATTTATCAGATAATTCTAAATTAACTTTACCTTTTCTAGCGATTATACCACTTTCATCAAAATTTTTACCAAGATTTTTATAAATCAAGTCATCCATTGGTGCATTACCAAAGCAAATATCACCAGTTAACATATCATTTTCATCCTTGGTAACATAAGTTATATTTGACACCCCGCCTATATTCATAAAAATTACCTCCTCATTAAAATATTCTTTTAATAAAGCATGATGATAAATTGGTGCAAGAGGAGCGCCTTGACCTCCTTTTTTAATATCAATATTTCTTAGGTCACCAATTACCTTAATCCCCACCCTTTCTTCCAATAAAGCAATATCTCCAATTTGCCAAGTTAGTTTTTGATCTGGATTGTGTAAGATTGTGTGTCCATGAAAACCAATAAGATCAATATCTTCTGATTTTAGATTATATTTTTTTAGAAATTCTTGAACTGCTTTAATGTGAATTTTGGTTAATTCTTTTGTTACATTTAGTGATAATTTTGAATCTAAACTAGGATTATCTATTAAATTTCTTAGGTTTTTTTGGAGGGTCTTAGGATAAGGAGAAAATAGAAATTTATTTTCTTTTTTAATAGAAAAACCATTAGATTCAATAAGAGCAACATCAACACCATCCATTGATGTACCACTCATTAATCCAATGGCTTTTAAGAATTTATGATTAAACATATTCAGCGTAAGAAAAACTTATTTAAATCAACTTCCTTAAAAAATCTCTAAGCACAGAAAAAAATAAAATAATGAAGAGATTTATAGAAAAAGAATCGTTTAAATAAGTTTTATCTTGAGTAATATTCAATAATTAGATTGATATTAACTTCAAAAGCGTAAGGAACATCAGAAAAAGAAGCTTCGGCCACAACTTCAACCGACTGACCTTCGTTATCTAATCTTAAATATTCTGGAACATCTCTTTCTAATTTATCCAAAGACTCAATTATTAAGTTCATTTTTTTGGATTTATCTCTAATAGAAACGACGTCACCTATTTTTAATCTATAAGAAGAAATATTAACCACCTTACCATTCACTTTAATATGTTTATGGCTAATTAATTGCTTAGCAGAAAAAATTGTTGGAGCTATATTAGACCTATATACAACAGCATCTAATCTCGATTCAAGCAAGGAAATAAAATTTTCACCAGTATCACCCTTCTTTTTTGCCGCTAATTTAAAAATATTCTTAAATTGTTTCTCAGAAATATTGTAATGAAATCTTAATTTTTGTTTTTCATTTAACTGAGCACCATAATCACTAAGCCTTCTAGGAGCTTTAGATTGTTGTTGACCAGGCCTAACATTTAACCTATTGGAAGAAGTGTCTGCACTTCCCCATAAATTAACACCGGTAGATCTTACAATTTTATTTTTAGATTTAATAATTTTTGTCATTTATTACTTATTATATTTTGATATTTTCTTCACCATATCTTTTTTAATATTGTCAGATATAAGGCCTGTACCAACAGGAACCAATCTACCAACAATAATATTTTCTTTTAAACCTCTCAAATAATCACTTCTACCCTGAGTTGCTGATTCAGTTAAAACTTTTGTAGTTTCTTGGAAAGAAGCTGAAGATATAAAGGATTTAGTCTGTAAAGAAGCTTTGGTAATACCAAGTAAAACTGGTAAAGCCTTAGATGACTTACCACCTTCACTGATTATTTTATTATTTACCTCTTCAAAATCATCCCTATCTATAATTTCACCTTTTAAATACATAGAAGAGCCAGGATCAGTAACCTCAACCCTCTTAAGCATCATGCTTAAAATAACTTCAATATGTTTATCATCAATTTTTACGCCTTGCATACGATAAACTTTCTGAACCTCAAAAATCATATATTTTCTAAATTCCTGTATGCCTAAAATACGTAATATATCATGGGGAGATAAATTACCATCAATTAATAAATCACCTTTTTTAACATAATCACCATCGTTAAAGAATATATGCTGGCCTTTAGGTATAATATATTCTACCGCCTCTTCGTCAGCATTTTTTGGTCTAATAAGAACTTTTCTTTTTACCTTATATTCTTTTATAAATTCAATAGTACCAGAAATTTCACTCATTATGGCAGTATTTTTTGACTTTCTAGCTTCGAATAACTCTGCTACTCTAGGCAAACCACCAGTAATATCTTTTGTTTTAGAAGATTCTTTTGGAATCTTAGCTATAATATCACCAGCCTTTACTCCCTCATGATCAGAATAAGATATAATAGTGCCAACAGATAAATCATATTCTTTATCCTTGGATCCCCTAACAATTAATCTAGGCTTAATATCCTGCTGAGTATATTGTTTCCAGTCAATTACTACTTTTGTAGATATGCCAGTTTTCTCATCAACTTTTTCTCTTATAGAAACATTTTCAGTTAAATCAGTATATTCTAAAGAACCATCAATCTCAGCAATAACTGGAATATTATAAGAATCCCAATCGGCAAGATGATCTCCCTTCTTAATATCGTCACCATCATTAAAATTAATGACCGAACCATAAGGTAATTTATAATTATGAATACTCTCGCCGGTTTTTTTATCAGTATTTTTTATTTCACAATTTCTAGTTACAACAACATATTTTCCATCCTGTTTTTTAATTACTGAATTGATGTCAAATTTTAAAACACCTTCACTAGTTGCAGAAATTGAAGATTGCTCGTCACCACGAAGAGCCGCACCTCCAATATGGAAAGTTCTCATTGTAAGCTGAGTACCAGGCTCGCCAATTGACTGAGCAAACAACTACACCAACAGCCTCTCCAACACTAACTAATTTACCAGTTGCAAGATCACGACCATAACATTTAGAACAGATGCCATGTTTAGATTCACAAGTTAGAGCACTTCTAACCCTGGCACTTCTAATTTTAGCTGCAGAAATTTTAGCAGCAACAGCTTCGTCTACTAATTCACCCGCTTTAGCTAATATATTGCCAGACTTATCAGAAATATCTTCTAACAAAATTCTTCCTAAAATTTGCTCCTCTATTGAAGCAACCACAGCCCTGTCATCAACAACTTCCTCCACTAAGACGCCATTTTTAGAACCACAATCTTCATCAATAATGATACAATCTTGAGCAACATCAACCAATCTTCTAGTTAAGTAACCAGAGTTTGCTGTTTTTAAAGCCGTATCAGCAAGACCTTTCCTAGCACCATGAGCTGAAATGAAATATTCTAAAACATTTAACCCCTCCTTAAAATTAGAGGTAATAGGGTTTTCAATAATTTCGCCAGAAGGTTTTGCCATCAAACCCCTCATACCAGAAACCTGCTTAATCTGATTTTCAGAACCTCTAGCACCAGAATCAGACATCATATAGATCGAATTAGTGGTGATAGGATTAGACATATCTGAAATACCCTTCATCATCTCTTTCGAGATTGTATTAGTACACTCAGTCCATTCATCTATTACCTTATTATATCTTTCACCATTGGTAATTAAGCCCTCCCTATATTGCTTGTAAAGTTTTTTTACATTTTCAAAAGATCCTTTAACATAAGATTCTTTACTATCTGGAATAACCATGTCATTCTTACCGATAGAAATAGCAGACTTACCAGAATATTTAAAACCTAATGACATTATTTTATCACAAAATGCTACAGTTTCTTCCTGGCCAGCATATCTATAGACTTTGTCAATTAATTCCTTAATATCCCTCTGAGTCATCTTTTGATTTACTAAAGCAAAATTGTCTTTCATAACATCCGGCAACTGATTATATAAAATTGCTCTTCCAGTAGTCGTATCAGCAACTTTAGATTGTTCTAAACCATTTGAATCTTTATAAAAATAACGATATTTTATTTTACTATGAATTGAAACATCTTTATTGTCTAATATATGCTGTAACTCATTATAATTTGCAACTAACATAGATTCTTCGCCAACTTTCTCGCTATCTAATGTTAAATAATATAAACCCAAAACAATATCCTGAGATGGTACTATAATAGGTTTACCATTAGCTGGACTTAAAATATTATTTGTTGCCATCATTAAAAATCTAGACTCAACCTGAGCTTCTATAGAAAGAGGAACATGAACCGCCATTTGATCTCCATCAAAATCAGCATTAAAAGTGCACAAACTAATGGATTTAGCTGAATAGCTTTACCTTCAATCAAAATAGGTTCAAATGCTTGTATACCAAGTCTATGTAAAGTAGGAGCTCTATTTAATAAAATAGGATGACCCTTGATAACTTCTTCTAAAATATCCCAAACCTCTGGTATTTCAGATTCTACCATTTTTTTAGAAATTTTAATAGAGGGAGATTTGCCGTATAGCTCTAATTTTGCATAGATAAAAGGTTTAAATAACTCCAAAGCCATTTTCTTTGGTAAACCACATTGATGCAATTTTAACTCTGGACCAACAACAATTACACTTCTACCAGAATAATCAACCCTTTTACCAAGAAGATTTTGTCTAAACCTACCCTGCTTACCCTTAAGCATATCACTTAAAGATTTAAAAGGTCTTTTACTAGCATTTTTTACTACCGTACCACTTCTACCATTATCCAAAAGAGCATCAACAGATTCTTGAAGCATTCTTTTTTCATTTTTAATAATGATATCAGGAGCACCAAGATCTAACAATCTTTTCAAACGGTTATTTCTGTTAATAACTCTACGATATAACTCATTTAGATCGGAAGCGGCAAATCTACCACCATCAAGCATTACTAATGGCCTAATATCAGGAGGAATAACTGGAAGAACACTCATAACCATCCATTCAGGCTTATTATCAGAATCTAAAAAGTTATTAACTAACTTTAATCTTTTAACAACCTTCTCTCTCTTAAGTTCAGATGTTAGATTCTCAAGCTCCTCTTTTAACTCTGCCTGAATTTTTGCTAAATCAAGTCTTCCCAATATTTTTTGAATAGCTTCAGCACCCATATCAGCTTCAAAACTACCATGACCATATTCATCTTGAAATTCTTCATATTCCTTTTCTGTCAATATTTGACCTTCAGATAAAGGGGACATAAGGGGGTCAATAACAATATAATTTTCAAAATATATTACTTTTTCAATATTTTTTAGACTCTGACCCAATAATGTACTGATTCTCGAAGGTAAAGATTTTAAAAACCAAATATGAGCAACTGGACTTGCAAGCTCAATATGACCCATTCTCTCCCTTCTAACTTTAGAAGAAGTAACCTCAACACCACATTTTTCACATACGATACCTTTATATTTTACCCTTTTATACTTACCACATAAACATTCATAGTCTTTTATAGGACCAAATATTCTAGCACAAAATAAACCCTCTCTTTCCGGTTTAAATGTTCTATAATTAACCGTTTCTGGCTTCTTTACCTCACCATAAGACCAAGACCTTATTTTATCAGGATCAGCAATTGATATTTTTATGGCGTTAAAATTTAAATTATCAGTTTTTTGATTTGACAACCTTAATAAACCGTCAGATGATATACCTTCAAGAGATGACATATAAAATTATATATTTTTAATATTAATTATAAACAAACATTGTAACAAAACTAATCAACTAACTCAATATTGAGTCCAAGTGATCTTACTTCTTTAATCATTACATTAAATGACTCAGGTATGCCGCAAGTAAAGTTCTGATTTTCATGTATTATAGATTCATAAATTTTAATTCTACCGACAACATCATCAGATTTTACTGTTAACATCTCTTGCAATGTATAGGCAACACCATAAGCCTGCAGTGCCCAACACTCCATTTCTCCAAATCTCTGTCCACCAAAATGTGATTTACCACCAAGAGGTTGCTGAGTTATTAAACTGTATGGCCCTATTGAACGAGCATGGATTTTACTTTCAACTAAGTGATGTAATTTCAAGATATACATATAACCAACGGTTACTTTTCTATCAAATTTATCACCAGTTATTCCATCAATTAATGTAACCTGACCATCTTCACTGTTACCCGATAAGGTCAATAAATTATCAATGACATCTTCATTCATACCATCAAAAGATCCAGTAGCAAAAGGAACACCATTGCGAATTTTTGAAGCAAAAGATACTAGCTCATCTTTATTCATTAATTTTAATAAAGATATTTCTTCTTTTGAGTCATATATCAACTCTAACTGACTTCTTAAGTCATCAATAGATGCATTACCTTGTTTATATTCATTTAGCTTTTTAGCAACTTTTCTTCCAAGCATAACAGAAGCGAGACCCAGATGAGATTCAAGAATCTGTCCTATATTCATACGAGAAGGTACGCCTAAAGGATTTAAAATAATATCCACAGGCTCACCATTTTCATCATATGGCATATCTTCTACTGGAACTATCCTAGATACCACACCTTTATTACCATGTCTTCCTGACATTTTATCACCAGCTTGTAATACAGATTTAGAAGCTATATAAACCTTAACAATCTTTAATACACCTTGTTTTAAATCATCACCAGATTTAATACGAGAAACACTATTTTCATATTCTTTTTCAAGATTTAAAGCTTGCTCCTTATAAGATTTCATAATATTACCTACTTTCTCCATCACCCCTAAATCATCAACTGAAATCTTAAATAACTCTTCTAATGAAAAATCTTGTAATATCTTATAATCTAATTTTAGAGATTTTTTCTTCTTTCCAATATTGTTGGCTAATTTTTGACCAAACAAAATTGATTTAAGTTTATTACTTACAGAATCCTTTAAAAAAGATATACTGGAATCTTTGTTTCTAGTAGCTTTTTGTATTGCTTGACTCTCTATATATAAAGATCTTTCATCTTTATCTAAACCCTTCCTAGAAAGAACCTTAACATCTACTACAACTCCATCCATTCCAATCGGAGCATAAAGAGAGGAATCCCTTACATCAGATGATTTCTCCCCAAATATCACCTTTAACAACTTCTCTTCTGGAGTCATAGGAGATTCACTTTTTGGAGTAGTTTTACCAACTATTAAATCACCAGCTTTTATTTTTGCACCAATATGTATTACACCCTCTTCATCAAGTTTATTAAGATATTCCTCATTAATATTAGGTATATCTCTGGTAATTTCTTCTGGTCCTAATCTTGTATCCCTGGCAACTATTTCTAACTCTTCAATGTGAACAGAAGTAAATGTATCATCTTGTAATAATTTTTCTGAAACAATTATGGAATCTTCAAAATTATAACCATTCCAAGACATGAAAGCCACTCTAATATTTTTACCAAGCGCTAATTCACCATTCTCAACAGAATGACCATCTGACATAATTTGACCAGACCTTACCTTGTCACCTACAAAAACCACAGGTCTTTGATTAATACAAGTATCTTGGTTTGTTCTTGAATATTTTGTTAAATTATATGTCTTGATTTGACCAATAGATTCTTCATTATCAGACTCAACGATAATTTTATCAGAATCAACATATCTAACAATTCCATCAAAGTCACTTTTGACTATAACACCAGAATCGTAAGCAATTATAGATTCAGTACCAGTACCAACTAATGGAGCGCTACTTTTTAATAAAGGTAGGGCTTGACGTCGCATATTCGATCCCATCAAAGCTCTATTGGCATCGTCATTCTCTAGGAAGGGAATAAGGGTTGTTGCAATAGAAATAAGTTGCTTTGTTGAAACATCAATTAAATCAATCTCAGAAGACTTTACAGTAATATATTCATTATTTCTTCTACAAACTACAATATCTTCAATGATATTATTATTATCATCAATTTTAGTATTTGACTGGGCAATATTTCTATCTATTTCTTCTATAGCAGATAAGAATACAACTTCATCGCTAACTTTATTATCAAAAACTTTTCTATAAGGTGTTTCAATAAAGCCATAATTGCTAATTTTTGCATATGTTGCCAAAGAGTTAATAAGCCCAATATTCGGACCCTCTGGCGTCTCAATAGGGCAAATTCTACCATAATGAGTAGGGTGAACATCTCTAACTTCAAAACCAGCTCTATCTCTAACTAAACCACCGGGACCAAGAGAAGATAACCTTCTTTTATGAGTTACCTCTGATAAAGGATTGGTTTGATCCATAAATTGAGATAATTGGGACATTGCAAAAAGTCCTTAATAGATGAAGATAAGGGTTTTGAGTTAATTAATGTTTGAGGCATTATAGAATCAGGATCAGAAGAATGCATCTTTTCCAAGATATATTTTTCAATCTTTGATATGCCTATCCTAAGTTGATTTTCAACTAATTCACCGACAGCTCTAACTCTTCTATTAGCTAAATTATCAATATCATCAGTTGGAAGATCTTGATACTTAATTTTACTAAGAATTTCTATAGTTTTTATTATATCTTCTTTTGTTAAATGTAAAACATCTTTATCAACTTCAATAGATAACCTATAGTTAATTTTCATTCTACCAACATCAGATAGACTATATTTACCAACATTAAAGAATAATGAATTTAAAAAGTTCGATGCAACCTCAACGGAAGCAAGAGACTCACCTAACCTAATTGATCTATATATATCCAATAGAGCGTCCTTGGTAGTCTTATTTTTATCTACAATTAAAGTATTATAAATATAAGAACCAATTTTAGATTTAGATGGGTTAACCACATCTATATTGTCGAAATTCAAATTCTGCAAAGCTTCTAAACCTTCTAGAGTAAGCATACTTCCAGACTCAAGTAATACTTCACCAGTCTCAGAATCTAATAGATCATCAACGATCACATGGCCAAAAATTAAATCATCAGATAAGATGTAATTTTTGAAATCGCTATCTTCTAATTTATTTAATAATCTTTGATTAATTTTTTGACCTTTTTTTATGACTATGTCACCAGAATCAGCATCAACAATATCTGAAGCGACTTTTCCACCTAAGAAGGAATCAGGAATAAATTCAGAAATCCAGCCCTTTTTCTTATCAAAAGAGATCTTAAATTTATTATAAAAAGTAGTAATTATATCTTTAGAAGAAAAATCAAGAGCTCTGAGTAAAGATGTGGCCAACATTTTTCTTTTCTTGTCGATTCTAAAATGCAATATATCTTTATTGTCAATTTCAAAATCCAACCAAGAGCCAATATTAGGAACTATTTTTGCAGTATAAATTTTAGAACCAAAAACATTATTTGCACTTTCACTACCAAAAAAGACACCAGGGGATCTTTTCATCTGGGACACGATAACCCTTTCAGAGCCATTAATTATAAAGTCGCCATTATCTGTCATTAAAGGTAGTTCACAAAAATAAACCTCTTGCTCCTTAACAGATAATATTTCTTTATTTTGAGAATCATTACTATCTGTATCCCATAAAATGAGTCTTAACTTAGCTTTTAAAGAAGAAGCATAAGTCCTACTAGAAGTAATACATTCACTAGGAGTATAAAGGGGATCAGATAATATATACTCAACAAATTCTAAAGTTACCCTACCAACAGAATCAGTAACAGGAAAAAAAGAACGAAATACAGAATCAATACCAACATTAGTATCGGAATTAGGGTCACTAACTAATAATTTTTTATATGAGTCCTTTTGCAAGGATATCAAATAAGGTACCTCTTGTTCTTTTTTATTTCCAGCTAACTTTTTTCTTAAAGATAATTTATCAAAATAACGAACCTGATCCACTTCTAGTCTCTAAATTAAATTATTATAATCTTTGAATATAACCAATATATTCAAAGGGTAAAATTAAAAATTGTTTAAAAAAATTAAGCAATTTCCACCTTACCTCCAGCGACTTCTATTTTTTTCTTAATTTCTTCAGCTTCATCTTTAGATGCACCTTTCTTTAAGTCACCCGGAACAGATTCAACTAAATCTTTAGCTTCTTTTAATCCAAGACCAGTAATAGCTCTAACCTCTTTGATAATATTAATTTTTTTATCACCAAAATCAGTAAGCTTGACATCAAAAGAATCTTTAGTCTCAGCAGCATCTCCACCAGCAGCGGGTGCAGCAGCAGGTGCAGCAGCAGCAATAGCACTAACACCCCATTTTTCTTCTAACATTTTACTTAATTCAGAAATTTCTACAACAGTTAGAGTAGATAAGTCGTCACATATTTTATTTAAATCAGTAGTCATAATAATAAATATAGTTAATTAATCCAAAATACCATTTTAACTTATTACTCAATTATTAATTTAAGTAATAGGTTAAAATGGTATCACCAGCAAATATTGCCACCGTAAGTAATAGCAACAACATAATATAATATATTTCAGCTAAAAAACTAAAATAAATTATTGTTTTTCTTTAGCGTAAGCACTTAATAAAGTTAAAGTTTTAGACATTGGAGCCTTTATAGTGCCAACAAATTTAGATTGAGCACTATTAAGTATACCAATGAAATTAGCTCTTAATTCTTCAATAGATTTTAATTTAGATAATTTTTTAATATCGCTATCATTGATTAAATCATTATTATAATATCCAGCAGTAAATTCTAAATTATCATTATCAGAGCAAGCTTTGGATACTATTTTTGCCAAAGACACAATATCGTCACCATAGATTATAACTGTAGGTCCAGAAAGATATGAATTTAGCGATTCTAAATCTGTCCCTTCAATAGCAATTTTAATCAAGGTATTTTTGCAACCCTAACTGACAAACCTTTGCCACGAAGCTCGTTACGAAAAACAGTAAAATCAGAATTATCAATACCTCTATAATCCATAAGAACAAATGAACTCTTATCCTGAAACTCATTCTTCATTAATGACACTAACTCAATTTTTTCTTCTCTATTCATTACCTTGTTAAATTTAAAGAATTAACATCAACTTCAAAGGATTTTCCCATAGTGGAGTTGACAAATAATTTTTTGATAAATTTACCTTTAGAAGTTTCTGGTTTTAAATCACGAATAGCCTTTAATATTGTATTAATATTATCAATAAGAAATTCTTTGGAAAAATCTACTTTACCAGCCAAACAATGTATTATGGAGCTTTTGTCATTCTTAAAATTAACTTTACCTTTTAAACTATCACCAACAGCTTTTTCCAAATCATTAGTTACTGTTCCATTTTTAGCATTTGGCATTAAACCTTTTGGTCCTAATTTTCTAGCGACCTTGCTAACTTTTGGCATATATTCTGGAGTAGTAATACAAACGTCAAAATCATCAAAACCTCCTACTATTTTCTGAACTAATTCATCATCGCCAGCATAGGTAGCTCCAAGATCTAAAACTTTTTTCTGCAATTCCTTTTCTGATGTTAAAACTAAAATCTTACAGCTTTTACCAGAACCGTTGGGCAATATAACGGAACCTTTAACATTTTGGTTAGATTGTTTAGAATCTATACCTAAAATAACAGCAATATCAACAGACTCATTGAATTTTCTTTTATTTTTTGCAGAAGCTTCTATTAAATTTTCAACTGCAACATCTAAATTATTCATTTGTTTAATTTATTATCAATTGTGAAAGATTATTTACTCAGTAACCTCTAAACCCATAGAAACTGCGGAACCAATGACCATATTCATGCAAGCATCAAGATTATAAGCGTTAGTGTCAGAAATCTTCTTTTCAGCAATTTCTTTGATTTGCTTCTTATTAATCTTACCAGCATTTTCCTTACCAGGAGCCCCAGAACCTTTTTTTAAATTAATAGCCTGTTTTATCAAATAGGACATTGGGGGCAACTTATACTTATAAGAAAATGATCTATCCTTATAAGCTGCAATCGTTACAGTAACAGGAGTTCCAACAGGAAAATCAATCTTCTCAGCATTAAATTGCTTACAAAATTCAGCTATATTTAAACCTTTTTGTCCTAAAGCTGGACCTATAGGCGGAGCTGGATTAGCTTTACCAATGGGAACTTGTAACTTTATAAAACCTACTATTTCTTTCTCACTCATATTATTTAATATTTAAAACCTGATAAAAAGTAAGGTAATAAATTAAAATTTGCAACAATTTAATTTATTTTCTTTACTTGGTCATAATGTAATTCAACCGAAGTAGATCTGCCAAAAATAGAAATAGAGATTTTAATTCTCTGTTTCTCATCATCAAAACTTTCAACAACTCCGGAAAATGAATCAAATGGACCATCAATTACATTTAATATCTCACCAATTTCAAACATTTTTTCTTGACTAAGACCAGCAATTTTTTCATCATTAATCATAGAGAAAATATCTTCCATTTTCTTTTCTGAAACAGGAGATGGATTCGTTCCGCCTAAAAAAGACGATACCTTAGGAATAGACAATATAGCACTTTTTGTATCAAGATTTAAATCAAATTTAACAAATACATATCCAGAAAATAACTTTTCTTGATCTTCAACTTTTTTTCCTTTCTTTACCTTAGAAATTTTTCTTGACGGAACCAAAACTTCATCAATATTAATTTTCTCTTGATCCGACAAAGATTCAATCAATTTAGATATCTTATTCTCTTGACCAGATACTACCTTTAATATATACCAATTATTCTCCATTTTATAATTAAAAACCAAATATTAATTTAATAATTTTAGAGATAATAAAATCCGCAAAAACTATTACCATAGCGGTAATAAAGACAGCAATCAATATAGCAATAACTGCAGATTGTGTCTCCTTATTAGAAGGAGTAGTGACTGTTTTTAGCTCCTTAAAAGCTTCTCTAATAAATGAAATCATCCTATTTAAAAATGGCAGGAGCGAGAGGAATCGAACCCCCAACCAACGGTTTTGGAGACCGCTACTCTACCAGTTGAGCTACGCTCCTAAAATTAAAACCTACTTTATAACTTTTGATACAACTCCTGCACCTACTGTTCTGCCGCCCTCTCTAATAGCGAAACGAAGGCCTTCCTCCATAGCAATTGGAGCAATTAATTCTACCGTAATCTTTACATTATCACCGGGCATAACCATTTCAGTACCTTCTGGAAGAGTAACTGAACCAGTTACATCAGTAGTTCTGAAATAAAATTGTGGTCTGTAATTCTTGAAAAATGGCGTATGTCTTCCACCCTCCTCTTTTGTTAATACATAAACTTCAGCCTCAAAAGAAGTATGAGGAGTAATAGATCCTGGCTTACATAAAACCTGACCACGTTCAACCTCTTCTCTCTTCGTACCTCTAAGTAAAACACCAGCATTATCACCAGCCATACCTTCATCAAGAAGTTTTCTAAACATCTCAATACCTGTACATGTAGTTTTCTGAGTTTCTTTAATACCAACGATTTCGATCTCTTCACCAACTTTAACTACACCACGCTCAATTCTGCCGGTTACTACAGTACCTCTACCTGAAATAGAGAATACATCCTCAACAGGCATTAGAAAATCTTGGTCAATTGGACGCTTAGGTTCAGGAATATAATCATCAACAGCATCCATTAAAGCCTTGATAGATTGACCGCCTATCTCTGAATCATCACCCTCAAGAGACTTCAAAGCAGAACCTTTAATAACAGGAATATTATCACCATCAAAATCATATGAAGATAATAACTCTCTAACTTCCATCTCCACTAATTCAAGAAGTTCTTCATCTTCAACCTGATCTACCTTGTTTAAAAATACAACCAATGAAGGAACACCAACCTGCTTAGCCAATAATATATGCTCACGAGTTTGAGGCATAGGTCCATCACTAGCAGAAACAACTAATATAGCGCCATCCATCTGAGCAAGACCAGTAATCATATTTTTTACATAATCAGCATGCCCTGGACAGTCAACATGAGCATAATGACGCTTTTCAGTCTCATACTCAACATGAGCTGTATTAATAGTAATACCACGCTCCTTCTCCTCAGGTGCTCCATCAATATCATCATAAGCACGCTTCTCAGCCTTACCAGACTTAGATAAATAATCAGTAATTGCCGCAGTTAAAGTAGTTTTACCATGATCCACATGACCAATTGTACCTATATTAACATGAGGCTTACTACGATTGAAAGTTTCTTTATTCATAACTTATTTTATTTATTTAAATTAGTTAAACGGCGAGCTCTTTTCTACCTTTTGCTCTCCTTTGATTGATTATATTTCTCCCAGCTTTAGTTGCCATTCTAGCTCTAAAACCATGAGTTCTTTTACGTTTAATCTTACTTGGTTGATATGTTCTTTTCATTTTATTTTAACGTTTTCTAAATGTTGAAGCTTTTCTAGCTTTTTTCAGACCATATTTCTTTCTTTCAACTTTTCTAGAATCTCTAGTTAAAAGACCGTTTGATTTTAAAATTTGACGATTAGCTTCAATATCAAAATCATTTAAAGCTTTGGAAATCGCAAGTGAAACAGCGCCAGCTTGACCAGTTTTACCACCACCCTTAACATAAATTACAATGTCAAATTTTTTCTCATTTTTAGTGATTGATAATGGTTTAATTGCAATATTAACAAGTTCTTGTCTAGTAAAATAAGGTAATAATTCCATATTATTAATAGTAATTTTACCTTTACCCTTATCAAGAAAAACTCTTGCAACCGCCTCTTTTCTTTTACCAATGGTATGAACCCTTCCCAAAGCATCCTTAACAACTTTTCTCAAGGATTTTCGTTCTTTTTGATTAGTAACTTCAATTATATCTTGACTCATTTCAACCATTATTAATTAGAATTTTTTTTGTTCAAAGATTTAACATCCAATATTTCAGGCTGTTGAGCCTGATGTGGATGAGAATCTCCCTTATAAATAAATAATTTTTTCATTCTTTGACGACCAAGTGGATTTCTAGTGATCATTCTTTCAATAGAATTACGAAGTAATCTTTCAGGAGTGTCGCTTCTAAGGGTATCCTTAGCAGTCCTAGATTTGATACCACCTGGATAACCAGTATGCCAATAGTGATTTTTTTGCGTTAATTTTTTACCAGTTAAGGCAATTTTTTCAGCATTATAAATCACAACATAATCACCACAATCAATGTGAGGAGTGTAAATAACTTTACCCTTACCCATTAAAATTTTTGCAACAATAGCAGATAATCTACCTAAAATTAGGTCAGAAGCATCAATTGCAAACCATTTTCTTTCAATCTCTGACGGCTTTGCCGAATATGTATTCATCTTTTGAAAAATTATTAAAAAGAGTTAGATGTTATAATTGGCAATTTTTTTGTCAATGGAAAATCTCTAGATAATTTAAAATATAATAGAAACCTTTGAAAAACCAAATAATCATCCTTATAATAGCAATTTATCAAGCTTAACTTAGCTGGCTATAGCTTTAAATTAAACAGCCCTGACCTCCTCTATTTTGACATTTTCTTTCTTACCGCTTCTTCTATTTTTTACTTCAGCATGGCCTTCCTTAATTGATTTAGGACCGATGATGATTTGAGTAGGAATGCCAATGAGATCAGCATTTGATAATTTGACACCAATACCAGCAGAAATATCATCATATAAAACATCCTTGGTAGCTTTTAATTTTTGATATAGATCATCACAGATTTTTTTACATTCCTCATTTTCCGGCTTAAGATTAACTAAATGGATATCAAAAGGCGTTATTTCTTCTGGCCAAATAATACCATTTTTATCATTATTAGCTTCAATAATAGCTGCAATGAGACGAGAAACACCAATACCATAAGAACCCATTAAAGGATAGATTTTTTTACCTTCATTATTGGTTACTGAAGCTTCCAAAGCCTTAGAATATTTATCGCCAAAATGGAAAATATGACCAACTTCAATTGAGCGATGCGATTTAATATTTTCCTTAGAAATTGGGCAATTTTTTTCATCATACATATCATCAGCGACACTATAGAGATTTTGTAATTCATCAATATTATCCTGGTTAATATTGCCTTTTAATTGATCAAATTTTTGATCATAATAAATTACACTTTCGCCTGTTTCGGCCAAAACATGAAATTCATGAGATAAATCGCCACCAATAGCACCAGTTTCAGCCCTAACAGCTATAGCATCCAAGCCTAATTCCTGAAAAATTTTGAAATAAATTTGATAAAACTGATCATAAGTTTTTTTAGCCTGGTTAAAATTTAAATCAAAAGAATAGGCATCTTTCATCATAAATTCACGGGCACGCATGACACCAAAACGCGGGCGAATTTCGTCACGAAATTTAGTTTGAATTTGATAAAATGATTTGGGAAATCCTTATAGCTAGTGATATTTTTACGGAAAATGTCCGTCATCACCTCCTCATGAGTTGGGCCAAAAAGCATATCCCTTTCATGACGATCTTTCATTCTGAGCATCTCTTGACCATAAGAATCATAACGCTTTGATTCTAACCATAATTCTTTGGGCTGAATAATGGGCATAAGAATTTCATTACAAGAAATATCTGCCATATTTTTACGAATAATATCAGAAATTTTTTGTAAAACTTTTAAGCCCAAAGGCAGAAAACTGTAAATACCAGAATTTATTTGACGAATCATCCCCGCCCTAATCATCAAACGATGAGAAGTGATTTTGGCATCAATTGGATTTTCCTTTAAAGTTGGAATAAAATATTTTGACAATCTCATAAGAATTTAAATTATTGTAATTAATATTATCTTCAAATGATCATATATTAAGAAAAAAAATAATCAAAATAATTTATTAATCTCGATAACCCCTTTTTATTCCCGCATCTCCAACAAAATCTGATCCATGCAATAACATTTGTAATTCTGGTGAGTTTGGGAACCTCTGATTTTCCTATTTAATTTTGTCTATTTTTTCATTTTTCAGAAAAAATTTTTATAATTTGGATAAAGATTGTTAATTTTGTTAAAAATTAACAATCTTTATCCAAATTATAAAAATTTTTTCTGAAAAATGAAAAAATAGACAAAATTAAATAGGAAAATCAGAGGTTCCTTAAACTTAAATTCCCATATCTTTACCCACGATAGTCCTTAAAAAAACATTAATCTAAGCAAATAAAAGCTTGCAACCGACTTTTTAGTTCTATATACTCGTGCCTATTATTAATTCTTTACTCACGATTATGAGCTATATCAGATACAAAAAAAGTTGGAGACAGGGAATATGCATATGAAATAACGGCCTATTGGGATAAAAAGAAACAACATTCCAAGCAAGACAGCAAATATCTTGGAATTGTCCTAGATAAAGAAGCTGGAATATTTCAGGAAAAAGAAGAAAGAGAGATTTAAATGGAAAAGTTATTTCCAATCCAAAAAGGGTTATGGCACAACCATTTAAGGAGAGGGAAATTGTATCTTTTGGTAGTGGCTACTTAAACAAGAAACTAATTGATGAAGATGATGTTGGAAAAATCTTTGCAGACTTACTGCCTCATGTAAAGCTTAAAACATTAAAAAGCTTACTATCCTATCGTCTCATCAATGGATCTGCAATGTATTTAGCTAATGATTGGTATGAAGGCGATATATCTAAACATTTATTTCCAGGCTCTTCTATGAGCTCACAAGCTATCAGTAATTTCCTAAAAGAACTGGGAAGTGAAAAGCTTCAAAAAGACTTTTTAGAAAATATCTTCCTATCGCAACAAAAGACAGCAAAGAAGGTCTAATAGTAGATGGAAGTAGCATGCCAAATGAAATCAATACTCCAATTAATGAGTTTGGCTATAATAGTGGCTCTATTGATAGGCAGATAAAATTTATGTCAGTTGTTTCTGCCGATAACAATCTACCTCTGTACTTTCGCTACAATGCAGGCAGTATAGCGGACATCTCAACACTCACAAATACTATCAAAGAACTTAAGGCTCATAACACTACAGCTAAAGCGGTACTGCTAGATGCGGGCTTTTATTCTAATGATAATATTGAATTATTACAAAAAAATAAGATCAATTTTATAATTAGACTTCCGTCTGGCAGAAAATTATTCAAAGAAGTAATTGATAATGAAAAAATAGATCTGGCATCTAATGCAGTAAAAGTATCCAAAAAGAGAGTGGTATTTATTAAAGAAAAGGAGATTAAGCTAAACAAGAAGAAGACCTATGCCTATATTGTGCTTGATCCAAAGAAAAAGGCTGATTTAGTAAATAATTATTTATCTGAAAAAATAGATGATAAGCAAGATATTGATAACGAGAAAATAGCTAAGGTCATAAATCAAAAGGGCCTGTTTGTAATAATATCTTCAAAGAAGCAGGAAACAGAAAATATCCTAAATTTATACTACACCAGACAAAAGGTTGAGAGAATGTTCGCTTTCTCGAAGTCAGATCTAAACCTGCTACCACTAAGAGTGCATAGCGAGGAAACTCTCAGAGGACATTTATTTTTACTATTTCTATTATCTTACTTTTTTATGAAAATTCATCAGAAATTAAACAAAGAATTTACTGTGGATCAAGCATTTATTATACTTTCGGCACAAAAGGCAAAAATATATGAAAAGCAGATATTTGTACAAGAGGCTACAAAAAAGCAAAAACAAATTTTTGAGCTTTTTGGTTATGATATTCCTGAGGAGATGGCTCGTGGGTAAAGATATGGGAATTTAAGTTAAAGAAATGGGGATTCACTCCACAAAGACCATTAACCAAAGCGTTTAACAAAGACCCAAAAAGAGTAACTAAATTTTTACAAGAAGATTACCCTTTAATTAAAAATAAATGTAAAAAAGAAAAAGGAGAAATTCATTTTCTTGATGAGATGGGAATAAATAACAATAGCCACTCTTTTCTTAGAGGATATGGAATAAAAGGAAATAAAGAATATCAGCCAGTCTTAACAAAATCAGTTAAAAGAGTAAGTACAAATATGGTTTCAACAATCAATAATAATGGTCATTTCAGATTTATGGTCTATGAAGAAAATATGAATATTGAAATATTTCTTAAATTTCTTAGACAATTAATTAAAAACCAAGATAAGAAAATATTCTTAATATTAGATAATCTAAGAGTTCATCATGCTAAAAAAGTAAAAGAATGGCAACAAAAACATAAAGATAAAATAGAGTTCTATTTTCTTCCAGCATATTTCACCTGAATTAAATCCAGATGAATTGGTTAATCAAGATGTTAAGGCAAATGCAGTAAAACATAGGTTAATTCATACAAAAGAAGAATTAAATAAAATAGTCAGATCATATTTATATTCTCTACAGAGAGATAAGCAAAAAATAAGAAATTTTTTCAAAAAGAAAAGTGTTAGATATGCCGCCTAAAAGTCTACTAATTTATGAAAGGGGTAATATTTCATTATAATAAACAGCAATAAAGCTAGATAAATACTAGCTTTATTGCTGTTTTATTCAAGAAAAAATTGATGAAATTAAGAAAAAACCAAGAGAAAGTTAGGGAAATTTTAATGATCTATGCAAAGGTCTTATGAATTGGTTAATCAAGATGTTAAGGCAAATGCAGTAAAACATAGGTTAATTCATACAAAAGAAGAATTAAATAAAATAGTCAGATCATATTTATATTCTCTACAGAGAGATAAGCAAAAAATAAGAAATTTTTTCAAAAAGAAAAGTGTTAGATATGCCGCCTAAAAGTCTACTAATTTATGAAAGGGGTAATAAATATAGCTACTACAAGGTTAACACTAGCATATTCCAGAGATGCAATAAATTGAAATATGTCAGGAGATAAATATCCCAAGAAAACCCCCAATAAAATACATAATCCAACCCATAAAGATAAATATCTTTCAAAAATTCCTATTGGTGATTTTTTATTAGTCATAATCTGCTTGATAATTATCTCTAAATTTTTTTAGTTCACTAAATTGTTGGCTAATCTTTAAGAACGGGGCATCTCGGAACCTTATTCTTAATTCTTTGAATGTATGAGTTGAACATTTTTCATCTAACAAAAAACAATATGTTTTTTATTTATTGATTTTAAATTGACATAGAGAATTGGACATATCCAATAATTCTACTTTTACATCCTCTTTTATTAAAAATTTTCCAATTTTTTCAAGTAAAATAAAAGTTAGAGCATTATTTTTGACCTTCTTATCCTTGTAAAGATGTGATATCAAAGATTTTTCATCCCACTTTTCTCTAAAATCAAAGGCAGAAATTGGTAAATTAGCTTTTTTGAGATGATTTTTAATTCTTTCTAAACCTTCTTCCTTTAAAAATCCTAAATCCTGTGACATTTTGGCTACCAAAACCATACCAATTGCCACCGCCTCACCATGAAGAATTTCACCACTATAAGAAGTTTCAGTTTCAAAAATATGGCCAAAAGTATGACCAAAATTTAAAATGCGTCTTAAGCCCTGCTCTCTTTCATCTTCTGCCACAATTTTGGCCTTAATTTCACAGGATTTAGCAATGATTTTTTCCAGAATTTTTGGATTCTTATCCTTAATTTTATCTAAATTACCTTCTAAAAATTGAAAAAATTCTGCATCAATTATCAAGCCATATTTTACCACTTCAGCATAGCCAGAAAAGAAATCGCGATCTGGCAAGGTTTTTAAAAATCTAAATCACAAATAACTAATTTTGGTTGATAAAAACTACCAATAAGATTTTTACCATAATTACTATTAATTGCCGTTTTGCCCCCAACTGAGCTATCGGTCATTGAAAGTAAAGTTGTTGGAACTTGAACAAAATCAATGCCACGCACAAAATTGAAGCGACAAATCCAGATATATCACCAACAACGCCACCACCAAAAGCAATGATTAAAGATTTCCGATCAATTGGAAAATTCAGCGCCTCTTCAGTAATTTTTTCTAAATTAACAAAATTTTTACTATTTTCTCCTGCATCTAAAATGATTTTTTTAATTGGAAGGTTAGTTTTTGAAATTTCTTTTTCAAAATTATCCAAATGACATTTAGCCAAATTTTGATCAGTAATAATAATAATTTTTGAATAATTTTTATCTGCTAAAAATTTAGTTATTTCATTAGAAATATTACTTCCTATTAAAATATCATAGCTATTTTGCCCCAGATTTATATGAATTTTTGACATTACACCTTATGTTTATTAGTTTTAAGAAATCATATTAAAAGTTTTAATTTTTACAAATGAAAAATAAAATCATCAATATTGCCCATCGCGGAGCTAGCGGATATTTACCAGAACATAGTCTTGAATCTAAGGCTTTGGCTTTTGGTCTTGGCGCCGATTATATTGAGCAAGATTTGGTTATGACTAAAGATGATGAAATAATTGTTTTTCATGATCTTTATCTTAATTTTTTGACTAATATTTTAGATATTTACCCAAATAGATCTAGATCTGACGGTAAATATTATGTTATTGATTTTACTTTTAATGAATTAAAAAATCTTAAATTATCGGAAAGATTTAATATTCAAGATAATAAAAAAACGGCCAAATTTCCTGATCGGTTTCCTATTTTTTACTCAAATTTTAAAATTCATAAATTTTCTGATGAAATTGAACTAATTTTAGGATTGAATAAAGCGATGAATAAAAATATTGGGATTTATCCTGAAATTAAATATCCCCAGTTTCATAGGAGTGAAGGTAAGGATATTTCTAAAAAAACTTTGGAAATATTAAAAAAATACGGTTTTAACTCAAAAAATGATAAAATTTATCTACAATCCTTTGATAATAATGAATTAAAGAGGATTAAAAATGATTTATTTCCCGAATTTGATCTTGAGTTAAAATTAATTCAACTAATTGGTAAAAATCAATGGGAGCATGATTTAATCAATAAAAATAATAAGATTTACAAATTTCAGGAAGATTATGATCAAATATTAAGTAAGGAGGGTCTTAAAGATATTTCCAAATATTGCCATGGTTTATCAATGATAATAGATAAAAAATCAACTAAGGATAAAATTATTTACACAGATATTGTTAAAAATATTAAAGATTATGGCTTAGATTGTCATATTTACACATTAAGATCTGATAAGGATCAAATTCCAAATTATGCTAATGATTTTGAAGATTTTGTTAGAATTTTATCAAAACAAGATATTGATGGCATATTTAGTGATTTTCCAGATAAAATGGCATTTTAAACCGAAAATAAATCAATTCCAGCGATACCAGAAATATTAAGATTTTGCAACTCTTTGATATTTTCAATATTTATCCCTCCTAAAGGACAAATTTTAATATTTTTTTCTTCGGTTAATTTCTTTAAAAACTCTATTCCAAGAGGTTTTTGATCCTTATGGCTAGTAGTTTTAAAAATTGGCGATAAAAATCTAATATCCAAATCCAAATCCTGATATTTTAAAAGCGTTTCTTCACTATGAAAAGAGCAAGTTACAAAAAGATCCTTAGGAAAAAACTTTCTAATTTTTCTAAAATCATCTAAAAAATCATCATGATCAGAAAAGTGGATGCTACTAGTAGCAACTATTTTTGCTAAATTAATATCTTTGCCAATTATTAATTTTAAATTTCTTTTTTGACAAATTTTTTGGATCTTTTGGGCCAGATACAACCTGTCCTGATAGTTTAAATCATATTCACGAAAAATAACTAAAGCATTTTCTGGCAAGGAAGAAATTATTTTAATAATATCCACTTTTTTTCTATCAGTAAAAAAACAAAACTAGAAATTTGAATCTGAAAAGAATTGTCTTAATTTATTCATTTTGATTCTTAAAAAGCGGTCTGCTTTTTTAGGGGGAAATGGTGTTAGAGGATATAAATTTGCAAGATGAAGCCAAAATAATATTAAAAGCCAAAATGTTTTAAAAATCTGACATCATTATCAAAAAAACTCCTCAAATCAGTAATACCATATTTTAACATGGCCAATCTTTCAATCCCAACACCAAAAGCAAAACCTTGATATTCTTCTGGATCTATATCGACATTTTTTAAAACATTCGGATGAATCATGCCACAACCAAGAATCTCCAGGAATTTTTCACTACCGCCAATTGTAATAAGATTATTTTTCTTTTCATAACCAATATCCAGCTCAGCAGAAGGTTCGGTGAAAGGAAAAAAGCTTGGTCTAAATCTCATAGAGACTTCTTCAATTTCAAAAAATTTCTTCAAAAATTCCTCCAATATCCATTTCAGATGACCCATATTAACATTTTTATCAATCATCAAAGCCTCCATCTGATGAAACATTGGGGTGTGAGTTTGGTCAGAATCGCGACGATAAACCTTACCAATTGAAATAACAGCCAAAGGTGGCTTAGAATCTTGTAATTTACGAATTTGTACTGAAGAAGTGTGGGTTCTAAGAAGTAATTTGTCACCTTGATCATCTTCAGCATTAAGATAAAAAGTATCTTGCATTTGCCTTGCTGGGTGATTTTTGGGAATATTTAAAGCCGTAAAATTATGAAAATCATCTTCAATTTCAGGACCAAAAGTCACTTCAAAACCTAAATTAATAAAAATCTCCTCAATTTCAGATATAACCTTACTGATTGGATGAATTTTGCCCTGATTAAATTTCCTAACCGGCAGAGTAACATCAACTTTTTCAGTTTTTAATCTTTCATTAATTTCTTTTAATTCTAAAACCTCCTTTTTACTTTGGATTTCTAAGGATATAAGGTTTTTAAATTGATTAACTTCAGAGCCAAATTTCTTTTTTTCTTCAATAGTTAAATCTTTGATATTTTTCATCAAATTTTTAACCAAACCTTCTTTACCTAAAAAAGTTAGCCTAACATTTTCTAAATCTTGTAAATTATTACTATTAGAAATTTTTGATTGAAATTCCTGTTTAATTTCTTGCAAATTTTGCATTGATTGATGATAATTTTACTAAATACTCCCAAAGTAACCTTATTTTACTTTGACCCCCTTTTGCAGGTGGTTAGCCGTAATACCAAACTTTTCTGATCACTTCCTCCAAAAAAAGGCGGAGTGAAAATAATCAGAGATTATTTTGGCAGGGGTTTTAAAATACCATAATATAAATGTAAACAACTATTTTTCAACCCAAATGATCAATTATTACGGTACTTTAACCCTAACTAAAAAAAAGAAATTTTAAGATTTCTTAAAGTTTATCATCAAACAATTTTTTCACCAATAATTAATTCTCTTTTACTTTTGGCAGTTTTTTCGATTTCCATTGGTAACAGAATCCAAATTGGCGGCTTAGATTTTCAAATTTTTGTGGCTTCTGGCCTGATCATCATGACAGCTATGCAAAATTCTTTTGCCAATAGCTCCTCCTCTTTTGTTATGGGTAAGGTTTTGGGTCATATTGTTGATTATCTTATTCCTCCACTTGGTGCACTCGAAATTATCCTAGCCTTTACTATTGGCGCTGTTTTGCGTGGAATTATGGTTGGAGTTGTGGCCTATGTCGCTATTTGGTTTTTTCTTGATATTGGAATTTTTAGCTTTTTTCATATTGCCTTTTTCTTAATATTTGCTTCAATATTCTTAGGTTTACTTGGAATTTTATGCGGCATTTTATCAGAAAGTTTTGATCATATGTCAGCCATTACCAGCTATCTCATCACCCCCCTAACCTTTCTTTCCGGAACTTTTTATTCTACTAAAAATCTACCTCCTACTTTAGAAAATATTGCCCACTATAATCCATTTTTTTACATGATTGACGGTTTTAGATATGGCATAACTGGCTATCATGATGGTAATTTAACTATTGGAATTTTTGTAATTTTAGGGATAAATATTCTACTTTTTGCCTTAAATTACAAATTACTAAAAATAGGTTATAGGATTAAAAACTAATGCAGCAAAATCTGATCTCATTACAAAATATCAATCTAAAATTTACCGGTAAAAATATTCTAGAAAATATTGATTTAGATATTAAAAAAGGTGATTTTCTAACCATAATTGGACCAAATGGTGCTGGAAAAAGTAGTCTTATTAAAATTATTATTGGCTCCCTAAAGCCAAATTCTGGCAAAATAAAAAGAAATAAGGACCTAAAAATTGCTTATGTACCACAAAAAATGGAAATTAACAAAACAATTCCAATTAATGCTAAATATTTTCTAAAATTAAATCAAAAAATCGATCAAAAATTATTCCAAAAAATTACTCATGATTTAAAAATTAGTGATTTTTTAAACACTTCACTCTCCAATCTTTCAGGTGGTCAAAGGCAAAGAATTTTATTAACAAAAGCCCTACTCTCTGAGCCCAATTTATTGATTTTAGATGAGCCAGCGCAAAATTTAGATATTTCTGGTCAGTTAGAATTTTACAGCTATATTAATAAATTACATAAAGAAAAAAATATTAGTATTTTAATGGTTTCCCATGATTTACATATTGTCATGTCTTCAACTAAAAAGGTAATTTGTCTAAATCATCATATTTCTTTGCCAGGGAGAACCTAAAATTATTGCCCAAAATCCTGATTTTAAAGAAATTTTTGGCAATGATATGAATAAATTAATATCAATATATAATCATTATCACGATCATCATCATGGATGAATTTATTATTCAAATTATTATTGCCGCAATTGGCATTAGCCTTATTACCTCTGCTTTAGGATGCTTTGTTATCTGGAAAAAAATGGCCTATTTTGGTGATTCTTTAGCTCACGCTTCCTTACTTGGTATTGCTATTGGTATTTTATTTTCTATTGATATTAATCTGATGATTTTGGCAACTACCATATTGTTTGCGGTAATTTTAGGATTTTTACAAAATAGAAACTTTCTTTCCAATGATGCTTTACTAGGCATATTAGCCCATGGCGGAATTTCTTTAGCTATGATTATCATTAGCTTTTCTCATGCAAATTTTGATTTGGAAGGATTTTTATTTGGCAGTTTGTTATTTGTTGAAAATAAAGATATTTTATTAATTTATCTGGCGCTTTTTATCATTTATCCCATTATTTTTCTTAATTGGCAAAAATTTATTCTATTAACTCTTAATTCAGATATTGCTTGCTCTATGGGTATTAATCCTGCTAAATATCGCATGATTTTTACTATCTTAATTGCCCTGACCATTACTATTACCATTAAAATCACTGGCGTTTTATTAGTTACTTCACTTCTGATTATTCCTGCTTCAATTTCTCGAATCATTAGTAAATCTCCTAATCAAATGCTGTTATTTTCTACAATTATTAGTGTTTTTTCTAGTATTTTAGGTTCTATTCTTTCCTATCAATTTGATCTAATCTTAGGGCCAACAATCATTACAATTACAATTATTATTTTTAGTTTGGTGATTATACCAATTATCAATTTAAAAACTATTTTAAATATTAAACAATCCAGTCTCATCTTTTTGGCTAAAATTTGTAAAAAGCCTTGAGAAATATGGGTATTGACATTATTGCTGAAATTTTTATGGTAAAATAAAAATGCAAATTAACAAAAATATTATCCTAATTTTTGGACCAACAGCAAGTGGAAAATCTGCCTTAGCCTTAAAATTAGCTCAAGATAATGATGGGGTGATTTTTAATGCCGATTCTATGCAAATTTATCAAGAATTACCTATCCTATCCTCGCAACCAACTTTAGAAGAAAAAAACATTACACCCCATTTTCTTTATGGCTTTTTAAATTATCAGGAGAATTTTTCAGTAGCTAAATGGTTAGAAATAATTACTCCTATGATTAAGAAAAAAATAGTAGAAGGTAAAAAATGCTTTATTGTTGGCGGAACAGGACTTTATTTTTCTAGTCTTTATTATGGTATTAATAAAATGCCAAAAATTAACAAAAAGTTAAAAGAAGAAATGCGTGATCTTTATCAGGAAATTGGTCATAAAAAATTTATCGATTTTCTTAAAGATTTAGGTGATGAAAATATTGACAATCTTGACTCTCAAAGGCTTATCAGAAGAGCGGAGATTCTTAAAGAAACTGGTAAAAATCTAACATTTTGGCAAAATCAGCCAAAGAAGATTTTTTTTAAAAAAGATCAAATGCAAATTATTAAATTACTCCCAGATCGAGAAAATCTTTATCAAAAATGTAATGAAAGATTTCAATATGTTTTTGAAAATGGTGCTATTGAAGAAGTAAAAAATTTAGCAAAATTAAATCCAGATCCAAAAAGTCTAATTACTAAAACTCTTGGCTATCAGGAAATAAATTGTTATCTCAATAATAGATTGGAAAAAAAGGAGGTAATTGAAATTGTAACCAAAAAAATTAGGAATTATGCTAAGAGGCAAATGACTTGGTTTCGTAATCAGTTTCCTGATATTTAAAAGTTAAATTATGAAAATAAAAAACTTTAAAAAAAGAACCATAAAAGCATTAATTGCTATGATCTCATATTGGCTACTATTTTCTGGTATCTTGTATTTTGCTGCAGATTGGATTATTTTTAAACCTCCAAAATCAGGAGTTGATATTACCAGAATTTCAAATATTTCCACTAATTATGAAATTAAAGAAATTTACAATAATGATAATAAAATATTAAAAGCATTTTTCATTCCACAAAAAAGTGACAAGATTTTTGTTTATTTTCATGGTAATGTTGGAAAAAATTTTCATATTGTAATTGATAAATTCTTTCAAAAAACTGATCTAAATATTTTAGTCCCAACTTACATCGGTTATAAACCATCAAGCGGAGAAGCAAATGAAGAAAATTTTTATTTATCGGCTGATAAAACCATAGAACATCTATTACAAAATGGCTGGAAGGAAGAAAATATTATCATCATGGGAAGTAGCCTTGGAGGTGCGTGACTACCTATATTGCTTCAAAATATCCCAATCTTAATCGCACTATCATCGTTAATGCATTTGATTCCATTAATTCCATGTGTTTAGAGCAATATTATATTTTCTGTATTTTTACTAAAAATATCATTAATTCTGCTAAATATGCCAAAAATATTGAAGGAAAAATCTTTCAATTTCACTCTCTTTATGATAAAATTGTCCCTTATAAATTGGGTAAAAAGCTATTTGCTATGATTAAAAGCAAAAATAAAAAATTTATTGATTTAAATGGTACCCATAATGACTTTTCTTTAGATAGAATAATCAAAGAATCTAATTTATAAAATATTATGCCAGACAGTGAAGAATCAATAGGACTCCAGACAGGTAAGAAAAATACAGAATCACGGCAATATGATAAACCAACTCCAAGCGCAACTGAACATGCAGGAGATGTTGCTGGAGCTGGAGTTTTAGGATTGGTCGCAATATCGGCTATTCCCATTACAGCTGTTGCATCTGGAATAGATAGCGCAGATCATTGTATGAGAGGGAACCTCTGATTTTCCTATTTAATTTTGTCTATTTTTTCATTTTTCAGAAAAAATTTTTATAATTTGGATAAAGATTGCTAATTTTGTTAAAAATTAACAATCTTTATCCAAATTTAGGCATTATTTGTGGTAATTTCTCTAGTTTCTTGTCTAATTTTACCATTTTTGGCTAAATTAGACACATTTATCCCTTGTTACGCTGTATTTGGTAGTATTTTTCTAACCATATAGAGATTAGCAAGGGATGATAGCATTTGTAATTGATTAGTATTCTTTTGTAAACCATTATATCTAACCTTTCTATAGCCCCAAAGATGCTTTATAATTTGAAATGGATGTTCAACTTTAGCTCGAACTGATGAAAATTGTTTATTCCTCTTTTTTTGCTTATTTGAAAGTTTTTTGTTAGATTTAGCTCTATTGGTTATACCATAAAATATATTGTGATTCCTACAAAATCTTTTTATTGCCTTATCATCATAGGCCTTGTCACCAAATAAAGAAGTTTCATCACCATGTAATAACTCCTCTGTTTTAGTAGAATCATGATCTTTAGCTGTCGTCGTGACAATAGGAACCTCTGATTTTCCTATTTAATTTTGTCTATTTTTTCATTTTTCAGAAAAAATTTTTATAATTTGGATAAAGATTGCTAATTTTGTTAAAAATTAACAATCTTTATCCAAATTTAGGCATTATTTGTGGTAATTTCTCTAGTTTCTTGTCTAATTTTACCATTTTTGGCTAAATTAGACACATTTATCCCTTGTTACGCTGTATTTGGTAGTATTTTTCTAACCATATAGAGATTAGCAAGGGATGATAGCATTTGTAATTGATTAGTATTCTTTTGTAAACCATTATATCTAACCTTTCTATAGCCCCAAAGATGCTTTATAATTTGAAATGGATGTTCAACTTTAGCTCGAACTGATGAAAATTGTTTATTCCTCTTTTTTTGCTTATTTGAAAGTTTTTTGTTAGATTTAGCTCTATTGGTTATACCATAAAATATATTGTGATTCCTACAAAATCTTTTTATTGCCTTATCATCATAGGCCTTGTCACCAAATAAAGAAGTTTCATCACCATGTAATAACTCCTCTGTTTTAGTAGAATCATGATCTTTAGCTGTCGTCGTGACAATAGAATGAATAATTGGCTTACCCTTAGTTTGCACACCAATATGAGACTTCATGCCAAAATAATAATTCTTCCCTTTCTTGGTAGAAGACATCTCTTGGTCCCTTTTCCTCTTCTTGTTTTTTGTGCTAGTTGGAGCAGATATTAATGTCGCATCAGTTATCGTACCCTCCTTCAACAAAAGATCATTCTCTTCAAGATATGAATTTACCTCGTTAAATATAATCGACGATAAATTATGCTTTTCCAATAAATGACGGAATCTCAATATCACAGTCTCATCCGGAACATTATCAATACCAATATCAATATTTAAGAATTTTTGAAAACTTATTCTATCATATATAGCATCCTCCATAGCTGGATCACTAAGACCAAACCACTGCTGTAACAAATGAATCTTAAATATTAATAATAAATCTGTCACCTTCCTGCCACCGTAATCACTAGTACCATTAGGATAAAAAGGCTCTATCTTATCAATCAATCTTTGCCATGGAATAATATCCGTCATTTGATTAAGAAACTTCTCCGCTCTTAATTTTCTACCAGAAATTGCTAATGAAAAAAATGATTGCTGGGTTGCCATAATTATATATTTTATTTGAATTTAATATATCAATAATAAGCAAAAAAGCTAGATAAATCAAGCTTTTCTGGCTATTTTTATCAAATAAATTCAAACAAAATTTTATAAAATAACTTTGCTAAACTTTGGCAAAAATAACAAAATTAAACAGTTTCAAATCTATAAATTAGATAATTGGTTTTTCAGAGGTTCCAATAGAATGAATAATTGGCTTACCCTTAGTTTGCACACCAATATGAGACTTCATGCCAAAATAATAATTCTTCCCTTTCTTGGTAGAAGACATCTTTGGTCCCTTTTCCTCTTCTTGTTTTTTGTACTAGTTGGAGCAGATATTAATGTCGCATAAGTTATCGTACCCTCCTTCAACAAAAGATCATTCTCTTCAAGATATGAATTTACCTCGTTAAATATAATCGACGATAAATTATGCTTTTCCAATAAATGACGGAATCTCAATATCACAGTCTCATCCGGAACATTATCAATACCAATATCAATATTTAAGAATTTTTGAAAACTTATTCTATCATATATAGCATCCTCCATAGCTGGATCACTAAGACCAAACCACTGCTGTAACAAATGAATCTTAAATATTAATAATAAATCTGTCACATTCCTGCCACCGTAATCACTAGTACCATTAGGATAAAAAGGCTCTATCTTATCAATCAATCTTTGCCATGGAATAATATCCGTCATTTGATTAAGAAACTTCTCCGCTCTTAATTTTCTACCAGAAATTGCTAATGAAAAAAATGATTGCTGGGTTGCCATAATTATATATTTTATTTGAATTTAATATATCAATAATAAGCAAAAAAGCTAGATAAATCAAGCTTTTCTGGCTATTTTTATCAAATAAATTCAAACAAAATTTTATAAAATAACTTTGCTAAACTTTGGCAAAAATAACAAAATTAAACAGTTTCAAATCTATAAATTAGATAATTGGTTTTTCAGAGGTTCCTATATTGTGCTTGATCCAAAGAAAAAGGCTGATTTAGTAAATAATTATTTATCTGAAAAAATAGATGATAAGCAAGATATTGATAACGAGAAAATAGCTAAGGTCATAAATCAAAAGGGCCTGCCTGTAATAATATCTTCAAAGAAGCAGGAAACAGAAAATATCCTAAATTTATACTACACCAGACAAAAGGTTGAGAGAATGTTCGCTTTCTCGAAGTCAGATCTAAACCTGCTACCACTAAGAGTGCATAGCGAGGAAACTCTCAGAGGACATTTATTTTTACTATTTTTATTATCTTACTTTTTTATGAAAATTCATCAGAAATTAAACAAAGAATTTACTGTGGATCAAGCATTTATTATACTTTCGGCACAAAAGGCAAAAATATATGAAAAGCAGATATTTGTACAAGAGGCTACAAAAAAGCAAAAACAAATTTTTGAGCTTTTTGGTTATGATATTCCTGAGGAGATGGCTCGTGGGTAAAGATATGGGAATTTAAGTTTAAGCCATCGACACAAGCAATCAATACGTCTTTTATACCTCTATTTTGTAAATCAGTTAAAATATTAAGCCAAAAATTAGCTCCCTCTGACTCTTGAAGATAAATTCCTAAAATATCTTTTTTACCTTAAATTCCCATATCTTTACCCACGATAGTCCTAAAAAAACATTAATCTAAGCAAATAAAAGCTTGCAACCGACTTTTTAGTTCTATATACTCGTGCCTATTATTAATTCTTTACTCACGATTATGAGCTATATCAGATACAAAAAAGTTGGAGACAGGGAATATGCATATGAAATAACGGCCTATTGGGATAAAAAGAAACAACATTCCAAGCAGCACAGCAAATATCTTGGAATTGTCCTAGATAAAGAAGCTGGAATATTTCAGGAGGTAAAAAGAAGAAAGAGAGATTTAAATGGAAAAGTTATTTCCAATCCAAAAAGGGTTATGGCACAACCATTTAAGGAGAGGGAAATTGTATCTTTTGGTAGTGGCTACAGAAATGCCCCTAAAATTCAGACCATTAATTTTTAAATTTCATAGACTATAATTTCTTTAAATTTCGATTTGGAAGATGGAAAAATATGCTAATATTTTTTCATCTGTTAATTAAAAATTTAATTTAATAAATTATGTCAAAAGAAATTAAAAAATATAATTCTGATTTTAAGTTTAAAGTTGTAATGAAATATTTATCCGAAAATTATACAATTTATCAGATTTGTAGCGAATATGATATTGCTAAATCAACATTACATAAATGGGTTAAGCAGTTTAAAGCTAGCGGTAATGATATATTTTCTGATTCTAAGTTATCTAAAGAAGAAAAATTAAGTAAAAAAGAACAAAAAAAGAAGGATAAAGAAATTGATAAATTATATAAGAAAATAGGTCAATTAACAATGGAAAGAGATTTCTTAAAAAAGTTTCTGGACAGTTAGATTATTCTAAGAAAATCAAATTTCTAAAATTATCATCAGATATGTATAATTTAGCTGTCAGAAATAGATGTAGATTGTTAGATATTAATAGATCTAATTTTTATTATAAATCTAGGATTGATATTTCTAAGATTAATAGTTTATGCAAAGATATTCATAATATCTGGAGTAAATATCAATTTTTCGGATATAGAAGAATTACAGAAATAATCAATCAAGATAGAAATCATAATAATAAAATTAATCGCAAGAAGATTCTTAGATTAATGAGAGTTCTAAAGATTAAAGCTCTTTATCCAAAGAAAAAGACAACAATCATCAATAAAAAAGATTACAAATATCCTTATTTATTAGAAGATAAATCTAAAATAGATAAGCCAAATCACACTTGGGCAATTGATATAACTTACATCAAAACACCAGTAGGATTTGTTTATTTAATGTCGCTAATTGATTGGAGTTCTAGATTTGTTGTTGCATCAAAATTATCAATTTCTATGGAAACTAATAATTGTGTTGAAATATTAAAAAAGGGAATAAAAAATCATAAAATTATTCCAACAATTATTAATACTGATCAAGGATCTCAATTTACCAGCGGTAATTGGATAAATGAATTAAAAAAACGAAATATTCAAATATCAATGGATGGAAAAGGTAGGTGGGTAGACAATGTAATTATTGAAAGATTCTGGAGAACTGTAAAATATGAACAAATTTTTCTCAATCCTCCTGATAATATAGAAGAATTAAAGAGGCAAATAACAAGATTTATCCATTTTTATAATTATCAAAGACCTCATCAATCTTTGAATTACAAAACTCCTAGTCAAATTTACTATAATGATGACAGTAAGAGAAAAAGAATTAGATTTTAAAATAAAAAATAATTAAAATCTAAAATATGAAATACGAAATTTTATCTTAAATTCCCATATCTTTACCCACGAGCCATCTCCTCAGGAATATCATAACCAAAAAGCTCAAAAATTTGTTTTTGCTTTTTTGTAGCCTCTTGTACAAATATCTGCTTTTCATATATTTTTGCCTTTTGTGCCGAAAGTATAATAAATGCTTGATCCACAGTAAATTCTTTGTTTAATTTCTGATGAATTTTCATAAAAAAGTAAGATAATAAAAATAGTAAAAATAAATGTCCTCTGAGAGTTTCCTCGCTATGCACTCTTAGTGGTAGCAGGTTTAGATCTGACTTCGAGAAAGCGAACATTCTCTCAACCTTTTGTCTGGTGTAGTATAAATTTAGGATATTTTCTGTTTCCTGCTTCTTTGAAGATATTATTACAAACAGGCCCTTTTGATTTATGACCTTAGCTATTTTCTCGTTATCAATATCTTGCTTATCATCTATTTTTTCAGATAAATAATTATTTACTAAATCAGCCTTTTTCTTTGGATCAAGCACAATATAGGCATAGGTCTTCTTCTTGTTTAGCTTAATCTCCTTTTCTTTAATAAATACCACTCTCTTTTTGGATACTTTTACTGCATTAGATGCCAGATCTATTTTTTCATTATCAATTACTTCTTTGAATAATTTTCTGCCAGACGGAAGTCTAATTATAAAATTGATCTTATTTTTTTGTAATAATTCAATATTATCATTAGAATAAAAGCCCGCATCTAGCAGTACCGCTTTAGCTGTAGTGTTATGAGCCTTAAGTTCTTTGATAGTATTTGTGAGTGTTGAGATGTCCGCTATACTGCCTGCATTGTAGCGAAAGTACAGAGGTAGATTGTTATCGGCAGAAACAACTGACATAAATTTTATCTGCCTATCAATAGAGCCACTATTATAGCCAAACTCATTAATTGGAGTATTGATTTCATTTGGCATGCTACTTCCATCTACTATTAGACCTTCTTTGCTGTCTTTTGTTGCGATAGGAAGATATTTTCTAAAAAAGTCTTTTTGAAGCTTTTCACTTCCCAGTTCTTTTAGGAAATTACTGATAGCTTGTGAGCTCATAGAAGAGCCTGGAAATAAATGTTTAGATATATCGCCTTCATACCAATCATTAGCTAAATACATTGCAGATCCATTGATGAGACGATAGGATAGTAAGCTTTTTAATGTTTTAAGCTTTACATGAGGCAGTAAGTCTGCAAAGATTTTTCCAACATCATCTTCATCAATTAGTTTCTTGGTTAAGTAGCCACTACCAAAAGATACAATTTCCCTCTCCTTAAATGGTTGTGCCATAACCCTTTTTGGATTGGAAATAACTTTTCCATTTAAATCTCTCTTTCTTCTTTTTACCTCCTGAAATATTCCAGCTTCTTTATCTAGGACAATTCCAAGATATTTGCTGTCCGCTTGGAATGTTGTTTCTTTTTATCCCAATAGGCCGTTATTTCATATGCATATTCCCTGTCTCCAACTTTTTTGTATCTGATATAGCTCATAATCGTGAGTAAAGAATTAATAATAGGCACGAGTATATAGAACTAAAAAGTCGGTTGCAAGCTTTTATTTGCTTAGATTAATGTTTTTTTAAGGACTATCGTGGGTAAAGATATGGGAATTTAAGTTTATAATTTTCCAGAAATTTCTACGAATTTGGCTATTTAGGGCCATTCTAAAATTTCAGAAAATTCAAAAATTTCTACACCGAATTTAAAGAAAAAAAGTCTATGACTTTTAAAGAGGTAATGGTCTAACAAATGGGTGCAGTTCTGGTAACATCATCTTCTTTTTTAGAATTTAAATGATTATCCAATTCGGATTGCATGGCAGTTTCAAGAAAATCTTTTAACATACTGGTAAATATACCATCTTTGCCAGAAAATCCTTTTCCAGCATACAATTTGTCTATAGCTTCTTTCTTGAACTTTTGATAATCAAAATCCTCTTCAAGATCTTGATTGTCAGAGTTATTTCGAAAATTATTTAAAGATTTTAATTTGTGATTCATGATATTATCAATTTAAGTTAATGTTAAAATTTATAATTATTTATGAGAATAAAATTTAATAAATTAAATTTTATTCTCATTTTAACTTAAATTGACACAGTTATAAAAACGCTCCCGATATAGCAAGATATTCTTAGATAAATCTTGATAATTTATTTAACCAAATCTACTCCACCCTTAGACCAAGGGTGGCATTTACAGATCCTAATAATACCAAAAAAACCACCCTTTATTGTACCGTTTTTCTTTATATTCTCAATAAAATAATTAGAACAGGTGGGATAAAAACGGCATTTTCCATGTCCTAAAAAAAAGGGAAAAACAGGCTTGATATATTTTAATTAGAAAAATAATTATCTTCTTCATAATTTTTAATAAATTTTGGTAGATCACTTTCGATCACTAAATTTTTGCCAAAAAAATTTAAAATTTCAATTTTAAAAGCATGTAAGCCCAATCTTTTAAAATCATTTTGTCCTTTTTTACCATATTTATAATCTCCTAAAATTGCATGACCAATTTCTTTCATATGAACTCTTAATTGATGGGTTCTGCCAGTAATTGGTTTTAATTCTACCATCGAGATATTATTTTTTGAGCTTAATATTTTATATTTAGTAATTGCTTCCTTACCATTTTCATCAACATAAATTTTCTCATTCTTCCCCTGATATTTTTTAATTAAAGGTAAATTAATTTCTCCTGATTTTTTTGTTGGAATTCCAGAAATTAAAGCCAGATAAGTTTTGTTAATTTCCTTATTTTTAAATTTTTCTAATAAAATTTCTGCCACTTTTCGATTTCTAGCAATGAGTAAAATTCCACTTGTATCCTTATCAAGACGATGAACTAATCTTGGCGTCTGCTCCTCCTCAAATTTTAAATATGGTAAAGCATCATTAACAGAAAATTTAATATTTGATCCACCCTGAGTAGCAATAATGTTTGGCTTATCAATAGCGATAATATTATCATCTTGATAAATAATATTATTAGTAATTTTTTCTAAATTCTCTTTGGAGATTTGAGGTTTTTTAATTGGTTTTTGAGTAATTTTAATATCTGGAAGAGTTATCTCATCGCCCTGACCTATTTTATAACCAATTTTAGCGATTTGATCATTAATTAGAATTTGTTTTTTTCTAATTAATTTTTGTGATAAAGAAAATCCCAAAGCTTTCTTTGCCAAAAATTTTTCTATTCTAGTACCAATATCATCTGGTGATGTTTTAATTTTTTTCAAAGAAAGATAGGATGTAAATTGTAGAACTGCCCGGAATATTTTTCCTTTAATTTCTTAGGTAACAAAAAAAGATGTTATATTTATCTATTTTAAAATGAACTTTGATATCACTATATAACCTTTGAAGATGATTATTAAAATTAATATCCGGTCTTTAAATCAATTAATGAAATATTACCATCCTACGATGATAAACTACATTAATATTTTTACTATCAACATTAACAAAAGCAAGTGCTGGAAGATCGGCAAGATTCATTTTCATAATTGCCTCATCAATAGTAATAGTCTCAATATCAGTTGTTTTTTCAGTAATTACATCAAATTCTTTTTTACCTTTATTTTCAACAACAATATTTTCATTATCAGAACCAATCCCCTCCTCTTCAAATTGTTCAGAAATAACATATTTTTGAGATTCATAAATTGAATTAAGAAAGTCAATTTGCTTATTATCAATTGTCTTATGATGATTTTTTAACCTTCTTTTATATCTTCTAAGTTGTTTTGCAGCCTTTTCTTTAGCGCTATTAAAAGCGGCATAAGCATCGCCAGCACTAGCATTGCTTTTTACTCTAACTCCACCTCTTATACCTTCATTAATTAGAATTAATACTTTAAAATCTGAAACATTCTTACTAAAATTTACCTGCGCATCAACTGCGCCATCAAAATATTTAACAATTTCTTTCTCAAGATTTTCCTTAACATGATTTGTTAAAGAGTCGCCAACATCCATATTGGCACCAATAGTTCTAATTTGCATAATTTTCTAATTTAAAATATATTGTATTATTTCCCAACTTTAAAGTTAGGAAATAGTATAAGCCCGAATTCTAATTTAAAAGTAGGGATATATTATAATATATGAAGAAACAAATAATCAATGCTTATCCAATACAATCCAATAAATATATAATCCTACCGCCGAGTTGCTAAAATCTCTTTAAAGTTGGGAAATGGTATAGCTTAATATCCCTCCCGCCTTATAATATTTCACTTCATTTTCAGTATCTATTCTAGAAAGTAACTCAAGATCAATTATAGAGCCATCTTTCTTAGTAATTTTGCATTTAATGTTATCTTTTGGAGCAATATTATCGCCAATTATAATTGAAATTTTTTCCTCACCAGTTAAACCTAAACTCTTTCTATTTTGGTTATCTTTGAACATTAAAGGTAAAACTCCCATACCAATTAAATTTGAACGATGAATTCTTTCAAAACTTTCAGCAATTACAGCTTTAATTCCAAGTAAATTCGTTCCCTTTGCTGCCCAATCTCTTGATGATCCAGTACCATATTCTTTACCAGCAATTATTACTAATGGAGTATTATTTTCTTTAGCCTCCATTGCGGCTTCATAAATTGAAACTACCTCTCCTGAATTATTTTTAGTGTAGCCACCTTCAACCCCATCTAAAATTTCATTTTTAATACGAATATTAGCAAAAGTGCCTCGGGTCATAACTTCATAATTACCCCTTCTTGAACCGTAAGAATTAAAATCCTTAATTTCTACAGCATTTTCTTCAAGATATTTTGCTGCTTGAGTATTTTTATCAATATTACCAGCTGGAGAAATATGATCAGTAGTAATAGAATCACCTAAAAGAGCAATAATTTTAGCATCTTTAATATTTTTATCCTTATTATCCTTAGCTTCAAAGAAATTTGGCAATCTGATATAAGTGCTATCCTTATCCCAAGAATAAATATCAGATTTTGTTACATCAATTTCTTGCCATTCCTGATCTCCTGCAAATAAATCAGCATATTTTTTGGTAAATATTTCTTGAGTTACAAATTGGTTAGTAATCTCCTCAATTTCAGCATTTGTTGGCCAAAGATCTTTAAGATAAATTTTTTCACCAGAATCTGTAATAGCAATTACATCCTTTTCAAGATCAATATTCATAGTGCCAGCCAAAGCGTAAGCTACAACCAATGGGGGGGAAGCAAGATAATTACCTTTTGTCAATGGATGAACTCTACCTTCAAAATTTCTATTACCAGAAAGAACTGCAGTTGCTAATAAATTATTATCTTTGATGACATTATGAATTTCAGGCTTTAAATCACCAGAATTACCAATACAAGTCGTACAACCAAAACCAACAATATTAAAACCAATTTTGTCAAGATATTGCTGTAAACCAGAATCTTCTAAATAGCCAGCAACAACTTGTGAACCAGGAGCAAAAGAAGTTTTAACAGTTTTTCTAATTTTTAAACCTTTATCGACAGCTTTTTTAGCGAGAAGTGCTGCAGCGATTAAAACTGAAGGGTTAGAAGTATTGGTGCAAGAGGTAATAGCAACAATTACCACATCACCATGATTAATTTTTTCACCTAATTTTGGTAAATTTTTTGCTTCATCATCAAGATTTGCGCTAATATCTTTGGCCAATTTTTGAAATTCTGTTTGAGAATTTGATAATTCAATTTTATCTTGAGGTCTTTTTGGACCGGCAATAGTTGCTTTAATAGAGCTGATATCAAGCTCAGCAATATCAGAAAATTCTGGATCAATATTTTCATTTCTAAAGAAATTTTCAGCTTTAGAATATTTTTCAGTTAATTCAATTTGCTCTTCTGACCTACCAGTTAATCTCATATAATTTAAAACCTCATCATCAATTGGGAATATGCCACAAGTTGCACCATATTCAGGAGCCATATTGGCAATTGTAGCTCTATTTGCTAAAGATAAATGATCCAAACCTTCACCATAAAATTCAACAAATTTACCAACAACTTTCTTTTCTCTTAAAATATTAACAATATTTAAAACTAGATCTGTTGCTGTTACACCATCATTTAATTTACCAGTTAATTTAAAGCCAATAACTTCTGGGATAAGCATAGAAATTGACTGGCCGAGCATTGCGACTTCAGCTTCAATACCACCAACACCCCAACCAAGAATACCAAGACCATTAATCATTGTAGTATGACTATCAGTACCAACAACAGTATCTGGATAGCAATATATTTTGCCTTCAACCTCTTTAGAGAAAGTAACCTTTGCTAGATTTTCAAGATTAACCTGATGACAAATACCAGCTCCTGGAGGTACGGCTCTAAAATTATCAAAGGATTCCTGAGCCCATTTTAAAAACTCATATCTTTCTTTATTTCTTTGCATTTCCAAATCAACATTTTTCTTAGCAGAATCTGAACTACCTGCAAAGTCAACCTGAATTGAATGATCAATAACTAAATCAACCGGAATTAATGGATTAATTTTTTTTGGATCAATATTTTTTTTCACAACAGCATCTCTCATTGCGGCCAAATCAACTACAGCTGGCACACCAGTAAAATCTTGCATTAAAACTCTTGATGGTGAAAAGAAAATTTCCTGCCTTTTTGAAGGATCTTTAATTGAATCAATAATATTTTGACAATCATTTAGTTTTTGTTCAGAAGGAATATCAGATCTTAAGATATTTTCTAAAAGAACTTTTAAGCTGAATGGTAGTTTTGAAATATCTTTATTTAAATTTTTTGCTAATTTTTTAATTGAAAAATAGTTATATTCTTTATTTTTTACTTCAATTTTTGATTCAAAATTATTTGTCATTTATTTTATTTATCTTTTATTTATTATTTTTACCCGCACTATATAATAGTTATCTACAATACCCCAGATAATAACCAAGCAGGATTTTTAGCAGTAAGATTTTTCTTAAATATCCATCTATCAACAACATTTACTTGCTCAGTTTTACTACCTTCAATTATTTTTTTGCCTTCTGTAATATAATCAATTTGCTGGGAAGTAAATTCTACAGTTAAATAAGCATAACGAGAGTCAATTTTAGCGACAATTATTTTAGCTTCATCAATTGAAATAATTTGAGAATTTAATTTTTGATTTTTCTTTTGCAATTCCTCAATATTTGTTTGAAATTGCTCCTTAATTTTAGTTGAAATGATATTTTTTACTTTTGATAAATCTTGTGCTGAGAAATTTTCGGTAATCATTTCAAAAGCCTTCTTTGCACCTTCAATAAAAACTCCTGGTGCAAGATTTGTCTTTTGAAAAATAATTTTTACATCACTGATAATATTTTGATCAATTTTACCAAGCACATCAAGATCTTTTAAGTCAATAATCTCTTCTTTGTCTTGGGTTTTTTCTGGATGAAGATTAATAATGTTAGAATCTTTAGATTGACTATATTTTTTAGATTTTTTTTCTTGATAATTGGTTTTTTCTTTTAAGAAATTTTTGATTGAATCTCTCTTTTGGTCATCATCGAATTCACCTAATTTTTTATTAAGTTTAACAAAAATAAAAATTGCCAAGGCTGCTAAAATTATAAGATCCATATAAATAAAATAAAAATGGGGCAAACGACGGGTCTCGAACCCGCGACCACCAGAACCACAACCTGGTGCTCTACCAACTGAGCTACGTCTGCCATAGGGAAAAAATTCTAAAATTTAAGCTAATTGAAGTCAATATTAAAATAACCTAATTTCCTTAACATTAAAACCTGAAAATAAAATATCATAAATTGAATTACAAATTGGCAAATCAATTTTCTTTCTTTTTGCTAATTTATGAAATATTTTTACCGATTTTGCTCCCTCATAAGTTTTATCAGAATCAGATAATAATTCTTTTGGATTTTTACCATTAGCAATTGCCAAACCAAGAGAAAAGTTACGAGATTTTTTACTAGAGCAAGTCAAAAATAAATCGCCAAAACCAGCAGCAGAGATAAGATTTGTACTATTACCACCAAAATGATCAATCATTTTAGCAATTTCTAAAATACCTAAAGTAATAAAACTAGCTTTAGCATTTTCACCAAGATTTAAGCCAGAAATAATACCGCAACCAATTGCCAAAATATTTTTCATCGATCCAACAATTTGGCTAGTAATAATATCATCTAAAATTGTAACTTTAAAATAATCATTTTCTAAAAGATTTTTAAATTCATTGGCTAAATTTTGATCATTTGTAGCAATATTAGTTAGGGTTTTTGCCCCATTTACTACCTCGATAGCAAAATTCGGCCCCGACAAAAAACAATAGGAAGATTTTGGTAATTTTTGATCAAAAATATCGCTAAATAATTGTAAATTTTCTTCATCAATACCTTTAGTAGCTATAATAATTTTTTTAGAAAAATTAGGATTTATTTTTCTAATATCATCTAATATTAAATTGATAACATTTGACGGAACTACAAAAAATAAATAATCAGCGTTAAAAATAGAATTTTTAAAATCCTTACTGGCGGTAATTTTTTTAGATAATTTAATATCTGGTAATCTAGGTGAAATATTATTTTTATTAATCCCATCAATAAAAATATTTTCATTACAATAAAGCAAAACCTCATGACCATTATTTGCTAAAACCGAAGCAATTGCCGAACCCCAAGCACCTGCACCAATAATTGTAATTTTTGGACTATTTTTAATTGTCATTTGTTTTTGAGTATTTTATATTTCATTTCAAGATGTTAATTACCCCACCAAAATAATCAAAGATTATTTTGACTCTCTTGCATTACAAGAGGAGTTTCAATAGAAAACTTAAGTTAATTATAATGGATAAAATTTTAGTTACAGGGTCGTTAGGCCAAATAGGATCAGAATTAGTATTAAAACTTAGAGAAAAACATGGTCAGGAAAATGTTATTGCTTCTGATGTTAGAGATTTAGAGGATTTATCCTTTATACCTTTTGAAAAATTGGATGTTTTGAATTACAATAATATCGAAAATATTGTTACCAAATATAAAATAACTAAAATTTATCATTTAGCGACCATTTTATCAGCTAATGGTGAAAATAATCCACAACTTTGCTGGAATATCAATATGAATGGCTTGGTTAATATTCTTGAAATTGCCAGAATTCATAAATTAAAACAAATTATTACGCCAAGCTCAATTGCCGCTTTTGGTCCAGAAACTCCAAAAGATAATGTTCCGCAAGAAACTATTTTATTACCTAAAACAATTTATGGCGTAACTAAGGTTGCTGGTGAATTGCTTTGTGATTATTATGTTAAAAAATTTAATATGGATATTAGAGGTATTAGATATCCAGGGCTAATTAGTAGCAAAACTTTACCTGGAGGAGGAACTACCGATTATGCTGTTGATATTTTTTATAAAGCAGTTGCAAGTAAAAAATATAGCTGTTTTTTAAAGGAAGATACTATTTTACCAATGATGTATATGGATGATGCAATCAGAGGTACAATTGAATTAGCAGAAGCCAATTTTGAAGATCTAACTTATTATTCAAATTATAATTTTCTGCTGTTAGTTTTTCATGTGAAGAAATTGCTACTGAAATTAAAAAACATTACCCAGATTTTGAAATTGAATATAAGCCAGATTTTAGACAAAAAATTGCTGATTCTTGGCCTAGATCAATTGATGATTCTGTCGCTAAAAAGGATTGGGGCTGGAAAGCTGAATTTGATTTAAAAAAAATTACCCAAACTATGATTAATGACTTAAATGGTTAGTTTTTCCTTTGATTTTTGGCATTGTTAATTTACAATAGATTTTACTAGCAATTAACATCATTGAGCATAAAATAAGCATTTTAACTCAATAAATCAAGCTATGAAATGTTTAAAATGCTCCAGTTCTAACGTTTGCAAAAATGGTAAAATGTACGGAATGACGCTATAAGTGTAAAGATTGCAATTATAATTATACAAAAGGCAGAAATTCTAAAGATAGATCAATAAAAAGATTTGCCCTGGAGTTGTACCTAGAGGGTCTAGGATTTAGATCTATAGGAAGAATTCTCAAGGTTAGTCATGTAAGTATCTTTAACTGGATCAAGCAATATGGTCAAAATCTTGATTTATTGCAAAATAGCCATGAAATATGCGTAAGGAAAATCAGAGGTTCCTTAAAACATTAAAAAGCTTACTATCCTATCGTCTCATCAATGGATCTGCAATGTATTTAGCTAATGATTGGTATGAAGGCGATATATCTAAACATTTATTTCCAGGCTCTTCTATGAGCTCACAAGCTATCAGTAATTTCCTAAAAGAACTGGGAAGTGAAAAGCTTCAAAAAGACTTTTTTAGAAAATATCTTCCTATCGCAACAAAAGACAGCAAAGAAGGTCTAATAGTAGATGGAAGTAGCATGCCAAATGAAATCAATACTCCAATTAATGAGTTTGGCTATAATAGTGGCTCTATTGATAGGCAGATAAAATTTATGTCAGTTGTTTCTGCCGATAACAATCTACCTCTGTACTTTCGCTACAATGCAGGCAGTATAGCGGACATCTCAACACTCACAAATACTATCAAAGAACTTAAGGCTCATAACACTACAGCTAAAGCGGTACTGCTAGATGCGGGCTTTTATTCTAATGATAATATTGAATTATTACAAAAAAATAAGATCAATTTTATAATTAGACTTCCGTCTGGCAGAAAATTATTCAAAGAAGTAATTGATAATGAAAAAATAGATCTGGCATCTAATGCAGTAAAAGTATCCAAAAAGAGAGTGGTATTTATTAAAGAAAAGGAGATTAACTTAAATTCCCATATCTTTACCCACGATAGTCCTTAAAAAAACATTAATCTAAGCAAATAAAAGCTTGCAACCGACTTTTTAGTTCTATATACTCGTGCCTATTATTAATTCTTTACTCACGATTATGAGCTATCTATATCAGATACAAAAAAGTTGGAGACAGGGAATATGCATATGAAATAACGGCCTATTGGGATAAAAAGAAACAACATTCCAAGCAAAGACAGCAAATATCTTGGAATTGTCCTAGATAAAGAAGCTGGAATATTTCAGGAGGTAAAAAGAAGAAAGAGAGATTTAAATGGAAAAGTTATTTCCAATCCAAAAAGAGAAATGCCCCCTAAAATTCAGACCATTAATTTTTAAATTTCATAGACTATAATTTCTGGCATTGTTAATTTACAATAGATTTTACTAGCAATTAACATCATTGAGCATAAAATAAGCATTTTAACTCAATAAATCAAGCTATGAAATGTTTAAAATGCTCCAGTTCTAACGTTTGCAAAAATGGTAAAATGTACGGAATGCAACGCTATAAGTGTAAAGATTGCAATTATAATTATACAAAAGGCAGAAATTCTAAAGATAGATCAATAAAAAGATTTGCCCTGGAGTTGTACCTAGAGGGTCTAGGATTTAGATCTATAGGAAGAATTCTCAAGGTTAGTCATGTAAGTATCTTTAACTGGATCAAGCAATATGGTCAAAATCTTGATTTATTGCAAAATAGCCATGAAATATGCGTAACTGAGATAGATGAAATGCACAGCTATATTGGTTCAAAAAAAACTCTGTCTGGATCTGGATTGCTGTTGATAGATATGCAAAAGAATTCATCAACTTCGTTGTTGGCGACAGATCTACAAGAACTGGAAAAGAACTTTGGGAAGGAGTAAAAGACAGAGCTAAAGGCATTATAGCAACGGATTATTGGAAACCGTATGAGAAATTTGTTCCTAAGGATAAGCATATTCAATCCAAGGCACATACTTATACTATCGAGGGCTATAATAGCTTGTTCAGACACTTCTTGGCTAGAATGAGAAGAAAGAGCAAATGCTACTCTAAATCAATAAAGATGCTTGAATATTCAGTAAAATTATTGATTTTAAAGAGAAATGGCTTATTATCTATTTTGGATTAACAATGCCGCTTTTTCTATCTAATTCATTTTCTTTAAAAATATTATTAATATGTCTAGATATTACTGATTGATTTCTATCAAATAAATCTGCTATCTGCTTCTGAGTTAGCCAAACGGTCTCATTAAACACATTAACATTAAATGATATTTTTCCATCACTTGAACTGTAAATGATAATATCTTTTTGTGGGCTGTCACTCATGATTTTTTTAGAAATAAATTAATATTTTATTATATTAAATATTTAAATTTTTATTTAGGGCGCTAGACATTTTCATGCGAAAATGCAACAAATTGCTACTTTATAAGAAATACTTCCATTCCTCTTTTTATTGATGATATATCTTCGCACGATATACCAACATCATTTCCTGAATTTACACTTTCAGTGTTTTTATCATTTACCATAATTGAACTAACTGCAATTTCTTGAAAAACTTCTGAAGATATTGTTTTAATAGCTATTCTATCTCCTGCAGATAAAGCTTCATTCACCATGTTAATGCCAAAAGCATTATTATTTTTCCATATATTAGAAATATTACCCAGAAAATAATAATTACAAGGAATTAACTTTATACGCCCAGTTTTATAAAATAATGGAGTTATATTGTCTTTACTCCATTCTAGTTTCTCAAAATTACGAACTAGATTAAACAATTCCCATGTCGTTAGCAAGCCAGTTACATCTTCTGAAAAGCCTAATATCTTTGAACCAAAAGGTTCCTTGTTATTTCTGTCTAGTGGCGGTAGGTGACGTTGATGATTTACAATTGATAAGCTGTATGTCTCTTTATCTGTATCTTTATTTTTGTTGTTTAACAAAATAGCATGCTTCTGTGCTTGCATAACATCTTCATCGGACGGTAATCCACTTATACCTTTTATATCAACTACTATAACTTTCTTTCCATCTCTAATTTGCAAATCCTCTTTACGCGTTTCATTTTTTGATTCATATTCTATATCCATATCAACTATGTCCAAGAAACCTAAGATTCTCAAAGCCCTTTGAACCGCTTTTACCAAAACATCATTTGTTTCGGAAATTAATTCATGACGCCAAGAATTCTCGTTACGTTCATCTTGAATTCTTTTATCAATCTTTGACATTTTTTGCTTAAACTCTGCTGTAGCCAACTCTTTCTTTTTCTCTAGTTCAAGAATTTGAGATAGCTCATAATCTGCTCTATGTATCCATTTACTGTTCTGAATATCAGGAAAAAGATGTGGAGAAATTTCAGGTAGAACACTGTCTAAAAGGTCACTTATGGAACCTCTTAAAAACCAATTATCTAATTTATAGATTTGAAACTGTTTAATTTTGTTATTTTTGCCAAAGTTTAGCAAAGTTATTTTATAAAATTTTGTTTGAATTTATTTGATAAAAATAGCCAGAAAAAGCTTTTTGATTTATCTAGCTTTTCTGGCTATTTTTATCAAATAAATTGCTTCAAAATTTTTTCTAATAATAAAACAAAATTAAATAAAGAATTTTTATCAAATCATAAAATAACTTTGCTAAACTTTGGCAAAAATAACAAAATTAAACAGTTTCAAATCTATAAATTAGATAATTGGTTTTTAAGAGGTTCCTTGATAGAATAATTAAATCGAAAGAATTGTCATTTTGATCATGTAATTTTTGAAATTTATTTTTTATTGCTTCAAAATTTTTTTCTAATAATAATTTAGGAATAAATCTTCCCCTAGAAAGTTTAGTGTCTTTTATCGGATCTTGATATCGATTTAATAAAGCCATTGCTAAACCATCTTGATTAATTCCAAATGCTACTCTAAATCAATAAAGATGCTTGAATATTCAGTAAAATTTTGACTTCAAATCATAAGGATAAATTATCTGTTCTTTGCGAAATAAATCATCAGCCTCTTTACGACTTTTTCTTTCGTCACGATTCATGGTAATAATCAAATCACCATCCTTATTAGGAAATATTGTTAATGTGCACATATTAAATTTTCCTATTTAATATCTCCAATTAGTATTTCTAACCACTAGAAACTGACCTATTATAAGTTGCTGTAGATGGCGATAAATCAATAAAATCAGTAAGTTTAATATCTAAATATCCAGCTATTAATTTAATATGAGCAATATGATGTATTGTATGATTCATAACCCATAAAACTTCTCTTTGAATATCAGATTTTAATCTAACATTCGTTTGATCATAAAACCCTATTTCAGAAATAATAATAGTCTCACCAATTAAATCTACCTCATTCATAAACCACTCATTAAGTTCAAATAATTTATTAATAGCTTCCTTATGGTCAGTCTCAATTTTACTATTACGATTTCTTTTATCGTAATTTATAACACCTGATTCAATACTATCTTATAAAGAAATAATATGATCAATCATATGACGAATATGCATACCAACTCTTTTATCAATATAAAATATTTTTTGTTTTGCAGGTTCTAACTTATCGATTACATCCAAAATACAACTAATATAATTAAAAGAATTTAATAATGATTTATGAAGCATTTTTATTTGATTTATAGTAAAATAATAGCAATTTTAGGCTTTGAAGAAACTTTCTTGAATAAAAATATTTTCTAAGAAGAGGTTGTAATTCAAAAAATTGTGCTAATAACAAGGAAAAAGATAAAGTTAGATCATTTATCTTTATAATAATTTTAATGATAAATTATATAAATTAAAATGATAAAATAACTTTTCCAAATTGGGACAAAATCTAAGGAGTATCTTAAGGAACCTGTGAAAAACTAAAATATGTATTTAGCAAAATTGGAATTTTTAGTTTTTCAGAGGTTCCTTAATTTTTTAACTCCCAACTGGTGCCGCCCTTGCCATCCTTGATAATAATATTTTTATTTAAAAGCTCATCTCTGATATTATCAGCTTGAGTATAATTCTTATTTTTTTTGGCAATATTTCTTTGCTCTATTTTTGCTAAAATATATTCTTCATCAATTTTATTTTGAGCTTTATTATCAAAATAATTTTTATCCAATAATCCCAAAAATTCTAAAATTTCAACTAAATTAGAAGTCAGTTTTTCTTTATTTTCAGAAGATTTATAATCTTTAATTAAGGAATGTAAAATTGAAAAAGCCAAGGGAGAATTAAGATCGTCACTTAAGGCAGAAATAACTTTTCCTAAATAAGAATTATCATATTTTGGTAAAGAAAAACTATCCTCATTTAAAATTGCATAAAATTTTGCAATCGATTTTGTAGCATCTTGCAAAGATTTATCAGTAAAATCCAACGGCTTTCTATAATGAGTTGAAAGAAGTAAATATCGGATAATAATACCAGAAATATTCTTTTTAATCAGATCAGCAACAGTAATAAAATTGCCCAAAGATTTACTCATTTTTTCACCAGAAACAGTTAAAAAACCATTATGAAGCCAATATTTAGCATAATTTGAGCCGATATTAGCACATTTACTTTGAGCAATTTCATTTTCATGATGTGGAAATTGCAAATCTGCTCCACCACCATGAATATCAAAATCTTGCCCCTAAAAAATTTACTACTCATAGCGCTACATTCAATATGCCAACCTGGCCTACCCCTACCCCAGGGAGAATCAAAAATAGAAGAAATATCATCCTTGTCACTAGCTGGCTTCCAAAGGACAAAATCTAAGGGATTTTTTTTATAATTTGCCTTTTCAATTCTGGCTCCAGCAATCATTTCATCTAAATTTCGACGCGATAATTTACCATAATCGGAATATGAATTAACATCAAATAAAACGTGATTTTCACTAATATAAGCATTTTTATTGGCAATGAGCTTTTCAATTAATTTAATAATTTCAGGAATATTTTCTGTTGCTTTTGGTTCAAAATTTGGCTTTAGAACATTAAGATAATTAATATCAGAATTAAAATTCTTGATAATTTTATTAGTTAATTCTTTGATGGATATTTTATTTTCTACTGTCTTGCCTGATTAATTTTATCATCAACATCTGTGATATTTCGAACATAGGTAACTTTCTTAAATTTTTTTTGCAAAAATCGATATAATAAATCGTAAATTACAATTGATCTGGCATTGCCAATATGAGGACGGCTATAAACCGTTGGACCACAAACATAAAATTTTATATGATCTTTTTCAATTGGTTGAAAAATTTCTTTTTCTTTAGATAATGTATTAAAAAATTTTATGACCATATATTAATTAATTATTATTAATTTATTCAATAATCCTTACTTCCCACTCTAATTTTACACCAGTTTTTTCCAATACTTGATCAATAACATATTCACCAAGCTTAATTAAATCATCAGCATTATTACTACCATGATTAATCATAAAATTACAATGTTTTTCTGACATTTGAGCATCACCAATTCTTTTACCACGGCATCCCGCCTGATCAATTAACTGCCAAGCCTTCATATTTGGTGGATTTTTAAAACTACTACCACCAGTTTTGGCCTTAATTGGCTGAGTTTCTTCTCTTTGTTTATTAAAATCTGCTATTTTTTTTGAAATTTCTTTTTGATCACCCTTCTTCACTCGTAAAAATGCCTTTAAAAATATCAGATCTTTTGGCAAATGGCATTTTCGATAAGAAAATTTACAATCTTCATTAGAAAATTCAAAAATATTTCCTGTAAAATCTATGGCTATTATTTTTTCTAGAAAGTCTGATATTTCGCCATCATAACAACCGGAATTCATTCTAATTGCACCACCAATAGAGCCTGGAATACCAGTTAAAAACTCTAAATTTGTCAAAGAATTATTTTTGCAAAAATTTGCTAAATTGCGAGATAAGACGCCAGCACCAACTTCTAAAATATTATCCTGATAAGAAATATCATTAAATCCAAAATTTAGCTTTATAACACAAGCATCAATCTCTCCTTCTTTAACAATAATATTGGAACCAACTCCCAAAATAATTACCCTTAAATCTTCGGGCTTATTTTGTAAAAAAAACTCTATATCGCTAATATCCTTTGGGAAAAAAACAATTTTAGCACGACCTCCAACTCCAAACCAATTGGTTTTTGACAAATCTACATTAAAACGATATTTTCCAGCAATTTTTGGTAAAGAAAAATATGAATCAATCATTATTTTTATAAATATTAGTAACCTTCACCGCTAATATTATCAAGGCTAAAACAAAAGTTATCAAATTAGCAATAATCATGGGATAAGAATTGATCATTAAGCCATAAATCAACCAAAAAGCAACACCAACTGTAAACTAATACCACTTATCATTAAAAAAACTATTATAAAGATAAACAATCTAGCTTCATCTTTTTTCTTGTTAATTATTACTTTAACGGTTTGAGGTAAAAAAGAACTTGTGGTCAAGATGGCGACCATGCTACTGATGATGATTTCAATTGAGATGTCCATATTTATATTGATTTTGAAAAATGCTTAACTATGTTTATATGATCATATATATAATATCAATTTAATTTTTAGTTTAATAAAGTGTCAAACATATCGACTGTTATTGGAAATAAAGAAATTTTACTCGTTGCTGAAAATATAGCTCACAGTAAAGGTATTTCAAAAGATAAAGTAATTGAGGCTATACAAGAAGGTATTGAAATGGCCGCCAAGAAAAAATACGGCTATAATTTATTAGTTGAGTGTGAAATTAATCCAAAAACTGGTCATATCAATATCTATAATAATCTCTTAGTAGTTGAAGATGAATCAGCTGAAGATTTTGATAGTAGAACTCAGATTGTCTATAAGGATGCTATTGAAAAAGATGAGGATGCTATTATTGATGGTTATATTAGAGAATTACTACCGCCAATTGATCTTAACAGGACTATAGCAAAAATTACTAAAAATGAGGTCATTAAAAAAGTAAAAGAGGCTGAGAAAGAAAAAGAATATGAAGAATTTAAAGATAGAATAGGAGATATTGCCTATGCTACCGTTAAAAAGTCTGGCATTAAAAATATCTTAATGGAAGTTGATAATGCTGAAGCAATTATTCATCAAGATGATCTTCTGCCGAGAGAAACTTTTAAGGTTGGAGATAAATTAAGGGTATATATTAAAAATGTTGAAAGAAAAGAATCTGGTGTTCAGATCTTTTTATCTAGAACTCATGATCAATTTTTGGTTAAATTATTTGCTCAAGAAGTTCCAGAATTATTTGATGGCAGTATTAAGATTGGCGGCGTTGCAAGAGATCCTGGTTCTAGAGCAAAAATTGCGGTCTATTCTGAAAGAGAAGATATTGATGGTGTGGGATCTTTAATTGGTATTAGAGGATCTAGAGTTCAATCGATTAGTGCCGAACTTAGAGGTGAAAAAATTGATGTAATTAAATGGTCTGATAATTTACCGGAAGTAATTATTGAAGCACTTTCTCCAGCAAAAATTAGTAAAGTAGTTATTGATGAAGATAATGATACTATTGACGCTATCCTAGATGAAGATCAAGTAAGTCTTGCTATTGGTAGAGCTGGACAAAATGTAAGATTAGCATCCAAATTAATGGGTTATAAAATCAATATCTTAACAGAAGAGCAGGAATCTAACAGAAGAAAAGAAGAATTTAATGATTTATCTGAATTATTTGCTGAAGTTTTAGATGTTGAAACAGTAATTGCCCAATTATTAATTGTTGAAGGATTTGCATCTGTGGAAGATATTGCATCTTCTGATCTTTCCGATATATCATCCATTGAGGGCTTTAATGATGACATTGCTGAAGAAATAATAAAAAGAGCAAATGACTATCTAAACTCCCTTAGTGAAAAAGAATTATTTGAAGAGGAAGCTCAAGGATAATTGGTTTTAAGTAAATTGGGGTTTTATTTACAATGACATTTCCCATCTTTAAAACAATTTTTGTTGCTTTAAAGATGGAAAATATTTACACCCACACTTAAACAAATATAAAATATTTTAATGGATAAAAATAATAGCGGAAAAAATCTTAAAGGTAAATTAACTTTAGGTCTACCAAAGACTGTAGATATATCTAAAATTAATGATTTTACGATTAAAAGTAAAAAAAGAGCATCTAAGAGTAAAATATCCGATAAAGGTCAAGACTCATCTGCATCTTTAGGTAATAAAAATCTTAGCCAAGATGAAATTGAATATAGAAAGAAGGCTCTAGAAAATTATGGTAAGAAACAAAAATCTGACAATTTCCCTAAAAGTAATAAAGATATTCTAAATAAAATCACCCAAAATATACAATCCGAAGAAGAGAAAAAAGTAAAACCAAAAGAGGAGAAGCAAGAAGAGAAAAAAAATACAGAATCCAAAAAAACTGATAATGTTAAATTTGAAGCAATAGAAGATAATTTTGAGGTAAAAACTTTTGATATTAATAAAAAAATACAGCAAAGTATTAAAGTTGATTTACAAAAAGCTGAAGAGGAAAGAAAAATTCAAGAACAATTAAAAAAAGAAAGGGAGCAAGTAAAAGTAAAAAAACCTAAAAAGGAGTTTTCTAATGATAGTGAAGATAAATATAGCAATAAAAAACATTTAAAGAAAAATAAGAGATCAAAGAAGCAAATTTTTATCATTGATGATGAATCTGAAAATGTTCGCTATAAAAAAAGAAAAAAATCTAAAATAGAAAGTAGTTCACCTAAAGAATATAAAAAAATCTCAAAAGAAGTAACATTACCTGAAATGATTCTTATTTCTGATCTAGCTGACAGAATGAGTGAAAAAACTGGAGATGTAGTTAAAAAATTATTTGCAATGGGTGTTGTCGCAACTTCAAATCAAGCAATAGATGCCGAGACTGCAGAAATTATAATTGAAGAATTTGGCCATACAGCAAAAAAGATTACAGAATCAGATGTTGAAAAAGTTCTTGAAATTGAGGATGATAAAAAATATGGAAAATTACCAAGACCACCTATTGTTACGATTATGGGTCATGTTGATCATGGTAAGACATCTCTTTTAGATACTATCAGATCAACTGATATTGTAGCTAAAGAATCTGGCGGTATTACACAGCATATTGGTGCATCTAGAATTAAAACTAAAGAGGGTAAATATATAACCTTCATTGATACTCCAGGTCATAAAGCATTTAGCGAGATGAGATCTCGTGGCGCTAATATCACTGACATAGTAATATTGGTTGTTGTTGCCGATGATGGAATTAAAGATCAAACTATTGAAGCGATTAATCATGCTAAGGCTGACTGAAGTTCCTATCATTGTTGCAATTAATAAAATTGATAAACCAAATGCTGATCCATCGAAAGTGATTAATGAATTATATTCACATAATATAGTTTCTGATACATCTGGTGGTGATTCAATGTTTGTTGAAGTTTCGGCAAAAGAAGGTACTAATATTGATAAATTAGAAGAAGCTATATTGCTACAAGCTGATATGATGGAACTAAAATCAAGATTTGAAGGAAAGTCAAAAGGTGTAGTTTTGGAAAGTCGAGTTGATACTAATAAGGGTGTAATTGCCACTGTTTTAGTATTAGAGGGATCTTTAGATATGTCAGACTTGGTAGTAGTCGATAATGCTTATGGAAAGATACGTAAAATGAGCGATGATAAAGGTCGGAGCTTAAAGCAAGTTGATCCTTCTATGGCAGTTGAAATTATGGGTCTTGATTTGGCACCATCTGCAGGCTCCTTCTTTTCTGAAGTTGATACAGAAAAACAAGCTAGAGATATTATTGAATATAGGGTTAAAAAGGAAAAAGATCAAAAAAACCTTAAAAATAATCTAAAATCTAAAGAAGATATTTTTAAAAATGTTGGTGATGATGCTAAAAAATATTTAAATATAATAATTAAGGCTGATGTTAATGGTTCTGCCGAAGCCTTATCTAACATGATTCTTGGAATTACTCATGATGAAGTGGAAACAAAAATAATTCACTCTGCAACTGGCGCTATTAATGAAAGTGATATCAATCTAGCTGCAGCATCTAATGCTTTAATTATTGGTTTTAATGTTAGGGCAAATGCTACAGTGCAGGATTTAGCTGAAGAAAATGGAGTAGATATCAGATATTTCTCAGTAATTTATGACGCCTCTGATGATGTTAAAGCAATGCTTAGCGGCATGCTTAATCCAACAATTAATGAAAATCATCTTGGTAATGTTGAAATTAGACAAGTTTATAAAATAACTGGAATTGGCAAAATTGCAGGTGCCTATGTTACAAATGGTGTAGTTAAGAAAAATTCAAAAGTTAGATTACTTAGAGATAATGTTGTAATTTATGATGGAAATCTAAAAACTCTAAAAAGATTTAAAGATGATGTTAAAGAAGTAAAATCTGGTTTAGAATGTGGTATTGCTATTGAAAATTATCAAGATATACAAGAAGGTGATATTATTGAATGTTATGAAGTAACCGAAGAAAAAAGATCTATAAAATAATATAGGATTTATAACATTGCTGAATCTTACTCTTAATTCTTTTTTGACTTTCGTCACTTTTTACACGGGAATGTCCAATCCCCTGTGTCAATTTAATTTTTTTCAAATTTTGCCTTAATAATTTTATTAAGAATTGAGATTTTATTTTTACAAGATTTTAAGCGTAGCGTATCTTGTAAAAATATAAATCCAATTTTTAAGATAATTTTTGGCAAAAATTTGTTTTCCATTTTTTTTAGATTTAGATTAATATTTTGTTATATTTAAGCTAAATCTAATTTGATTCTATCCTCAAATTTTATAGCAAATTGGCTAATTATCAAGCTCCAATTTGGTATTGGCATAGTCCATTTTTTCTTAATGTTTTGTATAGCAAGATAGAGTAACTTTTCTAATGATTGATCAGATGGAAAAGAGCCTTTAGTTTTGGTAATTTTTCTGACTTGCCTATGAAACCCTTCAACAGAATTAGTAGTATAAATTAGCTTTCTTATCTCTTTTGGATATTTAAAATAATTAGATAAATTATCCCAGTTATTATTCCAAGATTTGAATATTATTGGATATTTTTTGCCCCATTTTTCTTCAATTAGAAGCAGTTTTTCTTCGGCTACTTCTTTGCTTGCTGCAGTATAAACAGTCTTTAAGTCAGATATAAATTCTTTTTGATTTTTTGATGCAACATATTTGATAGAATTCCTAATTTGATGAATGATGCAAAGCTGAATCTCAGTTTTTGGAAATATTGAATTAATAGCCTCAGGAAAGCCCTTTAAGCCATCGACACAAGCAATCAATACGTCTTTTATACCTCTATTTTGTAAATCAGTTAAAATATTAAGCCAAAAATTAGCTCCCTCTGACTCTTGAAGATAAATTCCTAAAATATCTTTTTTACCATCCTTGTCAACTCCAAGAACTGAATAAAAAGCTTTACTAATTATTTTTCCATTTTCTTTAACCTTAAAAAACATAGCATCAAGAAATATTATAGGATAAATCTCTTCTAACTGCCTTTCTTTAAATTCTGTTATTTTAGGTAATATTTTGTCTGTAATAGCTGTAATTGTAGATTTAGATATCTCAATGTCATATATGGAACCTCTGAAAAACCAATTATCTAATTTATAGATTTGAAACTGTTTAATTTTGTTATTTTTGCCAAAGTTTAGCAAAGTTATTTTATAAAATTTTGTTTGAATTTATTTGATAAAAATAGCCAGAAAAGCTTGATTTATCTAGCTTTTTTGCTTATTATTGATATATTAAATTCAAATAAAATATATAATTATGGCAACCCAGCAATCATTTTTTTCATTAGCAATTTCTGGTAGAAAATTAAGAGCGGAGAAGTTTCTTAATCAAATGACGGATATTATTCCATGGCAAAGATTGATTGATAAGATAGAGCCTTTTTATCCTAATGGTACTAGTGATTACGGTGGCAGGAAGGTGACAGATTTATTATTAATATTTAAGATTCATTTGTTACAGCAGTGGTTTGGTCTTAGTGATCCAGCTATGGAGGATGCTATATATGGAACCTCTGATTTTCCTATTTAATTTTGTCTATTTTTTCATTTTTCAGAAAAAATTTTTATAATTTGGATAAAGATTGCTAATTTTGTTAAAAATTAACAATCTTTATCCAAATTTAGGCATTATTTGTGGTAATTTCTCTAGTTTCTTGTCTAATTTTACCATTTTTGGCTAAATTAGACACATTTATCCCTTGTTACGCTGTATTTGGTAGTATTTTTCTAACCATATAGAGATTAGCAAGGGATGATAGCATTTGTAATTGATTAGTATTCTTTTGTAAACCATTATATCTAACCTTTCTATAGCCCCAAAGATGCTTTATAATTTGAAATGGATGTTCAACTTTAGCTCGAACTGATGAAAATTGTTTATTCCTCTTTTTTTGCTTATTTGAAAGTTTTTTGTTAGATTTAGCTCTATTGGTTATACCATAAAATATATTGTGATTCCTACAAAATCTTTTTATTGCCTTATCATCATAGGCCTTGTCACCAAATAAAGAAGTTTCATCACCATGTAATAACTCCTCTGTTTTAGTAGAATCATGATCTTTAGCTGTCGTCGTGACAATAGAATGAATAATTGGCTTACCCTTAGTTTGCACACCAATATGAGACTTCATGCCAAAATAATAATTCTTCCCTTTCTTGGTAGAAGACATCTCTTGGTCCCTTTTCCTCTTCTTGTTTTTTGTACTAGTTGGAGCAGATATTAATGTCGCATCAGTTATCGTACCCTCCTTCAACAAAAGATCATTCTCTTCAAGATATGAATTTACCTCGTTAAATATAATCGACGATAAATTATGCTTTTCCAATAAATGACGGAATCTCAATATCACAGTCTCATCCGGAACATTATCAATACCAATATCAATATTTAAGAATTTTTGAAAACTTATTCTATCATATATAGCATCCTCCATAGCTGGATCACTAAGACCAAACCACTGCTGTAACAAATGAATCTTAAATATTAATAATAAATCTGTCACCTTCCTGCCACCGTAATCACTAGTACCATTAGGATAAAAAGGCTCTATCTTATCAATCAATCTTTGCCATGGAATAATATCCGTCATTTGATTAAGAAACTTCTCCGCTCTTAATTTTCTACCAGAAATTGCTAATGAAAAAAATGATTGCTGGGTTGCCATAATTATATATTTTATTTGAATTTAATATATCAATAATAAGCAAAAAAGCTAGATAAATCAAGCTTTTCTGGCTATTTTTATCAAATAAATTCAAACAAAATTTTATAAAATAACTTTGCTAAACTTTGGCAAAAATAACAAAATTAAACAGTTTCAAATCTATAAATTAGATAATTGGTTTTTCAGAGGTTCCTATAGAAAACTTCAATATATTCAAATATTATATTTTTTGCTTCCTTTCTATTTTTTAAAATTATGATGATGTGTTAATTCAGTTTTCAGGGTATGAAAAAATGATTCTGCAACAGCATTATCCCAGCAATTACCTTTTCTAACTCATACTTTGGATAATATGATGGCATCTTTTCAAAATATCTCTGTGAGATTCAGAAGCCTTATATTGGCTACCTTGATCAATTATGATAAAATTGGCATTGTTAATCCAAAATAGATAATAAGCCATTTCTCTTTAAAATCAATAATTTAAGACCTTTGACCAAATAAGATCTCAACCTCTCCCAATTTATTAATTTATCTAACTTTAACAATTTCTCTTTTTTTTTCTTGAATTTCATCAATTTTTTCTTGAATAAAACAGCAATAAAGCTAGATATTTATCTAGCTTTATTGCTGTTTTATTCAAGAAAAAATTGATGAAATTAAGAAAAAACCAAGAGAAAGTTAGGGAAATTTTAATGATCTATGCAAAGGTCTTATTGATATCAATTCAAGTCGAGTTTTTGATAATCAAAGCACATGCTCATATTGCGATAAAGATTGGAACTCTTTTAATATTGGGGGTTTTGAGAATTTTAAAGCAAGAACTTATAATGGTGGTATTGGCGAATTTCTAGTTTATAAAAAAATTCTTTCAACTACGGAACATACTCAAGTTATTGATTATCTTAAAGCAAAATGGGGAATATCATATTAATCAAAAATAAAATAATTATCACCTTCTTTTAGAGTGAAAAAGCTATCTTTATTGATATCATATTCATCCCTAGCTTTTTTAAATCTTTAATTGGGTCGTCAATTGCTTCATTAGTTAATTGAAATGTGCCAAAATGCATACCGATAGATTTTTTTGATTTTAAATCTAGATGTGCTTTTACAGCCTCCTTGGGATTCATATGATAATATTTCATAAACCATCTTGGTTCATAAGCACCAATTGGAATCAGGCTTAAATCAAAATAGTCAAATTCTTTTTGAATATTTTTAAAATGATCTGAATAGCCAGTATCGCCAGCAAAATAGATCTTTTTAGATCCCTCAATTGCAAATGACCCCCAAAGAGATCTATTATCATCAAATAAATTTCTTTTAGACCAATGTTGATTAGGTAAAAAAGTGAATAGTAAATTTTGAAATTGTAATTTATCGCCCCAATTCATTTCAATAGCATTTTTTCTATTTTCTTTATCCAAATAATAAGAATTTCCTATACCAAATACGATCTTGGGATTATCTCTTAAAATTAATCTTTCTAAGGTTTTTTTATCAAAAGCATCATAATGATTATGGCTGATTAAAATGACATCAATTTTTGGTAAATCTTTAAATTTTACACCTGGCAATTTTACTCTTTTTGGCCCTAAAAAAGAAAAAGGAGAAGTGCGGTCGGAATATACTGGATCAGTTAGAATATTTACCCCGTCAATTTGTAGCAATAGGGTTGCATGATTAATAAAAGTTACATTAACACCCTGCTCTATCCTTTGATATTTTACTTTGTTTTGTTTTATTTCTACCCATTCTGGCCATTCTTCTCTTTCGGTTTGAAAACGCCATTTTAAAAATTTTGAAAAAGTTTTTTTAGAGTCAGGCGGAGTTAGATTTTTGAATCTTTCTCCATCAAAATTAGCTGATTTTTCTAGATGGTTTAATTTTGGAGAACAGGCCGGAGCAAAAATAAAAGGAACAATCACTGCCAAACATAATATCAGAATCTTTTTCATCATATGGCATATTCTTTTAATTTATCTAAAGAAACATATTCCAAACATTGATTATGAGAAGATTCTAATATTACCTTAGGAGCGCAATTATTTTCCAAAGCCTCAACCCATCTGGTAATACATAAACACCATTTATCACCTTCTTTAAGACCTGGAAAATTAAATTCAGGAATTGCGGTAATTAAATCATTACCCTGCTTTTTACTAAATTGTAAAAATTCATCCGTAACAATAACGCATATGATATGTTTAGCAAAATCTGTATGATCACTATTGCAGTAACCATCACGAAAAAATCCCGTTTTAGGATCGTGACAACAAGATTCTAATTCTCCACCGAGAACATTCTTAGCTTTATTTTCATTAGCAATATTTTTTTCCGAAGATAGAGACATGTTTAACAGCATTTATTATTATTTTTTTCAACCAAAATATCAGCCATTTGGATATTTTGTTTCTTAAGGAAGGTTAAAACTGAAATTAATTTACCAATTTTAGAATTATTATCGGTAATGATAATGATTTTTTGTTCCTTATTTTTCTTGTGATAATCTAATAAATAATCCTTAAATTTTTTCTCATCAGAGAATTTTTGATCATTTATTTGCCAAATATCGCTTTTTAAAAGATGAATTTCTAGATGATTATTATCCGAAATCATTTTTGAAGCATCATCCTTATCTTCCGGCAAGTTAACTTCTAGAGTAAATGAAGCAGTATTAATTGTTAAAATAAGAAAAATTATTAACATAAAAACCACATCCATCAAGGGGGTTAGATCTGGAAGAAAATCATTAATGATATTTTTACGATTATTATTATTAATATTAATCATTAAAGCCTGCGATTTTTAGGGATTTACTATTTAGTAATTTTTGTAATTTATCGATATGTTTTTCTGAAATACGCAAAAATAAAAAGATAAAAAACAAAGCAGGAATAGCAATAATTAAGCCATAAGCAGTGGTCAACATAGCATTCCATAAAGAATCGGCTATCATTGCAGGTGCAATTGGAGAATTTTGTAAAGAAATTACCTTAAAAGCTTTAATAATTCCAATAACAGTGCCTAAAAGACCAATCATTGGCGATAAAATAGCAATAATTCTTAAAAAATTAATTCCTGATTCTAGAGAATTTTTAAGATCAAGTAATTTAAAAGAGATAATTTCATCTCTAATATTTTTATGAAGATTTTTATTTTTCTCCAATAAATTAACAAGATCTTCTTTAATTTTTTTACTATTTTTTTTAAAGAAATTTAATAAAAAAATACTTCTATCAATAATTATGGCGATGGCAATGATTGATAAAAATGACAGGGGATAAAATAAAAAACCAATTTGATTGATAAGATTCATAGTCTAACTGATTTTAAACTCGATTGGTACATTAACCCACATTTTTGATTTATGACCATTAATGATCATAGGTTGAAATTTCCATTGCGACACAGCATTAAGGGTCGCCTTATTTAATGAGTTATATTGGGATTTTTGAGTGAAAATAATTTCTTCAGGCAGACCATCATTCGAGACAAGAATTCTAAGATAAACCACGCCCTCTTGCTGTAATTTTAAGGCTCTTTTAGGGTAGTTTGGCATAATTTTTTGACCAGTAACTTCAAAATCACTAAAAATTGGAATAACCTCCCGATTCTTTTCTAAATTTTGAGAAATAGAGTCATCTGACAAATTAGAATTTTCTATCTCTTTCTTCTGTAAAACCTTTTTACTGATATTATTTTCACTCATTTTTGGCAAAAATTTTTCTGACAAATTAGAAAAATTAATAGCAATTTTATTACTCAATAAATCATGCTTCATTTGAGAATCATATTTATTTTGCCCAATAAAATTAATAAAAATTAAATGTAAAAAAAGGGAGGAAAATACAGCAATATATGCTCTTCTACTCAAATTTTATTTATTAACATTGATAATGATTATCAATTATATTTTTCTAATTTAGAAAAGCAAGGGTATTTTGACAAAATAATAAAGGCAAAGTTAAAACAAAAATAATTCTCTTAAAATAATCATTTCTTAGAAATAAAGCCAATTCTTTATTGATAATGATTATCATTTTCTTCTTGACTTATTATTTTACAATATTTAGATTATCTTTTTTGATAATGAATATCATTATTAAAATCTACCTAAATTAATTGAAATAAAGATGAATAATAAAAAACTAACTGCAATTATCGCCCTAACAATGGCAGTAAATTCCTATGCTAACGAAACTTCCAAAAAAAAAATGATGGAAAGGGTCATGGTTATTGGCAATGCTGAAAATATTAGCAACATAGCTGGCTCTGCCAATTTTATTGATAAGAAGCAATTAGAAAAATACAATTACAGCGATATTAATAGGGTTTTAAAACAAATTCCTGGCATAAATATTAATGAGGAAGAAGGTTTTGGTAATCGTCCCAATATTGGCTTTAGAGGCGGTAGAAATGACAGAAGTGCCGATATTACTTTGATGGAAGATGCTGTATTAATTGCCCCTGCCCCATATGCCGATCTTCAGCCTATTATTTTCCAAGAATGACCAGAATGGAATCGGTTGAAGTAAGAAAAGGTTCTTCAACTACTGAATTTGGCCCAAGAACAACCTCTGGCGCTCTTAATTTAATTACCAAATCTACTCCAGATCAGTTACAATTTGATGTTTTGGCTGGGTATGGTAGCTTTAATACTCACAAAGAACAAGTTACTCATGGTAATAAATTGGGTAATTTTAGCTATTTAATTGATGCTGCTAATGAGCAAAGTGACGGCTTTAAAAAAATTGATCTTGTTGGTGGCGATACTGGCTATTCCACCCAAGATATTGTGGGTAAATTCAAATTTGAAACTGATGATGATGCTAAAATTTATCAATCCATTGAGTTAAAATTAGGATATAATGGCGAAGATTCAGATGAAACTTATCTTGGCCTAACTGATGCCGATTTTAAGAATGATCCATATAGAAGATATGCCTTACCTCATGACTTGATAATATGGATGCTGAGCATTCTCAATATCAATTAAGACATTTTGTTGATTTTAATAATTTTGATCTAACAACTACAATTTATCACAATAATTTTACTCGTAATTGGTACAAATTAAAAACTACAGTTACTGATAATTCTAATAGCAACAGCAACCTAACGGTTAGAGCTAATAATCGTGATTATTATTCTCAGGGAATTCAGTCAGTTTTAGGAGCTGAATTTAAAACTGCCAATTTAGATCATAAATTAAAATTTAGTGCCAGATTTCATCAAGATCAAGAAGATCGCTTTCAAAGAGATGATACTTATGATTTAGTAAATGGTAAAATGATGCTAACAAATTACGGCACTCCAGGTGGAGCAGGGAATCAGGAAAAAGATGCCGATGCTACCGCAATTTATGTTAGTGACGCTATCACTTACAATAAATTTACTCTAACTCCAGGCCTGAGATATGAAAATATCAAATTAGAAAATACTGATTACAATAATTCTTCTAATAATAATGTTAATCATTTAGATGTTTTTATTCCTTCTTTAGGATCACTTTACAAATTTAATGATAATTTAGCAACATTTGCTTCTATCCATAAGGGCTTTAATCCCCCATCTCCAGGACTCCGATTCTAAGGAAGAAAGAAGTGTAAATTATGAGGCGGGGCTTCGATATGATGAAGATAGCTTTAAAACTGAATTTGTAGCTTTCTTTAATGATTATTCTAATTTAAATGGCGAATGCACCAATTCATCTGGCGGAAATTGCACTGCTGGTGACCAATATAGTGCTGGTGAAGTTGACGCTAAAGGTTTTGAATTATCTGCCTCTTATGATTTAGCAAGTAATTTTGAAGGGGCTGATTTTCAATTACCAATCATGGCAAATTACACCTTCACTGATACTAAATTTAAAACCAATTTTACTGAAGTTGATTTTGCTGAATGGGGCGATGTTTCATCTGGCGATGAATTACCATATATTGCCAGACATCAATATTTTGCTGCAATTGGTTTTATCAAGCCTAAATGGGAAGTTAATCTAAATAGTAAATATGTTGGTAAAATGCGATCAACAGCTGGTAAGGGAGCAATTGCTACTGGTGAAAAAATTGACCCACATTTTATTGTTGATATTGCTACAGAATTTCAAGTTGCCAGTAAAACTAGATTATTCCTAAATGTTGAGAATCTCTTCGATGAAGAATATATTGTTTCAAGAAGGCCAATTAATGCTAGACCAGGAAAGCCATTATCTGTTATGGGCGGTTTTAAATATAAATTTTAATATCTCAACTACTTCAAAAAATCCTTATAAGCAGTATATTGAGCTGAATGAATTATTAGTCCTTAATATTTCTAAGGTCATTCTCTGCTTTTGGAGGCAATCTTAATAAACTGACCCCGACCCCTTATTCCCCTACATAATTATTGATCATTAATTTTCACGATATATCATATCCTCCTTAATCAAAATAAGGATCATGAAAGAATTAATAAATCAATATTTCAGTGACTTTGGCAAAGTTCTTCCAAAGAGGTTAGCTAATATAACAACTGCGATAATGCGATGCGGTAGCGCTAATACTTACCAAATAGCCAGACAGCTTTCAAAGGAAAACAATAAAAGCTTTAAGACAAATGATATGGCTGTTTATAGATTATTACAGAGCAAAGATTTCCAGATAGATGATTCCTTTTGGCGCAAACATGTGAAGCTAATATTTACTTAAATTCCCATATCTTTACCCACGATAGTCCTTAAAAAAACATTAATCTAAGCAAATAAAAGCTTGCAACCGACTTTTTAGTTCTATATACTCGTGCCTATTATTAATTCTTTACTCACGATTATGAGCTATATCAGATACAAAAAAGTTGGAGACAGGGAATATGCATATGAAATAACGGCCTATTGGGATAAAAAGAAACAACATTCCAATAAAAGACAGCAAATATCTTGGAATTGTCCTAGATAAAGAAGCTGGAATATTTCAGGAGGTAAAAAGAAGAAAGAGAGATTTAAATGGAAAAGTTATTTCCAATCCAAAAAGGGTTATGGCACAACCATTTAAGGAGAGGGAAATTGTATCTTTTGGTAGTGGCTACTTAACCAAGAAACTAATTGATGAAGATGATGTTGGAAAAATCTTTGCAGACTTACTGCCTCATGTAAAGCTTAAAACATTAAAAAGCTTACTATCCTATCGTCTCATCAATGGATCTGCAATGTATTTAGCTAATGATTGGTATGAAGGCGATATATCTAAACATTTATTTCCAGGCTCTTCTATGAGCTCACAAGCTATCAGTAATTTCCTAAAAGAACTGGGAAGTGAAAAGCTTCAAAAAGACTTTTTTAGAAAATATCTTCCTATCGCAACAAAAGACAGCAAAGAAGGAGAAATGCCCCCTAAAATTCAGACCATTAATTTTTAAATTTCATAGACTATAATTTCTTTAAATTTCGATTTGGAAGATGGAAAAATATGCTAATATTTTTTCATCTGTTAATTAAAAATTTAATTTAATAAATTATGTCAAAAGAAATTAAAAAATATAATTCTGATTTTAAGTTTAAAGTTGTAATGAAATATTTATCCGAAAATTATACAATTTATCAGATTTGTAGCGAATATGATATTGCTAAATCAACATTACATAAATGGGTTAAGCAGTTTAAAGCTAGCGGTAATGATATATTTTCTGATTCTAAGTTATCTAAAGAAGAAAAATTAAGTAAAAAAGAACAAAAAAAGAAGGATAAAGAAATTGATAAATTATATAAGAAAATAGGTCAATTAACAATGGAAAGAGATTTCTTAAAAAAGTTTCTGGACAGTTAGATTATTCTAAGAAAATCAAATTTCTAAAATTATCATCAGATATGTATAATTTAGCTGTCAGAAATAGATGTAGATTGTTAGATATTAATAGATCTAATTTTTATTATAAATCTAGGATTGATATTTCTAAGATTAATAGTTTATGCAAAGATATTCATAATATCTGGAGTAAATATCAATTTTTCGGATATAGAAGAATTACAGAAATAATCAATCAAGATAGAAATCATAATAATAAAATTAATCGCAAGAAGATTCTTAGATTAATGAGAGTTCTAAAGATTAAAGCTCTTTATCCAAAGAAAAAGACAACAATCATCAATAAAAAAGATTACAAATATCCTTATTTATTAGAAGATAAATCTAAAATAGATAAGCCAAATCACACTTGGGCAATTGATATAACTTACATCAAAACACCAGTAGGATTTGTTTATTTAATGTCGCTAATTGATTGGAGTTCTAGATTTGTTGTTGCATCAAAATTATCAATTTCTATGGAAACTAATAATTGTGTTGAAATATTAAAAAAGGGAATAAAAAATCATAAAATTATTCCAACAATTATTAATACTGATCAAGGATCTCAATTTACCAGCGGTAATTGGATAAATGAATTAAAAAAACGAAATATTCAAATATCAATGGATGGAAAAGGTAGGTGGGTAGACAATGTAATTATTGAAAGATTCTGGAGAACTGTAAAATATGAACAAATTTTTCTCAATCCTCCTGATAATATAGAAGAATTAAAGAGGCAAATAATAAGATTTATCCATTTTTATAATTATCAAAGACCTCATCAATCTTTGAATTACAAAACTCCTAGTCAAATTTACTATAATGATGACAGTAAGAGAAAAAGAATTAGATTTTAAAATAAAAAATAATTAAAATCTAAAATATGAAATACGAAATTTTATAATTTTCCAGAAATTTCTACGAATTTGGCTATTTAGGGCCATTCTAAAATTTCAGAAAATTCAAAAATTTCTACACCGAATTTAAAGAAAAAAGTCTATGACTTTTAAAGAGGTAATGGTCTAACAAATGGGTGCAGTTCTCATTTTATTTACTTTTATTTTTCCATTTTTTCATTTCCAGCGACATTACCTTAATCCAGTAAAGTAATATTGGCAATATTTCTAAGTAAGTAATTATAGGTTAGTTATTGACTTAATTTACTATTACTATTAAAATTATACATTCCTGTTATTCTTAATATGTTATAGTTATTAATAGTATTTATTTTATATTATTGTATTTTAAATAAAATATACTATAATTAACTATATATAGCAATATTAACTAAATTATAAATATATGAGTACTATTAATATATCTGCACATATTCCTGCAACCTTATCTGATAAGTTGGAAAAAGTGTGTAAATTAGAAGAAAGATCTAAAAGCTATTATATTAAAAAATCATTAGAACAATATTTAGATAAAAGATTAGAAGATATTGAGGATTATCATGATGCTAATGAATCTTATACAAAATTTAAAAAATTAGGTGAAGAATCTGTTTCTTTAGATAAGGTTTTTGAAGATATATAATATTTATGGATTGGAAGATAGAATTTACCAAAAAAGCTCAAAAGCAATTTAATTCTTTAGATAATTCAACAAAATTAAGAATTAAAAAACATATTCTTGAAAAATTGATAATAAATCCAAAATTACATTTAATACCACTTCTTGGAGATAAATCTGGATTTTATAAATTTAGGGTAGGAGATTATAGATTGCTATGTGCTAAAGAAAATGATAAATATATTATTACTATTGTTAAGGTAAAACATAGAAAAGAAGTTTATAATTCCAACTAGATCATGAAAATAGGCTATGCTAGAGTATCTACCATTGATCAAAATCTTGATCTACAAATTGACTCATTAAAAAAAGCAGGATGTCAAAAAATCATTACTGATAAAATTAGTGGCTCCTTACAAAATAGAATAGGTCTTGAAGAATTACTCAATACAATCAGAAAAGATGATGAAGTAATTGTTTGGAGATTAGATCGCTTAGGTAGAAGTTTAAAACATTTAATTGAGTTAATCACAATATTTAACAATAAAGAAGTTTTCTTTGCTTCTATTACCGAATCTATCAACACCAAGTCATCATCTGGTAAATTAATATTTCATATCTTTGCCTCCCTATCTGAATTTGAAAGAAACCTGATAAGCGAAAGAACAAAATCAGGATTAGGCTGCTTGACAAGATCTAGAGGTAAATTAGGAGGCATTTAAAAAAGCCCCAAAAGAAAAAAGACAATTAGCAAAGGATTTATATGATAGCAAAAAATATTCCCTAGCCGAGATCTGCAATATAATAGGAATTAGTAAACCGACATTATATAAATATATTAGGGAATAAAAAATTAAACAAAAATTATAATAACAGTTCTATCTTTACTCAAAAAGCAAATCCAAAAACCGGATAAGAATTTACTCTATTACTGCCAAATGTTAATATTTATTGCATGAACTTAAATTCCCATATCTTTACCCACGATAGTCCTTAAAAAAACATTAATCTAAGCAAATAAAAGCTTGCAACCGACTTTTTAGTTCTATATACTCGTGCCTATTATTAATTCTTTACTCACGATTATGAGCTATATCAGATACAAAAAAGTTGGAGACAGGGAATATGCATATGAAATAACGGCCTATTGGGATAAAAAGAAACAACATTTGATTAAAGACAGCAAATATCTTGGAATTGTCCTAGATAAAGAAGCTGGAATATTTCAGGAGGTAAAAAAAGAAAGAGAGATTTAAATGGAAAAGTTATTTCCAATCCAAAAAGGGTTATGGCACAACCATTTAAGGAGAGGGAAATTGTATCTTTTGGTAGTGGCTACTTAACCAAGAAACTAATTGATGAAGATGATGTTGGAAAAATCTTTGCAGACTTACTGCCTCATGTAAAGCTTAAAACATTAAAAAGCTTACTATCGGAACCTCTGAAAAACCAATTATCTAATTTATAGATTTGAAACTGTTTAATTTTGTTATTTTTGCCAAAGTTTAGCAAAGTTATTTTATAAAATTTTGTTTGAATTTATTTGATAAAAATAGCCAGAAAAGCTTGATTTATCTAGCTTTTTTGCTTATTATTGATATATTAAATTCAAATAAAATATATAATTATGGCAACCCAGCAATCATTTTTTTCATTAGCAATTTCTGGTAGAAAATTAAGAGCGGAGAAGTTTCTTAATCAAATGACGGATATTATTCCATGGCAAAGATTGATTGATAAGATAGAGCCTTTTTATCCTAATGGTACTAGTGATTACGGTGGCAGGAAGGTGACAGATTTATTATTAATATTTAAGATTCATTTGTTACAGCAGTGGTTTGGTCTTAGTGATCCAGCTATGGAGGATGCTATATATGATAGAATAAGTTTTCAAAAATTCTTAAATATTGATATTGGTATTGATAATGTTCCGGATGAGACTGTGATATTGAGATTCCGTCATTTATTGGAAAAGCATAATTTATCGTCGATTATATTTAACGAGGTAAATTCATATCTTGAAGAGAATGATCTTTTGTTGAAGGAGGGTACGATAACTGATGCGACATTAATATCTGCTCCAACTAGTACAAAAAACAAGAAGAGGAAAAGGGACCAAGAGATGTCTTCTACCAAGAAAGGGAAGAATTATTATTTTGGCATGAAGTCTCATATTGGTGTGCAAACTAAGGGTAAGCCAATTATTCATTCTATTGTCACGACGACAGCTAAAGATCATGATTCTACTAAAACAGAGGAGTTATTACATGGTGATGAAACTTCTTTATTTGGTGACAAGGCCTATGATGATAAGGCAATAAAAAGATTTTGTAGGAATCACAATATATTTTATGGTATAACCAATAGAGCTAAATCTAACAAAAAACTTTCAAATAAGCAAAAAAAGAGGAATAAACAATTTTCATCAGTTCGAGCTAAAGTTGAACATCCATTTCAAATTATAAAGCATCTTTGGGGCTATAGAAAGGTTAGATATAATGGTTTACAAAAGAATACTAATCAATTACAAATGCTATCATCCCTTGCTAATCTCTATATGGTTAGAAAAATACTACCAAATACAGCGTAACAAGGGATAAATGTGTCTAATTTAGCCAAAAATGGTAAAATTAGACAAGAAACTAGAGAAATTACCACAAATAATGCCTAAATTTGGATAAAGATTGTTAATTTTTAACAAAATTAGCAATCTTTATCCAAATTATAAAAATTTTTTCTGAAAAATGAAAAAATAGACAAAATTAAATAGGAAAATCAGAGGTTCCTTAGTATTATAATGATGACGGTAAAAGAAAAAAGATTAGATTTTAAAATTAAAAACATTAAAATTTAAGATATTACCTTACTACCATAAACGAAATTTTAGAATTTTTCAGAAATTTCTGCGAACAGAGATTCTTACGATCTCAACTCAAAATTTCAAAAATTTCTACACCGAATTTGAAGAAAAAAGTCTATGATTTTTAAAGAGGTAATGGTCTAACAAATGGGTGAAGTTCTCATTTCTTTAGAAAATGAAAAATATTAAAACATGCCAAATATTACACTAACAACAATTTCGGGAGGAGCAATAACTGAGAATATAGATGACATAGGACAATTAAAAGAATATATGTATCATAATAATTCATGGATTGTAAAAGATGACACATATTATGATATTAACGACGAAATCCCTCCAGATCTAATAGAAGAAGAATCTTTGAACATAGTTGTAAAGCCCCCATCTCCAAAAAAAATAGCAGATGACATAATATATAAAAATCCTCATTTAACTGAAGAGCAAAAGAATATTATTAGACAGAGATTGCCAGGGGATGAAAAAAAAGATCTAAAAGCTATCAATGTACTTGACTTAAGTGGTCTTGACATTAAAGAGCTACCAGAATCAATTGGAGATCTTAAGTCTTTAAGGCGTTTAAAGTTACATAATAACCAACTAGAAATTCTGCCAGAAGCAATTGGAAATCTTGGGAATTTAAAGGAATTAGATTTAGAGTGTAACCAACTAAAAAGTCTGCCAGAATCAATTGGAAGGCTTAGGAATTTAGAGGGATTAAATTTATTAGGAGAAATTCTGCCAGAAGCAATTGGAAATCTTGGGAATTTAGAGAGATTAGATTTAGAGGTTAACCGACTAGAAAGTCTGCCAGAATCAATTGTAAATCTTGGGTCTTTAAGGCATTTAAGTTTGGCTCATAACCAACTAAAAATTCTGCCAGAATTAATTGGAAATCTTGAGTCTTTAAAGTATTTAAATTTGGCTCATAACAAACTAAAAAGTCTGCCAAAAGAAATTGGAAAACTTATGAATTTAGTGAATTTAATGTTAGACGATAACAAACTAAAAAGTCTGCCAGGATCAATTGGAAGGCTTAGGAATTTAAATGGATTAGATTTAGCTATGAACCGACTAGAAATTCTGCCAGAAGAAATTGAAGGTCTTGTGTCTTTAAGGGTTTTAAATTTATCTAATAACAAACTAAACAGTGTGCCAGAATTAATTGGAAAGCTTGGGTCTTTAAGGGTTTTAGATTTATCTCATAACAAACTAAACAGTGTGCCAGAATTAATTGGAAATCTTAGGAATTTAGTGCAATTAAATTTATCTAATAACCAACTAGAAAGTCTGACAGAAGTAATTGGAAATCTTTGGAATCTAGTGCAATTAAATTTATCTAATAACAAACTAAACAGTGTGCCAGAATTAATTGGAAATCTTTGGAATCTAGAGTTTTTACTGTTAGATAACCAACTAGAAAGTGTGCCAAAAGAAATTGGAAAACTTAGGAATTTAGAGAAATTAGATTTAGAGGGTAACCAACTAAAACGTCTGCCAAAAGAAATTGGAGATCTTTGGAATCTAGAGTTTTTAAATTTGGCTCATAACAAACTAGAAAGTGTGCCAGAATTAATTGGAAATCTTAGGAATTTAGTGCAATTAAATTTATCTAATAACCCACTAACTGATATTGCATCCAGGCTATATAGAGGCCTGGATCTAGTTAAATTAAAAAAAGAAAAATTAGCTCGTCCTAAGACACATGTAGCCGAAGCCCAAGTAACTCAAGGTCAAGCTGAAGCAGGCAAGAAAGGATCTCGCACCTTACTTTAAAAAAAAGAAACAACAAAACCAGCGAAGTTTAATCATCTTCAACAACAAGAAAGATTTGATGAATTTATTGATTATTACAACAATAAAAGACCTCATCAAGCAATTAATATGAAGTATCCGGCAGAAATATATCAACCATCAGTAAGACAATATAATGGCTTACCAGAAATAGATTATCCCTACCATGACAGAACTGTAACTGTTACTCATTGCGGTAGAATATGCATAAAGAAAAGAAAGATTAATTTATCACAAGCTTTATCTGGCCAAAATATAGGAATAAAAGAAATTGATGATAAAATCTGGCTTGTAACTTTTATGAATTATGATTTAGGATTTTTTAATGAAGAATTATGTAGAGTTGAGCCTACAAAAAATCCATTTATTATAGCCAACTAAATTAAGCTTGCATTTCTTGCGCCAGGAGAATAAAATTCTGGCAAAAACTATGCCAGTTCCATATTCTAATGATTTAAGAAAAAAAGTTATTGATTTACTTGAGATCAACAAGAAGAGTCCAAAGGAGGTATCGTTATTGTTGAATATCCATCCAACGACTATAACTCGTTGGCACAAGAGATATAGAGAGGAAGGTCTTTATGAGTTTCGAGGCTATAACGATAATAAGGATAAGATTAAGATTAAAGATCCTACGAAGATAAAGAAGATTATAGAAGAGAGTCCATTTATCAATTGTTACGAGATTGCAGAGATGATTGATGAGGATGTAACTGATGTAACAATATTGAATTATATTAGAAGACTAGGATTGACCTTTAAAAAAACTCCAAGATATACAAAGAAAGGAATGAAAAACTTAGATCTGAATTCATAAAATCAATTGCCAATCTCGATCAAAAAAAGCTATATGATTTTGATGAGTCTGGTATCGATCTTGAGATTAACTGTGAATATGGATTTGCCAAAAAAGGAAAGAGGCTTGAAGTTCCAAGATCTGGTAGAAGAGGCAAAAGACTGAATATACTGGCGACAAGAAATCATAATAATGATTTAATATGTTCAAAAATATATGAATCATCAATTGATAAACAAATATTTAAGGACTATCTTAAGAACGATCTATTTCCAAATATTGAGTCAGGATCTTATCTGGTACTTGATAACGCCAAATTTCATCATGACTCAAAGGCAGAAATTGCTGATAAATATATTGAAACCATTGCAGACATAGCAAAGAAATTCAATATCACATTACTTTATCTTCCAGCTTATTCACCAGATCTTAACCCAATTGAAAAGAAATGGTCTCAAATCAAGTATTGGTACAGGAAGTGGAGAAATAAATACAGCGATAAAAGAGAGTTACTCGAAATGTTGCTTGGAATAAGAGAAAATGCAAGCTTAATTTAGTTGTCTATAATATCATTTAATATCGCTATGAAAAATTTATTTCTGGCTCCAATGCTATATATTTCTTCCTCTTTTTCAGTAAACATAATAAATTAAAATGGTTTAGAGTTTAAAGTCCAATGGTAAACATAGATTAAGGAACTTTCTACCTCTTTAGAGTCTCGATATATCTAACCTAGCAAATTCAACAAATTTAATTTAAATTAAATTTTTAATAGCAGTAACCTCTCCTTCTGGATGAGACCAAATATAGGAAATTACCGCTAAATAATCTATTTTATTTGTGATTAATTCCAAAGAATTTTGAGCATTAATACCACCAATTGCAACTAGTGGAATATCAGTAATTTTTTGACAATATTTAACTAAATTTATATCTGGCCTAGCAGTAGTTTTTTTGGTTTTAGTTGGAAAAAAAGCACCAAGTGAAATATAATCAACCTTATTTTTAATCGCCTGATTTATTAATTTTTTATCATCATAACAGCTGATTCCTATTAAAAAATTTTCTGGCTTTTGTTCCACAACTTCATTTAAAATAGCATCTGAACTACCCAAATGTACACCATCAGCTCCAACCTTAATTGCCAGATCAAACCTATCATTTAAAATAAATTTTACTTTATATTTATGACAGATATTTTTAATATTATTAGATATCCAGATTATGTCTTGATCCTTATAGTTTTTTAATCTTAACTGAAATAGTGAAACTAAATTTGTTGCCAAAACATTCTCCAATTTAGTAAAAAAATTATTCTCTATTTTATCTGGACTTATAAGGTAAATTTTTGTCACTTAAATAATATATTAAAATTGATTTATTTTAGAAATTTACTAGTAGTTTTTTTTCTTATCTTTTGCAATCAAACCCTTGCCAAAGATAGCTCTATCTCTAAAAAATTATGGAATATTGAGTTTAATAATAAAGAGAAAAAAGCCATAAAAAATATTTTCCAGGCCATAGAGGATAAAAAATATCAAAAAGCCCTGAAATTATCTTCCAAATTTAACAAACCTATTCTTCATAATGCTTTTAAAGCTATAATATATCGCAATAGAATATCAGAACTTGATTTAGAAAAAATTAACTCCATTTCTAAAAAATACCCATTCTTTAATCAAAATATTATCAATGATAAAAAAGAAAAATATATTATAAATAATAATCTAACATATGAAGAAATTAAAGAAAATCACCCAACATATTTTTACTCTAATGATAAAAATTTCCTAATATATTTAATGAATAGGAAAAAGGAATTTTATCAAAATAATAATTATAATAAAAATTTTATAGAATCAGATATTAAAAATAGAATTCAAAATATTTGGTTGAATCATGATTTTTCTGATCAAGAAAGAATAAATTTTTTAGCAAAATATAAAGATTCTTTAGAAATAAATGATCATGTAGCAAAAATTAAAAAATTATTTTGGCAAAATAAGATCTCTGAAGCTAAAAAATTATTTGATTTGCTTTCAGATGGTGAAGAAAAATTATTTCTAGGAATAATCAAGATTAATAAAAATCCAAAAAATTTAAGAAAAATACTATTATCTATACCAAGAAAATACAGGTCCGATGAATTATTATATTACTATAGGGTTAAGTGGTTAAGAAAAAATAAAAAAGATGATGAAGTTATAGATTTATTACTCAGAACCCCTAATTCAAGTGAAAACCCTTTCAAATGGTGGGGTTTAAGAAAATTATATGGTAGAGAATTACTCAAAGATAAGAAAAAATCATCTTATAATGATGCTTATGAAATAGTTTCTAATCATGGCTTAAAAAAGGGTGGAGCAAAATATGCCGATGCCGAATGGACTGCTGGCTGGATTGCCCTAAGATTTTTAAATGATTCAGATCTTGCTTATGAGCATTTTACCAATTTATATGAAAATGTTAATTATCCTATTAGCATTTCAAGAGCGACTTATTGGCTTGGAGAATCTTTAGTTGAAAAAGATAAAACTAGAGCCCTATATTGGTATCAAACCGCTATGAGATATCCAACTTATTTCTATGCTCAAATTGCTTATAATAAATATAGGAAACTTAAAAGTAATGAAACATATAGCGATATATTTTTACCACCAGATCCTGTTTTTAATAAAAAAAATATCACTAATCTTAAAAATAATCTTGCACTTAAAACGGCCCTGCTTTTTGCCATTAATGACCAAAGAGAAAATGCTAAATTTATTTTAAAAAAGATTATTTCCGAAATTGAAAATAAAGGTGATATAGCTGTAATTATTGATGCAATTATTGAAATTGGAGATAATAAATTAAGTTATGAAATTTTAAAATATTTATCAGAAAAAAATATCTTCTTTATAAAAAAACAATTTAAAACCATCAAACATGTTAATGGCAAAAACAAACCTCTGATACACGCTCTAATTAAACAAGAGAGTGGTTTTTCACAATCAGCAATTAGCTCTGTTGGCGCTCTTGGCTTTATGCAATTAATGCCTTATACTGCCAAGGAAGTTGCTAGAAAAATGAGAATAAAATATAGTGAATATAAATTAAAAAAATCCGCTAAATATAATATAAAACTAGGATCATATTATATTAACTCATTATTAAAAAAATTTGATAATTCTAAAATTATGGCAATTGCTTCTTATAATGCTGGACCAAATGCAGTTAAGAGATGGGTTAAAGAATTTTATGATCCGAGAGAAGAGCAAGATATTAATAAAGTTATAGATTGGATTGAATTAATCACTTATTCTGAAACTCGTAATTATGTACAAAGAATTATGGAAAATTTGGTTGTTTATGAATATTTACTGGCCAATAAAGATTTAAAATAGAAATAGATTAATGATGTTACCAACTGATAATGATAAATTAAAAGAAGAATGCGGAGTATTTGCTATTTATAATAATGTAGATGCAGCAATTAATACCACACTCGGTTTACATGCTTTGCAACATAGAGGTCAAGAATCTTGTGGAATTGCAACATTTAATCATAATGAATTACATATTCATCTGGCAGATGGCTTAGTATCTGATAATTTTAATAATCAACCAACCATTGAAAAACTTCCAGGAAATCAAGCTATTGGCCATGTTAGATATTCAACAGCTGGCAAAAAAAACGCCCGCAATCAGCAACCAATATTTGCTAATTTTAGCTTTGGAGATCTGACCATTGCTCATAATGGTAATCTAACCAATGCTCAAATTCTTAAAAAAGATCTTATTAAAAGAGGTTCGATTTTTCAATCCTCAATGGATAGTGAAGTTATTATTCACTTAATTGCTCTAAGTAAAAAAGAGGCCATCAAAGAAAAAATTATTGATGCATTAAGTCAGGTTAAGGGGTCTTTTTCTTTAGTAATCATGCTAAAAGATCAAATAATTGCCGTAAGAGATGTTAATGGAGTAAGACCTTTAATTTTAGGTCAATTGGGAGAATCCTATATAGCGACTAGTGAAAGTTGCGCTCTGGATATTATAGATGCAAAATTGATTAGAGATGTAAAAAAGGGAGAAATGGCTATAATTGATAAAAATGGTCTTCATAGTGAATTTCCATTTGATAATTCACCTTCAAAATTTTGTATTTTTGAATATATTTATTTTGCCCGTCCAGACAGTTTTATTGAGGGAAAAAATGTCTATGACGTTCGAAAAAATATAGGAATGGAATTAGCAAGGGAGGTTAAAATAGATGCTGATATAGTAGTACCAGTACCAGATTCTGGTGTTTCTGCCGCCATTGGCTACTCTATAGAATCTAAAATACCATTTGAACTTGGAATTATTAGAAATCATTATGTTGGCAGAACATTTATTGAACCAACTGACAAAATCAGACATTTCGGAGTAAAATTAAAACATAATGCCAATCGTAATTTAATAAATGGTAAAAGAGTTATATTAATTGATGATTCTATCGTTAGAGGTACCACCTCGAAAAAAATTGTAAAAATGGTTAGAGATGCTGGTGCTAAAGAGGTTTTCCTATTGGTGGCCAGCCCACCAACTACCGGATCTTGCTTTTATGGTATTGACACCCCTAATGAAAAAGGTCTCATTGCCAATAAATTATCAAAAGAACAAATAGCTAAGGAGATAAAAGCTGATAAGGTTGAATATATATCTCCAGATGGATTATATCGAGCAATTGGTGAAGCTAAAAGAAATACTGATCCTCAATATTGCGATGCTTGCTTTAGTGGCAATTATCCAATCTCTTTGGATGATAAATTAACATATAATGACTAAGTTAGAATTATTAATTGCTTTTCGTTATTTAAGATCCAAAAGAAAGGAAGGATTTATTTCCGTTATTACTCTATTTTCATTCATTGGTATAGTTATTGGCGTTGCAACTTTAATTATTGTTATGTCGGTTATGAATGGCTTTCATCATGAATTGGTTGGTCGAATTTTGGGTATTAATTCTCATATTACTATTCAATCAAACCAAAAATCAGGAATAGCTAATTACCCCAAAATTATAGAAAAAATAGCCAAGTTAGATAATGTTAAACATTTAAATCCAATGGTTGAAAGTCAAGTTATGTTTAATAGTTCTAGCGGCTCATTTGGCGGCATGGCAAGAGGTCTTAAGGCCAAAGATCTTAAAGAAAAAGAATTAATTCGTAATAATTTAATATCAGGAGAATTTTATTCAGATAAGGATAAAAATAAAATCATCATGGGTTCTAATTTAGCCCAAAATCTTAATCTTGCAGTTGGTGATAAAGTAAAAATTATCTCACCAACTACCAATAAAACTATATTAGGCGCGATTCCTAGAATTAAAACTTACGAAATATCTGGAATATTTCAAACTGGTCTTTATGAATATGATCTGACAATGATTTTTATGCCATTTGCAATTTGCCCAGATTCATTTTAAATTTAAAAATTCGGCAACTAATATTGAAATTTTCAGCAATAATATCAAAGAATTATCTGATGTAAAATATAAGATTTATCAGATCTTAAAAGAAAATTTAGATGATTTATATATTAATGATTGGCAAGATGTAAATCGCTCTTTTATTGATGCTCTAAAAATAGAAAGAACAGTGATGTTTCTTATTTTGACATTAATCATTTTAGTTGCCGCTTTTAACATTATTTCTAGCTTGATAATGTTGGTTAATGATAAAAAGAAAAATATAGCTTGCCTAAGGGTGATGGGTATGCATAAAATTAATATTATTAGAATTTTCTTGATTTCTGGTGGAATTATAGGATTTTTTGGAACTATATTAGGTTTGATTATAGGAGTGCTATTTTCGACAAATATTAATTCTATTAAGGAATGGATAGATAATATTACAGAAAGCACTTTATTTGACCCAACTATTTACTTCCTATCAAATTTACCATCAAAAATCTTTATTTCTGACGTTATTTTGGTAGTTGCAATGTCAATATTGATATCCTTTTTGGCAACTATTTACCCTGCTCTTAAAGCTAGTAGAACCAATCCTTCAGAAATTTTGAAATAGACTTGAAAATTATCCGCAATGATATATTTTATATTGTACTAATTATCATTAAAAAAATATAAGTGGTATTAGAGCATTACCGTCCCCAATTAATATAACAATAAATGAATAATAGCGAAAAACCAGCGATTCTAACATTACCTAATGGCCAAATTATTAACCTACCTTATAAAAAAGCTACTATTGGACAAGATGTAGTTGATATTTCTAAATTATTAAAAGAAGGTGGTGTTTTTACCTATGATCCTGGTTTTATGTCTACAGCTTCTTGCGAATCAAAAATTACTTATATTGACGGTGAAAAAGGTATTTTAAGACATAGAGGTTATTCCATAGAAGATTTAGCTGATAAAAGCAATTATTTAGAAGTCTGTTATTTGCTATTAAATGGCAATTTACCAAATGATGAGCAATATAAAGAATTTTCAAAAAAAATCACTAATAATTCCAATATAGATGAATCATTCTATAAATTTTATGATACTCTACCACAAGATCTGCATCCAATGGCTATATTATCAGCATCTACTACCTTAATTACTGGCTTTTATCATAATTCTACCAAAAATTTAACTGCTGCCGAAAGAATGGATGTATCTTGCAAAATTATTGCCAAACTCCCTACCCTAGCGACCTTTGCTTATAAAAAACATATTGGTGAAGATTTTATTCAAGCTGATCCAAATCTTGATTTTGTAGAAAATATAATTTATATGTTTTTTGCCAAAAAGGGGCAAGATTATAAAGCAAGTAAAGCAATAATTGAAGCTATGAATAAAATCTTGATCTTACATGCAGATCATGAACAAAATGCTTCAACATCAACTGTTAGAATGGCTGGATCTTCTGGCACAGATCCTTTTTTCGCAATTAGTGCTGGTATATCTTCTCTATGGGGACCTTCTCATGGTGGCGCTAATGAAGCAGTAATTAATATGTTAGAACAAATTGGATCTGTAGAAAATATCCCAAAATTTATTGATAAAGCTAAAGATAAAAATGATCCATTTAGATTAATGGGTTTTGGTCATAGAGTTTATAAAAATTATGATCCTAGAGCTAAATTGCTAAAAAAATCTTGCGATGAAATTCTAAAAGAATTTGGTAGCAAAAATAATCAACTTCTACAAATTGCTACAAAATTAGAAGAAATAGCTCTTAATGATTCTTATTTTATTAAAAGAAAATTATTCCCTAATGTCGATTTTTATTCTGGCATAATTTATAAAGCTCTTGGGATACCAAATAATTTCTTCACGGTTATTTTTGCCATGTCTAGAGTATCTGGCTGGATTTCTCAATTAAATGAATCTATCACTGATAAGGATTTTAAAATATCACGACCAAGACAATTATATAGAGGAGAGGTTATAAGGAAGCTTTGAAAAACTAAAATATATATTTAGCAAAATTGATCTTTTTGACTCTTTTTTATTAATAAATTTAATTTATTTATTTGAATTAATTGCAAAATGCTCGAAAAATTCCAATTTTTGCTTTCCAGAGATTCCGTAAGAAAATATAAAAATAAATAGATGAAGAGGTCTGAATTAAGACATGCTAAAAAAATAAAAGATGGTTCGAAAAATAAGGCTCATCTAAAAACACCACATAAAAATCTAATACCTATTTTTTCATATTATGATCCACATACAATCATCACCAAAAATGGTGAATTATTGCAAATAGTCAAAATAACAGGATTCAATAATGAATTTACAAGTTCCAACTCGATAAATCTTAGGGATATAATTCGAACAACTATTAAAGAAAGAATAAATAATAGTGACTTTGCAGTTTGGCTACATACTGTGAGAAAGAAAAAGAATATCTTACCCAAAGGAGAATATGATGATTATGCCTCAGATGTAATAAATAAAAGCTGGAGTGAAAATAATAATTGGTCAAATCAATATATAAATGAACTATATATGACCATTATTATATCTGGTCAAAATGCCTTCAATTCCAATATTCTTTCTTTTTTTCGATCTTTTTCCAGCAAGAGCATGAATAAATTTCATATTTTGCAAATCAAAAAAAACGCTAAAAGATTAAATAATGTTGTAAAAAATATCTTAGAAGATTTGTCAGATTTTGGTATTAAAAGGCTTTCCATCTATAAAAAGGATAATATATATTATTCTGCTCAAATGTCATTTTTATCAAAGATAGTTAATTTTATTGATGAAAAATATGAGCTTAAAGTTAATTCTCTGGATAATGATCTAGCTAATTGTAACATAGCTTTTGGTAATAGAAAAATGGAGATTGAAATTGACAAAAATAATCATTTTGGAGCAATATTTTCTGTTAAAGAATATAATGAAATATCAATAAATTCACTTGATAAATTTTTACAATTGCCGCAAGAATTTATTATCACCCAATCTCTAACTTTTGCGGATCGACATAATATTCTATCAAAAATTAATTATCAAAATTATGTTTTAGAAGTAAGTGGCGATGAAGAAATTCAGTATCTTTCAGGATTAAGCGATGAGATATTAAATGACAATAAAAAAGAAACTGACTTTTCTGATCAACAAATTACCATTACCTTAATTAATGAAAATAATAAGGGCCTAAAAAAGGATATTAAATCGGCTTTAAAAACCTTGCAGATGCTTGGCCTATCAGTTATTCGTGAAGATCTTTATCTAGAGCATTGCTTTTGGTCGCAAATACCCGCCAATTTCAAATTATTATCACGAAAAAACACAGTAAACTCCTCTAAATTTGGCGGATTTGCTTCACTGCATAATTTTCCTGCTGGATCAATGAAAGATAATCATTGGGGCAATGCTATAACAATTTTTAGAACAATAATCGGCACGCCTTATTTTTTTAATTTTCATTATAAGGATAAAGGCCACACGGTTATTATTGGTCCAACAAATTCTGGCAAAGCTACTATAATGAATTTTCTACTATCTGAAGCTAGAAAAACTAACAATAAATTATTCTATTTCAATTCGCATCCAGAATCAGAAATATTTATTAGATCTATTGCTGGTAATTATTTTTACCCAACAAATAATTTACAAAATAGTGAAGCTCTCAAAATAAATCCTCTAAATCTAGAAGATAATGAGGAAAATAGAAAATTTTTAGATAAATGGTTTAATTATCTAATAAATTATGGTGATAAAGTGCCAGATGAAGAGAGAAGTTATATTAAAACCAATATCAAACAAATATTACAAAATAATATCACAAAATTATCTGAAGTTGCTGAATTATTTAGAAATTCTGCACCAAATATTTATAAAAAATTATCACTATGGCATTCTGGAGGTAATTATTCATTTATATTTGATCATGAGACAGAAAATGATCTAGAAAGCAATCTTGTTAATTGTTTTTCATTATCAAATATCTTACATAAAAAAGGCTTACTCATACCAATTATTAGCTATCTTTTACATAAAATTGAAATTTCTTTAGATGGATCACCAGCCATTATAGCTATGGATAAATCAATGCAAATTATTAATAATTATGCCATAGCACCAATCTTGGGACCATTTTTAGATAGAATTGCTCAAAAAAATTGTATCATGATTTTCTCAATTGATAGTGAAGAAGATATCACTGATAATTATATCCAAAAAAATTTCCATAAAAATATTACTACTAATATTTTTTTGGCAAATTCCATGATCCATAATTATTATCAATCGATATTTAATGTAAATAAATATGAATTTAAATTGATCTCAAAATTGACCAATGCCCAGCAATATTTTCTATTAAAACATCATGACATATCCGTAGTTAGCGATATTGATCTTGATAAAATAGGAGAATTGAAATTCCTCCTATCTGCTGATGAAAAAAAACGCAAATTAATGCGACAAGCCATATCAGAAAATGGCTTTAATCCCAAAATATGGGTGCCAAAATTTCTAGAAATAATCAAGAAAAATTAACTACGCCCTCCTTTTCCTTTGAATAATCCTGAGAACCAACTAGAAGCTTCTAATGGGGAAGAAGGAGATGTAGAAGGTAGGAGATCTTTTTCCATTTTACCGAGCATCTCATTATAAGACCTTTGCATAGATCATTAAAATTTCCCTAACTTTCTCTTGGTTTTTTCTTAATTTCATCAATTTTTTCTTGAATAAAACAGCAATAAAGCTAGTATTTATCTAGCTTTATTGCTGTTTATTATAATGAAATATTAATAAATTATGGTTACTTTTGCTTCTATTTCCATTCAAGAGAGATTAAAAAATGACAGTAAATTGTTAAAGTTAGATAAATTAATAAATTGGGAGAGGTTGAGATCTTATTTGGTCAAGATTCACAAAAAAGACTTTAATGAAAATAGCGACAGAGGTAGAAAATCTTATGATAAAATATCTATGTTAAAGCTTGTTCTACTTGGTCAATGGAATAGTTTAAGCGATGAAGAATTAGAATATGCTGTAAAGGTAAGGCTTGATTTTATATCATTTTGTGGCTTTGATATTAGTGATAAGGTGCCA
>JAYQKE010000004.1:0-38678 GCA_038142525.1 Rickettsiales bacterium
GTATTTGGTAGTATTTTTCTAACCATATAGAGATTAGCAAGGGATGATAGCATTTGTAATTGATTAGTATTCTTTTGTAAACCATTATATCTAACCTTTCTATAGCCCCAAAGATGCTTTATAATTTGAAATGGATGTTCAACTTTAGCTCGAACTGATGAAAATTGTTTATTCCTCTTTTTTTGCTTATTTGAAAGTTTTTTGTTAGATTTAGCTCTATTGGTTATACCATAAAATATATTGTGATTCCTACAAAATCTTTTTATTGCCTTATCATCATAGGCCTTGTCACCAAATAAAGAAGTTTCATCACCATGTAATAATTCCTCTGTTTTAGTAGAATCATGATCTTTAGCTGTCGTCGTGACAATAGAATGAAGGAACCTCTGATTTTCCTATTTAATTTTGTCTTTTTTTTTCTGAAAAATGAAAAAATAGACAAAATTAAATAGGAAAATCAGAGGTTCCTTAACAGAAAAACAATTTAAAGACTTTTCTGATAGGCAAGAATATTTAGAATCTCTTGATATAAAAGAGATTAATAAAATTACCAAACCTTTTTTAGATAAAATTGAAAAAGAAAGGATAGATAAACAAAATAAAGAATTACAGGATTTAAAAGATAAATTGGAATCAATGAATTTAACAGAATCAGATCTTAATTATTATCAAAAATTACCTTTTTGGAAAGTGCATGAATGTATTTCATTATCTTTAAATAAAAATCCTGACAAGTTTAAATATTCTTTTAGTCAGTCAATACACTATTCATATTCCAAAGAAATTTTGGAAAATTTTGATATTTTTAAAAAATATAATTTTATATTAGATATAATTGATAGATCTGTCGAAATAAATTCTTTTCCAAAAAATTAAGCAATATGGACAGATTACAAAAACATGTGATAAGATCATTAAACCTTATGATTACATCAATTGGACTAAGGAAAATGAAATTGATATATCGGAAAAAATAATTTCCAATATTAAAAAGCAAAAATCAAGATATTACATGAAAAAATAATTCAAGATTTAAGCGATATTAATAATTCTTTGATAAATGATAATAAAAATATTGAGCAAGAAAACCAAAATTTAGAAAATCAAATTACCGATTTAAAAAAGAAGCTAAAAATAAAAGAAGATCAAAGAGTAATAAAAAAACTTTATCAAATTATTTGTGGCATATCAAAAAAACATTATCCAGACAAAACATCAAGAGCTTCAAAAATAGAAGATACCATAATAAAACAAGCAGGAATTGAATTAGATAAAAAAACCATTAGAAAGCATATTGAAAAAGCATTAGAAGAAGATCGGTCAGAAAATGGGAATATCTAGTCTAATTATGGTAATTACCATTTTTCTTTTCCAATTACCCCCTATTTCATAAAAAATTTTTTAAGATTTAGATGTCTTTGAAAGACAATATTTAAATTTTCTATTTGGTTAAATGGATTTAATCAACTCCTCCACTAATTTTATAGCAATCCCACTTGCATCACATTCAGGATGAAATTGGGTTAATAAAAACATTTTTGGATAGGTTTTATGCTGGGCGACTTCAATAACTCCATCTGGTGAAATTGCTGATATTTTTAATTGATCTGATAAATTCTCTTCAAAACAACCTTGGTGATGAATACTGAGTTCTTTGATATTTTCTAGATTAATATTTTGATTAGATTTTTTGTAAATTTCAGCCAATAAAGAATCTTCTAGCACTTTCATGTCATGAGTTCCTTTAAAAATATTCTCTTTTTCTCCTTTTAAGATAAGCTCAAAATTATTATCATAATCTTTTAACATTTCTTTAGAAAAGTTCTTTAAATTATCATCATAATGGTAATTTTCCCTCTCTCCATTATCAGTTCTTTTATCATCTGGTAAGTGCTGAACTAAATTACCTCCTAAAACTGCGTTAATAAGTTGCATTCCCCCGCATATCCCAAGAACAGGAATGTCTTGTCTTTTTAAAGCATATTCTATCTAATCTCTGTCGCTTGCCTAGCATTAAATGGACTTACTGGCAATCTTCTTTTGGTTTGTGGATGTATGTAGCTTTCCCCATAAAGATTTGGATGAATATCTCTTTTGTTACCTGGAAAAATAAGGGCGTTACAACCCTCTAGAATTGCATCCACTATTTTTAGATGATCTTCTAATAAACTTTGAAATTGATCATCCTTTATATGTTTGTCACTTTTTACATCCTTATTTAAATTGGTTGGAATAAGAACTGGAATTCCACCGCAAATTTCAACTAATTTTACTATCAAACGGCAACGCATAATGCTCATGTCGTCCGTAATTCCAATCCTAAATTTATTTTTCATTTTTTAATTAAATTATTTGGATAAATAACTTTTTATATGGTAATTTTTTTAAAGAATTTATCAATTATTAATTAATTTTAAATATTTAAATGAAGATAGGATTATTAGTATCTGAAAAAGGGTTATATTCCCATAAAAGATTAAAAGAAGAGGCAGAAAAAAGAGGTCATAAGCTTAGAATCATTAATCTTACTGAATGTTTTGTTAATATTACTAATGACACACCAACAATTTATGATAAAAATGGCAAGCCAATTAGAGATTTAGATGCGGTAATTCCGAGAATTGAACCTTCAATTACTTTTTATGGCACAGCTATTCTTAGGCAATTTGAAATGCTTGGAGTTTATTCTTTAAATAGTTCAATTGCAGTTCTAAAAGCTAGAGATAAGCTTAAATCTTTACAAATATTAGCTAAAAATGATATCCCTATGCCATCAACTGGTATTGCTAATTCGCCTGCTAGTATTGATGCCCTTATTAAGTCTCTTGGTGGTGCTCCATTAATTATTAAGCTAGTAGAAGGAACAGAAGGCGAAGGAGTTGTTTTGGCAGAAACCAATAGTGCAACAAAAAGTGTAATTTCAGCATTTAAACAGCTTCACGCTAATGTTATTGTCCAAGAATTCATCAAGGAATCGTCAGGAAGAGATATGAGGTGTTTTGTTGTTGGCAATAAAGTCGTAGCTTCAATGGAAAGAGTTGCAAATGAAGGTGAATATAGGGCAAATTTCCATCTTGGAGCAAGCGTCAGACCAATAACTATTACCAAAGAAGAAAGAGCCATGGCCATAAAAGCAAGCAAAGTAATGGGAATGGATGTTGCTGGAGTTGATATTTTAAGGTCAAATCGTGGCTCACTGGTTCTTGAAATCAACTCTTCTCCAGGACTTGAAGGAATTGAAAAGGCAACCGAGAAAAATGTTGCTAGCTTTATGATTGAACATATTGAAAAAAACGTGAATAAAATATTAAAAAACCACTAATCAATATCACAATTTTATTGCTAAAATTGGGAATGTCCAATCCCCTGTGTCAATTTAATTTTTTTCAAATTTTGCCTTAATAATTTTATTAAGAATTGAGATTTTATTTTTACAAGATTTTAAGCGTAGCGTATCTTGTAAAAATATAAATCCAATTTTTAAGATAATTTTTGGCAAAAATTTGTTTTCCATTTTTTTTAGATTTAGATTAATATTTTGTTATATTTAAGCTAAATCTAATTTGATTCTATCCTCAAATTTTATAGCAAATTGGCTAATTATCAAGCTCCAATTTGGTATTGGCATAGTCCATTTTTTCTTAATGTTTTGTATTTTTAAACTAAAATAATTTATATTAGCTTTGACGATTCTGGTTACTCAAGTAAGCAAAGCATTGGTTTATTTTTATTAATAAATTTATGTTTTGTCATGAATAAGTTAAAGTTCCTATCCATAGCCCTGTCTTTTTTAATTTCATTTAATTCTTTCAATCATATCGCTTTTGCCAATGACCATGGTGAAGATGAGCATATCTATGAAGAAAATGAGAATGATTTAGATTACTTATTACCCCTTTCATAAATTAGTAGACTTTTAGGCGGCATATCTAACACTTTTCTTTTTGAAAAAATTTCTTATTTTTTGCTTATCTCTCTGTAGAGAATATAAATATGATCTGACTATTTTATTTAATTCTTCTTTTGTATGAATTAACCTATGTTTTACTGCATTTGCCTTAACATCTTGATTAACCAAGGTAGCCACATCAGATGTTACCAATAGGAAAAATGGATTTTCTTCTAAAATAGTCAAAACCGATAGAGGTCAATTTGAGTTAAATACTCCAAGGGATAGAAATTCATCTTTTGATCCTAAAATAGTTAAGAAAGGTCAAACTATTTTAACTCCAGAATTAGATGATAAAATTATAACTCTATATTCTTATGGTATGAGTTATAGAGATATATCATCTCATATTGAAGAGATATATGACATTGAGATATCTAAATCTACAATTACAGCTATTACTGACAAAATATTACCTAAAATAACAGAATTTAAAGAAAGGCAGTTAGAAGAGATTTATCCTATAATATTTCTTGATGCTATGTTTTTTAAGGTTGAAGAAAATGGAAAAATAATTACTAAAGCTTTTTTATTGGTACCTCTGATTTTCCTATTTAATTTTGTCTATTTTTTCTGAAAAATGAAAAAATAGACAAAATTAAATAGGAAAATCAGAGGTTCCTAAAGGCTCTTTTCCATCTGATCAATCATTAGAAAAGTTACTCTATCTTGCTATACAAAACATTAAGAAAAAATGGACTATGCCAATACCAAATTGGAGCTTGATAATTAGCCAATTTGCTATAAAATTTGAGGATAGAATCAAATTAGATTTAGCTTAAATATAACAAAATATTAATCTAAATCTAAAAAAAATGGAAAACAAATTTTTGCCAAAAATTATCTTAAAAATTGGATTTATATTTTTACAAGATACGCTACGCTTAAAATCTTGTAAAAATAAAATCTCAATTCTTAATAAAATTATTAAGGCAAAATTTGAAAAAAATTAAATTGACACAGGGGATTGGACATTCCCTCTAATTCTGGAGGGGGGCATTTCTTATTAATTGTTCCATCCCGCTTTCTTGACAACTTTCTCTTTCATGTTTTTGGACACGTCTTAATCGCTCTTCTACTTCATGTTGATTAAGTATTATTAGCTTTATCGCTTTTGCTTCACAAAGCATTTTTTCTTGTTGGCGAAGTCTTGCTTCTTGGACACATCTTTCCACTCGTCGCATTACTTCTTCTGTGATTCGATCTCTCGGCATAATTTCTAAAATTTAAATTGATTACACCATATAGTATATCATAATTTCAATCTCTTTGCAAATTCCCTTTCTCTTAAACCTTTAAAATAGGAAATCTCAAATTATAATTAACTAAAATTTATTCATTATTTGTTGAATCTGATTGGACTGTAATTGACCTTCTCTTGGAACGAAAAAATCATCATATTTAATTTTTTGCTATTTATGATTGCCAAAAACTTTATTTTTAAGATTAAGGGTTTTTCTTTGTAAACTCTGTTATTTCTTAAAATTGCTTTTTACCTTCTGATCTAATCCATTTATGTAATTATGTCCAACTTTCTAATATCAATACTCAATTTATGGGCATCAAAACCTTCAATTTTAGCAAGTAAACTAGTTTCATCGGCAAGGTCAGAAAAACCTTCGGCAGAGCAGTCAATAATTGAAATTCTCTTTAAAAAATCAAAGACTGATAAACCACTAGAAAATCTAGCATTAGCAAGGGTTGGTAAGCAGTGACTTGGTCCAGCAATATAATCGCCAATTGCTTCTGGTGAATATTTACCTAAAAATATAGCCCCAGCATTAGTAATTTTTTTTGATAATTCTTTGGAATTTTGAGTGATAATTTCCAAATGTTCTGGTGCTATTTTATTAGAAATTTCAACTGCCTGATCTAAATTTTCTACCAAAATAATCGCAGAATTTAAAATAGATTTAGAGATTATTTCTTTACGAGATAATTTTTCTACAAATTGTCCAATCTTCTGATTAATTTTTTCTGCAAAATCTTTATTTTCAGTGATTAAAAAGGCTTTTGAATCAATGCCATGCTCCAATTGTGATAATAAATCAGCAATTACCCATTCTTCGCTGATATCAAGACCATCAGTAATAATGGTAATGTCGGTTGGTCCAGCAATCATATCAATACCAATTTGACCAAAAAGCTCTTTTTTGGCAATTGCTACATAATTATTTCCCGGACCTACAATTTTATCATATTTGGAGATAGTTTTACTACCAAAAGCGTGGTACGCAATGGCCCCTGCCCCACCGACTTTATAAATTCTGTCAATTCCACAAATTTTGGTCAGACTAAAATATTCTTATCAATCTGACCATTTTTTGATGGTGTGAAAATGGCAATATCCCTGACTCCAGCAATAATTGCAGGAATTGCCGACATTAAAACAGAGCTAGGATAGGGAGCGGTCCCTGAAGGTACATAAAGAGCAACTTTTTCAATAATTTGCCATCTATTTCCTAAAATATTACCCTTTTTATCACTAAATTGAAAATCTTCTGGTAATTGCTTTTGATGATAGATTTTAATTCGATCCGTTGCCTTTTGCATTGCTTTTTTAACATCCTTGGAAGTTTTATCAAAAGCATCTTTAATTTCTTCCTGACTTAATAATAAATTTTCTGGTTGCACAAAATTTGCCCCATCGAATTTATTGCAAATATCAATTAAAGCTTGATCACCATTTTGTTTTACATCTTCAATAATTTTTTTAACTGAATTCCTAATATCTTCATCAATATAAATATTATTGGAGATTAATTGCCAAATTTGTGATTTATTTTTAAAATCTATGATTCTAAATTGCATTTTAAATTTTAGAAAATTTATTTAATTCTTGGAAAAACAGCCTCTATTTCATTAATTTTAGTGCCTTTTTTTAATTTATTACTAAAATTATCAAAATTTTGTTCATTTTTATTAATATTTAAAAAATCTAAAATAACTCTGGCTGAATTTTCTAGAAATGGTAATAATAAAATAGCAATTTTACGAATATTTTCGGCAGTATCACTCAAAACTTGTTCCATTTCATCTATTTTCCCCTCTTTTTTAAGATTCCAAGGTGCATGATCATTAAATTTCTTATTAATATCATCTGCAAAATTAATAATTTCATCCAAACCCTTATCAAATTTCAATTTTTCAATTTTTTCTCTAATTTTCTCAAGAATTTCAGAATTTTCTGAAATATTTGGCTCTTTTTTAATAACACCAGCACAATTTTTGTGAATCATAGTCAGGCATCTTTGTGTTAAATTGCCAATATTATTGGCTAATTCACTATTCACCCTGCTAATCAATTGCTCTTTGGCATAATTACCATCTGCTCCGAAGGGAATTTCTTTAATTAAAAAATATCTTAAATAATCAATTGCAGTTTTTTCCTTAATTTCCTTAGATTTTAACCATTCAACCTCTTCAAAAGGATCAATAATATTACCAATTGATTTAGAAATTTTTTGCCCCTCATTAGTCCACCAACCATGGGCATAAATTCTTTTTGGTAAAGGAATTTCTGCCGCCATAAGAAAAGCTGGCCAATAAATAGCGTGAAAACGAAGAATATCTTTGCCAACAATATGAATTGGTGAGCTTTCAGCATTTTTCCAAAAATCCTGATATTTTTGATCATTATCAGCAAAATCAAGACTTGAAAGATAATTAGTAAGCGCATCAATCCAAACATAAATCACATGATTTTCATTACCAGGCACTTTAATCCCCCAATTAAAAGAAGTTCGTGAAATTGAAAGATCCTTCAATCCAGATTTTAAAAAAGAAACTACCTCATTTTTTTTAGATTCAGGAGAAATAAAATCAGGATTAGACTCGATATAATCTAAAAGAGGTTTTTCAAAATCAGATAATTTAAAAAAATAACTTTCTTGTTTTTCCCAAGTAACTTCTGCTCCCGTTGGTGCTTTGCCATCGATAATTTCATCCTCATTATAAAATGCTTCATCACGAATAGCATACCAGCCCTCATAAATATCCTTATAAATAAAGCCCTTATCTTCCAAAATTTGCCAAAATTTTTGAGCAGTTTTTTTATGATTTTCATCAGTTGTTCTAATAAAATGATCATAGGAATAACACATAAAATCAGCTAATTCTTTAAATTTTACTGAAATCTCATCGCAAAATTCTTTTGGAGATTTATTTTGAGCAATTGCTGATTTTTCGACCTTTTGCCCATGTTCATCAGTACCGGTTAGAAAGAAAGTCTTGTAACCATCAAGCCTTTTGAATCTGGCTAAAATATCTCTTGCTAGGGAAGTATAGGCATGGCCAATATGCGGCTTATCATTAACATAATAAATTGGCGTTGTAACGTAAAAATTTTTGCTCATCAAAATAAAATTAAGTTTTCTTGATTAGTATTATTTATTGGTGATGAAATGACAATGGTAAATTATACCAAAGTTCATTTTAAAATAAACAATCTATTCTCCTAAGAATCCTTATCATCATCTGGATTAATAGTATCCCTTCCTGGATTAGTACTTTTTTTTTCTAAATGCGGAGTAAGATGAGAGTCCTTATCATCATCCAGATTAATAGCCCTTCCTGGATTAGCGTCCTTTCCTATATATGGAGCAAGATGAGAGCCATAATCTAAATCTTTATTACTCCAGATTTCATTTCTCCAATCCCTACTTGCTTCTTCTTTTAATAAGAAATTACGAGCTTGTTCTTCAATTTTATCTTTTGTGACACTTCCTATTTCTTTTTTAACTTTATCTGGATTAGTGTCATAATAATCAACTATCTCTTGAACTCTTTCCTCTAATTTTTCTACACCTCCCCTCTTATTAATATCGGCAACCTTCTTATCAATTAAATCTTTTTCCTTAGCTGTCCATTCATTTCTTAAGCCAGTATTAACAAGAAGTTCTTTTGCACCTTTTTTTGTTGTCTGCCACATCTCTTCAATGGTTGTTAGGAATGTATTTCCAGTTTTAGAAGTTACAACATTCATGGTTGTTAGGAATGTATTTCCAGTTTTATAATCTTTTAATTTATCTAACCATGTTGCATTTTCTGTTTTCCTTTTCTTTCTCTTAGATTCTTTGCGTTCCTTCATATATTCTTTAAATTCATAATTAGGATCTTGTCTTTGATCTTTTTCTAAGGTAATTTTCATTTTCCCATCTTCACCTTCTGTAGTTTTTAATATGTTTTCAGCTAAAATTCTTGCCTTATCTTTTTTGGCATCCTTGAGGCCACGATTGGGTAAATTTTTTAAAGCTGAAAATCTATTGCCAGATAATTTATCAATTTTCTTGGGCGTATTAAGGGCGGCACTACCTAACGCAACCATATATGGAACTCTTGCATTTTCATCTAATAAGTTAGCAATAGCTTCTTTTTTATCCTTATATTTATCTTTAGTGGGATCGATAATTTTATCACTGACATAGCTCCAAGCATTTTTGTGAAAATAAGCGCCATCTCTTTTGGATACTTCGCCTCTTTCTTTTTTTTGATTTTCCTCACCCTCCTTCTTTCCCTTTTCTTTTTCAAACTTTTTTTCTTCACGATTTTTTATCTTATCGATATTTCTTACAAAACGTTCTGATACAGAGTCAGTAAACCTACTTTTCTTTTCAAGCCCTTTTTTCATTTTATCAATAGTGTCTAGATTGATAGCTTTTTGCATTTGATCAATATTTTTACTCTTATCTGCAGGACTCTTCTTATTAAATTGTTCATAAGAATTTGTAACATCTTTATTGGTAATCTCTGCTGATTTTATATATCTTTTATTATCATGTTTATTGTCGCTTATTTTATTACCATGACTACTCATTTTGGCCATTAATAATGAAGATAGGCTATCATGACTCCAATTGGCACTTTTATAATTTGGATCTAATAAATGATCTAATTCTCTTTTTAATTCACTATTAGATTTTGGCTTACCCTTACTTAGGTGATAGTTCTTTAATTCTTCTATCATTGCACTCTTTCCTATATTTTCTAATTTTTCTATTCTTTCTATCATATTCTTATCCTTAGAATATAACCCACCTTCTTGACTTAGTTCTTTATTTTTAAAATTTTGTATAGCTTTTTTTTCAACTTTCTTAAGTCTTCCCCTAAGAGCATTGGCTTCTCTTTCTGCCGCTAATGCTTCTCTATTTTTTTCATCCACCCCCTTGCCAGCATTAAATAAGACACCCATAGCCCTATCTCGAATACCGTATTTTCCTAATATTGCACCACCACCAATTTTTTTTTTGCGGCAAAATCAATAGTTTTCATTGCGGCCTTAAATGATTTATTCATTTGAGAAGTTATAGCATTTTGTATACTATCTACTGTAAAGCCATCGACAAGCCTTTCAGCAAAACCAGTAGCATTACCTACAAATTCAGCCATTATCATAACCATAAATAATAGCATTAAAATTGATAATAATCCTGGTGCTGAAGCAGAAACCGGATTAGACATATCGCCAGCTATAGTCCACCATTTTAGCAAAGACATTTTAACTAAAATATTAATTTGCCAGACAGTACCCCAACACACCTTGTAAGCCAAAACTGATTTAATTAAAGAATATAAAATTACATTAAATAAGGTAAATGAAAATAAAATTATGATTTCTTTGCATTGAAAAACTTGCAACTTGTTTGATCCATTTATTAAAAGTGTCTTTAGTTTGCTCAAATAACAAAAATAACAACAATATTGGCGCTAATACAAAAGTGAAATTAATAAATAATTTTGCACTCAAATATAATAACATAACTTTAATAGCAGTTTGAAAATACATCAGACCTGCAAAAAATATGATAAGCAAATAAAGCCAACCAAAAATACTACTAAAAAATAATGCCGTTACCTTATAGAAAATAACTGGTGATAATAATGCTATCATTCTATCAAAAGAGGCAAATAATAATGTTGGATCAAAAATTACACTATCCCTAGCATTTTCTACAACTTCTTCAGATTCAAAAGCGCTAACCATCAATAAAGATAAATAATCAGCACCAGATTCAAAAAATGATACAAATATATTTTGGAACCAATGCCAACCACCTGGAGATAAAAATAATAATATAATAGATAATTTGACCATTTTAGTCATAATTTCTGACTTTGAAAACTCACTCATTCCCATCAAATAAGATCCGCCATAAAACATCAGAGCTATAACCATTAAAGTTTTAAATAATATGGCATATAAATCATTATTTATGACATTATTATAAAATGTGCTTGACATACTGCCCTTCCTAATAACATATCCCTCATCAGGATGTCTAATTCTTTCGCCATATTGATAGACATGACCCTCGCTAATTGCTATATTGTAAGGAAGATTCTTAATACAATTATCACATACAGATTTAACTAAAATATTATCATATTTTAAAATTGGATTATGATTATTATCAAATATAACAAATTCTTTAGCCCTATCATTAAAGTCATATTTTGTAGCACTGGAAAGATCGATAAATAAAATTATTATTATTAAGCTCGTGACAAGTGCCAATTAACTTACCCTCTATATCTAATATTCTTTTTCCTTCAATACATGTTTGAGGAGAGCCGTAAATTATATCAGTAATTGGAGACATCATATCATGAATAAGACTAGTAAATCTACCATTATTCTTGACCTTAACTTCAAGATTATAAGATCCTGTATTATCAAATAATTTACCAGCACAATAATATTTTCTATCATTACATCTTGATATATCATATTCTTGACAAAAATTAGAAGAATCATTGTCATTTGAACTTATTTTTTTACCAGTTCTTAAGGTGGGAATAGAGCAATTTTTCGAACAAAGATATTCTTCTATTTTACGCTCTTGTAATCGAAATGATATTGCAGAATTACATACATTTTTATCTAAAGATGTGTTACTTTGTATTTGGCAATTAATAGGACAGATATTAATATTAGCATCAGTAGATGATGATTCATAATGAGGATTCAATATTAAACTACCATTATTGTTACAATTTGTTTTTTCACCCATATAATATGGATTCTCAGTCTTAACCCCATTACATTTATTAGTGTTGCCAGAAGGATCTAGATAATTATAATCTATATTTTTAGTACATTCTCCACTAGATGTCCTACTGGGAGAATCTTTATAAATTATACAGTTATTTTCTTGATCATCAATGATAGAAAAATATAGCTGGTAACCAGATTCTGTCTCTTGGATTTTATTTTTGTCATTACTGAAATATTTTCTGGCTTGATGAGTGTTATCTGGCATTTTATTATTAAGACAGTGAGTTGCACTTTTCTTATTCATCTCTTCTAATATACCAAATTTATTAAGATAATAGCCAAAATCACTATAAAGATCCGAATCTAAGCCATTTATTATACGTGGCGATACGCATTTATTTTTATATTTTGCATCTAGCTGATCATATTCTAAGGCTGAAATACCAATTATAGAGCTATTATCAACAGAATTAATAACTGGATCATTAATTAAAAGGGCGCTACAAGCAGAAGGAGTCTTGCATAAATAAGATTCCATCATTTGACCATTGCTATATATATTTTCAATATTGTCAAATTTTATTAGATACCCATTGCCATTATCATTAGATGAAGTGCTATCAAATATTTTATCATCACTATCCACAAATAAACTGCTATTATGCAAATCAAGATTCTCATTATTAACAACCAAGAATTTTACCTTCCCTTTTTTTGATAAATTTAATGATCCACTATATTTCTCGCTAGTTTGAGCATCAGGATTTAATAAAAAGCTACCATTTTTAACAAAATTTCCATAAGAGCCATTAAAAAACAACTCCCTTGCACCCTTATTACCCAGAATATTTGGCGATATATCGCTTACTTTTCCAGTGTAATTTTCTAAATCATAACAAATATCAACCTTATCGGGTGGATATTCTATTAATCTGCCAGAATTATTTACAGGATTAAAAGTTAAATTAACACATGATTGGCATCTTGTTTTACAATTGTCACTGGAGCTTTGAGAGGAATATTTTGTTTGGCATTTGCTTTTGATCAATTCTATACAAGAATTACCAATATTATGAGAAATATTTTCTGGATCTGTTTCATCATAAGTAACATCTGATTTACAAATATTAATTATCTCAGTAATAGCAATTTTTCTAGCATCTTCACTATTACCAAGACTAATATCGCAATAATGTTGACTAGAAGAATTTACGCAATCATCATTAGGTTTTGAGACGCAATAAGCTCTGGAATTACCAGCGCAAAAAGGATTATTGATAGCAAAACTATCCCCTCTTTTTTTACATAAAAAAGCTGGCCTCTTATGTAAAAGAGTAAGTGATGGAATATTGGAACAATTATTACCCTCTTTTGATTTTAGATAAATTCTTTGGCCCTTTCTTAGATAAACTCTGGAATCAGTGGCGCTAATTTCTTCTTCTTTCATATCCTGATAGATATCGGTATTATTTAATATGAATTTATTGTCATAACATGCGGGTTCTGCTATTGAATATAAACCTGATATTGATATTGAATTAGAAATATAGTGATCAAGATTAGAGTCGTCATTAAGATGTCTAAATGTAAAAATATCCTTAGTCTTATGATCATTTAATATTGATTCCATACTCACTTCCACTCTTTTTGACGAAGTAGGACTTGTTAATATATCTATTTTTAATATATCGCCACTCCTTAACATAATGTTATTTATTGACACTTTAGGATTACTATTATGATCTTTACAATCTTGATTAAGACATATCTCCTTATCATTAATATGCATTTTTAATTTACCGGCAGAAATTAAATTACCCGTATTACTATCCACTTCATCTAAACCAAAATTTTGACCATGATTAAAATTAAAATTAAAAGCGGTAAAATTATCAGAAGAATATTCAACACTAGTGTAGTTGGTTGATGGATTAATTAATAAGTTGTTTGTTATTCTAGTAAAACTAACTTCGGCACTAGAATTGTTAGAATCATCAATATATATTGCCAATCTTGATAAAGCATTATAGGAATTTTTTATTGATTCATCATCTGCAGAGGTTGATATAGAATAAATATCACCATCTTTTTTCCAACCCCTTCAATTGTTAAATTTACTGATGAATGGACAAAATTCTTCCAATTGCTAAAATCTTGATCATTATTATTATTAGATTGTAATTTTAGACTGGTTGATTTATTACTGGACAATAAATATGAAGCAACAAACATATCTGGATATGATGAATTGCTACCCAAATTAATATCACCAATTGCTTTTATGTAAATATTAGATTCAGGTCCAATATATAAAGAACTGCTAATATTCTTATTATATTCATTAGTTTGGTACCAGTTGGATCTAGCAAGCTTATCATTACTAGAGCTAGAATTTATGTCTTTTAACTCTTTTGATATTTTATCCAAATTACATTTATCTATAGCCTTTTTAACGCATTGCAAAAACACATCAAGAGGAGGATATTTTATATAGAGTTTTTTATTATTAACTGATTCCAATATTGATTTTGTGTCATTAGGATCATTTCTATATAATCCATCATCATTGGCACGAGGATTGCCATCATCTTCTTCTTTGCTCCATAATGCACCCCAAAACTGATCGTCTACCACCATCTAAGGATGCAGATTTTGACACCCATTTATATTGATCTATTATATTGGGAATAAATGAACAAAATTGATTATTTTTATTGCAAATTCTATCAATTTCTGTTGATGATTCTCCATATAAAAAAGATATCATATCTTTTTTATTAAGCTTAAGAGAGTCAGGGTTATTAGGAGAATTAATTATATCTGCTTTATCATTAATGATAATCATATCTTTTTGATTGATCTCTATGGAATATTCTTGGCCCGTGATATAATCTTCAAATGCACCATCGCCATCATGATCAGCATTTTTTAAATCACCTGAAAATATGGTAAAGAAATTGCTATATTGAATTTCAGATATATTGTTGGAATTTAATAAATTTCTATATTCAGCGCTGATAATTTCTAGAAATTTATCAAAATCTACAGAATCCTTCATCTCTTTAAATGAAGCTGTTGGCTCATAGTAATTTATGTTACTTTGGCCAGAATCAGGCCCAGTAGGTCTTGATAGGGAATAAGTACATTGATTACCAATATCAGGCTTAACAGTTAGATATTCCGTTTTATATTCTCCGAAGTCATTAGCGTCAATACAAGATCTATCGCTACATGAAAATAGGAATAATAAAGATAATATGGCAATTATATTGGAAAATTTTTTATCAAAAAATGCTAAAATATTTGATGAAAAGAAAAATGTTTTATTGATATAGGAAGCTACAACATTCATCAAATATTAATATCAGTTATGCGAAAGTCTTTTAAACAAACAAAACATATCTTAGATATTACCAATTCTATTTTCAATCTCTTTTATATTGGTAAGAAAAACCTGATCTTGGAACATTAATTCTTCTATTTTTTTGCAAGCATAAATAACGGTTGCATGATTTTTATTAAATTCTTTACCAATTTCAGCTAAACTCATATCGGTCATATTTTTTATCAAAAACATAGCGATTTGCCTTGCTCTGGCTATCTTAATATTACGAGAGTTAGATTTTAAATCTAAAATTCTAATATCAAAAAATTTAGCAACTTCCTTTTGAATTGAATTTAAGCTAATATTGGCCTGACTATTTTTAAAAAAGTCTAATAGAATATTTTTAGCATTTTGCAAGTTAATCTCTTCATTAACTATGATATGATTAGCAACTAATTTTTTTAGCGCACCTTCTAAATCCCTGATATTAGAACTAATCTTAGTTGCTATTAATTCCAAAACATCATCCCTAACTTCAACCCCTAAACCAACAAGTTTTTTTCTTAAAATTTCTAACCTATTTGAATAATTTGGTAATTTTAAATCAATTACCATGCCACCAGAAATTCTAGATCTAAATTTATCGCTAATATCATTAATATCACTAGGACATTTATCACAAATTAAAATAACCTTCTTTTTATTTTCAATTAAATTATTAATTACATGAAGCATCTCTTCTTGTGTCCCCTGTTTTTTAGCAATAAATTGTACATCATCAATAATTAAAACATCAATATTCTTAAATTGTTCTTTAAAATCCATGACAGTTTTATCTCTAATAGATTTTACAAAATGATGCACAAATCTTTCTGCAGATAAATAAATTACATTCTGATTTTTACATTCTTCTTTTATTTTCCAAGCAACAGACTGGCCAATATGAGTTTTACCCAAACCAACAGAGCCATAAAGAAATAAAGGATTAATATCAGATAGGCTAAATGATTTATTTTGGTCTGAAGCTATCATTTTATTTGCTCCAACGGCTAATTTATTAAAATCACCGACAACTAAATTATCAAAGGTAAATTTCTCATTAAGATCAGTACCAAAGGCAAAAACATTGTCATATTTAGTTAAATTAGTAACTTTAGGATTTGAATTATTTTCTTTGGGTAAGATTTTTTTATCATCTTCAACATAAATCAAAGAAAATATTTTGATATTAGAATCAATAGAAGTAACCGCATCCTTAATGATATCAAAATATTCACGCATAATCCAATCACGCAAAAATTTTGAAGATACAGAAAAAACAACTTCTTCCCCTGATAATGAGAATATTTTAACTTTAGAAATCCACCTTTCATAAATCTCATAATCAAAATAATTCTGAAATTGTAATTTGACCTTCTTCCAAAAAAGTTCTTTTTTATCTAAATTTATTTTATTACCTTCTATCATCTATTTCTGTCTCCAAGGATTATTACTAAACTTCCAACCATTAATATTAGATCTCTTACTATTGGCATCTAAATCACCTTCAAAACCTTTTTCAATATTAAAGCAATTATAGCCCAGATCAGACATAAAAAGAGCAGCTTCCATAGATCTAGCACCACTTCTACATAAAAAGAATAAATCTATTTCAGATTCTTTCTGATCAGTAATTTCTTTAATCTTATCAATCAAATCTGGTTCAAAATTTTCATTTATAGACATATCTGGCAAAATTCTCCAAGGAATAAAAATTGGATTTTTATCGATAGAAGATAAATCAGGAAATCCAACAAAATTAAGTTCTTCATTAGTTCTAACATCAACCAAAATAGAAGTTTTTTTGGTCAAATTTTTAAAGGCATATTCAGCCGTAACATTCTTAACAGACATCTAAATAAATTTGAAAATTAAAAGAATAAAAACCCATAAAAAACACCGGAATCATAGGGTTCAACTACCATCATTCATATGCATCGATTATCTAAATTTAAGACAAAATAGTAAAGATAATTATTTCATTTTTTTGCAAATAAACAGCTTGACAAAAAAGTAAGCTAGGAAATTCAAAGATAAAAAATCTGAATGATTTTATTTGGATAATATTAAATAATAAATATCAAATTAACCCCTATTGAGATCATCAAAGATCATCTTGACTAATAAAAAGGTTTGTATTTTCAAGAAGACAATCGGAATGTCCGTAATATCAGTTATTTGCTACTTTTATGGACAAAAGACTATGCCCAATATTGAAAGAATTCTTAAAAAGAATTAAGAAAATATGGCAAAAATTCTAGAAAGAAAAAAATAGACTATTTGGATGACATGATTAAAAAAACCTTTATGTGTCAATATTTATCAGTTTTTTAAGGTCGATTAATTAATTGTTGTATCTTGATATTAGATCTATGCCAATCCTTAATCGGCACTGCAGGAATTCCAGCCATCACCTGCATTGGAGCAACATCTTTAATAACACCGCTTTTTCCAGCAATCTTTGCGCCATCACCAACCTTCAAATGACCAGAAATTGAAGCATGCCCTCCAATTTGAACAAAGCGACCAATTTTACAACTACCAGCAAGAGCAGAGCGACCAGCAATAACAGTTCCTTGACCAATCTCAACATTATGAGCAATTTGTACCAAATTATCAATTTTGACTTGATCAGAGATAATAGTATCGCTAATTGCACCGCGATCAATACAGGAATTGGCGCCAATATCAACATAATTGCCAATTCTTACTAATCCTAATTGTAAAATTTTATGATTAATTCCCTTATTATGGACATAGCCAAAGCCGTCCTGACCAATTTTTACACCTGTATTAATAAAGCAATTATTGCCAATTTCGGCAAATGAAATATTAGAAAGTGATTTAATAATAGTATTATTACCAATAGTGACATTGTCGCCAATATAGCTATTAGCATCAATGGTTACATTATCGCCAATTGTTACATTTTTACCAATATAGACATTGGGCATGATAGTTACATTTTTACCAATTTTTATATCTTTTGCTGATTTCTGCTGATAGGAGATATTTTCCTGATAAAGATTTGCTATTAACTGACTATAGGAAAAATATGGATCATCAGAAATTAGAGCGATGATATTATTTGGTTTTTTGGATAGATATTTTTTTTCCATAAAACAATAGCTAGCTTTACTTTCTTTTAGAAAAGGAAGATAAGAAGCTGAATGTAGAAAAGAAATTTCACCAATATTAGCTTGATCTAAGGTGGCAACTTCAAAAATTCTATCTTTTAGATGATTTTCCTGACCATCCTCTAATATAGAATCTGTTAATTTTAGGATTTCTTCTAAAGTTATAGATTCTTGCTGTTTTTTAAAAAATTTTGAATTAATAGCCATTTTTTGTAAAAAATTATTTTTGAATATTGTGATCAAGATAGATAAAATAACTAAATTTCATCTTCAAGATATCTAAAGTAAATATTAGAAACAAATCTCACACCTTTCTCACCCCTCTTTAATTGTACCACAATATCTACCACATTTTTAATATATTTTAAAATTTCATCAGGTGACATACCTAAATTCGCTTGCATAACCATTAATTTTAATTGTTCTAAAGCCATTTGTGGAGTGTCGGCATGAAGAGTTGATATTGATCCTGGATGACCAGTATTAATAGCTCTTAAAAAGCTAAAAGCTTCAGCACCACGGAGCTCACCAACAATAATTCGATCAGGACGAAGACGAAGACAAGCTTCAATTAAATTTTGGGTATTAACATTTGCCCTACCCTGACCACCTTTTGAAGCCAGTAAATGCACTTTATTAGGATGATTATCTAAATCAACCTCTCTAGCATCTTCAACCGTAATTAGCCTTTCTTCAGATGGAATAGATTTAAGCATAGCATTGGAAAAAGTGGTTTTACCGGTTGAAGTACCACCGCTAACAATAATATTTTTTTTATATAAAATTGCTCTTTGTAAAAAATCCTTTGTCTTACCCGCCTTTAATAATTTTGCTAATATAATGTTATTTTTATTTTCTTCTTCAGTAATTTTGATAGCATCAAAGGCATGCATTTTCTCATAATCATCCAATGTCCAATTAAGAGCGGATTTCTTTCGAATAGACATTACTACCTTTGTATTTTCGCAAGCTGGAGGAAAAACAATTTGAATACGATAACCATCAGGAAGTGTTGCTGAAAGCAATGGTTCTTCTTCACTAACTCTTTGATCGGTTGCTTGAGCAACTAATCTAGCTAAATCTTTCAAATGGTTTAAATCAAAGGTTTCTAGGGGTTTTTTAATCATTTCACCCTTATACTCAATCCATAATTCTTTAGGATCATTTATAGAAATCTCATTTACCCCATCCTTTTCCAGAAACTGTTTTAAAGGCAATAAATATGAATTTAGAGCAGCAATTGACATTAAAATTTAAATAAAATTCCCATTAAAATAATATAACCATCATTATCAGCAATCTGCCTTTGCGATGAAGGTAGAGATTCTTGATTATCAATATTAGATCCATTAAAGAATTTACTGTGATTTGAATCAAAATCAAATTTTGCTAATTCTAGATATGATTTTAAAGATTTTTTAGTTTATAATCAAGACTAAAAACATTGGCTTGATAGATATTATTCTGAAAATTAGATTTTAAATAGGTAAATGATGTTGCAATTGGACCAAATTCATAAGAAATTCCAGCATTTAAATAATAAGAATTATTAAATTTAGTAATATTTTGACCGCAATCTTGATTTGCAAGAGTCAAGTTTGGATTATAATCACAAGAATAAATGCCAGATTTTGGAGTTAAAGAATCACCCCAATTACCATAGGAACCGCCAATTGTAAAACCAAAATAAGTTAGCATCATGCCAATCTCATAGGAATTTAAATTATTTTGCTGATAGTTCCGATCAATTTCCCCATATTCACCAGTAATAGAGGTGGCAAAACCAATATTATCAAAATAATTAGAATAATTTAAGCCCCAAGAATAAATATTTCTAAGATTGGTAGATATGTCATTATTTGGATCAATTTCTAGATCATTTTTAGCATTTATTGTATAACCAAAGCCAGCCTGAAAACCGTTAATTCTATTACTGTAATAATTTAATTTTAATGAATTATGTAAATTACCAAAACTATTATCACTATTAATTCTGCTGTTACTTTTATTATTAGCAAAACCAAACAATTTATTAGAATTTTTATCATTATAATTATTATCAGAAATTTTATGATAGGATCCTGTAGCATAGCCACCATGAGAAACAGGTGAAGTTGGAAGTAAAATAAATTTTGGGAGTTTTACTTTGGAGCAATCACCATTTTCAGAAATAATATCTCCAGAATTATTATAGCCACCACAATTAGCAATTTGCCTAATATTTTGATCTGAGCCATTTCTTAAAATTGGTAAATTTAAATATTGCAAATATCCACCACTTATTCCACCAGAACCTCTAGCAAAATTATAAGTAGAAATGGCCATTTTTTTATTTACAGGAATATTTTTTCCCAATTGAAATTTACCAATTTTTTCCTGCAAAAATAGATAAGATTTTTCTAAATAAGCATGATATTGGTCATTTTTATCATTATTATTGCCATAATTTGCCCTAATATTTCCAGCAAAACCAATTTTTTTTATTTTTGAATATTTTTTGGTAATTTTTAATGAGGAATTAAGATCTGAATAGATATTATTACTATCATCTTTTATTTGATTACTATTTATTTGATTAAAATAGTTATTTTGGTTTTTATAGGAATAATTTGTATCTAGAGAGTTTTTTTGTTCTAGAATAACAGAATCTGATAATTTTTTTTTTAGCAAAAGAAGTGGAAGGAAATAGGAGCAATAAAGCCCACAGCAAACAAATTAAAGATTTCAACCTCCACCATCTTAATTCACCCTCGGAAGTTATAAATCCCTCTATGGAAGAATCAAAATGATAAAAGATCATTTTGGTGGGGACAAATATACTAACCTTCAACTCTTTCCTTTAAATTAATATTTAAAGCACCATGTTTTTTAGCTACCTTAGTAAAAGCCAAAATAGCTTTATCCAAATGTTCTTTGCTATGAGAAGATGATAATTGCACTCTAATTCTAGCTTCACCTTTTGGTACTACAGGATAGGAAAATGGAATAACATAAATACCCTCATCTTCAATTAAATCCTTAGCAATGGCGGCACTTAATTTTTCATCATAAAACATAATTGGTACAATTGGATGATATCCCGGCCTCACTTCCAAACCAGCCTTTTTCATTTCTTTTCTAAAATATTTGGTATTTTGGGCTAATTTTTCAATTTTTGCTTTAGAATTTTTAATTTCACGAATAATTTCTAAAGAAACCTTAGCAACTGCTGGACTAATATTATTAGAAAATAAATATGGACGAGCCTTATTACGCAATTTATCAATAATTGCTTTTTTAGAAGCAATAATTCCTCCACCACTGCCACCAATCGATTTTCCCAAAGTTGTGGTTAAAATATCAACTCTATCAAAAACACCTCTATCTTCAATGGTGCCACGACCATTTTTGCCAATAAAACCAGTAGCATGACAATCATCAACTAAAACCAAAGAATTATATTTTTCTGCCAAATCACAAATTTCTTCTAAAGGGGCGATATCACCATCCATAGAAAAAACACCATCAGTTACAATGATTTTATTTTTAGCACCAGATTCTTGAGCTGCTTGCAATTTAGCCTCCAAATCATTCATATCATCAAATTTATAGAAAAATCTTTTAGCCTTACAAAGCCTAATTCCGTCAATTAATGAAGCATGATTAAGATCTGCTGAAATAATAGCATCATCCTTATCGAAAAGAAGCGACAAAAACAGCGCCATTAGCACCGAAGCAAGAAGCAAAAGTAATTACATCCTCATAACCCAAAAATTCTGCCAACTCCTTTTCAAATTCTTTATGAATATCCATTGTACCACAGATAAAGCGAACTGAAGCAGTACCAAAACCATAATCATCAATAGATTTTTTAGCTATTTCACAAAATTTTTTATCATTGGCAAGGCCGAGATAATTATTGGCACAAAGATTAATAACTTGTTTTTTATTACCGTCATTATCAATAATATCAACCACTACATCTTGCGAAGAAGTAATTTGATATTCATCCTTATAAAGTCCATCTTTCTTAAGATCTTTTAATTCTTTTTCAATATCGGTTAAAAATTTTTGTTCTATCATCTATTAAATATTTGAATTTGGTGCGCTCTAAACAATATCAATGTAAACTTGATATTTACAGTATTAACTTTACTAAGAAAATCTAAAAAATCTACCTATCTTTTCAAGACTATAAACCCAGAATTAGGTTAAACAGTAAAATGGATAGTATCACGCAAAAATAAAATCTTCCTCATTTATATTCATCTCTCCGATAATGCGCCCCACTTCCTGGACAGCCCCTTAAGAAACTTTTGACATCATTTTTACCCAAAACTTAAGGAGTAAAATATGACCAATAGAAAAAAATACAGTCCAAAATTTAAAGCAAAAGTTGCATTAGCGACAATAAAAGGAGAAAAAACTATCGCTGAACTTTCTTCTGTCAATCTTGAATATTTAATTAATAATAATTGGTTAATATATCCATTGGCAATAAGCCAATCTCACCTTTCTTACTTTTAATTTTATCTCTTTGCCAGAGCATGTTGATAGGTTGCTAAAATTGCAGATTCTCCTAAACTAATATTTTGAGTAGCAAAGCCAGCAATTAAGCCAGTTAATATATCACCCATTCCAGCGACAGCCATAGCAGGATTGCCATAAGGACATAAATAAAATTTCTGATCACCAGTAAAAATCAAACTATTACAACCTTTTAAAATAGAAATAGCCTGATATTTATTAAATAAATCTTGAACTGATTTTTTGCGATCTTGCTGTATTTTCGCAACTGTCCTTTTTAAAAGACGAGTCGCCTCTTTGGGATGTGGTGTTAAAACAGCATTTTTTAAATCATATTTTTCTTGAGATTCGCTCAAAAGGTTTAAAGCATCAGCATCAATAATTTTTGGCAAATCTGATTTCATAAAAAAATCAAATAATTCTCGTGACCAATTGGATTTTCCTAAACCAGGACCAATAGCAATTAAAGTTTTTCCTTTTAATATTTCTGGTAAATCCTCCTCCTTATCATAAATTTTTGTCATAACATTGGGAAGTCTAGAAATTAGTGGTGCTACATGCTACCTTCTAGTTAAGGAACCTCTGATTTTCCTATTTAATTTTGTCTATTTTTTCTGAAAAATGAAAAAATAGACAAAATTAAATAGGAAAATCCACCCATAGAATGAAATACGAAATTTTATAATTTTCCAGAAATTTCTACGAATTTGGCTATTTTAGGGCCATTCTAAAATTTCAGAAAATTCAAAAATTTCTACAGGAACCTTGAAAAAAAAATTATCTATGACTTTTAAAGATTTAATGGTCTAACAAATGGGTGCAGTTCTTTTTGCCAAATCACAAATTAAAATCTTTAAGGAAAATCTGATTTTCCTATTTAATTTTGTCTATTTTTTCATTTTTCAGAAAAGCTTGATTTATCTAGCTTTTTTGCTTATTATTGATATATTAAATTCAAATAAAATAATAATTATCCAAATTTAGCAATCATTTTTTCATTAGCAATTTCTGGTAGAAAATTAAGAGCGGAGAAGTTTCTAATCAAATGACGGATATTATTCCATGGCAAAGATTGATTGATTAGAGCCTTTTTATCCTAATGGTACTAGTGATTACGGTGGCAGGAAGGTGACAGATTTATTATTAATATTTAAGATTCATTTGTTACAGCAGTGGTTTGGTCTTAGATGATCCAGCTTTGAAAGGATGTTATATGATAGAATAAGTTTTCAAAAATTCTTAAATATTGATATTGGTATTGATAATGTTCCGGATGAGACTGTGATATTGAGATTCCGTCATTTATTGTGAAAAAAATAATTTATCGTCGATTATATTTAACACCAAATAAAAAGTTTCATCATCTTGTAATAATGATCTTTTGTTGAAGTAGGGTACGATCTTTAGCTGTCGTCATTAATAGAATGAATAATTGGCAAAAAACAAGAAGTTTGAAAAGGGACCAATATGAGACTTCATGCCAAGAAAGGGAAAAATAATAATTCTTCCCTTTCTTGGTAGAAGACATCTCTTGGTCCCTTTTCATTCTATTCTTCTTGCTTTTTTGATTCTAGTTGGAGCAGATATTAATGTCGCATCAGTTATCGTGACCCTCCTTCAACAAAAGATCATTCTCTTCAAGATATGAATTTACCTCGTTAAATATAATCGACGATAAATTAAACTTTTCCAATAAATGACGGAATCTCAATATCACAGTCTCAGCGGAACATTATCAATACCAATATCAATATTTAAGAATTTTTGAAAACTTATTCTATCATATATAGCATCCTCCAATTAGCTGGATCACTAAGACCAAACCACTGCTGTAACAAATGAATCTTAAATATTAATAATAAATCTGTCACCTTTGCCACCGTAAAACTAGTAAATTAGGATAAAAAGGCTCTATCTTATCAATCAATCTTTGCCATGGAATAATATCCGTCATTTGATTAAGAAACTTCTCCGCTCTTAATTTTCTACCAGAAATTGCTAATGAAAAAAAAATGATTGCAAAATTAAATTAGGAAAATTTTATTTGAATTTAATTTATCAATAATTGATTTGCTCATAAACGTTCTAGATTCAGGTTATTTGGCTCAAATGAAATTCAAAAAAATTTTATAAAAGTCAAGTTGTTCGTCAAAAATAGCAAAATTTCTTTGATATCTAAACGACGGATGGTTTTTGCTAATATTTCTCCGATTTCAACCAACCTTTGATGAGGGGATTTTTAAACTTTTTCATCAGTTTGTAGTTTCATGAACTATCAAGTTCATTTTCTAAAATTCTATTATTAGAATATGAAATGATACTATAATGGCACAATGACACTAATGATTACCTATATGCACTCATCTTTACTAATGGGGAAATTAACCAAGATATTTTAAATGAGATTTACATCCATTTTTACAATCAGAACTGCCAAATCCAACAACAATAATTTCACCAGTAGCTTTTTGATTTAAAGCGCACTCTTCCTCATCAAATTTTTGGATCAGTGATTTTAGTATTTTTGTCATTTAGAAGTCTTTATATGCCAATGCAGTTTTTTATCAGATGAACTTGATTGATGCCTTTTGATTCTCTCATCGATATTTTTCTTAGCTGATCCAGTATAGATATAATTACCCATTGGAAAGGTAAATTTACCTAATTTACCGATCTCAATTTCTATATTTTCATTTAGATGAATGTGAAGTTGATAGCTTTGCATATTAACAATCTCGAATAACTTTGGTCACCACTCCCCAGAAATGAAAATTTTGATCTTCATCCTCAATATCAGGATAATCCTTATTTTCTGAAATTAGTTTGGTCACCCCATCTTTTTGACTAAGTCTTTTTACAACTGCACCATTATTAAGAACGATCTATTTCCAAATATTGAGTCAGGATCTTATCTGGTACTTGATAACGCCAAATTTCATCATGACTCAAAGGCAGAAATTGCTGATAAAAATATTGAAACCATTGCAGACATAGCAAAGAAATTCAATATCACATTACTTTATCTTCCAGCTTATTCACCAGATCTTAACCCAATTGAAAAGAAATGGTCTCAAATCAAGTATTGGTACAGGAAGTGGAGAAATAAATACAGCGATAAAAGAGAGTTACTCGAAATGTTGCTTGGAATAAGAGAAAATGCAAGCTTAATTTAGTTGTCTATAGTTTGTAATGATTCTCTTAAACTAGAAGCATTGGCATTACTAAGTTCAAATGATAAATAAAAAAATACTATAATTGTGGTAAAGAAATATTTTATCACTTTATATTTATAATTTAGTATCAATTTTTTTAATATATTGTGCTACTAATTTTAAATAAATATAGCCAGTAACAATTGTTAAAAAGGCAGCCAGAGAAAATAAAATACCGCCAATTGTAACGACATAATCAATTATCATATCTTTAGTAGAATTATAAACCTCTTCCCCAATCATTAAAGAAAACTCATCAATCACATAACCAGAACCACTTTCTCCCAATAAAAGTAAGGTAATTGCCCCCATTTGAATGGCTGTTTTAATTTTAGCCAAATTGCTAACAGGCATTTGAATATTATAATTTGCTAAAAATTCTCTAAAACCAGAAACTAAAATTTCACGAGCAATAATAATTAAACCAGGAATTAAAATAATTAAATTACCATGGCTAAAATTAATAAGCATAACAATAGTCAAAATAACTAGTAATTTATCAGCAATTGGATCAAGACATTTGCCAAAAGCACTTTGAGCCTTAAGATATCGCGCTAAATAACCATCAAAAAAATCAGTAATACTTGCCAAAGCAAAAAGAAAAGCTACAATAACATTGGAAGCAAAACCATGAAAATAAAATGATATTATAATAATTGGAATTAATATAATTCTAAAAATTGTTAAAATATTTGGAATATTTTTCATGTTCATTTTTTAAAGATAATATGGGTACTGTTCAAAATAGGCTATTAATTATAAGTTAAATTGTCAATTTATGCTTAAAATAGATCAAGAATTGCAAAAAATTACCAAAAAATTTTTAAATTTTCTTAAAATCGAAAAAAGATTGGCAGAAAATAGTATAATTTCTTATCAAAATGATCTAAATTCTTTTTTTAGCTTAATTGCAAAAATTACTTTAAAAGAAATTAATATCAAAATTCTAGAAAATCTAACTCTTAATCAATTTCGTGAATGGATAATTCTTCGTAAAGAAAAAGAATTTTCAACAAGTTCGACAATTCGCGCTACTTCTACTGTTAAAAATTTCTTTTTATTTTTAGAAAGAAAATATCAAATAAAAAATCCAAATATAAAAAACCTTAAAACTTTAAAATCAGAAAAAACAGTTCCAAGAGCAATTGACAAAATTGATATTGACTCAATTATTTCATCAATTAAAGAATTTAATAAATATGATTGGTGTAATAAAAGAGATTTAGCCCTCCTGACCTTAATTTATGGCTGTGGTTTAAGGATTTCTGAGGCCCTAAATATCACTAAAAAAGATATTTTAAATCAAGATAATTTATATATAATCGGTAAGGGTGGGAAAGAAAGAATTATCCCAATTTTGCCAATCATTACCAAAAGAATTAATGATTATTTAGCGCACTGCCCTTTTGATATTTATTCTAATGAAGCGCTTTTTCGAGGCATTAGAGGGGGCAAATATCACGCAACCCTTTTTCAAAAATTAATTCAAAATATTAGAAATTATCTCAATTTACCAGAAAATACCACACCACATTCACTTCGTCATTCATTTGCAACTCACCTTTTAGAATCTGGAGGTGATTTAAGATCAATTCAAGAGTTACTTGGTCATCAAAGCCTTTCAACTACTAGAAGATATAGCAAGGTGGATAAAAATAGATTATTTAAAATTTATGAAGAGGTTCACCCAAGAAATTAAAAAATTATTTTAATATTAATTTTAAAAGTTATTATCTAACCGATTAGTACCATTTCCCAACTTTAAAGCAACTTTTGTTGTTATTGATAATCGACAATTTTACCTATGATTTTTATGAAAAATACATCCAGTATTTCCGTCAAAAAATCATAGGTAAAATATCCGATTCCAATTAGCAACACAAATGACGCAAGAATTTTTGAAAAAAATTCTGAGTAATTTGCAATTAATTCATTAAAGTAAGTATTTTATTAAAAAAAGTTGCTTTAAAGTTGGGAAATGGTATAATACCAATTCTCGAAATAAAATTATTTAAATGACAAAATTACCAAAAAAATATAAACATCAGGAAATTGAACAAAAATGGCAGGATTTTTGGTCAGAAGAAAAAATCTACAAATGGTCTGATAATCTAACAAAGGAACATAATTTTGTTATAGACACCCCTCCTCCAACAGTTTCTGGAGTTTTGCATATGGGGCATATTTTTTCTTATTGCCAAGCTGATTTTGTAGCCCGCTATAAAAGAATGAAAGGTTTTGATGTTTTTTATCCTATGGGTTTTGATGATAATGGTCTACCAACTGAAAGATTAGTTGAAAAAACCATTGGTAAAAAGGCGGTAGAGATGGAAAAGGAAAATTTTATCACCGAATGTCAAAAAGTGGTTGAAAAGGCCGAAATTGAGTTTGAAGATCTTTTTAATCAAATTGCCCTTTCAGTCGATTGGGATCAAAAATATCAAACAATTTCTGATAAATCACAAAAATTGGCTCAATTATCTTTCATCGATCTTTATAATAAAAATTTAGTAGAGAAAAAATTTGAACCAGTTTTTTGGGATATTTCTGATAAAACTGCCCTAGCCCAAGCTGATTTGATTGAAAAAGAATTACCGGGACAGATGAATTTTATCAATTTTGGCATTGATGACAGTGATCAAAAATTGGAAATTATGACTACAAGACCCGAACTTCTTCCAGCTTGCGTAGCTGTTATGATTCATCCAGATGATGAAAGATATCTTAAATTTCATGATAAAAAGGCTATTACCCCACTTTTTGGTGTAAAAGTGCCAATTATTTTAGATGAAGATGTCAAAATGGATAAGGGAACAGGCATTGTAATGTGCTGTACCTTTGGTGATGAAATGGATATAAAATGGTGGCGTAAACATAATTTAGATCTTAAAATTATTTTAGAAGCAAATGGTACCCTAGAATTCCCTTCATTACATAATAAATTCTTTGATGGCGAAGATAGCAAAGAAGAATTAATATTAAATTTTAATAGATTTTTTGGAAAAATACGCGGTCTTCATGTCAAAAAAGCACAAGCAAAGATTATTGAGCTTTTAAAGGAAAATAATCTGTTAAATCGTCAAGAAGATATAACTCACGCCGTCAAATGTGCTGAAAGAAGTGGTGTTGCAATTGAAATTTTAGTTCAAAATCAATGGTTTATTAAAATTTTGGATAAAAAACAGGAATTAATCGATAAAATCAATAAATGTAATTGGCATCCAGAATATATGAAAATTCGTGCCTTACAATGGTGTGAAAATCTTTCTTGGGATTGGTGCATTTCGCGTCAGAGATTTTTGGTGTAAATTTTCCTGTTTGGTATTCCAAGCGTAAGGGTGAAGAGGGAAAGATAATTTTACCAAAATTAGAAAATTTACCAATTGACCCAAATAAAGATGCGCCAGAAGGTTATGAAAGGCATGAAATTATAGCAGAAACTGACATTATGGATACTTGGATGACCTCTTCCATTTCACCACAATTATCATCTGGTGGAATTTCTAATGATCTTAGTGACAATGAAGAGCGTCATAAAAAATTATTTCCCGCCGATCTTCGCCCACAAGCTCATGAAATTATCCGAAGTTGGGCTTTTTACACTATTGTTAAAGCTCATTTACATCAAAATGATATTCCTTGGAAAAATTTAATGATTTCCGGCTGGTGTTTGGCAGCGGACAAAACCAAAATGAGTAAATCTAAAGGCAATGTGGTTACGCCAATTAATCTAATTAAAGAAAAAGGTTCGGATATTGTGCGTTATTGGGCCTCAACTTCTAATCTTGGAGCTGACACTGCTTATAGTGAAGATGTTTTTAAAATTGGTCAAAAATTAGTAACCAAATTATTTAATGTCGCCAAATTTGCCTCCATGAATTTTGATTTATTTTCCGAAATTGGCCAGCCAGCAACAATTTTAGAAGATATAAATTCAAAAAATATCAATCAAATCACTGATTTTTGGATTTTATCACGAATTAAAGAAGTAATTAAACAGTCAGAAGAGCAATTTGATAAATTTGAATATGCTAAAGCTCGTGAATTAGTTGAAGATTTTTTCTGGAATGATTTTTGTGATAATTATCTAGAAATTGTTAAGGTCAGAGCCTATGGTTTAAATGCTATTAAATATCAGGATCAAGATTTAACGCAGGAACTGAAAAATAAAATAATCTCTGAACAAAAAAGCGCTATTTACACACTCTATCATATTTTAGAACATATTTTAAAGCTTTTCTCCCCTTTTGTTCCTCATATATGCGAAGAAATTTATCAAGCTGTTTTTGAAAATAAACAAAAATCTATTCATCAAAGAGGCTCTTGGCCAAAATTAGAAGAACAGTTTTTTGATGAAGATTCTATTAAAATTGGCAAAGAAATGCTTTTGGTTATTTTTGAAATTAGAAAATATAAATCAGAACAAAATATTTCTATGAAAACTATTCTTGATAAATTTACTATCAATAGTCAAATAGATTTTACTGATATTTTAGAAGATCTTAAAAATGTTACCAATAGTAATGAGATAATTATTACTAAAGGAACCTCTGATTTTCCTATTTAATTTTGTCTATTTTTTCATTTTTCAGAAAAAATTTTTATAATTTGGATAAAGATTGCTAATTTTGTTAAAAATTAACAATCTTTATCCAAATTTAGGCATTATTTGTGGTAATTTCTCTAGTTTCTTGTCTAATTTTACCATTTTTGGCTAAATTAGACACATTTATCCCTTGTTACGCTGTATTTGGTAGTATTTTTCTAACCATATAGAGATTAGCAAGGGATGATAGCATTTGTAATTGATTAGTATTCTTTTGTAAACCATTATATCTAACCTTTCTATAGCCCCAAAGATGCTTTATAATTTGAAATGGATGTTCAACTTTAGCTCGAACTGATGAAAATTGTTTATTCCTCTTTTTTTGCTTATTTGAAAGTTTTTTGTTAGATTTAGCTCTATTGGTTATACCATAAAATATATTGTGATTCCTACAAAATCTTTTTATTGCCTTATCATCATAGGCCTTGTCACCAAATAAAGAAGTTTCATCACCATGTAATAACTCCTCTGTTTTAGTAGAATCATGATCTTTAGCTGTCGTCGTGACAATAGAATGAATAATTGGCTTACCCTTAGTTTGCACACCAATATGAGACTTCATGCCAAAATAATAATTCTTCCCTTTCTTGGTAGAAGACATCTCTTGGTCCCTTTTCCTCTTCTTGTTTTTTGTACTAGTTGGAGCAGATATTAATGTCGCATCAGTTATCGATTTGAAACCCTCCTTCAACAAAAGATCATTCTCTTCAAGATATGAATTTACCTCGTTAAATATAATCGACGATAAATTATGCTTTTCCAATAAATGACGGAATCTCAATATCACAGTCTCATCCGGAACATTATCAATACCAATATCAATATTTAAGAAGTTTTTTGAAAACTTATTCTATCATATATAGCATCCTCCATAGCTGGATCACTAAGACCAAACCACTGCTGTAACAAATGAATCTTAAATATTAATAATAAATCTGTCACCTTCCTGCCACCGTAATCACTAGTACCATTAGGATAGAAAGGCTCTATCTTATCAATCAATCTTTGCCATGGAATAATATCCGTCATTTGATTAAGAAACTTCTCCGCTCTTAATTTTCTACCAGAAATTGCTAATGAAAAAAATGATTGCTGGGTTGCCATAATTATATATTTTATTTGAATTTAATATATCAATAATAAGAAAAAAGCTAGATAAATCAAGCTTTTCTGGCTATTTTTATCAAATAAATTCAAACAAAATTTTATAAAATAACTTTGCTAAACTTTGGCAAAAATAACAAAATTAAACAGTTTCAAATCTATAAATTAGATAATTCTACTTTTTCAGAGGTTATTAGATGGTGATGAAATTCTTTATTTGGTGACAAGGCCTTGATGATAAGGCAATAAAAAAGATTTTGTAGGAATCACAATATATTTTATGGTATAACCAATAGAGCTAAATCTAACAAAAAACTTTCAAATAAGCAAAAAAAGAGGAAATCAGTTGGCTGAAAGCTAAAGTTGAACATCATTTCAAATTACAAAAGAAATATTTTGGGCTATAAAAGGTTAGAAATGGTTTACAAAAGAATAAATATTGTTTTACAAATGATTATAGACACATCATGTTAATCGCTCCGCATGGCTCTGGCAAAGGGGTTTGCTTTGTAATTCCAAGTCTTTTGGAGAAATGCCCCCTAAAATTCAGACCATTAATTTTTAAATTTCATAGACTATAATTTCTTTAAATTTCGATTTGGAAGATGGAAAAATATGCTAATATTTTTTCATCTGTTAATTAAAAATTTAATTTAATAAATTATGTCAAAAGAAATTAAAAAATATAATTCTGATTTTAAGTTTAAAGTTGTAATGAAATATTTATCCGAAAATTATACAATTTATCAGATTTGTAGCGAATATGATATTGCTAAATCAACATTACATAAATGGGTTAAGCAGTTTAAAGCTAGCGGTAATGATATATTTTCTGATTCTAAGTTATCTAAAGAAGAAAAATTAAGTAAAAAAGAACAAAAAAAGAAGGATAAAGAAATTGATAAATTATATAAGAAAATAGGTCAATTAACAATGGAAAGAGATTTCTTAAAAAAGTTTCTGGACAGTTAGATTATTCTAAGAAAATCAAATTTCTAAAATTATCATCAGATATGTATAATTTAGCTGTCAGAAATAGATGTAGATTGTTAGATATTAATAGATCTAATTTTTATTATAAATCTAGGATTGATATTTCTAAGATTAATAGTTTATGCAAAGATATTCATAATATCTGGAGTAAATATCAATTTTTCGGATATAGAAGAATTACAGAAATAATCAATCAAGATAGAAATCATAATAATAAAATTAATCGCAAGAAGATTCTTAGATTAATGAGAGTTCTAAAGATTAAAGCTCTTTATCCAAAGAAAAAGACAACAATCATCAATAAAAAAGATTACAAATATCCTTATTTATTAGAAGATAAATCTAAAATAGATAAGCCAAATCACACCAATTGATATAAAATCAAAACACCAGTAGGATTTGTTTATTTGGAACCTCTGATTTTCCTATTTAATTTTGTCTATTTTTTCATTTTTCAGAAAAAATAACAAAATTAAATAGGAAAATCAGAGGTTCCTAAACAAGCGCGTGTTGCTAAGGCAACTATCGGTGATTTTGAAAGAGGTGCTAGGAATTTAAGAATTGAGACAATGCAAAAAGTTGGTTTTCTTTGAGTGCATTAATGGTAATATCATAAACATCTTGTAGAGCGCATTCTATATCTTCTTCACGATAACCATATTCCTCACAAAAGTTTATTGCCTCATTTAAAAATAGAAAAGCAAGCTCCATTGTGCCGTTAAAATTGCCAGTTGATTTTCCGTAATCATCAACGGCACTGCGAGCTTTATCAATAAATAAATCTTCATTCCTTGTTACATCAGGATTTAAAGCTTTAATGATAATTTTCTTGTAGGGTTCAATTGTATTAATTGGTAAATCTAGAAATCTTGCTTCAAGGAAATATTTATTTTGATCACTTAGCTCATATAATTCTTTGACAATATCAGTAATATTTGAACGCTTATCAAGTTCTACCTTAATTTCATTCCAGTGATTCCGAGGTTTTTTAGCCATTTTGAATTTTGTAATTTGATTTATTATAAAATTTAACTCTGTTTTTATACATTTTGATAGCAACGGCACTATGGGAGTCTAAATAATCATAAATCCGGATGTCTTTCTTATTTTTATGATAACGATTTAATCTTCCTGCATATTGCACCATTCTTCCCTCGAAGGATAAGGGCGACCCCAAAATCAAAGCATCCAACTCAGCAATATCGACTCCTTCGCCAATTAGTGACGAAGTAGCAAATAAACAGTATTTACCATCTTGATTATGCGCTTCTTGTAATTGGCACAAAACTTCTTTTCTGTCTTTAGCTGATAATTCGCCATCTAGTCTGAATAATTTTGCTTGATAATTCTTATCAAGATTTTCCTCAGTTCTTTCTTTTAAAAATTTTAAATGTTCTTTGCGATCAGAAATAACCAAGGTTGCTCTATTGTCGTTTAGCGTAGAAATGATATCGCCAATAATCATATTATTCCTTGCCTCATTCTCGGTAAGCTCCGACCATAACATGTGGATTGGCAAGTTATTTCCCGCTTCATCATTAAATCTAAATCCAGTTTCCTTGATAATTACCGATTTATCTAAATTCTTCTCAGTTTCTGATTCCATATTATGGATAACTTCACCACATTGATAGAATAATAATTTTTCAAGACCATCCTTTCTATATGGCGTTGCGGTTAATCCTAGAATATATCTTGCTTTTACTTGCTTTAAAACATCTTCAAAAGATATAGCTGGAATATGATGGCACTCATCAATAATTATGTGGTCATAATTTGATAAAAATTCTTTTACATTTTCCATTCTTGTCAAAGTTTGCAAGATCGCTATATCAATTTTATTTTTTGGCTTCTTCTTGGCGCCAGCCACAATACCAATTTCTTTTTTATCAAAATCAGTGAATTCTAAAATTCTTGATTGCCATTGATTAATTAGCGGTTGCTTGTGAACCAAAACTAAAGTTGGCAATTTTCGCTTAGCAATCAAATAGCAACCCATAACTGTTTTACCACAACCTGGAGTGGCTACTAAAACACCCGCTTCTTGTTTAGAAAATTTTCTGGTTGCCTGCTTTTGGGATTTGGTTAATTCACCTGTAAATTTAATTTTAATTTTCTTAAATTTCGGCCTTTTATCAACTATTTCAATTTCGGCTTTTGCCTCTTGCAGTAAGGCTGTGGCTTTATTTAAAATACCTCTTGGTAAAAGAATGTGATCTTTCCTAACTTCTCCAGCAAAAATAAATCTACTCAATGGGTAAGTTGGCAATCTCATCCGCATTTTTTTATAAAATTCTATATTTGGAAAAGTTGCTAATCTTTTTAATTTAGTAATTAATCTGCTAGGAATCCCCTTTGTTGGGATAATAATTTGCGCATCTTTTGTAATTATTATTTTTTGCCCCGAAATATCTGGAATCTTTTCTTTTGAGTCGTCTCTTAGGATATTTTCATCAGTTTTTGTCGCTATCTCCTCATCAAAATTAAAATCAGAAAATAGATCTGCCGAATATTTACTAATGATGTTTCTAATATCAAAATCTGAAAGCAAATGAATGTTTGAGAGGTAGTCCCATTGATCGGTGATTGCATTTAGATTTTGATCTAAAAATACACAATTACCCAATTCTCTCTTATCTTTCTGCAACGGCAAAGCGATCAAATTACCAAAACCACCTTTTGGTAATAAATCTTGATTTGGAAAGAATCTGTCGAAACTATCAAATTTTATAATATGACAATTTTCTTGAGCTTTTGATAAAATTAATGTTCCAAGTTGTCTTGCTATTCTTGCCTCAACTTTTTCGCTAAAAAATATCCAAGCATGAGAACCATTCCCCGATCTTGATTTCTCAATAGCAACTTCAATTCCTAGTTCATTTGCGACTTTTTGATAATTTATTACAGCCATTTCCCAATCCTTACCATCGAAATCGCATGCAATGAATTTACAACTATCATCAAAATCAATGGCATAAGTTTCAATTGTTTGCTTTCCTCGCAAATGATCATTGATCACATATTCATTTAGCGGAACAAAATTTTGATTATTGCAATTAGAGCATTTTATTTTTGGTTTATTGCAAACACCTTTTGCCCACTCATTGTTGCAAGCCGGTGAATATCCTTTGGTGTTTTTATTTTGATTAATCCACAATTTTGGAAATACCGAAGTTCTGCAGGCAAATAATCGATGAAATAATTTGATCTTATCTTCCGGAGATTCTGCAGTTCTCGAAAGAGCTTTAGTGCCAAGATGGGTTTTATTTTGATCTTTATTTAATTCTAATTGTTCAAGACAGGCTATTTCTTGGTTTATTGATTTTTTCTTAGACTCTAAATCATCTAATTCTTTTTTTAATTGGATGATTTTTTCTAAAGTCATAAATGCTGATTATTGTTATTTCCTATCAAGGAATTTTCAAAATCCTGTAATTTTAGAATCATCTCTTCAAATTTTGGAAAATCCTTAAAAAACATCTCCTCCATATTTTTGTAATCTTTTTTGATTTTGGTAAGTCGGGATTCGTTTGGAATTAATTTAATATCAGAGAATTTCTGAATTTTACCGTAATTGACCCAGCTCTCATTCCAAAAATCATCTTTGTTTTTAACAACTGCCTCTAAAATTTCTAAATCACGGGTTAGATCAATATTTAAGCCATTTGCCAATATGGAATAAATATCATAATAATGTCTGGAGTAATTTTGATTAATTGGCTTATTTTCAGGTCGAAGAGTTATGGAGTGAAGGATTAATAATTTTTCGATAAAATTTCTTTTAATTGAGAGGGTGTTCACTTCAAATTCATCAAAATAATCATATAAGATTTCTTTTGCATATGGTTGGATAATTTTCTTCTCCGATGGCCATATTCCACCCAAAGCACCAAATTCTAATTTTATTTTTGGCTTAATGTAGTTGTAATTATTATTTTCTAAGGCAATTGCAAAACCATCTTCTGTTGTTAGTACTTCATTATTTTCGGTTACTAAAATATCGGATGGGGAATGAGGAAAATTAAAAAACAAAGTTATGTTATTTTTATCCTCTTCATCAAAAACTAATTCATAATTTTTATTTCCTAGATCTTCATCAAAAACTGTTTTTAGAATTGGCAAAATATTACTTTCTACAAAATTTCTGGTCTCTTCTTTATTTCTATCTGTATATTTTTTATTTCCTTTGCGAGTTCCTGTACTTTCTTTGATGCCTAAAATATTTGAATTAATGGTAATATCAACATCTTCTGAAAATCTGCTAATTGCATCATAGGCTTTTGATAGGCAAGTACCACCTTTAAAAATAAGGCTATCTTTTAATTGTTCGCATGAGAATAATTTTTGTAAAACATAGCAAACCCAAATATCTTTTTCGACAATATCAAATCTTAAGCCAAGATCATTTGTCGCCTTTTGAATTAAGTTTTTTCTTTCACTGGAATTTAGTTTGATAAATTTTTTCATCTATGCAACATTTAATTTATAAACAATATCTGCCATCCATGAAGAAAGATTGCTCGACATTTTAGTTAAATATTTTTTATCAACAGAATTTAATATCGATGCGCATCTATTTAAGATATCGTCAGTAATGTTATTTTTACCTAAATAGCTTAAAGCATTTAAAATTAGCATTATTTTACTTGGAGCATCAATAGGAGGATTAATTTTTGTGTGCTTAAAGCAAATTATATTATTGCCAATTTTTCTTTTAAATGATCTGCCTGTAGTTAAGTAATTATTTTGAGCGGGAACTTGATTGGAAAAACCCAAAATATTTGCACAAACCGCACCAGAGGGAAAAATTGACACTCCTAAAGAATGAGCAATTGCCTTTGCAATATCATCAATTGATGGCGGAATAACTCCAATATCTTTCTGAACAATGGGATAATAATAAATTCCCCAATCAATTCTTGTAATAAAACCATCATCAATTAATCTGGTTAAATTCTTATCAACGGTATTTCTAGTTGATAGATCAGCAAAATCTTTAGCACAAAAAACCCAGCCTCTTTTTTTGGTTTTTATTCTTTGTAGGATTTTGTCTTTTATAGCACTCATAGCTTGTTAAAAGTAATTAAGTTAAAGTCATAAATATATGGTAATATTTCTGACAGAAAAAGTCAACTAATATCACTAGAACGAGATTAGGGAAAAGGGTAGCGAATTTTCGTAAAAAGCAATTACCACTCGTTCGGTTGAAAAATCACGAACTTTTTAACCAACTGGTAAAGCCTTATGTGGCAAGGGGTGACAGCATTTGGATAAAGTTAGTAATGGGATTCACACGCTGAGCCACATCGTTTGTATCCTTTTACAAACTTTCTCTATTTCATATTCCTTATACCGCTTGAAACCAGTGGTTTCAACGCTTCTTAAATTTCCATACCAGTTGTTGAAGAGATTTTAACCAAGTGGGTAGTTGGCTAAATTGATGCTAAAAAATTACAAAACAGAGAATTTTTTACCCAATTTTATCAGAAAAACCTCCCAAAAGCCTTGATTTTACTGTATTTATCTTAAATTCCCATATCTTTACCCACGCGCCATCTCCTCAGGAATATCATAACCAAAAAGCTCAAAAATTTGTTTTTGCTCTTTTGTAGCCTCTTGTACAAATATCTGCTTTTCATATATTTTTGCCTTTTGTGCCGAAAGTATAATAAATGCTTGATCCACAGTAAATTCTTTGTTTAATTTCTGATGAATTTTCATAAAAAAGTAAGATAATAAAAATAGTAAAAATAAATGTCCTCTGAGAGTTTCCTCGCTATGCACTCTTAGTGGTAGCAGGTTTAGATCTGACTT
>JAYQKE010000005.1:0-27828 GCA_038142525.1 Rickettsiales bacterium
CAATCGTTATGATTAATTGAGTTTTTAGCTTGCTTTATAATTAAATTCTTTTCTGCATTAGTTAAGCTCTCTGAGAGGATATTGTTTGTGTTGGAAGGGTCAGTGATTCTTGCAAATAAAGGATTTCCTACATCTTTTGCCAACTCTCTAAGGGCGTGCCAGAAATTATCTCCCATATTATGAGAAGCCTTGGATCGATTAAGTAGAATATTGTTTATAACCAAATATTCTAGGTAAATTGAAGGGAAGTCAATCTTGTTTAATTCTCTCCATATTTTTAATAGCTTAATCTCATTTGTTCTTCCTGAGTTTGATACATCGGATATATGTCTTTGAATATTTGTTACTTTCCATGTTCCAGTTTTAGAAACATATAAACTATGATAGTTTGTATTTCCTGAATATTTCCTTGCTGGAGTTATATCAATACTAACTTTATTAGATGTTATAATTGTTTTTCCAGTATCCAACTCAATTCTAACAGATACATTTTGTTTAAAAACATTAGTATAAATACCACTAAGTTTTGAGAATAAGGAATCATAAATTCCCTTTAATCCCCCGCTATTTTCATTACAGTTACTAGTTAAGGAGACTACATAATCAAAATCCGAAGAAATTGATATAGCTGTATTCTTTGCTCTTGAACCAGAATCTAAAATATCAATATAGCATTCATGAGCCCATTCGCGCAATATAGACTTTAAATTTACAATGTCTTCGTTATTAGAATTTCTTGCTGAATATTTTTGTAATATATTATCTAAATACATATCTATACTAATTATGTTCGTAGCTGGTGGTAATCATAGAGGTTAAGATATCATTTAATAATCGACCCCTAAAGTTAACCACTATTGAATTACGATGTAGGTTTATTTTATCCATTTCCTCTTGACCTATTCTTCCTTCATTTTGAGGGGCATAGATAATTAGAGCGGTTGAATCTTTTTTAAGAGTTAAAATTTCTTGAATTTTATCCTTATAATCGCCCCAGTGAACCAAAAATATAGTTTCCCCATCAGCTTTTTTTAGATCGTCTTTGTTAATTTTTATAATATTTGATTTCCTAAAAATTTTTGAATCAGAAATCATTTGTTCCAAACTGCCATATTGAGAATCTGAAAATATTGCTATTCTCCTTTTCGACAAACCCTTTCCCAATCTATACCAAACAGGAAGAACCCCTCTGGCGATCACATACAAGCTATAAATAAAGCCTGCTATCATTAATATAGTAGCTAGGCCTCCAATAATAATAAAGAATGGATGATTAAAGAAATTTATTAACTCGAGCATGCTTATTTAATTATATAAAAAGTTACAATATAAGGCAAAACTTTAAAGAAATGACCCCTATAAAACAACTAATTTAATCGATATATTTCTGTATAATTTAAGTATTTTTATAAAGTTTATTTCTAAATTTAGAAACTTTTAACCGCCCACCGACCATTCTCGAACTAAAGCAACCCTTGAAAACACTGAAAGCCAATTGGGGGTTGGCTAAATACCACCCGTAAATAAACCAAGTTCGAACTTTTTAACCGCTATGTGGTCACAAAAGTTTGTTATTTTTTCACGAAGCCAGCAAAACTAGGGTTGTTTTAAATCTCCGTAACCAACTGGGTATGGAGAGAAGGAGATAATTTGGGTAAAAAATAGGCAAATTTTCAGGAAAATGGAGAGGATTTCAACAACTGGTATGGGCAAGTAAAAAGCCTTTATAGTCCGCTAACACTGGGGCTAGAGGCTATTAATGAAACTGGAAATTAACCCGATTTTTGCGAGTTAGAGAATAGATGAATGGCTCAGCGTGTGGATCCCATTACTAACTTTTTCCATAGGGTTTGAATCCTGGTAAAGTAAGGCTATACCAGTTGGCTTTCTATTTAGAGGTTTTTCAACCGAACAAGCGGTAATTACTTTTTACGAAAAATTTACGCCTCTTTTCCTTATCTTATCAAGGCAATATTTATTGACTTTTATTGTCAGAAATATTAATATATATTTATGACTTTAATTTAATTACTTTTAATAAGCTATGAGTGCTATAAAAGACAAAATCCTACAAAGAATAAAATCCAAAAAAAAAGAGGCTGGGTTTTTTGTGCTAAAGATTTTGCTGACCTATCAACCAGAAATACCATTGATAAGAATTTAACCAGATTAATCGATGATGGTTTTATTACAAGAATTGATTGGGGAATTTATTACTATCCTATTATCCAGAAAGATATTGGAATTATTCCGCCATCAATTGATGATATTGCAAAAGCCATTGCGCATTCTTTGGGTGTATCGATTTTTCCTTCTGGTGCGGTTTGTGCTAATATTTTGGGTTTTTCCAATCAAGTACCAGCTCAAAATAATTACCTAACCACAGGCAGATCATTTAAAAGAAAAATTGGCAATAATATAATTTGTTTCAAACACACAAAAATTAATCCACCTATTGATGCTCCAAGCAAAATAATGCTAATTTTAAATGCTTTAAGCTATTTAGGTAAAAATAACATTACTGATGATGTCTTAAATAGATGCGCATCAATATTAAACTCTGTTGATAAGAAATACTTAACTAAAATGTCGAACAATCTTTCCTCTTGGATGGCAGACATTATCTACAAACTAAATCTTTGCATAGATGAAAAAATTTATCAAACTAAATTCCAGTGAAAGAAAAAACCTAATTCAGAAGGTGGCAAATGATTTGGGTTTAAGATTTGATATTGTCGAAAAGGATATTTGGGTTTGCTATGTTTTACAAAAATTATTCTCTAATGAAAAATTAAGAAATAATCTTATTTTTAAAGGTGGTACCTGCCTTTCAAAAGCCTATGATGCGATTGGCAGATTCTCAGAAGATGTTGATATTACGATCAATTCAAATGTTTTGGAAATTAGTGGTGAATCGCAAAAAATTGATAAAGTTAAATCCAGGAACAGAAAGGCTTCTAGAAAATTTGTAGAAAATGAAATTTTACCAATTCTAAAAACAGCGTTTGATAATGATCTTGGAAGCAAAAATTATGGGTTATTTTTTGATGAAGAGGATAAAAATAACATAACTTTATTTTTTAATTTTCCTCATTCTCCATCCGATATTTTAGTAACCGAAAATAATGAGGCACTAACAACAGAAGATGGCTTTGCAATTGCCTTGGAAAACAATAATTACAACTACATCAAGCCAAAAATAAAATTAGAATTTGGTGCTTTAGGTGGAATATGGCCATCGGAGAAAAAATCATCCAGCCATATGCAAAGAAGATATTATCTGATTATTTTGATGAATTTGAGGTTAATACTCTTTCAATTAAAAGGAATTTTATCGAAAAATTATTAATTCTTCATTCAATAACGCTTCGCCCTGAAGAAAAGCCAATCAATCAAAATTACTCCAGACATTATTATGATGTTTATTCCATATTGGCAAATGGCTTAAATATTGATCCTACCAATGATTTGGAAATTTTAGAAGCAGTCGTTAAAAACAAACATGATTTTTGGAATGAGAGCTGGGTTGATTATGATAAAATTAAAAAATTCTCTGATATTAAATTAATTCCAAACGAGTCCCGAATTACTGAAATTAAAAAGGATTACAAAAATATGGAGGAGATGTTTTTTAAGGATTTTCCAAAATTTGAAGAAATGATTTTAAAATTACAGGATTTTGAAAATTCTTTGATAGCAAATAATAACAAGCATTCATGACTTTAGAAAGAATCATCCAATTAAAAAAAGAATTAGATGATTTAGATATCAAGAAAAAATCGATCCTTGAACAAATATCACATCTTGAGCAATTAGAATTAAGTAAAAATCAAAACAAAACCTATCTTGGCGCTAAAATCCTCTCAAAAATTGCGCAGTCTCCAGAAGATAAAATAAGATTATTTCATAGATTATTTGTTTGCAGAACTTCAGTGTTTCCTAAATTATGGATTAACCACAACAAAGGCACAAAGGGATATTCGCCAGTTTGTAATAATGAATGGGTAAGAGGAATTTGTAATAAGCCAAAAATCAAATGCTCTGACTGCAATAATCAAAGCTTTGCCCAGCTTAATGAAAATGCAATAAATGACCATTTAAGAGGTAAACAAATAATCGGAACTTATGCCATTGATTTTGATGATAGTTGCAAATTTATAGCTTGTGATTTTGATGGTAAAGATTGGGAAGTTGCAGTCATAAATTACAAAAAATCTGCAAATGAATTAGGAATTGATGTTGCAATTGAGAAATCAAGATCAGGCAATGGAGCACATGCTTGGATATTTTTTAGTGAAAAAATTGAAGCAAGAATAGCAAGACAGCTTGGAACATTGATATTATCAAAAGCTCAAGAAAATTGCCATATAATCAAATTTAGTAGTTTTGATAGATTTTTTCCAAACCAAGATTTGTTACCAAAAGGAGGCTTTGGTAATTTAATCGCTCTTCCGTTGCAAAAAGACAAAAGGGAATTAGGAAACTCAGTCTTTTTAGATAAGAACCTAAATGTAATTGATGATCAGTGGCAATATTTATCGAATATTCACCTTCTTTCAGATTTTGATGTTAGAAATATTATCAGCAAATATTCAGCAGATTTATTTTCTGATTTCAATTTTGATGAAGAAGTAGTGTTTGCAAAAACTGATGAAAATATTCTAAATGACAATTCAAATAGCGACCCTCAAGAAAAAACTACTAATATTTCAGGGCAAAAAATAATCATTAAAAAAGATGCAGGAATTATCATTCCTACAAAATTAATTCCAAGTAGATTAATTACTAAATTAAAAAGATTAGCAACTTTTCCAAATATTGAATTTTACAAGAAAATGCGGATGAGATTGCCAACTTACCCATTAACAAGATTTATTTTTGCAGGAGAAATCAGAAAAGATAATCTAATCCTGCCAAGAGGAGTTCTAGAAAAGTCAGTTTCATTGCTGGAAGAAGCTAAAGCAGAAATTGAAATCATTGATGAGAGACCAAAATTTAAGAAAATCAAAATCAAATTTACTGGTGAGTTAACCAAGCCACAAAAGCAAGCAGTTAGGAAATTATCTAAAAAAGAGATTGGTGTTTTGGTAGCAACCCCAGGATGCGGTAAAACAGTTATGGGATGTCATTTAATTGCCAAAAGACGATTGCCAACTTTAGTATTAGTTCATAAGCAACCACTAATTAATCAATGGCAATCAAGAATTTTAGAATTTACAGATTTTGATAAAAAGGAAATAGGCATTGTCTCAGGAGTTAAGAAAAAACCAAAAGGCAAAATTGATATAGCGATGCTACAAACTTTGACAAGAATGGAGGATGTAAAAGAATTTTTATCAAATTACGATCACATAATTATCGATGAGTGCCACCACATCCCAGCTATATCTTTTGAAGATATTTTAAAACAGGTAAAAGCCAGATATATTTTAGGATTAACTGCTACCCCATATAGAAAAGATGGATTAGAAAAATTATTATTTTATCAATGTGGTGATGTTGTTCATAATATGGAATCTGAAACTGAGAAGAATTTAGCAAAATCAGTAATTATAAAAGAAACTGGATTTAGATTTAATGATGAAGCTGGCAACAATCTTCCTATTCATATGTTATGGTCAGAGCTTACCGAAAATGAGAATAGGAATAATATGATAGTAGAAGATATTACTGCCACACTTAATGATAGCAGAACAACTTTGGTTATTTCTGATCGTAAAGAGCATTTAAAAGTTTTAAAAGAAAAAACAGAAGAAAAATTAGATAAAAATTGCAAGGCAAAATTATTCAGATTAGATGGTGAATTATCAGCTAAAAGCAGAAGGGAAATTTTAGCAGAGTTGCAAAAATCCTACGAACAAGATAATAAATACTGCCTTTTTGCTACTTCATCTTTAATTGGTGAAGGTGTTGATATTGCTGAGCTTGATACTTTGATTTTAGGATTGCCACTATCATTTGAAGGCAGGATGGTTCAATATGCAGGAAGATTAAATCGTTACCATAAAGATAAAACTGATATTAAAATCTATGATTATTTAGATTCTTACAGCACCATTGCTCTGAAAATGTATAAAAATAGAGTTAAATTTTACAATAAATCAAATTATAGAATTCAGAATTATTAAAATTACCACTTTTATTGATTTAATTCTACTAAAATTCTAGCCCCTTCGCTCTCAAATCTAATCCCATTTTCTTCAAAAATCCCCACTACTTTCTGCATTGTCTCAATTCTTAAATTTCTAGCGCCTCTTTCAAAATCACCGATGGTTGCCTTGGCAACTTCTGCCCTTTGGCTTAAATCTTCCTGACTCCAGTCTAGAAGCGCTCAGACTTTGCATTGTTTGTAATTAATTATAATATTCATGCGTTATTAACTTGATAAGTCAGTCTTTTAATATTACTATTAAGTTAATTAGTATTAATACTAATATTCTTGGCTTTGATTATTTTACCAATAATCATTTTATTTCACAATCTTAATTTTTCTTATCATGTTTAACAAAATAGATAAAAATCATGATAAAATTGAACAGGTTAAAAGTTTGGCCGGCTCAATTGCTCATGAAACAAGAAATCCGCTTGCTGGCATCAAAGGATGCTGTGAGTTAATGAAGGATAATTTAAATCAATTAATAGAATATGTTGATCTTATTGCTGATAGCTCAACTCAGGGCTTGGCAATGATCGATATGATTTTAGCTAATATTAGAGATGGCGAGGTTGATAAAAGTAATTTTACCGATCTTTCAATTTCTGATGTGGTTAAAAAGGCATTGAAACAATTTTCATATCAAAACCAACAAGATCGGGATTTGGTTAGTTACAACCTAAATGAAGATTTTATTTTTAGAGGAGATGAAAATATGATGATTTTTGTCATTTATAATCTGCTCAAAAATGCTCTTCATTATAAAGCTAAAATTGAAATCAGAACAGAGGTAAAATCTGACGGCAATTATCTATATTTTAAAGATTATGGCCCTGGAATCGAATCTGATAAATCGGAACTGGTTTTTGAAAGCTTCTTCACCTCTGGCAAAAAAGATGGAACAGGATTGGGCTTACCATTTTGTCGAAGAATTATGAGAGCTTTTGATGGAGAAATTATTTGTAGATCTGAGGTGGGTGGGTGGACAGAATTTGAGATGACATTTCCAAACTAAAAATATTCAAAAAATTCTCTGAAACAAGTTGACTTCAACTCTCTTCAGAGCGTTCATGAAGGTAGGGCTAGCAAGCCATTATTAACCATTTATTGAGGTAAAAAAAATGAACGATAAAACCACTCTTCAAAACCATCTTGAATCATTCAAATCTCAGATGAAAGAGGTAAATGAATCTCTCTATAAATTCGAGTCTGAATTTGAAAAAGAAAAAGCCAAAATCGAGCAGTTAAGACATTCATTTTTTGTTGTGGTAAAATTAATCAATTCCGAGCTGATAAATTCTTTCGACAGAATAGAAGATTTTTTAAAAGAAAACAATTATCCTAAAAAATAAGTAATGCACATGTTATTTAATTTTTTTAACTAACATAAAAGCTAACTTATTTTATTTAATGAATTTTTTAAAAAATTGACGCTGCAAATTAAATTATCAAAAACAGATTTTACCAAAGGCAAGCAATGCTCAAAAGCATTGTGGCTAAATTATTATGAGCCAGATTTAAAACCTGGCCTTGATGATAAAACCAGAAATATTTTAGAAACTGGTGAGGAAATAAATGAGTTAGCAAGAAGCTATTTTAAAGATGGAATTAATGCCACAATTGATGATTATTTTGATATTTTTAAAGCATCTGAATTTACCAAGGAATTAATCTCTCAAAATCATCAAATCATATTTGAAGCAACGGCAATTGAGAGTTATGATAATTCTCATGCAAGAATTGATATTTTACAAAAAAATGAAGATGGGGCGAGCTTCAATTTAATTGAAGTCAAAGGCTCTACAAAAGCAGAAAAATATCATATTGATGATCTAGCCTTCCAATATCATATTTTCACCAAGGCAGGATTTAAGATTGATAAATGCCTACTAATGCTAATCAATAATGAATATCGCTTAAAAGGAAAAATAAACCCTCAAGAATTTTTTAAATTTGAAGATATCACCGATCAGGTTCTAGAAAAGCAAAATGAAGTTGAAGCTAAAAAGCAGGAATTAATCAAAATCTTAAATAATCAAAATCAGCCAAATATTACAATTGGTGATAAATGCTTTAAGCCTTTTGATTGTGAATACCAAAAACATTGCTGGAAAAACATCCCTGATTATTCAATTTTTAATGTTTGTCACAGAAAAACAACCGCTGAGAGAATTGCCGATGAAATTAATTCTTATGATGTTAATGATATTGATGTAAATAATTATGAAAAAGGCATTAAAAAATTAGATATTATTTGCCATCAGGAAAATAGAACTCACATTGATAAAGAAAAATTAAGTGAATTTTTATCTACCCTAAAATATCCGCTCTATTTTCTTGATTATGAATCATTTAGTTTAGCAATTCCAATCTTACAGAATACTAGACCATATCAGCAAATTCCTTTTCAATTCTCGCTTCATATTCAAGGCAAGCCAAATGGTGAATTAAAGCATTTTGAATTTTTGCACCAAAATAATAGCGATCCCAGAAAAGATCCTAGGGAAGATTTTATTCAAAATTTAATCAAATATTGCCAAAATGATGGCTCCATCATCGTTTATAACCAAACATTTGAAAAACTTCGAAATAAAGAATTGGCTGAAGATTTTCCAAAATACGCCAATCAATTATTAAGCCTAAATGATCGAATAATTGATTTAATGATCCCTTTCCAAAAAAAGTGGATATATAGCCCAAAACAACAAAGCTCCAACTCAATCAAAAAAGTCCTCCCTGCATTTACCAACTTAAATTACCAAGATCTAGAAATTAAAAGTGGTGGCGATGCCATGGATATTTATGCTGATTTTATCAAAGGCAAAACAAGCCTTGAGAATAACTTGGTTAAAAACCTGCTCGAATATTGTAAATTGGATACTTATGCCATGGTTAAGCTCCTTGAAGAGCTGTTCAATTTTGTCAAAAAATAGAAAATAAAAAAACAGATTTTCATTTTCTCTTGCTTTCTATCTAATTCCCTCTTATTCTATTACTTTTTAAATCAAACTAACAAGGCACTGTCTCATTCATGGCAAAAAAAGACGATATAATGACAATTAAGGAATTGGCTAACTATCTAAAAATCGCAGAAAAATCTGCCTACCGCTTTGCGTCAGAAAAGAAAATACCAGGTTTTCAAATCGGCAATGCTTGGCGATTTAGCAAAAAGGAAATTGATTCCTGGATAGAAAAAGAAAGTAAAACTAAATAAATTATGGATCACACTTATCACAACAAAATAGTTAATTTTATATGGTCGATTGCAGATGACTGCCTAAGGGATGTTTTTGTAAGAGGAAAATATCGTGATGTAATTTTGCCAATGTTCGTATTAAGAAGATTGGATTGTTTATTAGAGCCAACAAAAGAAGCTGTTCTTGAAGAGGTAAAATTTCAAAGGGAAGATGCTGATTTACCCGATCTTGATCCTGATGGCTTAAAACAAGCATCAGGTTACATTTTTTACAACACATCCCAATTCACCCTTAAGTCACTTCTTGGCAATCCATCAAATTTAGAGCAAAATTTTAAAACCTATATTGAAGGATTTAGTCCAAATGTAAAAGAGATAATCGAAAATTTTGATCTAGCGAATCAGGTTAGAAAGATGGTAGCCTCAGATGTTTTATTCGATGTAATAGAAAAATATGTTTCGGAAGAAATAAACCTCAGTCCAAATGAAGTTAAAAAAGCTGATGGCAAAATTTTGCCAGCCTTAACTAACCTTGGTATGGGTTATGTATTTGAAGAGTTAATCAGAAAATTCAATGAAGAGAATAATGAAGAAGCTGGAGAGCATTTTACCCCGAGAGAAGTAATAAAATTAATGACTCACATTATTTTTGATCCAATCAAAAATAATCTTCCTCCTGTTTTAACAATTTATGATCCCGCTTGTTACTCTGGTGGAATGTTAACCGAATCTCAAAATTTCATTATTGATCCTGAAGGATATATTAAATCGACATCAGATATTTATTTATATGGTAAGGAATCTCAACCAGAGACTTTTGCCATTTGTAAATCTGACATGATGATTAAGGGTAATAATCCAGAGAATATCAAACTCGGCTCAACTCTTGCTACCGATGAATTTTCTCATATGAGATTTGATTTTATGCTTTCAAATCCTCCTTATGGTAAATCTTGGAAAAGTGATCAAAAATATATCAAAGATGGCAAAGAAGTAATAGACTCAAGATTTCAAGTTAGTTTAAGAAATTTCTTTGGTGAGGTAGAAATGGTTGATGCCACTCCAAGATCTTCTGATGGTCAGCTGTTATTCTTGATGGAGATGGTTAATAAAATGAAGTCAAGCAATAGCAATTCTATTGGCTCTCGTATTGCATCAGTTCATAATGGCTCTTCTTTATTCACTGGTGACGCTGGAGGAGGAGAAAGTAATATTCGCCGTTATATTATTGAAAATGACTTGCTTGAAGCAATAATACAGCTTCCAAATAACCTCTTTTATAATACTGGCATCACAACTTACATTTGGATTTTAAATAATAATAAAAGCGAAAATCGCAGAGGAAAGATACAGCTTATAAATGCTTCAAATTACTATCAAAAATTACGCAAAAATCTTGGTGAGAAAAATTGCGAATTAAGCGATAATCATATTGATGAAATAACCAATATTTATCTTAAAGCACCTCAAGATAAAATTTCCAAGATTTTTGATAATAGGGATTTTGGATATCACAAAGTGACAATTGAAAGACCGCTTAGAAAAGCGGTTAAATTTAGTGATGAGAATATAGAAAAACTAAGATTTATTCCAAATATAAAAGATGTGATGGCCTATATTTATGAACAATATGGCGATAAGGTCTATAAGGAACCTCTGATTTTCCTATTTAATTTTGTCTATTTTTTCATTTTTCAGAAAAAATTTTTATAATTTGGATAAAGATTGCTAATTTTGTTAAAAATTAACAATCTTTATCCAAATTTAGGCATTATTTGTGGTAATTTCTCTAGTTTCTTGTCTAATTTTACCATTTTTGGCTAAATTAGACACATTTATCCCTTGTTACGCTGTATTTGGTAGTATTTTTCTAACCATATAGAGATTAGCAAGGGATGATAGCATTTGTAATTGATTAGTATTCTTTTGTAAACCATTATATCTAACCTTTCTATAGCCCCAAAGATGCTTTATAATTTGAAATGGATGTTCAACTTTAGCTCGAACTGATGAAAATTGTTTATTCCTCTTTTTTTGCTTATTTGAAAGTTTTTTGTTAGATTTAGCTCTATTGGTTATACCATAAAATATATTGTGATTCCTACAAAATCTTTTTATTGCCTTATCATCATAGGCCTTGTCACCAAATAAAGAAGTTTCATCACCATGTAATAATTCCTCTGTTTTAGTAGAATCATGATCTTTAGCTGTCGTCGTGACAATAGAATGAATAATTGGCTTACCCTTAGTTTGCACACCAATATGAGACTTCATGCCAAAATAATAATTCTTCCCTTTCTTGGTAGAAGACATCTCTTGGTCCCTTTTCCTCTTCTTGTTTTTTGTACTAGTTGGAGCAGATATTAATGTCGCATCAGTTATCGTACCCTCCTTCAACAAAAGATCATTCTCTTCAAGATATGAATTTACCTCGTTAAATATAATCGACGATAAATTATGCTTTTCCAATAAATGACGGAATCTCAATATCACAGTCTCATCCGGAACATTATCAATACCAATATCAATATTTAAGAATTTTTGAAAACTTATTCTATCATATATAGCATCCTCCATAGCTGGATCACTAAGACCAAACCACTGCTGTAACAAATGAATCTTAAATATTAATAATAAATCTGTCACCTTCCTGCCACCGTAATCACTAGTACCATTAGGATAAAAAGGCTCTATCTTATCAATCAATCTTTGCCATGGAATAATATCCGTCATTTGATTAAGAAACTTCTCCGCTCTTAATTTTCTACCAGAAATTGCTAATGAAAAAAATGAATGCTGGGTTGCCATAATTATATATTTTATTTGAATTTAATATATCAATAATAAGCAAAAAAGCTAGATAAATCAAGCTTTTCTGGCTATTTTTATCAAATAAATTCAAACAAAATTTTATAAAATAACTTTGCTAAACTTTGGCAAAAATAACAAAATTAAACAGTTTCAAATCTATAAATTAGATAATTGGTTTTTCAGAGGTTCCTAAGGATTTAAAAGATTATAGATCGCAAATAGAGGAATATTTAGAAAAAGAAGAAATTTCATTAAAACCAGCGCAGAAAAAATCTTTATTTAGCTCCCAGTCTTGGCAAAAGCAACTTGATCTTATGAAACAAGCAGAAGAACTACAAAAAATTATTGGCGATGATTTATGGCTTAACTATAATGAGTTTTTAATAAAATTTGAAAAAACCATAAAGAATCAAAAAATCAAACTATCCCCAAAACACAAAAAACAAATTTTAGATAGCATTAGCTTCATAGATGAAAATAGCGCCAAAGTAATCAAAAAATTTATAAATTTTCATCAAAGCAATTAAGTGATTTAATGGATAAAATTGGTTGTAGTAAAGATCATCTAGCAGATTATGGCTATTTTAAAGGTAAAGATGAAGGAGAATATATCGAATATGAAACTGACAGCAATTTAAGGGATTTTGAAAATATTCCTGTACAAGAAAATATTCACGAGTTCTTTATAAAAGAAGTGAGGCCTTATGTTGATGACGCTTGGATAGATATTTCTAAAACAAATATTGGCTATGAAATAAGCTTTAACAAACATTTTTACGAAGCAAAGCCTCTTCGCTCCTTAGAAATTGTAACTAAAGAGATTTTAGAAATAGAAAGCCAAAGCGATGGGCTTCTAAAGAAACTGGTTGGTTTGACCGATAATTTAAAATTTAAGGGAAAATCATGAGTTTAGCAAATTATCAAAAATATGAGAAATATGTAGATAGCGGGGTTGATTGGATTGGAGATATTCCTGAAGGATGGGAGGTTAAGAGATTAAGGGCATATTTTAAAGAAAGAAAAAGTATAGTTTCAGATAAGGATTATCTTTGCTTTATCAGTTACAAAGAATGGGATAGTTTATCAACTAGAGAATGCTTCAAAAAACAACGATGGAAATAAAAGAAAACTTGTAAAACGAGGAGATTTTGCAATAAATAGTCGCTCAGATAGGAAGGGCTCAAGTGGTATATCCTATAAAGATGGTTCAGTATCTTTAATAAATATTGTTTTACGCCCCGAACATATAAACCCAAATTTCTGCCAATACTTATTAAAATCCAATGGCTTTATAGAGGAGTTTTATAGAGTTGGTCATGGAATAGTTGCTGATTTATGGACTACAAGATATGATGCTATGAGTTCTATTATGTTATCAGTTCCAGATAAAACAACACAATCACGCATTGCTGATTTTTTAGACCAAAAAACCTCTGAAATTGATCAAGCAATAGAAAAGAAAGAAAAGCTCATAAATCTTCTAAAAGAGCAAAAAGATATCATCATTCAAAAAGCAGTCACACAAGGTCTTGATCCTAATGTTAAAATGAAGGATAGCAAAGTTGATTGGATTGGCGAAATTCGGTTCATTGGGAAGTTAAAAAACTATTTGCGCTTTGCCGTTTTGTTAACCAAAATTCAACTTTCTGAAAAAGACCAAATTGATTTAGCAAATTAAATATGTTGATATTGCAATATGGTAAGACTTACAAGGTTGATGAAATTGATGATTTACGAATTTTATGTAAATGAAGAGTTTTACAAGGAATCGCAAGTAGTAAATTTTGGCGATGTTATTTTTATTTCAACCTCTGAAACGATAGAAGATTTGGGGCATTCGGCAATTTATAATAGAGATGATGTTGGCTTAGTAGGTGGGGAGCAGATTCTAATTAAACCAAATAATGATTTGCTAGATCCTAATTATATTTACTATTCAAGCAAGGTATTTTCAAAAGAGCTTAAGAAATATGCTACTGGAATAAAGGTCTTTAGGTTTAATATTAATGACTTGAAAACTATATACACAGTCCTTCCGCCCAAGGAAGAGCAAAAGCAAATAGTAAACTTTGTAAAAGAGGTAGAAAAACAGATTCTTAAGTTAATCAACTCAACCGAGCTAGAAATAGAAAAACTAAAGGAATTTAAACAGGTTTTAATCGCAAATGCAGTAACAGGAAAAATTAAAATTTAATTATGATAAAAACTAGTGATACAACGGAGAAGGCTTTAGAAAATTTGATTGAAAGATCATTGATTGCTGGTGGTTATGAATCTTCTGATAATAAAGATTATAACCCAGAATTTGCTTTGGATGAGAAGAAATTTTGGCAATTTTTAGAAAATTCACAAAAAAGTGAATTAGATAAATTATCTGATCGTCATGATTATAAAAGACTGATAATTGAAAGGCTAAATCGCAAAATTAAAAAAGATGGAATTTTAACCATTTTAAAAAAGGGATTATCAATTGATGATGCCCATTTCAATCTTTTTTACGATGCTCCATATAATAGTTTAAATCCTGATTCTGAAAAGCTATTTGCTAATAATATTTTCTCTATTGCAAGACAAATTCATTACTGCGCAACCAATATCAATTTATCAATTGATATGGTGCTTTTTATTAATGGCCTAGCTATTGCAACTTTTGAGTTAAAAAACCCTTGGACAGGTCAAAATATTTATCACGCAAGAAAACAATATCAGGAAGATAGAGATAAAAATGAGCCTTTATTTCAGTTTGGAAGATGCTTAGTGCATTTTGCTGTTGATACTGAAGAAATTTTTATGACAACCAAGCTTGATGGTAAAGGAACTTATTTCTTGCCATTTAACAAAGGAAATAATCATGGTAAAGGTAATCCTCCAAATTCATCTAGTCACAAAACAGCTTATTTATGGCAAGAAATTTTAACTAAAAAAAGCCTAACTAATATTATTAAGAATTTTACCAAACTTGTTGAAGAAGAAGATAAAGAAACTGGTAAAAAGAAGAAAATTCTATTTTTTCCACGCTATCATCAATTGGATGTGGTTAGAAAAGTTTTAGATGATGTTAAAGATTTTGGTATAGGCAAAAAATATTTAATTCAACATTCTGCTGGCTCTGGAAAATCAAATTCAATTACTTGGCTTGCTTATCAATTGGTTGAAACTTATGACAAAAGTGGAAAATCGAATATTTTTGATAGTGTAATTATTGTAACTGATAGAAGGATTCTTGATAAGCAACTAAAAGAAAATATCAAAAATTTTTCAGAGGTTAAAAATGTTGTTGCCCATGCTTACAATTCATCAGAGCTAAAAAAATCTTTAGAAAATGGCAAAAAAATTATAATTACCACTATTCAGAAATTTCCTTTTATTGTTGATGGGATTAGTAATTTATCAAATAAGAAATTCGCCGTCATTATTGATGAGGCTCACTCTTCACAAAGCGGAGTAGCTTCGCACAAGCTAAATAGCGTGATTTCTTCAAATGGTGAACAGGAAGATTTGCCAGAGGATTTGCAGGATAAAATTATTGAAGCAATGAATAGAAGAAAAATGGGTAATAATGCCTCTTTCTTTGCTTTTACTGCCACTCCAAAAAATGCTACTTTAGAAAAATTTGGAATTAAGAAAGAAGATGGAAAATTTTATCCTTTTCATCTTTATAGCATGAAGCAAGCAATTGAAGAAGGCTTTATTTTAGATGTTCTTGCCAATTATACCACATATCGCAGCTATTATGAGATTCAAAAATCAATAGAAGATAATCCAGAATTTAATACCAAAAAAGCACAGAAAAAACTAAGGAGCTTTGTCGAATCCCACGCTAGCACCATTGAAGTAAAATCAAATATCATCATTGATCATTTTGTAAGTAAGGTATGGAAAAACAAAATGAAGGGGCAAGCAAAAGCCATGGTTGTTACTCGAAATATAGAATCAGCAATTAGATATTTTTTAAGCATTAGAAAGGCGATTCAAGATCTCGGACTGCCATTTAAATCAGTTTTGGCCTTTACTGGAAAAAAAAGTTGTAGATGGAATTGAGTATAATGAAGATATTGCAAATGGCTTTCCAGGAAATGACATAGCTAAGGAGTTTAAGAAAGATGAAAATAAAATTCTAGTTGTCGCCAATAAATTCCTAACAGGTTTTGACGAGCCTTTTCTTTGCACAGCATGTATGTTGATAAAAAATTGCAGGGAGTTTTAGCTGTTCAAACATTATCACGCTTAAATAGATGTAATCATAAATTAGGCAAAAGAGATACATTCATTTTGGATTTTTACAATAGCGTTGATGATATCAAAAATGCCTTTGACGATTTTTACACATCAACTTCACTTAGTCAGCCAACCGATGTTAATGTTTTGCATGATATTAAAGATGCGCTTGATAATACAGCAATTTATGAAAATGACGAAGTAAAAGAATTTAATCAATTATTTTTTAATAAGGCTGATGCTGAGGAATTGTCGCCACTGATTGATAATGCAGTATCAAAATTTGATCAAGAATTAAGCGAGGAACAAAAAGCAGATTTCAAAATTAAAGCAAAACAATTTGTCAAAATATATGCACAAATTTCCTGTATTGTACCTTTCAATAACACTGATTGGGAAATGCTTCATTGGTATCTCAAATTCCTAATACCAAAGCTCAAAGTAAGAGATAAAGAAAATGAAGAAATAGATGATCTGTTAAATAGCATCGATCTATCAACTTATGGTCTAGAAAGAGTAAAACTGAATTATGCAATTGGTTTAGATTCTTCTGAAAGTGAGATTGATCCACAAAATCCAAATCCAAGAGGAAGTCATGATAATAATGAAAAAGATCAGCTAGATCAAATAATCTATAATTTTAATGAAAGATTTTTTGCTGGATGGGATGCTACACCTCAAGAGCAAAGAGTAAAATTCATTAATATTGCTAAACATGTGATGAGCGATCCAAATTATGAGGATAAGGTTCTAAACAATTCTGACGAGCAAAATCGTAAAATCGCCTTGGAGGATATGATTAAAAAGGCTGTTAACAATGAGAGAAGAAGGGAGTTAGATTTATACAAGAAATATGCCTCGGATGATGAATTTAAAAAGGCTTTCGATTCTAGCGTGATGAGAATATTATCACAAAATCCAGAAGCCTTAAAACAAATGTTATTAAAATTTAATGAATAAAACTATGTTAGAAAGACTTAAAAAAATTGACTTGAGGAAAGCTTGGAAATCTGAAGACCAAGAATTTACTCCTTGGCTTGCAAATGAAGAAAATCTTGAATTGCTTGGAGATACTATTGGAATTGAGCTAGAATTAGTTGCTCAAGAAAAAGATGTGGGGCCTTTTAGGCTGATATTTTGTGTAAAAACACAGAAAATGAATCCTATGTTTTAATAGAAAATCAAATTGAAAAAACTGACCATAAGCATCTTGGTCAATTGCTTACTTATGCATCAGGATTGGAAGCGGTAACTATCATTTGGATTGCATCAAAATTTACCGAAGAACATAGAAAATCTTTAGATTGGTTAAATGAAATTACTGACAAAAGATTTAAATTTTTTGGTCTTGAAATTGAGCTATTTCAAATTGGCGATTCTCCATATGCTCCAAGATTTAATGTTATTTCAATGCCAAATAATTGGGGAAAATCAGTATCGCAAGCGACTAAAAGCATCAGTGAAGGGATTGAATCAGAAACCAAGGCTATGCAATATAAATATTGGCAACAATTGGTTGATTTTATAAGAGAGTCAGGATCAAGGCTAAAACCACATGATCCAAGACCAAGGAATTGGCAAACTTTTGCTATTGGTAGGAGTGGTTTTCATTTATCTGCAAAAATTAACTCAAAATAATAAGGTTGCAATTGAGCTTTGGATAACAAATAGAGATCATGCAAAGGCATTCTTTAAATTGCTTGAATTGGAAAAGTCTGAGATAGAAATTGAAATGGGCAGTAAGCTTGAATGGAGAGAAAATTCTGAAAAAACATCTTCTCAAATTGCATTATTTGATGATTTTGATCTTTCCAAGCAGGATAGATGGGAAGAACAACATAAGTGGTTCAAAGAGAATATCGAAAAATTTGATAAAATTTTCAGAAAAAGAGTTAAGAAATTAAATGCTGAGGATTGGGCTGGTTAATTACTAGATTTAGCATAAATTTTTAGATTTTTGGCATCTGATTTAAATTCGCCGACATACTGAAAAACTGAACCTTTAGGCTTTTTTTGAATTTTAAGGCTAAAGTTGGAAATTTCTGATTTGTTTGAATCAAAAAAATCATTTAAATTTTCCCAATATTTCTCAGATAGGTCACTGGTAAAATAGCCAATTGCTCTTGTAAAAACTTCCAGCAGTTGTTCAATTTCACTATCAGAGCATTTATCGCTTCTAATATCTTCAACAATGCCTTGGTAAATTAAATTACTCATTATTTTTTAATTTTTTGATTTATTATCGGCGTTAATTCCATCAACCAGTAGAACTAAATCCTTCATCCAAGGTTGATTACTTTTGATTTGCTCCTCTTTTAAAATTTTGTAAAAATCTTCACAAAATTTAGGATTTGTTGCGGGTAAAAATTTATTAAAAAATGTTAAAACTTCAGAATTTTTCATAAGCTAATTTGATTGATATTTTTTATTAAAAAGCCTTGTAAAGCTAGGTATATATTAACTTCGTAAGGTTTTTCTATCAAGTCAATTAGTGCTATTTTTCTTAAATAAATGCTGATTTTCTAACCGCACCTTCCCTCAAATTCCTGATTAAAATTATCAATTTGGCGAAGTGTTTCTTCACTTAAAGAATTTAACTCTGACTGCGTGATTGTGATAGGATTTGCCCAAAGGCAGAGATTATTTACGGACGTATTTTTGCATCCGGCGTTTAACAGTAGAAATGCTATTATTCCTACGATTAATTTGCCTCTTTTTAGATTTTTTTGCATCGCTAATATTATTTTTAAGTTGCTTAATTTTTTCTGATTTTTTGCCTTTAAAAAATCCAAAGCCAAAAATGGCGCAAATTCCTGCTAAAAATATCACTGATTTTATTATTAATCCTTCGAGCATCTTCTTTTAATATTTATTCCTTTTTCGCTTACCATCTTTTGTGATGGAAGATCGTCTTTGTTGTTCAGCGCAACCAAATAAATAAATCTAAAATTATTCGCTTAAGACTCTCATAATTAAGATTTATTAAATTTGGTTTCAAAGACGCCAACGCCAAGCAAGCCACCGCCTGAAATTAAAAACATATTTATAATACCAAGAGCTGTTATTGATCTCGTCGCACCTCGATAAAGTGAGTAAGCAAATAATATTGTAGAAAATATTATGCTGTCGCTAGTAATATTGATCCCCATAATCTTTTGGAGGATTTATTGCCTTTAGAGTCTTGTAAAAAATTATTGGTCATATTTGTTAATCTCTTGTTGGTTCAAATTATTTGTTGCTTTATTTAACATAATTGAAATTCCTTGCATATAGCCTGCAAAAAAGCTGTTGGCATACTTTGCTTCTTTAATTTTATGTAGGAAAATATACTTGATTAATTTCAAGGAAGATGACGGATCTTCGTTAAGCTGGGATAAGGCTTGATTACATCTATGACATAATAAGCCTCTTACCTTGCCAGTTTTATGACAATGATCCACAAGAAAATATTTATCAGTTTTTCTGACGTGTTCTTTTTTACCGCAGATAGCGCAAGAGTGGTTTTGAAAAGCTAATAATTTTTCATATTGCTTGAGAGTTATGCCATACCTGGTTCTATATTTTTGCTCTCTTTTCTTTTCTGGATTTTTTTAGACCATTCTCTAAGATATTTATTTCGACATTCTTTGCAATCATAACGCCTTGTATTACGCATTTTATGAAAATGTGAAATAGGCTTGCTTTGTTTACATTTACTGCATATTTTGAAATTTTCACCTATCATTTTATAACCAATTCAAAATGAACTAAATCATTAAATTTATTATTTCTAACATCTAAAGTTTTATCCCAAGATCCACCCCATCTGATTTTAATTCCCAGTTGATTTGCAACTCCCAAAACATAACCAGAAAATAGGTAAAAATTATCGGCGCAATCCCAATCAATATTTGGTTTTTTTATATGGTAAGGAGCTACATCAACAGCTAGGCTTGGAGTGTTATTATGCTTACTCTTGCCAGCTTTTAATTTTGATTTACCTTGATTAAAAAGCTCTTCTTGCTCTTCATTTGATCTATAACCTTCAAGAATCGTGCAATCATAATGTTTGATTACTTCATTGAATAATTTCTGTAAATCAGCATGACAGCTTGATAATTGCTCTTTTGATCTTCTTCCAAATTGAGGCATTTCTTTGCTTATTTAAAATTAATATTATCACCAATCAGAGCTATGAATCCTGCTGTAATTAAGGTCATAAATCCAAAAACCATCCATCTGATAAAAACCTTAAAAGCGTGCTTTTTTGCCATGCGAAATGATTTTAATAATTCACGCAAATTTGCTATATCCATATAGGCTAAATCATCATCTAGGCCGATTTCTTTTAGAGCAGACTTTAGCACCTTGTTTTGAAGCTTTCGTTAAAAGGGCTTCTAGCTCAATTTCGCTCAAGGAGATCTGTTTTGCTTTTTCGTCTTTTTTAAGCATTTAAAATTTTTCTATTGCGTTGATAGTGGATTTATATCCTTGATCACTTAACTCATGATTTACTGAATTAATGATCCAGTTTTTGTCTTTTAGATATCTGATATCTGGAATGGTTATTGGCTTTTCAGCAGATAGGTTCGGATTGCCAGCAAGAGATAATTCTAACTTCGTGATACCTCTTTCAAATTCTGCTAATTTAGATTTGGTCGCATTGATAGCCCTTGATTCGTCGGTAAAGGTGAATCTAATATCGTAAGCAGGATCATCACTTCCTGCAAAAACTTGTTTTTCTTCTCCTGTTGCAAAATCATGATATTTAGCAATTACTTTGCCAAATTTACCTCGATCAAGAATATCTAATCGCCAGTTGGTTATTTGATTTTCAAAGATTTCTGTTGCTGGTAGTTCTTTGCCACTAATTGATAGAGCTTGGCTTTTTCTAGCAAAAACCAATTTGCCAGTGATGAATTTGATTAAAGCATCGTAATTTTGAGAAAGAGAAACTAGAAACGATAAATCGCTTTCATTGGTTTGATCGATATGATTGATATAAATTTGATTAAAATATTCATCAATTAGGCTCTCAAATTTATGCTCAGTTGCGATTTTAGAAATTATGCCAACCAGACTATATTCATGCCATGATCTGCTTTTTGGTGATCTGATTTTGTTGCTTAAATTTTTATCATTACCATAGCTAGCTTTGGCAATAATTCTAAGTTTACTTGGAGGAGATGAAAGGCTGATATTATCAACAATAAAACTACCCATTAAGGATGGATTTTCTTTATCATAGCCCAGATAAATTTTTAGCACTGTTCCTCTGGGTGGAATATCCAAAATATTATCTCGATTATCTAAAAGAATCTCTGCTTTATCAGAAACTAACCCAGTCTCATCGCTAATATTTAAAGAAATCAGTCTGGTTGATAAAATATCAGTGATATCCTTATCATCAGCTTCAATTTTAAATATTGCTTTCATGAATTTTTTCTAAGACCAGAGTTTTATTGTTTCAGATTCTTTTTCTTCGATAATATCCGGTAGAGTGATTTTGATTCCTGCCTCAAATACTGGCTCAAGCTCTACAATATGAGGATTAGCCTCAATTACCTGCTCAACAATTTTGCTAGTTTTACCATAATAATTTTGACAAATTTGATCCAAAACATCACCGTCTTTCGTAAGATAGATAATACTCATAAGCTACTTACAACATTTTGAATAATACCTTTAACTCCTCTTTTTTGATCTTCGCCATATCGCTTCAAGCTAATAGAAAATTCAATTTTCCTTGGAGCTCCATCATTTAAGAAATTAATTTGATTTTAAGTGATTTTAACAATGCACCATCTACCAAAGGCAAAGCCATTGCCAGAAACAAGAAATAGAGGTTTACCAAGTCCTGCCTGAGCTCTCATCAAAGTTATTTGTTTTAATCCTCCCTTAAAATGAGGATAAATAACTCCTTCAAGATCAATGGTTTCAACGCCAAAGCCAGTAAATTGTAAAGTTGGGTTGGCATTAATTCTGTTAATTTCCTGCCAACGATATTCGCTTTGTCTTTTAAGTGTTTGATATGCTGAGCTTTTGATGGCAAAGCGATAAGCACCAAGTAAAAGCATCATATCAACTTTAAGCAGGCTGTTAACTGTTAATTTGGAGCTGATATTTTTAAAGAAATCGAGTGCCATAACTTCCTAATCAAAATTTAATGCCTGCTTTCTTACTGCAAATTTATGCATCACTTCATCAATTGCTATTTTTACCTGATTTGCGATGGTTTTTTCATCGGCGTTAGTGTGGGCGTTAATGGTAATTGGAGCAGAAATTGAAATATTAGAATTTGAGTTGCTACCAGCAATATTAGAAATATTACTGGTTTCAATTATCTTGCTAAAATCAGAATTATCAGATTCCAAGTCTTTAATCGTAGCACCAATTTGGCTTTGATTATTTGCCTCATCATCAGAGAATATCCCTGTTAATGATTTGATGCCTTTACCAACAACTCCAGCAACTGTTTTTAGTGGTTTTAATAATTTACTAACCCATTCAAAGGCTTTTTTGACATAGCCAATTACTCCACTAAATAAATTCTTAAAAAACTCTCCAACTGGTAGCCAATTCTTAATCAATAATCCTGCTGCAATTGCAATTCCACCAATTATTAGCCCAATTGGATTGCTCATTATTGCAACGCCAAGAGCCTTAATTCCAAGAATCACTTTTGGAATGGAAAAGCTCAGCAAGGTCATAGCAGTTTTGTAAGCAAGTGATGCTCCTTTAGCTGATAGGAATCCACCTTTTAAAAAAGTAAATGCAAACCCCATACCAACAGAAGCTACTTTAAAGCTAATCATTCCAGCAATTGCTAAACCGAGATATTTGGTTAAAACCGGAAATTTCTCTGCAAAAATACTTACTCGTCCTGCAACATTTGTTGCAGTTTTGGCAATTGATGCAAATGCCGGCAAAAGAACTGATCCAATAGAAATTCCCACCGATTCAATAGCAGAGGCAAATTCTTTAAATGCACCTGATGTGGTATTTTTTAGTCTATCAGCCATTTCCTTGGTCGCACCATTGGACGTTTTAATTTTTTCCTCTACCTCATCTAATCTGCCGGTTTCTACCGACTTAAAAATAGCCAAAGCGCCTGCAGTTGATCTAGTTCCAAAAATATCTTTGATTATTGATAGCTTTTCATCGTCAGCTAGATTTTTGGTTGCGTGATGCATTTCTTTTAAAATGCTAACCATTGATCTCATTTTGCCATTTTCAAAGATTTTAACTCCAAGACCAGATAATCTTTTTTGAGCAAGTAGAGCCTCTTTGGCAACATCAGGCATTTCTTCAGCACTTATTCCCATTTCATTCCTCATCTGACCCAAAGCTTTAGCTCCAGCTTTTGCAGGAGCGGCTAATCTCAAATATGTTGATCTAAGCATTGTTCCTGCCATAGTAGCTTGAATACCAGCGTCACCAAGAACTCCTGCTAAAGTTGCAGTTTCAGATAAGGTACCACCAACTGCCGCAGCAGCAGGAGCAATGAATTTCATAGTTTGACCAAGCATCTCAACATTCACATTTGTTGATCGTGATGCTTGAGCTAAAATATCAGCTACTTCGCCAGTTCTTTCCGCTTCCATGTTAAAGCCGGTTAGAATATTTGAGGCAATATCTGCAGTTCTTCCTAAATCCATATTTCCAGCAATTGCTAGATTTAATACAGATGGGGTTGCGGCTAAAATTTGATTGGTATTAAGACCTGCCATACCAAGAAATTGCATGGCTTCACTTGCCTGAGATGCGGTATATTGAGTAGTTCTGCCAAGTTCTCTTGCTTGTTTTGTTAAAGCTTTAAATCCTTTGCTATCTCTTTGCTTCATTGGTAATAGCGCCAACTTTTGCCATCGCTAATTCAAAATCTACAGATGGCTTTACTGCTGAATATAAAACTCCACCAAGAGCTACAGCATCAACCATTTGCGAGCGATAATTTGCTCTATTGCTTAAATTCTTATCCTTAGCATTTTGATTATTTTGTAGAGCTGATTGCCTTCTTTTTAAAACATTGAGATTTTTGCTTAATTTTGCCTGCTCAGAGTTAAAATTTTTAATATCAATTCCACCAGAGCGAAGAGCTTTTCCCATCTGCCTTGTAGAGCTAGCAGTTTCAAGAAAAGATTTTTTTGTTTGATCAGCTAATCTTTTGGCTTTTCTAAAATTATTTTGTAACTGCTTTGATGGGCTGTCAGTTGCAAAAAAGAAGGATAAAGAAATTGATAAATTTGCAATTTCTTTTGATAAAGAATCTAACTTTTGTTTGGCATCACGATATGCAATACTAGCTTCTTTGGTAGCTCTTGATGAATTTCTAAAAGCCTCAATTTGGTTTGCTTTATCAGAAACTTTTTTGATAGCAGAGCCAAGAGAGGACAATTGCTTATTTGCAGATCCGAAAGTGCCTTTAAATGATTTACCAAGCTCTGCGCCAATTAAAACTGAAACTGATGCATTAGGCATGATTAAATATCGTTAGATTCTTTTTGGATTAAAATTGCTTCATCGTAAAATAAGCAGAACTCTTCTTCGGTAAGTTCTAAAATTTCAGAAAGTGGCCAATGAGTGATTTTTGAGAGAATTATAATGGACCGCATTATATTCCCTCGGATTTGAAAAAATCCATATATGCCTTTTGTAATTTGCATAGTCAGATTCGTCTAGCTCTTCAATAATATTTGGAGCTACTTCGCAAAGATTAGCAAAAAGCCTAATTTCTTTTTCCTCATCAGATGAATTTTTCATTTTGGCAACAATGAGTCGATCTTTAACTTTTGATCTTCTCATATTCAAATCAGTGATATTTGCACCATCTGATTCGATTGGATAATTTAATTTAATATTTTGCATAATTTTTATTCTTAAATTCCTATTGCATCACGAATTTCAACCATCTTATCAACACCGCCAATAATTCTGGTCATATTATCAATATCGACTTCTATTAATTGTTCACCATCAATTTCTAGGCTGTAATAGCGACAAGCAATTGTGCAGGCTAAAGTTCCTTTTTCACCTGCAGCAAATTTACCCATATCCATTTCGGTATACATGCCACGAAGTTTGATGATAATTGGAGAAGTGGTTTCATCATCTTGCAATGCTCCTCGAAGCGTAATTTGAACAGCATTGCCACTAATAAGCCCAAATTGTTTTAAAACATCTTTGTCATATTCAGACAGAGTGAAGCTAGCTTCTAGTTTTTCCATTCCCATATCAATTGGAATTGGAGCATCTAAACCGCCAGCTCGATATTCCTCTGATTTAATATTTAGCTTTGGTGGATTTACCTCATCACATTTGCCAGCATAACCTCTACCATCAATAAAGAGATTGAAGTTTTTTAATATTTTTGGAATCATGTTAATTTAAAATTTAGTTAAACAATTTCGCTTAAATAATCATCAGTCATTTTTGATCTGAAGGTGATATGCTCTGCTGGATATGGCGGAGTGAAGTCAAAATCAAAACTCACTTTGCCTTGTGCTATTTGATCAGGAGTATTTAGCTCAGGATCAGCAAAAGCAGTTCCACCAATAATTGCTCCGATGCTTTTTAAGTGACGCAGATAATTATTGACCCCTTCAAGAACATCTTCGATATAAGTTTTAGTGATATTTCTATCTACTGCCCATAAATGAGCTTTCAATAAGCTATCATTAATCATATCAGCAGTTCTTCTTGCTTGAAGAAATGCCCATTTAGGATCAGCTGATAAGGTTCTATTACCCCACAATCTAAAACCACTTTCTTGAATTATGGTGGCTATGTTATTTTCATTTAGGTAGTTAGCTTTTGAATTTACATCACCTAACACAAAATCTATTGGCTTAGAAATTCCAACAATACCATTAATTACTAGATTTGATGGCGACCACCAAAATCCTCTCTCATTATCAGACTTAACAATTAATCCTGCTACTCTGGCAGATGCTGGCTCTTCAACTATTGAGCCTAAGCTATCTAGAACTTTGACCCAAGGATAAATTGGGTAAACTCTGGCAGAGCCAAAATCACCAACATAATCAATTGCATCAGTATCATTGGTATTTGGAAGATCAGCAATAATAACTGCTCTTAGATTTTCTGCTATTCCTAGAAGTTCGCTTACAACAGGGTTAGCATTCCCACTTGGCATATCATGAGTAAATCCTGGTGCTATTAAAATTCTTGGAGTTACGCCAAGCTCACTATTTAAACAATTTGACCAAAAGAGCATGAACACCTTTATATTCTCCTGTTGTTCCATCAACTCCTCCAATAACATCAGCAGATGTAATATTAGCAGGATCAAGACTTCCTGTCGTTAAATGAGCAGGATTGTTTGGATCAGCAACATTGATAACAACAACCATCGCACCAGCTTGGTCAAATATTCCATCCAATGCTTTTGGTATTGTATAATCTTTATTGGCATCATCATTTGCACCAAAAATCTCAACTGCTTTAGCTCTTGAGCCAAGAATTAAGGTTGGTGTATTTACTGGGCCTTGTGGTGCTGTACCAACAAGTCCAATTACTGATGATTTAACTGTTTGTATTGGGCGTGCGCCATCATTAAGCTCGATGACTTCTACGCCATGTAGAAATTGCTCAGGCATGATTTAATTAATTTGATTAATTTTTTCTAAAATATTTTTCTCTAAATTCTCTAACTGATCCCATGCTTCTTGATAGGATTTACATTCATCTATTTTATTTTTTATCTCATTTGATGCTCCATCTATAAATGTAGAAATTTCAGCAAATTCTTGAGATTTTTTTATAATTATTTCAGCAAGTTCAAGTGGCGTGATTCCTTTGCTATCTGCTTCCAATTTTAGTAAATTTAAATCATCTTCATTTGGACTTTCTGATTCAATAATTCTTCTGGCAAGAATTGTCTTTGCATCATAGGAGGCAATTTTGCCAGGCATTTTAGAAAGAATTTTCGTTCTATACTCTTCTTCAATATCAGGAATTACTTTTGTTGCGTTTTCTTTTATTTTGTCTAAAGACCAACTAATTCTTGGGTCAGAAGGCAATAGCATTTGATTAGATTCTCTCGTATCAATAAATTCATTTGATAAATCTTCAATTACAACATCATCAGGAATTCTGATAATTTCTAGGTTTTCATTATCGTATAAATCTTTGATATCCTGATTATTGCCGTGCGTTGCAATAATCATATTTTCTTTATTTATTACTATTTTCATTTTCTAAGAGAAATAATTATATGAATCATGATTTCCAAGTGCATGAGATCCACCAGGAGAGTAATTAACAGCATTTCCAGATAATCTACTTGAAGTGCTAGCAAAAGATGCATTTCAGATTTATGTGCTGAATAATAAGCAGTATGACGACAATTTCTTGCTGTGGAGCTATTTGCTATTAAACATGAGCTGTGAATTGTATAAAAACCAATATTAGCACCATCAACTGTAACATTACTGTGAGCATGAACATT
>JAYQKE010000006.1:0-154395 GCA_038142525.1 Rickettsiales bacterium
TTTATTGAAGTAATTATTTTGAATTAGGTTATTGGTAATTTCTGTACCAAGATTTGACTTGAGGTGGGAGTGGGTAATATTTGGATCTGCTTGCTCTACAATATCAATTAGCAATTTAAATGTCTGGCTGTCTAACTTCATATTTTTTCAACGATTCCCCATTTTTCTAGATATTTATCACCAATGATTTTTTCTTTTTCAGTTCTATCTTTCAAATCACAACCATTAGGATCGGTAATATTAACGTGGATTAGTTTGCCTCTAGGATTTTTAGTATCAGGCTTGAATTTGATTGATAATCTAATTTTCTTTATTTCAAAAGAGCCCGTGAGAGGATTATTGTTGCCAAACCATTTTCTACTTTTTTCATAAATATCCTCATGATCTAAAAAGCCAGATTGTAAAATATTAGAACCTTTTCCGTTAATAGGAGATAATTGTATCAAGGTTACTTTTATATCTTGAATCCCATCTTTTATATCAACATCTTTCATCAAATCCTGATAAGATTTGAATTTGGAAATATTGTATTTTTTAAGCCTAATTTCAAACTTATCATTTTCTGTTTTTAAGAAAATATTGGCAAATTTCTTGGCTAAAAATTCTCGATTATCTTTTGAGTTTGAGATAACTTCAATTAATCCACTAGCTGGTTCATAGCTAATTGAAAAATCTTTTGCAGGAGAAAAATATTTAGTAACCACCTTATCTTGATCAAAGGCTTGTATTGATTTTGGTAAATCATCATGAAATGCCATTAAACTGCAAACTTTAAATTCATTTCCATCGACATCCTCTTTGCTTCTGGAATTAAATTCAATTTGTAGCTTTTTGCTAATATTAAAATGTTCTAAAACTAAATTCTTAAATTTGGCTATATTTTCTTCTGATTTATCAATTTCTCTATCTTTAGGGCCAACAAATGCATTCCATTCCTTTGATTTTCTTTTATTGTCATAGGAGGAAAAATATTCTGCTGTTTTAAATTTTTCAGGATGATTTGTGTAAGCCCAAAGGCTTCTAGCATGATCACTCTTTTGATCGAGAAAATCTTTATTTGCTCCAATAACGCAACATAAGGCATTTTGACCCAATTCATCACTCATGCCATGAACTCGGTCAATAGTATCAAATAGATTCTGTTTTTTGCCATCTTCGCAATTCCAAATAAAGCAAAATAAATCATCGTGATATTTTTTGCTTTTACCATCCCATTTAAAATTATCAGAAACTTCGATAATATCATTACCAACTAAAAAGTTCTTCAAATCTTCTTCTGGGGTATTTCTGATAAATTTTTTTACCTTTGTTTCCATGAGAGAATATAGTTTTAATTGAATTTTAAAATGAATTAAGTACCTTATTCTAAGATGACTTTAATTTTCTTACAATAAAAAAACTATTTCTTATGAAAAAAATGAAACGAGGTGGAGCAAGAAAAGGTGCTGGAAGGCCATCAGGACAGGGTCGATATGGTGAACCAACAAAAATCATGAGAGTACCTGTAAGCATGATGGATACAGTCAAAGATATGATGGAAAGTAAGACAAAAGATTTTGCTCTTCCTTTATTCGATATGAAAGTTGAGGCAGGTGTTCCAAATTTTACCGATTCAGATAATTATGAATTATATAATCTAGGTGAAAAATTCATGATGAGTAATCCTGATGATCATTTTTTGGTTAAAGTATCAGGTTACTCTATGAAAGATGCAGGAATTCTTCCTGATGATATTTTATTAGTTAACAAAGCTCAAGAGGCTAGAGATGGCGATATTATTATTGCCTCAGTTGATAATGGTGCAGTTGTAAAAAGACTTAGTCAAAAAGATGGAATAACTAAGTTAATTTCAGAAAATGAAGATTATCCTGATATTGAAGATGAAGAACAAAATCTTCATTTCTGGGGAGTGGTGGCAAAGGTAATTAGAGAATATTAGATAATGAATAATTTTTTAGATTTAATATTCCTATTTTTATCTTAATTTTTTGCAGCAACAATATTTCCAGCAAAGTCAGAGCTTGTTTTAGCGTCTTTAAATATTGCAGATAATCATGATAAATTTTTGTTGGTTGCAATTGCTACAACAGGAAATGTTTTGGGAGCTTTGGTAAATTGGTTTATTGGTTATTATTTGATTAAATTTAAAAATAAAAAATGGTTTCCAATCCAAAAGAGAAAAATTGATAAATATTCCAGATTTTATCAAAAATGGGGCGTATGGTCACTATTATTAGCTTGGATGCCAATAATTGGCGATCCCCTAACAATAATTGCTGGAATGTTTAAAACTAATATTTGGCTATTCCTAACATTAGTGACAATTGGAAAATTAAGCAGATATCTATTAATTATTTTTGTTACTTAATATTTCTTAAATATCTCCTTTAGCTCATTTATTTTTTCTTCAATATCAGAGTCTTTCTTTAGTTCAAAAGCTTCTTTAACACAATTAGTTAAGTGAGTCTCAAGCAAGTTAGCTTGAAGAGAGTTGATAGCAGATTTAACAGCTCCTAATTGTTGCAAAATATCTACGCAATATCGCTTATCATCAACCATCTTGATAATACCATTAATCTGACCTGCAATTTTCTTTAATCTTGGTAATTCTTTTGAATTGTCAGGATGCTCTTTACTGCAACATTTTTTAGTCATTTTTAAGAAATTAATAGGATTAGAATATATTTAAAAAAGAAGCTGATAGCCAAAATTATCACTGATAACCACCAGATAATCTTATTGAATTTTTTGGTTTTATTGCACATCTCGGCTAGTTTTTTATCGGCTGGACAGCTTTGTGGCTTGATGAAGATAAAATACCCACCAATTAAAAGCAGAATTTCAGCAATGGCAAATAAATATAAGCTTCTTTCAGCCAACCATGTAATAAAAGGGAAGCTTGCGGTTAAGCTAGCAAATACCGCACCCATTCCCAACGTTACCAAAATTATTGGCAAGGCACAGCATAGTATTGTTGAAATTGAGGTAAATAATCCAAAAAATGGTAATAATGATTCTTTTATCTTAATCATATATTCTAACGATTAATTTTAACTACATTATAACCATTATTAACTATAGTGTCTTTTATGGTTTTATCAGATAAATCTTTTCCATCTTTAAAAGTTAGAAATACTTTCTTTTGATCTAGATCAACTTTCACCTCTTTTACCTCATCTTTCTTTTTGAAGTTCTTTTCTATTGTAACGGCACAAAATTCACAGACCAAGCCATTAACATCAACGTTAATTTCTTTAGCAAAAGCAGAGGAAATATTGATTAAAAATATAAGTGAAAAAACAGCAATAAATTTTCTAAACATAATTAAAATCTCGCAATAAAGTTAAATAAAATTCTCTTATTAGAACTTACCCCAAATTCAGCTAAATGAGCACCTTTGAAGAATCTAACAAGAGGAGTCGCAATTACTTCATCTCCTTCAAATTCAGGAGTATGAGTTACTTGAAGCATTAACCAAGTATGAAGATTACCATAATTTGCCACATAAGGAGCAATTCCAACCCTAGCACTTTGTTGAAACTGAGAAATGATATCTCCATCTGACTTGTAATATCTGTTCTCATAGGAGATAAAATATTTTCTAGTTTCAAAATCTCCTGCTATTCCTGTAAAGCCATATAATTCATTCTTGCCTGATTTATTAGCGTTGCCAATATTTGATTTAAGATAAATATTTCCTTGAGAACCTGGCATGTTCCATCTTTTTAGAAGATTATTTAATTGAAGACCATTTAGAGCTATTTGATCTCTTCTGAAATATTCACCCTTATAACCAACCGAATATTTATAACTTGGAGAATAATGAACATGAATAGAATTTTTGATGGCATCGTTATTTTGCATAATTGTTGTACCGCCAGAATAGGAAATAGGACGAGCAAAAACATTGCTTGCAACAAATGATGATAATATTGTTAGAGTAAGAAATAATTTCATGATAAATAAATATTTATGCATATACCCCCTAATATAATGAAGAATTATAAAATGCAATAAATGATTAGTTACCAACTTCACATTAACATTAATAACAATATTGAAATAGGGATAGGAAAGCTTGGCAAATTTACCTTCCCAAGAGGACATTATATCTATACAGGATCAGCCAAGAAAGAATATCGATGAAAGAATTAAAAGACATCAATCAAATTCTCCTGATAAAAAACTTCATTGGCATATCGACTTTTTACTAAATGATAAAAATGCCAAAATTACTAAGGTGCAAAAATTTGATAAAGAAGAATGTATCTTAAATCAGGAAACTTGCGGTGAAATTATTGTTCCTGGTTTTGGAAGTTCTGATTGTAAAAATAAATGTAAATCACACCTCAAATATCTTGGTTAAATTACCCTCATAGTAAACATTAGAACATATGGGTAATCAAGTGTCATTGTGCTTCTAGCATCATTTCATATTCTAATAATAGAATTTTAGAAAACGAATTTGATAGCGCATGAAACTACAAACTAAGACACAAAAAAACAAGAAAAATCCCCTCATCAAAGACTGTCTGAAATCGGAGAAATATTAGCAACTGCCATCCGTCGTTTAGATATCAAAGAATCTTCGCTAAAAAGAGACGAACAACTTGACTTGCAACCTTTCGCAAGCGTTCATAGAGCCAGTAATAACCTGAATTTAGAACGTTTATGAGCAAATCAATTATTAGACAAATTATTGAATTAGAAAGTAAGTCGGCAAGTGACCTTCGGCAAATTTATAATGAGATTATGCCAAAAAAATGCGTGGCTAATACTAATAAGGAATTTTTAAGACCAAGAATAGCTTATCGGCTACAAGAATTGGCATTTGGAGCGTTGGATGATGAATCAATCGATAATCTCAATAAAATCGCTAATGGCACATCAACCTCAATTTTAAAGAAACATACCGATCTATTACCAGGTACTAAAATATGCAGAGAGTGGCAAGGAGTTATGCATCAGGTCGAAGTTTTAAAGGACTCTTTTGAATATGACGGCAAGAAGTGGAAAAGCCTATCTGCTATTGCCAGAAAAATAACTGGCACCAGATGGAATGGGCCTAAATTCTTTAAATTACAGTCATGATAGATAATATAAGAAATAAACAAAAAATAAGATGTGCTATTTATACCAGGAAATCCTGCGAGGAAGGATTGGAACAAGAATTTAATTCTTTAGATGCACAAAGAGCTTCAGCGGAAAATTATATCTCCTCTCAAGCTCATGAAGGCTGGGTTTTGGTAAATGATCATTATGATGATGGTGGATTTAGTGGCGGTAATTTAGAAAGACCAGCTCTGCAAAGATTATTTCAAGATATCAGGGAGGATAAAATTGACTGCATCATTGTTTATAAGATGGATCGCTTAACCAGATCACTTTTAGATTTTTCTAAAATTATCCAATTGCTTGATGAACATAATGTCAGTTTCGTCTCAGTAACCCAGAGTTTTAACACCGCCAATTCAATGGGCAGGTTAATGCTTAATGTCTTGTTATCATTTGCTCAATATGAGAGGGAATTAACATCTGAGCGAATTAAAGATAAATTAGAAGCCTCATGCAAAAGAGGTATGTGGATGGGTGGTAATATTCCGCTTGGCTATGATGCAAAAGATAGAAAATTACTCATAAATGAAAAGGAAGCAAAAATTGTTAGAATATTATTTCAAAATTTTGCAGAAACCGCTTCAATTACCGAAACATCTAGAGAATTAAATAATCTTGGATTTGCCACCAAAACTTGGATCTCAAATAATGGTAAGCTTCATAAGGGTAAAAGATTTAATAAATCCAATGTCAGAAGAATTTTAAATAATCATCTTTATATCGGCAAAGTTAAGCATAAAGATAAGCTTTTTGATGGGATGCATAAACCAATTATTGATGATCAGACTTGGCAAAAAACAAGAGATTTACTATCAACCAACAATAAAATTCAATTACCATCATCAAGAGTTACAACAGCTCCGCTTTTAAAAGGAATTATGAATTGTGGCATTTGTGGCTCAAAAATGACTCCAACATACACAACAAAGCAAGGCAAAAGATATCGATATTATATTTGTCAGGGAAAATTAAAGGGTAGCTGTGATTCATGTCCAGTTGGCAGAATATCGGCTAATGAAACTGAGAATCTAGTGACTGACCAAGTTTTAAATTTCTTAAAAAAGCCAGAATTTATAATTCATACTATCAATGCCAAGAAGAACGATTTGTCAGAAAATAAGATCATCAACTCATTTAAAACAATTGATAAAATCTGGGATGAACTATTTCCAGTTGAACAAGCAAGAATTATTAACCTTCTAATCAAGCAAATTGATATCAAGCCTGAAGGGCTAAATATCAAAATCTTTAAAGAAGGACTTCACTCATTATCAACCGAATTAACGAATTAAAAAATGCAAGAAATTCAACAAAATATAAATGAAGAAACTATCGATATTTTTGTACCAATTCAAATAAAAAAACGAGGTGGTACTGCGATGGTAATTTGCCCTAAAAATACAACGACAGATGAACAGAAATCCTATTTTGATGACAAATTAATCAAGATGATTGGCAAAGCTCATAAATGGAAAAATTTGATGGAGGAAGGTAAATTTGATTCTTTGGCAGATATTGCCAGAAAAGAAAAAGTTGGAACTTCTTATGTCAGTAAAGTTTTTAACCTTAATTTTTTATCACCAAAAATTGTAAAAGCAGTTTTAACTGGCACTCAGCCAAGGACTTTAAAATTACAGGATATAATTGCTAAGCAGATGCCTGATTTATGGCAGGAGCAAGAGGAGGTATTGGGGTTTAAAAGTTAAAATTACCTCTTGGGTAATTTAAGTAGCTTTGTTTTTGTAATAAAGGATTGAATTTTATGATTTTTCTAGTAGAGTTTTAATCTATGTCTGTACACAAATTTGCAATACATTTCCTGATTATCCTATCAATGCTATCAGCTGGTATTGCCTCTGATCATATATGCTTGGATAGCAATGCAGAAAATAATGTCTCTGTAGTAGCTTCATCTGATCATTCTGACAATTCTTCTTCCGATATAGCATCTGATTGTCATGAATCTTCTTGTCATCATAATTGTAATCATCTTTTTAGTCTTAATCAAAACCTAGATTCAGAACTTTCTGATTTTGTAGAAAAAGACCTTGTCGATTCCTACAATTATTCCATTCCACTAAACTACGTTTCTCTTCCTTCCAAACCTCCCAAAGCATAGCAATTAGTTAAGAGGCAAAATGCCTGTTTATATATTAATTGTTAATCAATGGGAAATTCATGAATTTATTTAAAATATTATTGTGCATTTGCACCATATTTATAAACTTTTTATCTTGGTCCGAGTCTTATGCTTACGAGCCTCATACACCTAGAGATCATAAATATGAAGAATCAATTTATCAAAATAGTAAGGTTATAACTTTAGAAGAAGCCATTACTTTGGGGATGGAATTTTCTCCTGAAGTTAAATCCTCAAAAGCAGGAATAGCAGCAGACTAGGGGCTTAGAGAAGCAAGCTGGATATTGGAAAAATCCTAACTTTGAAATTGAAGCAGAAAATATTGCTGGCACAGGGCCATATACAGGTTCTAATTCTGCGGAATATACTTATAGCCTATCTAAATCTATTGATATAAGTGGAAAAAGAACTGCCCGTAAAAATGCAGCTTCACAAGCAAAAAAAGCGACCAATAGTAACTTTACCGCATCTAAATTAAACATAGTGCGTAATATTCATGTTGCTTATGCTAGTGTTTTAGCTGAAGCTGAAGCATTAAAGCTTGCAAAAGAACAGGAAATATTGGCTAAACAAATATTAAAAACTGTTTCCAAACGAGTTAATGCTGCAAGAGAATCAGAAATTCAAAAAATTAAAGCAACAGTTGCTCATGAAAGTGCGGTAATTGCAACCAATCAAGAAAAACAGCAATTTAATTCAGCTAAACAAAATCTTGCTAAATTATTAGGAAAAGAAACTCTAGATGTATCTTTGGATCATTCTCACTTTTTTGATCTTGTTGCTCCAGAACCAATTACAACATATCAGGCAAAACTCAGTAATTCACCTATCTTAAAAAGATTTTACTATTTGAGCAAAGAAAAGGAATTTTCTTTTGACCTTGAAAGAGCTAGAAAAATTTCAGATCCAACAGTAAAGATAGGAATAAGAGAGTTTAAAGGAGCTGGCGAGCAAGCATTGGTTGCAGGACTGTCTATACCGCTTCCAATATTTAATTGGAATAGCGGCAATACTTCTAGTGCAAGAGCAGAACTAGATCAGGCAAGAAATAATGAATTAGGAGCAAAATTATCACTTGAGCAGAATTTAATAGAAGAGTGGAAAAATTGGCAAATATCCTATCAAACTGCTGATAGATTAAGAAATACTATATTACCAACTGCTCAAAAAGCGTTTAAGGTTGCTAAATCAGGCTATGAAAAAGGCAAATTTCCATATTTAGAAGTTTTAGATGCTCAGCGTACATTATTTGATGCCAGAGCAAAATATCACGTAGCTTTGAAGCAATATCATGTAGCCAGGGCAAATATAGAATTAATCACAACTCCAATTAGTAATTTAAAAGGTAATAATCATGAATAAGACAATATTAAAAATAATTTTAGTTTCAGTTTTTGTAGCTGGACAATTTTTTTCTTTACCTTCATTTGCCAAAGATGACCATAACCATCAGCATGAAGAATCTGAGAGTCATAAAGAAGAACAAGAACACGAAAGTCATGATGGTGACCATGATGAACATGAAGAAAATATAGCTACCATATCAGAGGAATCAGCTAAAAATGCTGGGATTAAAATTAGAAAAGCTAATTCTCAAACAATATTTGAAACAATATCGTTAACTGGCAAAATCATTTTAGATCAAGACAGAACTTACGATATAAAAGCTCGCTTTCCAGGTATTGTAAAAGATGTTAAGGTTAAATGGGGACAAAAAGTTAGAAAGGAACAGGTTTTAGCAGTTATTGAAAGCAATGACAGCTTAAAATTATATTCAGTTAAAGCTCCAAGAGCTGGTGTTGTTTTTAAAGCGCAATACTAATATTGGTAATGTGGCAGGTGATGAATCTATTTTTACAATAGCTGACCTTTCAAAGGTTTGGGCTGAATTTCATGTGTTTCCCAAAGATATTCATGATGCAAAAGAAGGTCTAGAAGTGGTTGTTAGAACCTTAGAAAATAACACAAAAGAGCAAGGAAAAATATCTCTTATACTTCCAACAGCGGATTCTGAAAGCCAAACGGTAATAGCCATTGTTTCATTGGATAATACTAAGGCGAAGTGGAAGCCAGGAATGAGTGTAGAAGGAAAAGTTAAAATATTAGAAAAACAAGTTCCTATTGCTGTCAATAAAGAAGCTATACAAAAAATTGAAGATGAAACTGTGATTTTTGTTAAAGAAGATAGCAATAAATATGAAGCTCGCCATATCAAATTAGGTAAAGGGGATGATGAGTATGTCGAGGTGATAGAGGGCTTAAGTAAAGGTGAGGAATATGTATCTCATGGTAGCTTTATCATTAAAGCTGATATTTTGAAATCTACTGCTGAACATTCGCATTAAATAAAGGAGAAAGAACATGTTAAAAATAATTAATTTTTCTATCCATCATCATTTCATTGTTTTGATATCTGTCATTTGTTTGATGGTGCTTGGAATCTATAATTTCCAAAAGCTACCTATTGATGCAGTACCTGATATCACGAATGTTCAGGTGCAAATTAATACTGAAGCAAAAGGATATTCACCTTTAGAAGTTGAGCAAAGAATAACCTTTCCAATAGAAACTGCATTATCTGGGATTCCTAAAATGGATCACACCAGATCACTATCTCGTTATGGCCTATCTCAAATTACTGTAATATTTGAAGATGGAACAGATATTTATTTTGCCAGGCAATTAATTGCTGAAAGATTACAGCAAATTAAAAATATATTACCTCAAAATATTGATCCTATTATGGGGCCAATTAGTACAGGTTTAGGAGAAATATATTTTTATACTGTAGAAGCAGATAAGAAAGCTAAAAAAGAAGATGGTTCCTCTTATGATTCAATGGATTTACTCACTATTCAAGAATGGATAATCGTTCCTCAACTTAGAAACTTAAAAGGAGTTGTTGAGATTAATACTATTGGAGGATATGAGAAGCAATTTCATGTAAAGCCATATCCGCAAAAACTTTTGTCATATAATATTACTATTAGTGATGTGATAAAAGCTTTAGAAGCCAACAATAATAATATAGGTGCAGGATACATTGAGAAAAATGGTGAACAATATTTAATTAGGGTTCCAGGGCAAGTTCAAGATATTGATGATATTGGCCATATTATAGTATCAAAAAAAGACGACCTTACTATTAGGGTAAGGGATATAGCAGATGTTAAGCTAGGATCGCCTCTTAGAAGTGGAGCAGCAACAAAAGATGGAGAAGAAACTGTTCTTGGAACTGCTATGATGCTCATGGGAGAAAATAGTCAAGAGATAGCAAAAAAGGTCGCAACAAAACTTCAAGAAATTAATAAGACTTTACCTGAAGGAGTAATTGCTAAACCTGTATATGATCGTACCAATTTAGTGAATAAAGCAATTACAACAGTAGAAAAAAACCTTTTAGAAGGAGCTTTGCTAGTAATTGTGATTTTATTTGTGTTGCTAGGCAATATTCGTGCCGCCTTAATTACTCTTTGCTGTTATTCCTATTTCTATGCTCATGACAATAACTGGAATGGTAAAAAATAATGTTTCAGGAAATTTAATGAGTCTTGGCGCTTTAGATTTTGGCTTAATTGTTGATGGCGCAGTTATTATTATTGAAAATTGTATTCGCCGCTTTGGTATTGCTCAAAAAGAATTAGGAAGGCTATTAAATAAAGAAGAAAGATTCAAACTTGCCTCTGAAGCGACAACAGAAGTAATAAAGCCAAGTATCTTCGGAGTTATTATTATTACAGTTGTGTACCTGCCTATTTTTTCCTTAACTGGAGTTGAAGGAAAAATGTTTCACCCAATGGCATTTACTGTAGTATTTGCCTTAACCTCAGCACTTATTTTATCCCTTACTCTTGTTCCTGCCAGTGTTGCTTTGTTTTTAACTGGAAAAGTAGAAGAAAAAGAAAATAAATTCTTAATTAAAGTTAGAAACTGGTATGAGCCAATATTGCACTACAGTATAAAACGCCCTAAAGAAATAATCATTGGTTCTGTGGTTGTGGTTATTATCAGCTTATTTATTCTAAGTAGATTAGGATCAGAATTTGTTCCCTCTCATGATGAAGGTGATATTGCTGTGCAAGTTCTAAGAGCGCCTGGAACATCTCTAACTCAGTCAGTTGATATGCAAAAAGATGTAGAAAATTTGCTGAAAGATTTTGCAGAAGTTGAAACTGTCATTTCAAGAATTGGTACAGCAGAAGTTGCAACGGATGCTATGCCACCAAATATTGCTGATACTTACATACTTCTTAAGCCTAAAAAAAATTGGCCAAAACCAAGAAAAGATAAAGAAGAACTGATTGAAAAAATGGAAATAGCCCTAGAAAAGCTACCTGGAAATAATTATGAATTTTCTCAACCAATAGAGCTAAGGTTTAATGAATTAATATCAGGAGTGAGAAGTGATTTGGCGGTTAAAATTTATGGTGATGATTTACAGAAACTTCTTAAATCAGCAAATGAAATATCTAATGTTATTCAAAAAATAAAAGGTGCTTCTGATGTTAAGGTGGAACAAATATCAGGACTTCCTGTTTTAAGTATAATGCCAGATAGAGAAGCTCTTGATCGTTTTGGGTTAAATATCTCTGATGTTCAAGAGGTGATAGAAGTTGCTATGGGTGGTAAAGAGGTTGGTCAACTTTTTTAAAGGAGATCAAAGGTTTGATATTGTGGTAAGATTGCCAGAAGATTTACGCAGTGATATTAAAACCCTAGAAAGATTGCCAATACCACTTAATACTAAGAAATATCCAAATTATGTTCCTCTTAGAGAAGTTGCTAATATTAAAGTAATTTACGGCCCAAATCAAATTAGTCGTGAAAATGCAAAGCGTAGAATTGTTGTAACTAGTAATGTTAGAAATCGTGATTTAGGAAGTTTTGTGGATGAAGTTCAGGACGAGCTATCTGAACAAGTAAAATTACCTACAGGATATTGGCTAGAATTTGGTGGAACTTTTGAACAATTAATATCAGCAAAAGCTAGGTTAATGATTGTTGTGCCAGTTGCTCTTTTATTAATATTTTCTTTATTATTTATAGCATTTAATTCAACAAAAACAGCCTTACTAATTTTCACAGGAGTTCCTCTTGCTTTAACTGGAGGGATATTATCTTTAGCAATAAGGGGGATACCCTTTTCAATATCTGCTGGTGTTGGCTTTATTGCATTATCTGGGGTTGATGTACTAAATGGCATGGTAATGGTTTCTTTTATTCGCAATTTACAAGATGAAGGAATAAAGCTAGATGAAGCAATTATAAAAGGTGCATTAACTAGATTAAGGCCAATTTTAATGACGGCTTTAGTAGCAAGCCTTGGTTTTATACCAATGGCATTAAATACAGGAACTGGTGCCGAAGTACAAAGACCTCTTGCCACTGTAGTTATTGGAGGGATTATTTCCTCAACAATTTTAACTTTAGTAGTTTTGCCAACTCTTTATAGATTCTTTCATATTAAGAAATTTAAGAAAGAACATTATGCCAAATAATTGTCGCAAAATAGTATAATTCCAAAAAAGTTCGCAAAAATCATCAAAGTTGCATTCGCACACCCACATAGAAAAGTTCGACAGAAAAGCTGTGAAGCCAGTGTTTATCGAAGCGTCCTAAAATCAAAACAGGACGACCCAAACGGAGAAAGAGAGAATTTTTACCCTGATTTTAGCAAAATTATGTGAAAAACGGAGAAGGAAAAGGTACGACTGAAATTGAATTATGAAACTCGTAAACCCTTAGATTTACTGGGCTTAGAGCGTTGATTGAGTTTATTAGAAAATAGAGCGGAGAATGAGTTAGAACCAGTTAAACTGGCGGAGCGCAAAGCTTACTTTGCGAACCATTATCCCAAATTGTCGATGCAGAGGATACAAGGGCTAAATGAGGTTTTGGGTCGTCCTAAAAATTTTGAACTTTTATGCTTGTTGAGGCAAAGGGTACTTATTGAGAACTTTTTGACAATAAAAAGCCGTGGGTTCGAATCCCTTTTTTTAGAGTTAACCCTAACTATCTTCTACTAATTTTTTGGTAGTATTTTCAATAAAATTGTCTTTTGAAATTACCGATCTTCCAAGTTCTTTTTCAGTATCAATTCTGGCATTTTTAGCAACATTACCCCCTCTCTTGGCTACTTGTTTATTTTTATCAAAACTATCTGGTTCTTCTTGTTTTGAAATTTCAGTTGTTACTTTTTCACCAAGCATGGTGAAGATCAGCTCAAAATCCGTCATATGATCACGAAGATTTTGATTGGATTTTGTAAGTGATTTATGTTTTTTATATTCAGATGGCGTCATACCAAAAGTAGCTCTGGAAATTTCTGCTGTTAAAATTGCAAAATCTTTTTCATGCTTTATTCCTCGCTCTTTCCACTCATCAGTTAAATTTTGTCTAATTGCAATGCCGCTGAAGCCTTTTATCAATCCAATCTTTGGAATATCCTTTTTGTTCATAGATATTTTTCATTCTTTCTTGAGCAAACTCTGGATCTTCAATTTCTTGAATTCTTTCATATCCAACTTTAGCTAACCATCTTTTAAAAGGCTCTGCTTTTGGTGAAGGGATTGATTGAATGATGCGAAACATGGTTTCAGTATTAGCACAGTCAGTAGAGTATTTTTTACCATCAGAAGCTTCTAATTTCAGTTGTCCGATCTTTTCGGACAACTGGTCAAAACCTTCTTCTTGTTGGAGTTTCGTTTTAAGATCAGCCCAATATTTTCTTGATCTAGAGCTTTCCGTTAATACTTCAACAACATCTATTATAGAAAACCACCATTGATCTTCATGCCAGATTCTGCGGATTTTTTGGTTTTGGAAGGTGATTAGTTTATCGGTCATTTTAATATCATGGTTTTTGTATATTTGAATTTATTTTATTGAATGATATAATGCGATTCCTAATTCGGTAATACCAACCAATTCTGTATCTTTATAAGAGCTAGGATTGTGACCCCTAATGACAATCCTTTCCCGACAACAACCCCTGGCTTTAAACAGCCTAATCTAAGTAAATTTCTTAAAGATATTTCACATTCTTTAAGTTCAATTTTGAATGCATTAGCAATTTTGGATCGATCAAACAGGGTGTCTTTTTTATCTTCAGGTAATGAAAGCCATTCTTTGCAAATTGTATCTAGTATTAATACATCAACTGGATTCATATCTCCTAAAATAGAAACAAAATTACGTGTAATTTTATTCTCAAAGCTTGGATCAAGTGCATTGGAAAGCATATTTGCCCATTTTGTATGAAGAGCCTCATCTTCTTCAACTGTTGCAGATTCAATTAAAGGAATTCCTAATTTTGGCGGAACAGGAATAGTGACATTTATATTTTTATCTTTTAATATCTGCTCTGTTTTGTCTTTTAATTTATAAAATTTTTCCAAACGATAAAATTTTAGCTTATCGGATAATAAGCCAACCGAATTTTCTAATAATTCTCCAAATAATTTATTGCAAAACTGACCTGCATCTTTTACCAAATCAATTGCTTTACCAGTTGTTTTAGAGGCTTCTTGAATTGCTTTTGACTCTTCCGACATTTTGTTAGTATTTTTAACTTTAGTAAAGTTTTATTCTTATCAACTAAAAGTCTAAAAGTCTAAATATAAATTTTTGTAAAATCACTAATTCATTACTATACAATCTAATATTCTCCAATTCTCCGCTTGGGATACACCTTAATAAACCTAATATAATCAAAGGCTGAAAGCGTATTTTTCTTCCATAATCTCCGAATTTTAGAGAAATATTCCAGTTAGAAAAGGCTTGTGAGTGTTTGTTAGTAAATGTGAGTAGTAATTAGAACTTCTGAGTAGCGAAAGTTCGCAAAGAGGTGCTGGCGGTGTGCAAAGCACACTTTGCGAACCATTATCCTAATTAGCCGATGTAGAGATTACAAGAGCTAAATAATGTTTTGGGTCGTCCTAAAAATTTCGAAGTTTTATGCCTGTTGAAGCAAACAACGCCTTTTGCGAACTTTTGAGCCAAAAAAAGCCGTGGATTCGAATCCCAAAATTACATCCATATCAACCACTATTTTTTGGATTCAATTCAACCAGAATTCTGTCACCCTCACTCTCAAACCTAATCCCTTCATTTTCAAAAACCCCGACTAGTTTTTGCATGGTTTCAATCCTTAAATTTCTTACTCCTCTCTCAAAATCACCAATAGTTGATTTAGCAACTCCGACTTTTTCGCATAATAAAGACCTTTGCATAAATCATTGATTTTTCTCTAATTTTCCTTCAGAATATTTTTTTGAAGGAAATTTTTGGAAAAAACTGTATTTTTTGATATTTTTGACAATTTATTGGCAAAAATATTGGTTATTTCGGTGTTTTTGTGGTATTCTTTGTTGTTTTGTGGATTTTGGACACAATTATCCTAATTCCAGTTGTTTTGGTGGCACCAATGCTTTTATTTTATTAACTGCTTTGAGTAGATTTAAACAAATAGCTTTTAGAGTAAATTGAGCATTTACTTTTTTTGTTGTAAAATAAGAAGCTTTATTGAATTTAAATCTTCTTTTTAGAGTTCCAAAAGATTGTTCAACAATAAATCTTCTTTTTGATACAGCTTTATTAAATCTTTTTTGCCATTTGGTCATGGGTTTTCCTTTTGGCTTTTTATACATCAATCTGGTTTTGATGCCTTTTTTTCGTAAGATATCTCTATTTCCTTTAGAATCATAACCCTTATCTCCAGAAAATTTATCACAATCCGTTACCATATCCTCCATTTGATTAATCTCAGATTGATTGGCTGGAATTGTTTTGGTTTTATTGATAAATCCTTCTTCATCTGTTGTGGCAAATGATTTAAATCCAAAATGATATTTATTTCCCTTCTTTAGCCAAGTGGCATCTGGATCTGCCGATTCTGATTGCTCAATAGTTAAGTTTCCTATTTTATTATTAGAAATTTGATCTTCATTCCTGTCTTTAGTAATATTATCTTCTATTGTCTTTGTCCTATTTGGTCTAGAATTAGACTCAATCAATGTAGCATCTATTACTGCAAGATTAGCTTTTTTAACTTTGAGATTATTCTCTGATAATTGATTATTAATCTCAGATAATAATTTATCTAACAAATCTCTTTCAATTAATTTATTTCTGAATCTACAGATAGTTGAATGATCTGGCACCTTATCACTAATATCAAAGCCACAAAATGATATAAAATCAAGCCTTACCTTTACAGCATATTCTAATTCTTCATCGCTTAAACTATTCCATTGACCAAGTAGAACAAGCTTTAACATAGATATTTTATCATAAGATTTTCTACCTCTGTCGCTATTTTCATTAAAGTCTTTTTTGTGAATCTTGACCAAATAAGATCTCAACCTCTCCCAATTTATTAATTTATCTAACTTTAACAATTTACTGTCATTTTTTAATCTCTCTTGAATGGAAATAGAAGCAAAAGTAACCATAATTTATTAATATTTCATTATAATAAACAGCAATAAAGCTAGATAAATACTAGCTTTATTGCTGTTTTATTCAAGAAAAAATTGATGAAATTAAGAAAAAACCAAGAGAAAGTTAGGGAAATTTTAATGATCTATGCAAAGGTCTTTAATATATCTTGATTCCAGTCTAGAAGTGCTCTGGCAGCTTTGCATTGTTTGTAATTAATTATGATATTCATGCTTAATTGACTTGATTAGTCAGTGTTTTAATAGTATTATAGAGTTTAATAGTAGTGTTTATATCTTCTCTAAAGTCGATTTAGCTATTATAAATATGGTAATTATTTTAACAACCTTAAATTTTTCTAATTATGTTTAAAAAAATAAAAGAAAGCAGTGATGAATGTCATGCTAAAATTGAACAGGTTAAAAGTTTAGCAGGTTCGATTGCTCACGAAACAAGAAATCCACTTGCTGGCATCAAAGGATGCTGTGAGTTAATGAAAAACAATTTAAATGAATTGATTGAATATATTGATCTGGTTCATGACTCATCAAGTCAGTTCCTAAAAAATCATTAAATTTTGCCTAAAAATTATCTAAAAATCAAACTACTTCAATTATGCAAAGGTCTCAATATGATAATTTATCATTTTTTCTTGTAACGAATTTTGAGAAAGACGATTTGAAAGATGATCAAAACAAATTTGATCTATATTTTGATCTTGTTTAAAGCAAGAATAGGAAAAATATTCCTGACCAGTTTTTCGATCTATTTGTTTTTGAAGGCAGGCAAAGACAAATTTGTTTCATCATACATTGCATTGGTGAATTGGTACGAGATATAAATTCTATATTTTTTTTAAAAATATTTTGAAATTTAGTATTTTTGGCAATTTTGACAGCCTCCATCATATCATTACTACCAATAGCGATAATATGATCAATTTCTGATAATTTTATGATTTTATTATCACTATATTTTTCCATAGCTTGAATAATATTGCCTTCAAAAACTAAATCTGTCTTTCTATTTATTTTAAAATTTTCTAATTTTTCAAAACACCAAATTATCTGATCTGTTACTTTTTCAATTTCTTCTCTTTTATAGCAATCTGAATCTTTTTTATAGCCAGCAAAATATAATATTTGACAATTTGCAACTTTCATGGCTTTAGCAATAGAAAGTAGGGCGGCATTACCCAAGGTTCCACCAATTAATAGGATTTTTTTATTTTGTGGGATATTGCTTGGACTGCCAGTCGGACCCATGAGAATAATTTGTTCATTTTCTTGCAATTTATGGCATATTTTTGACGAAACCCCATTTTCAATAATTATAACTGAAATTTCATCAGCATTTACTTCAGAGCCAGTTACTGCTAAAGGCTCCATATCTAAGGAAATATTATTTTCTTTAGGGGCAAAATAATGGTAATTTTGTAAACGATAAAATTGTCCGGCTTTAAAATTTCTAGCGAAAGAAGAGGTGCTTTAATAATAAGCTCGACAATATCTTCGGTTAATCTATTAATTTTTTTGATTTTAGCATGCAATAAATTACTTAGATTTTCACTAAAATTTTTAAAATCAATCTGATGATTATTTTTTGGTAATATTTGATTCATAATTGGATAGCCTTTTTTAGCTGAAGCCATGGCCTTTACCACATTGCCAGAAAAATCAGGATGCATATCACCAAAAAAACTAACTGATTTATCTTTATTAATATAGGTTAGAATATTGATTTTTTTAGATTTTACACTGCCAGATTTTGACTGATTTTGAGCATTTTGATCAATTAATTGGAAATGCTGATGGTCTAATTTAAAATCCTTATCCTCTTTGGCTAAAATGATATTTGGCTTGATACCGGCAAAGAATTAGAATGGTTTTGGCAGGAAAAATTTTATTATTTTTAGTTTTTAAAGATTGAACAGAATTAAATTTGTCTAATATAGCCTCAGAAGGAGTAATATTTGGCACAAATTTTATTCCTTCTTCAAATGCTTTTTTTACTTCTTCATGATTCAGACGGTATGAAGGGCTTTCTTGTAATGATTTGCGATATAGAATTTTTACCCCTCCCCATTTTGACAATAATTTATTGATATTGGGCTTTCTATTTTCTGATTTCGCTAAATCTCGCTCGATTTTTAATTCTTAAAAATGCTCTAAATATTCCTGAGTTATTATTTTTTCCTCTTCATTTAGAAGAAAATCTAGATTTTTATCATATCTTTTGGCGAATTTTTCTATTTGTATTATATAATAAGATAAAATTTCAGTAGCACTATCAATGGCAGTTAAGCCGCCACCAATAATAATCGCTGGCAAGCGAATTTGTAAATTAGAAAGTGAGTCTTTTTTAAAAGCACCACTTAATTGTAAATTCATCAAAAAATCTGAAGCTTTTCTAATTCCCTTACTAAGATTATTTTTAAGTGATATAATATTGGGGCTTCCTGCTCCCATGCAAAGGGCGATATGGTCAAAACCTAATTCATCAAAGGCAATTTCTTTATTAATTTGACTGCCAAATCTTATACCGCCATATAATCTAAAATTACGATTTCTTTCTAAAAGGATTCTGATAATATTTAGGAAATTTTTATTCCAACGCACAGTAATACCATATTCCATTACACCACCAAATCCTTGTGGAGTTCTATCAGATAGGTCAGAAAATAATTCAGATTTTATATTTTTAATTGCTTTAAAATTTACTGGATTTTTGTCAAAATCAATGCCAGAAATTTCTGGATTTAAAGGTTCAATTTTTAGTCCGTCAATTGCTGTGATATAATGACCTTCTTGCAATAAATGATAAGCTAAATTAAAGCCAGCAGGTCCTGACCCAACGACTAAAATTTTATTATTACTTATATCTTTTGGTAAAAATCTTTTGAAATTAAGGGGATTCCATCTTGATAATAGGCTGTAAATTTCAAAACCATAATCTAAATTTAAGACTTCTTTTAGGATTCCAGTCTCAATTTCTGGTATATTAACTGGAGTTTGATTTTGATAAATACATGATTTCATACAATCATTACAGATTCTATGTCCTGTTGCTGGTAAAAGTGGATTGTCAATCATGATAGTTGCTAGGCTAGATAATAGAAGATTTTCATTATAAAGCAAAATCATTTCTGATATTTTTTCTTCTAAAGGGTGACCAGAAAGTTCTATATTATGTTCTGATATTTTAAAATTACCTTCCCGATCTTTTAAACCCTTAGAGCAAGAATCCTTATCTCTTTTATGGCAATAGATGCAATATTTTGCTTCACCTAAATTTTTGGCAATTGATGGTCCCTCATCAGTTAAAGAAAAGCCATCTCTATGGCGTAAATAATTTTGATCTAAAAATAATTCCCCTTGATCATTTTTTAGATCAATTAAATTTTGCTGATCAATTTTTTCTGGTAAATTAAATAATATAGAATCTTGATATCTTAACTTACCTGCACTGCTTAATATGGCCCAAGCTGAAAATTTGGCATATAAATCAAGAATTTCTTGGTTTTTTTCTTCATTTTCAAGAAGTTTCATTACATCATCGGCAATATTTAATTCTGATAGATTTTTGATTCTTTCTTGAAGTTGAGAGGTAATATTTTTTATATCAAATTTTTCTATTTCCTCGATTTTAAAGCGTCTAATTACTCTTTTTTGAATAAATAATTTTTTACATAAAAAGAGATTTGAGAGAGCTTTTTTATAATTTGTTAAATCTAAAATTTCTTTTTTTAGATTAAATAATTCGCTTAAGAATTGTTCTAAAAAAGGTGATAGAAAAATAATTAATTCACTTTCATTTTCGATATTTTCTGGATTTTGACGAGATTTTAGTAATTTTTGATAAAGATCGCTATCGGCTTTTTCTAAATAATTTAAGAATAATTTATCAATTTTTTTTAATCCTTCTTTCTCATAAAGATCTTCAAAAGAGAGATTGTAATTAAGTTTTATCACCATATTATTTAGTATCGGAACCTCTGAAAAACTAAAAATTCCAATTTTTAGTTTTTCAGAGGTTCCTATCATTTTAGGAATCTAATAAAAGCATAATTCCTTATCTTTAAAATAAAATAATAAATGGATTGGTTTAATTTAGGTCAAGATCATATTTGGTTGCCATATACTCAAATGGCTATGAATCCTAAACAGTTGCAGGTTGAATCTGCTTCTGGAGTAACTATTAAATTAAAAGATGGTAGAGAATTAATTGATGGTATTGTTGCTTTGTGTGGAGTATGGCTCATGGCTATAATCATCCAAAAATTGTCGAGGCAATTCAAAAGCAAGCTGGAAAATTATCTCACATTATGTTTGCCGGCTTTGCTCAGGAAGAATCCTATAAATTAGCTTATAATTTGACCAAGCTATTAGCAAAGGATTTAAATAAAGTATTCTTTTCAGATTCTGGATCAGTTGCAATTGAGGTTGCAATGAAAATGGCGGTGCAGTTTTTTATCAATAGCAATAATGATAATAAAAATAAATTTGTTTCTTTTCAAAATGGTTATCATGGTGATACGGCAGGGGCTATGTCTTTATCAGATTTGGAATCTGGTATGCATCAGAAATTTTCTAAATATTTAACTAAGAATTTTTGTTTAAAATTACCAGAAAATGATAATGATTTGGATGATTTTGAAAATTTCTTGAAGAAAAATCACCAAAAAATTGCTGGCCTTATCATTGAGCCTTTAGTCCAATGTGCTGGTGGTATGAAATTTCATGATGCTGAAATTTTACAAAAAATTTATCAAATTACGAAAAAATATGATATAATTTTTATTGCTGATGAATGTGCTACTGGTTTTTATCGAACTGGTGAAATATTTGCTATTAATGAGGCTGATATAGTTCCTGATATTGTTTGTTTAAGTAAGGCTTTAACAGGTGGTCATATTACTCTAGTCGCAACTATTTGCACTGATGAAATTTATAATAAGTTCCTTCATAAGTCTGACTTGAATAAAGCATTAATGCATGGCCCAACCTTTATGGCCAATCCTATATCTTGTGTCACGCTAATGCTTCTTTAGAGCTGTTCCAGTCAGATGATTATAATTTAAAGGTTAAAAATATTGAATCTATTTTAAAGAAAGAATTATCACAATTTATCTCGAAGTCAAATGTGATAAATGTTAGGGTAAAAGGTGCTATTGGCGTTATTGAAACTAATTTTAATTGGCAAGAGATCTTTACTTTAAGAGAGGAATTTATAAAATATGGCGTCTGGCTTAAACCTTTTTCTGGCTTAATATATATTATGCCTTCCTTTACTATTACCAAGAAGGAATTGATTATAATAATTAAGGCTATTGATAATATTTTCCATCTTTAAAGTTGGGAAAGTGGTATATAATATTTTAAAATGATTAAGAATATAGTAGCGGTAGTTGATGATAGTCCGGTAGAACTAAATGTTTTTAGTAGCTATGTTACTAGGATGGGTAATGAGGCTGTTAAGGTTAGTAAAGGACAAGATATCATTGATTGTTTTACAAAGAATAAAAAGATCGGTGGTCATTCACATAGAGATGTAGATGTGATTTTGCTAAATCTTTTCATGCAAGATGTTAACGGTGTTGAGATATTAGAGGAAATTAAAAATAAAAGAGGTAATACTCAAATTATTGTTATTACTGGTAGTACCGATAAATCGCTAGCTATCAAAGCTATAGCTCTTGGTGCTTATGATTTTATAATAAAGGTTGATAAAGAAATTTTAAATAAATTATCAAATTCTATTATCAATGCTATCAAAAAGAGAAATCTTAAATATCAAAAATTAGGTACTAATTTAAGGGTTGGTAGTTCTGTTTCTATATCTGATATTGTGTCTCACTCTAATGTTATGGAGGAGGTTATTTTATCGGTAAAAAAAGCTATTAATTCTATGATACCAGCCCTTATAAGTGGTGAGGATGGTAGTGGTCGTGAATTAATAGCTAAAATAATACATGATTCCTCAATTAGATTTCAATATCCATTTTCTGTTATTGATTGTAAAAATATGACTATAGAAAATGCTGATAAGATTTTATTTGGTTATGATATAAAGAATCGTAATGGCCAAGAAAAGAGGGTTCAAGGTAAAATTAGGGCTGACAAATAAGGGTACATTATATATTGAGAATGTGGAGTATTTATCTCGTGATACGCAAACTAAATTATTAAATTTTATTCAATATGGTGAAATAGAAATATCTCAATCAATTGATCTTTATACGTCGAATACTCGCATCTTAGCTTCTACTTGTAAAAATATAAGTCAATTATTTTCAGATGAGTCAAATAATTTAGATTTATTTGAGAAGTTAAGTACATTTACTATAAATGTGCCAAATTTATGTGATAGGGGTGTTGCTGATATAAAATTATTAGCTAATAATTTTTGCAATACTTTTAGTGTTAATGAAAATAAAAGAATTAAAGGAATTACTGATCTGGCTATGAAAATTTTGGTTAATCATAGATGGGAAAGAAATATCAAACAATTGAGAAGTGCAATTTTACAAGCCACTATCTTATGTGATACTGAGTATTTGGATGCAGAGCATTTTCCATCCATTACAAATGCTCATGGTAAGAGGGGTTATAATGCTAATTTTAATAGATTTGTTGATTTATTTAATAAAAATGGTAGTCATAAGACATTATCAGAAATTCAAAATGAAATAATTCAAAGATTTCGTAAGGAGTTTAAATATAAAACCGAAGAAATAATTAAATATTTAAATATTAAACGTAAAAAATAGAATGATAAAAAATAATACTGCTTTCGTTTTTCCAGGACAAGGATCACAAATTGTTGGTATGGGAAAAGAATTATATGATAATTTTCCTGTTGCTAAGGAGGTTTTTCAAAAAATTGACGATATATTAAATTTTAAATTATCTGATGTTATTTTTAATGGTCCAAATGAGGAGTTAGTTAAAACTCAAAATGCTCAACCATCCTTAATGGCAGTTTCTCTTGCTATTATTAAAATTATTGAAAAAGATTTTGGTAAAAAAGCATCTGATTTATGTTCAATTGTTGCTGGCCATTCTCTTGGTGAATATTCAGCTTTGGCTGTTGCAAATTCTATTTCTATAGAAGATGCTGCTAAATTATTGCAAGTTAGGGGATCTTCCATGGCTAAATGCGGTGAAAAAACCAAAGGTGCAATGGCGGCAATTTTAAATTCTGAATATGATCTTGTTGCAGAGATTGTTTTAAAGGCCTCGGAATCTTCTGAGATTTGTCAAATTGCCAATGATAATTCTGTTGGACAGATTATTATTAGTGGCTCGATATCTGGAGTGGATAAGGCAATTGAAATTGCTAAAGAGAGAGGAATTAGAAAAGCTATAAAATTGCCAGTGAGTGGTGCTTTTCATTCAGAATTAATGGCTGATAGTAAGCAGGATATGGCAGATATATTGTCAGATATTACAATCAAAAAGCCAGAAATTAGATTTATTAATAATGTTGATGCTAATTTTTCTGAAGATCCGAGCATATTAAAAATTCTTTGATTTCTCAAATTACTGGCCAAGTTAGATGGCGAGAAACAATGCTTTTGATGGCTAAAAATGGAATTGAAAATATTGTTGAAATTGGATCTGGAAAAGTTTTAAAAGGTTTGGTTGCAAGAACTTGCAAAGATATTAATGCTAAATCAATACAAAATATTGGTGATATTGAAGAATTAATGAAAGATTTTAATATATAATGACCCAATTATCTTTTAATTTTGATGTTAATAATCAAAATATTGATGATGAATTGATAATATGTCGGTCAAATTTAAAAATTTTCCAATTTCTTGATCAATATCGTATTAAAAATAATATTTTACCGAATATTGCTTGTTTGATAGGAGGTAAAAATTCTGGTAAAACTTCTTTTATTAATCTTTGGAAATCACAATTCCAATCTCTAGATGCTTCAAATATTTTAACTTCAGAATTAAATAATTATATTAATCCAAATCAATCTTATCATTTAGATGATTTATGTCGTCATGATAATCAAGAATTTTTGTTTCATTTGATTAATATAATTAAAGAAAAAAATGCTTTTTTACTATCTTCAAGTTCAAAAAAATTAATTGATTTAAATTGGGATTCAGAAGATTTGAAATCTAGAATTAAAAATATTCATCAATTAGGAATTGAAAATCCAGATGATGATTTAGTTAAAATTCTATTAACTAAATATTTTGCTAAAAAACAATTGAAAATTGATTCAAAAATCATTGATTATCTTTCATCTAATGTGAAAAGAGATTTTGATGATATTTTTAGAGTAGCAAATTTGGTTGAAGAAAATTGTTTGAAGATAGGGCGAAAAGTAACAATTCCTTTTTTAAAGGAAATATTAAAGAATCTTTGAAAAACGGTATTTTGCTACCCCGAAAATAGCATAAATCTCATTTTTATTGCAATTAAGGTGATCATTTTTTACAATTCGGGTTTGATGCTCATTCTCAACTTAAAAGTAAATATTGTTATTAACAAAAGTTTCTTTAAAGATGAGAAATGATATAAATTAATTATTAAATTGACTAGATTATGACAAGAAAAATAGCAATTGCAGGGGCGACCGGCAATGTTGGTAGAGAAATTATTTCAATTTTGGCAGAAAGAAATTTTCCTGCAGATGAAGTTGTGGCTTTAGCATCAGAAAGATCAGTTGGTAAAGAGATCTCTTACGGTGATAAAAATTTAATAGTTGAAGATTTAGATAAATATGATTTTACCGGAACTGCTATTGCTCTTTTTTCTCCAGGTGGCGCCGCTTCTTCAAAATATGCTCCAATTGCTGCTAAAGCAGGATGTGTTGTAATTGATAATAGCTCTTTTTTTAGAATTCATAAGGATGTACCTTTAATTGTGCCGGAGGTTAATCCTGAAGCTCTCGATGATTATAAGAAATCTAATATTATTGCTAACCCAAATTGTTCAACAATTCAGATGGTTGCGGCTTTAAAGCCTCTTGATAATTTATCTAAGATTAAAAGGATTGTGGTTTCAACTTATCAATCAACTTCTGGCGCAGGTAAGGAAGCCATGGATGAGTTATTTGATTCAACTAAAAAGATTTATCAAAATGAAAATGTAGCTCCTAAAAAATTTACCAAAAGAATTGCATTTAACGCCATACCGCATATTGATGTATTTATGGAAGATGGCTCAACTAAGGAAGAATGGAAGATGAAAGTTGAGACCAAAAAAATTATGGGTGATAATATTGAAATTAATGCTACTTGCGTTAGGATTCCAACTTTTGTGTCTCATGGTGAAGCAGTTAATGTTGAGTTTGAAAATGAGATTTCAGTTGAGGAAGCAAGGGACGCTCTAGAAGAAGCCGAGGGTGTTTTGGTTATGGATAGGCCTGAAGATAATGTTTATGCCACTCCTGCTGAAACCGCATCTCATGATCCAGTTTATGTTTCAAGAATTAGAAAGGATGATACTGTTAAAAATGGTTTAAATCTTTGGGTTTGCGCTGATAATTTAAGAAAGGGCGCCGCTCTTAATGCGGTGCAAATTGCTGAATTATTAGTTGAAAAATATGGTTTATAAGAAATTCATTTTTATAGCTATAATTTTTCTGCTCTCTTCTTGTTTTATGCCCGAAGGCTGGGATGATTGGAAATTTACTCGTCCATTTTGGGGTGTAAAAAATCTTCCTCCAGCAGATACTGAATATGGCCGTGGTTTTGAGCATGGTTGTGGTCATGGCGCTCGTGTTGCTGGAAAGGGTATGTTGCCAGAGGTAATAGGTCAAAATTTAAGAGTTGATGAATTAATAAATAATGAACAATTTGCTCTAGGTTACTATGATGGATATGAGCAATGTACTTATATATTAGATTGGGATGTTATTTAGAAAATCAGAATTATTAATACCGGCAGGATCATTGGATCGCATGAAAACGGCTATTCTTTATGGCGCTGATGCTGTATATTGTGGTACTCCTGATATGTCACTTCGTACCAAAAGTTCTTTTTCATTGGAGGAGCTTTTGGAGGGTATAAAATATGCGCATGATCATGGTAAAAAAGTCTATCTGACCTTAAATCTATTTTCTCATAATAAGGATATTGAGAAGCTTCCTCAATATATTAAGACTGTTGATCAATTAAAGCCTGATGGTTTGATTGTTGCGGATCCTGGAATTTTTAATTATGTTAAAAAACATGCTCCCGATTTAGAGCTCCATATTTCAACTCAAGCTAATATTTGTTCTTCTCTGTCGGTTGATTTTTGGAAAGAGCAGGGCGCCTCGCTGGTTGTGTTGGCAAGAGAAGTGAGTTTTGATGAATTAAAGCAAATTAGAGAAGATTGTCCAGATATTAAAATTGAAACCTTTATTCATGGTTCAATGTGTATGACTTATTCTGGCAGATGTTTACTTTCCAATTTTATGTCGGAAAGAGGGGCAAATCAGGGTAGTTGCGCTCATAGCTGTCGTTGGAGTTATAAATTAAAAATTAAACTTAAAGATAATACAGAAGAAATTATTGAAATTAATGATCAAAATAAGGATTTAATTAATTTTTTTCTAGAGGAGGAAATAAGACCAGGTCAATTAATGCCTTTTGAGGAAGATATGCATGGATCTTATATTCTTAATGCCAAGGATCTTTGCCTTATGCCAAAATTAAATGAATATTTAGAAATTGGCGTTGATTCTCTAAAAGTTGAAGGCAGAAATAAAAGTGAATTTTATGCTGGATCAGTTGCTAGAATTTACCGCCTTGCTATTGATGATTATTATCAAAATTCAAAAAATTGGGATTATAAAAAATATATGGCTGAATTAGATGCAATTTCTAATCGTGGCTATAGCTTGGCTTTTCATAATGGTCGTCTTACAAATTTAGCTCATGATTATGATAGCACAAAATCTGCTTCAATTTATGAATATATTGCCAGAGTAAGATCTTGGGAGGGAGATGATATAATTATTGATATAAAAAATCGTTTAGTTGCTGGTGATGTTTTGGAATTTATGAGTCCATATCGAAGGGAAGTAATTTTACTGCGTCTTTATGAATTTGAAAATGCCAAAAATGGGGTCATTACTGATGTGGTTAATCAAAGTCAAAGAAATGAAGGTGTTAGATTAAAAGCTAATATGTTTCATGAGGAAGATGTTGAGCAATTGAGAAAATTATTACCGGAATTAACTTTGGTTAGAAAAGATAAGGTTTTAAATTTTGTTGAACAAAATCGGCAAGATTTACATAAGGAATCGCATAGGATGGAGATTGATAGTAAAAATCAGTATATTTATCAAAAGAAGAAGGATAAATATATGGATAATAAGAAAAGTGATTTATCAGAAATTTCAACAAAATCTGCCAGAATAGGTATGGAAGGTTGTTGTGGCAAGGGTTGTAATGGTCGCTTAATATTTTGGAATGATGATAAATATGCTAAAGCCAGAGAATTAATGAAAAAGAAAAAAATTGGCGAGATGTTGTGACCAGGTCAATAGCAGTTTCTATCATAAGACCAAATTTTATCTAAGAATTGTAAAAATGTAAGTGAATTTTGGGCAGAAGCCCTGTATATCAATCCCAAATATGTAGGCTTTATCTACTTTTTAGTATCGAAATTAAAAACAACTTTTGTCTTAAGATTTTCATAGTCAGATATAAATTGATTGATATCTTGATTTTCTGATATAACCATAGCTGGTGCTAACATTGTTATATAGGAACCTCTGAAAAACTAAAATATGTATTTAGCAAAATTGATCTTTTTGACCCTTTTTTAGCATAAATTTAGTTTTTTATGGCACAATATGTTCATATTGTACCAAAAAGAAACATAATTTCTGCTAAAAAATGATCTAAAAATTCCAATTTTTAGTTTTTCAGAGGTTCCTTAACTTACAATTGTAGTACTAATTACCCTCCTTGTTATTCATGGATCTTATTATGAATCAAATTGACAATCTCTATTTTTCTGATCAATAAATTTCCTTTCTTTTTCATCCATTAATAATTCCCATTTTTGTTTAATTTCTTGCCAAATTTTGATATATTGGCAGTGATAATTTTGATTTGGCGGTAACCAGTCAGAAAGATCTTTATCAGATTTTGATCTATTAGCTCCTTTGTAAACAGCTATTAATGAATTTGGATTTTTTAAATCATTAGCATATTGCTTTTTTCTTTCAGAGTCCCAAAAGTAACCACCGCTTCTATTTACTTCCTTTAATGGAATAAAATGATCAATATCTAAATCTCTAGGATTGGTAAAATATTTATCTGTATATGGATCATACCATCTGCCACTAATTACTTTACATCCTTTTTCATCCAAAACTACTTTTTTTAAACTTTCTGTAATTAATACTTCTTGTCTGGTATCTTGACAATCTTTATCGGCATCTATCCAATGTTTGTAATCAGAGCGTAAATATTGATAGGCTACAGTTCCTGAAATTAAAAGAATTAATAAATATTTTGATAATCTTTTTTTCATATAAAATATTTACTTTAAAGCCCAGAAATGAAGTTGCTAAATATTAGATTTATTTTTTATTATTAAATATCCTCTGTAATTATCACCATCTTTTGTATTCATTGATTGTAATAAATCTTTGATTTTGACCCAATACCAGCTATTTTTATGGCCAGCAACATCCATCACCAATGCTGAGTCGCTTTTTTGATCATAGGCTACTAAAGGTGAAATATGACCCCCGTTGTTAGGCCAAGTTTTTTACCATTAAAATTAACTAATAAATATTTCTCCTTATCTTCAGTTATTTTTTTAACTTTTTCACGAAAGAGTTTTAATTCCTGTTCAGAATATTCTTTAACATGATATTTTTTTACCTCAAGATTATGGATTTCTAAAATTTCTTTTAATTGCTTTAAAGTTACACCTGGATCAATATTTTCTCTTTTATCGTTGATATTTTTCATAGAGATTATTTCTTTCTTTTTTACCAAATCGGTTTGTTTATTAAGAAAGCTCATCTGTGAATAGGATTTAAAAGGAATTATTCCGCCGCCAAAAATATCTGGTTTTTCTATTTCTAACTCTTTTTGACTAGGGATATTTTGATTAGAATTAGTAGCATTTAAGATAATCACCGAACTAGCTATGCCGCAATATAATGGATTAATTTGTGGCTGAAAAAAGCCTGATAATTCATAAAAATCTTGCTTATATTCTGATCTTTCAAACATTTTAATACCAGATTCTGAATTCCAATTAATGGTTTTATTATCTGCATTATCATTATTTGTTATTGTCTGAGAACATGAAAATATGAAGAAAGAGATTAGTAAATTTAAGATAATTTTTTTCATCATTTTCTATTAATAATATTATTGTAAAATTCCAATTCTGGCTTACCAGTAAAGATAATAACATTACCATTATCAGTAATGTCTAGCCTGTCAGATTTTATATTACCACTATTACTAATAGTTACTACTTGTTTGACGGTAATATCACCATTTTTTTTATATTGGGCAGTTTTCCCCTTAATATCATACCAATTACCATTTTTATATTCAAAACGGATCTTAGGATTAGTCATTAATTTACTACTCTTATTCTTCTCAAGATCTTTATATTTTGTAATATTTAGAGCGACATTTTTGCCATCAATAATATAAAATAAAAATACTACACTAGATAAAATTAAAAATATGATGCAAATCCTAAAGATAATTCGGGTGTTTTTTTTATTTTTATTAATTTTATTTATCTCACTCATTGATTAATAAAGATTCATATTTTCATCATTATTTTCTTTCTCATTTAATAATTCATCATCTTTTTTAAATGCTTCAAATATTATGTCTTTCTTTTCAGTAAGTGGTCCAGGATAGGTACCAGTATTTTTATCAATCTTAATAAATTTAATATTTTCAGCTATTGGAAATGGTTTTGCTGGTTCATTCTTTAAAGCTTGATACATAAATTTGGTGAATATTGGTAGGGCAATTGAAGAGCCAGTTTCTTTTTCGCCAAGACTTGCAGGATTATCAAAGCCAGCATAAACACCAACAACCAAATCTGGCGAGAAGCCAACAAACCAAGAATCAAAAGAGCTATTAGTTGTACCCGTTTTTCCTGCTAGATTTTTTTTGAGCCATCTAGCTCTAATTCCAGTACCTCTTTCAACAGCACCTCTTAAAATTGATATCATTTGATAAGCAACTTCTGGCGAGGTTATTTGTTTTCTATCATCTTTTAATATTGGAAAAGGAATTTCATTATTAAAATCAATATCTTGATCTATTTGACAATCATGACATATTCTATTATCCCTTTTGTAGATGGTTTTGCCATGTCTATCTTGAATTTTGTCAATTAAATTTGGTATCACTTCTTTTCCACCAGAAGCAATAACAGAATAGGCGGAAACTAATTTCATCAAATTGGTTTCAGTTGACCCAAGAACTAATGAATAAATAGGTTTAGGATTGTCATTAATACCAAATCTAGTTATGGTATTGGCAATTTTATCCATACCAACTTCACTAGCTAATCTTACGGTTGTAACATTAATTGATTTTTCCAAACCTCTTCTAAGTGTTACAGGACCATAAAATCTACCAGAATAATTTTTTGGACGATAGGGCGGAATATCTGGACCCTGATCTAAAACTATTTCTTCATCCATAATAATACTTGCGGGATGGAAATTATTTTCTAAAGCAGTGAGATAGCCAAAGGTTTTTAAAATCGATCCAGGCTGTCTTTTAGCCTGATAGACTCTATTAAATTGGTTCAGCGCATCAATATAGCCACCCATCATGGCTAAAACATTGCCATTATGGGGATTCATAGCAATCAAACCACCATTAACTTTAGGAATTTGTTGTAAAAAAACCTTATTATCTTTTTTACTCTTTTCGATAAAAATTACATCACCCTTTTTGAATATGTCAGACATTTTGGTTAATTCTGGACCAGTCTCATTAATAGTAATAAATTTTTTGGCCCAAGAGATGTCTTTTAAAAATAATTGATTATTCTCTTTTTCATCAGCAAATCCAATTTCAGCAGAATCCTTTTTCAGAGCTAAAATTACTGCTTTTTGCCAGTGATTAGGGTAAAGTGTAAAAATTTTCTTTTCTTGATTGTCATATTCAATAATTTCAAATTCTGATAAATTATTTTTCCAATCATCATCTAATTTAATATTACCTAAAGCTCCACGATAACCATGTCTTTTGTCATATTCCTCAAAACCTCTGGCCACAGAATAAGCTGCAAGTTTTTGTAATTTTGGATCTAATGTAGTACGCACCACAATACCCTCTTCAAAGACATTGTCGGAGCCATACATATTGCTCAATTCTTTTTTCAATAAATCCGAAAAAGCATGGGCCTGAGTTTTTTTAACATCAGACATATTTAAAATAATATCTGCTTTTTTGGCTGTTTCTGCCTCTTTAGAAGTTATGTAATTTTCGGCCAACATTCTATCAATAACCCAATTTCTTCTGGCCTTGGCCTTATCATTATTTTTATAAGGATCTAATTTTGATGGAGCTTTTGGTAAGGCGACAAGCAGGGCGACTTCTTCAATATTCAAATCTTTAATTGCTTTATTAAAATAGGTTTGTCTTTAGCTAGCTGCAATACCATAAGACCCAGAACCAAGATATATTTGATTAAGATAAAGTTCCAAGACCTCTTCTTTTGAGAAATATTTACTCATTCTAATGGCCAAGATGGCTTCTTTTACTTTTCTCTCCAAACTTCTTTCATTAGATAGGAGGAAATTTTTAACAACTTGCTGGGTAATAGTTGATGCACCACCAGAAATTTCACCTCTTTGAGAAACAGAGACAACATTTCCCATTGTTTGCTCTGGCTATGGCAATTACATCTATGCCGCCATGATGGTAAAAATTACTATCTTCTGCTGAGATAAAAGCATTGATTATTCTTTTTGGGATAATTTCAATCGGTACAAATATTCTTTTTCTTTGGAATATTCTTCCATCAAACTGCCATCTTTGGCATAAATTCTAGTGGCAATTGCTGGATGGTATTTTTTTAATTGCTCATGATCAGGCAGATCCTTATCATATTTTTTAAAGATGTAAATGACCGAACTAATAACAATGACAAATCCTAGAAGACCTAAGATAAAAAGAGTTTAAAAAAATTTTTTTCATTAGTTTTATTTTAACTTACTAACCCCACCGATACCATAAAGGAAACTCTTTAAAGATATTAACCCTGAAGCATTAATAGTAATTTTTTATTATTTAAAATTGAGATGATAACATCTCTTACCAAATTATTAATAATTTTTTGATCTTCCCTTAAAGAAGAATTTAAAAAATGTTCATTTTCAAGAGTAATTTCATAGAATTTTTCATATAGGCCAGATTTTACTCGCATTTTTAAATAGACTTTACCTTCTGTAAATAAAAAGCCTCTTTTCGTTATGTAGAAAAAATCTTCTAAAATTATGGTTAAAACTCTATCATAATCATCACTAGCTATTTGAAAACCCCTATCTCTCAGGCCCCTTGCTAATTCAAATCTTAAAACTGGCATAATATTTTGATTTAAAGTCAGATAGACTAAATCATTATCATCATATTTTTTGTAGCCAATGATTTCATTCAAATAAATCATTCTATCATCATCTAAATAAATAATTTTATCTTTCTGATATTTTTCAAAACCTTTCACCTTAAATTTATTAATCCGATCATCAATGATTAAAATATTAATTTTGCGATCAAAAACATCCCATATTTTTTTATTTTGTTTTTGGGATAATGTTTTAATATTGGGATTGAGAGATATGACTTCAATTGGCTTTTTACAAGATATTAAAAATAGAGTTAAGATAATTAATAATGACCCTGTCCGAAATAATTTCATAATATTAAATGCTACTTAAATATTTTAATAAAACTACCTTTTGACTAATATCAGAGATTAAGTTTTTATTACTTAAATTGATTATTTCTTGATAAAGATCCTCCTTTCTTTTTTTCAAATCAGCTTTTATTAAATTAACTTTCTCCTCATTACCTTCTTCCAACTCTTCCTTAATTTCCATAATATCCACCAATAGCATATTATCAGGCTTGATAGAATCAATAAAAATATTATTAATTTCCAAAAAATAAATCGCTCTTTTTAAAGGATCTTTGAGAATTTCATAGGCATTATTTATTTGGCTGATTTTAATTTTTGCCAATTCTTGTTCTTTTTGCGTTTTATGGATTAATAAATCTGGATGAAATTGCAATTGCAATTGCAAATATTGTTCTTCAAGTGAGTTTAGATCGAGATCTAATTTTGGTGATAAATCAAATATTTCAAAATAGTTACTCATAATTTTTAACTAAATTAGCGAAATTTTCTAAAGTTAAATTTTCTGGTCGCAAAGTTGGGTCAATATCGGCCCTTTTGAGCCATTTTTCACTATCCTTTGATAACATTTTCAGGCTGGATTTTAGCATTTTTCGCCTTTGATTAAAAGCAATTTGGGTTATTTTTGCAAGTAAATTCAAATCAATATCAAAAATTGGCTTTGCCCTTGGTTTAATTTCAACCAAGCCAGATTCTACCTTGGGTACAGGAGTGAAATTGCTAGTTTGCAATATCAAATAAATATTTAGTTTGAGATAAAAAATTAACCATAACAGCAATTCTGCCATATTTTTTACTATTATTTTTAGCGGTAATTCTTTGACAAACTTCTTTTTGAAACATTAAAATCATTAGATCAATATTTTGAATATGATCAAGTAAAAGAAATAAAATTTTAGTAGCAATATTGTAGGGTAGGTTAGAAATAATTTTACTTTTATTAGTGATGATTTCTGCTAAATTAAGTTCCAAAAAATCAGCCTCAATAATTTTGATTTTTGTATCAATTTTATCTTGAAAAAATTCTTGTAATTCTTGTAAAAGGGCAATACATCTTTGATCTTTTTCAATAATTGTCAGACTTTTAGGATTTTGTTTTAGGATAGAAAAGGTTAATGATCCAGCGCCAGAGCCAATTTCAATAATATGGTCATTTTTACTGATCGCAGCTTTTGAGGTAATTTTGTCAGTTAGATTAAGATCAAAAATAAAATTTTGTCCCAATGACTTTTTAGCAAAAATACCATATTTTTTTGCTAGATCTTTAATTTTAATATTTTGCATCTTTTTTAGGAAGGTTCAACTCTCAAAGCCTTAGCCACTTTTTCATATCCTGTTACCAAATCTCCTAAATCTCTTCTAAAAATATCCTTGTCTAATTTTTCCCCACTTTTCTTATCCCACAATCTACAAGAATCAGGAGAAATTTCATCAGCAAGAATAATTTTACCTCTAAAATCATGGCCAAATTCTAACTTAAAATCGACCAATTTAATACCAATTTCATCAAATAAAGCCAGTAAAATTTCATTAATTTTAAAGCTAGTTTTTTTAATATCTTGCAATTCCTGCTCCTTAATAATTTTGAGAACCGTAATAGCGTGAGAATCGCAAATTAAAGGATCTCCTAGTGAATCATCCTTGTAGCAAATTTCAAAAATTGGTTTTTCTAGCTGTAAACCCTCCTTAATTCCCAGCCTTTTGGCCATGGATCCTGCTGTAACATTACGAATAATAATTTCTAGGGGAATAATATTCACCGCCTTAATTAATTGCTCACGATCAGAAATTCTTTTAATAAAATGATTATCAATAGAATTTTCAGAAAGTTTCTTCATCAAAAATTCCGAAATGTAATTATTTAAAATTCCCTTCTTGCTAATTACATCCTTTTTAACATTATTAAAGGCGGTAGCATCATCCTTAAAATATTGAATCAATTGCTCGTAATTCTCGGTTTGATAAAGGATTTTGGCTTTACCCTCATAAAGTTTTTCTAATTTTTTATTCATATTAATTTAACTAAATTTTTCTCTAATAATTTTTGATTTAAATAAACTCCTTCCTGAAAAACAGCCAATTTACTTTGATTATTACTTTCACTATTACTGTAAAATAAATCGCCCAAATATCGGCCATAAATGTCAATTTTATTGCTTCTAATAACAATTTCTCCCAAATTTGCCGCCAAATCCCTTAAATAAGAATAGGCTTTTTGACCTTTGGGGCTTTTAATTTCTGGTGCGTCAATTTGTGCCAACCGCACTCTTTGTCGCTTTAAGACATTAAAACCAAGATCAATATTCAGTAAAATTGTATCGCCATCAATTACATCAATTATTTTTGCTTTGTAAAGATAATTTGCTATTTTCGGTCGAATAATTTTTTTAGAGTCATTCACTAAATTTTCGCTTGGTTCTAAAGAGGCTTTTTTAATATTAATTTGTAATTGATCTCTATTCCAGCTATTTTTAATAGCCTTTTTTTCCAAATCCAATCTTAAATCATTATCTTTAATGGCTAGTAAGTTTTTGTAATGCGACCAGGTGAGATGGTTATTTTTTGGCTTTTTGGGGTAATGATGAAAAAACTGCACTGACCTTCTCAAAGTTGCGGCATCTATGGCAATTTCCTGACTCAGATCATCAATTATTGTTGCATAATAATTGGCGTTTGAGGTTAGTTTTTCTTGATCAATTCTTTTGCCAATTTGCCAATAGCTATTGATAATCCTTTCTCGCATCAACCTTTCTAGGTCCTTTTTATTATTTTCAATTAGGCTTTTAATGTCCGAAAGTAATTTTTGGTAATTTTCTCTTGAAAGAATATTTTTATTCATATTTGTGATTTTAAAAAAAATGTGCTCCTAGGAGCACAAAATTTTTAGATTAATTTATTTATGCCATAAAGCAAGAAAAATCATTGTATCTTTAGTGGCTTTATGGTAGAATCAAGACATTATTAAAATTGAATGAATCATTATTACATATGCCAAAAAAAATTATCATAAATGCAGGAGGGCTTTTTGAATATGGTGGTGATTGTGTTGATCAGGATATGGGAGTCTTAAAACTTGCACAAAGGTCTGGCTTGACTGAGACAATAATAGCAAGTTTATTTTCTGACATATTCAAAGATGGCGATCCTCAACAATTGTGGGTTGGTTTTGAAAAGCGTGATAAAGGGATTATTGTTGCCACAACAGATGGTGCTGAAAATAAATTAAAGGAAGCAAATGAAAAATTAAAAAAATTAAGAGACGAAAGTTTTAAAAAATTAGAATCTGATATTGGAATAACATCTCCAAAAACAAAATTAACAAAAGATCAGGCAAGAAAATTATCTGATTATTGCCTATCACAAAATATTAATAATATTGGGGTTATTACTGTTTTTCGCACCAAATTTTAATCCAGACCTAGATGGTGATAATGAATATTTTAATGCAACTAAACAAAAATATGTAGATTGGACAAGTAAAGAAAGGGAAGAGTATTTCACAAAAATGTTTCAAAATATTTGCGATAAAATAATAGAACAAATCGAAAAAACAACAGAAACAGAAATTATTGTTTATTTTAAAGCTCCTGGTGTCGGCATATTTAATCCCTTTAAAAAAAGAGAAGCAACAAGACAAGAAGCAGAAGACGAAATTACTTATGATGTCAAAGATATATTTCCAAATACTTTCGATTATTGGGATGCAATTAAGACCGCCATTAAGACCACCATATTTAATTCCGATCATACTTTTAAAGAACATCTTAGAGAAGCACGACAACAAAACTATGTCGAATTGGTAAATAAATTGATGATTAAGGTTCTACATGAAAATAAAGGCAAATTCAATGAGGCATTAGGTGATGAACAAAAACTCATCATTAAAGTTGACAAAAATATTAGGGACAAAGTATTTTTTCAAGAACCTGAGGTCAAAGAATCTGCAAGAGGCAAAGACTTTTCAAGTTCATCTAGATCTACATTACCAAAAGTTCCAGATATAGATGATTTAATAATAGCTTTATCAAAGTTGAATAAAGATGCTTACAGTCAGTTAAGAACAGATAAAGAGGATTTTTTAAATCCAGAAAAATATGTTGGCTGGGGTGCTAGATTAGAAAAAGATGATAACCTAAATAGTTTTACAATTACTGAAGTTATTCCAGGTGGTTTTGTTCTTTGCCATTGGTTTAAAAATAGGAGATAAAATTCAAGTCAATTCAGATGAGCTTAGAAAAGATGGTGTCGATTTGGAAGTCGCTTTAATTTATCGCCTTAGAGAAGGTAAGTTAGATGATATTACAAAAATGGGAGATTATGATTTAAGTAATGAGAGTCATAAAGAAATATTGGCTTCTTACAGCACGAATTGTCAAAGAGTTTTTACTAAAGATGGTACAAATTACAAATTAGCAGAAAAGCAAACAAAGGTAAAAGATGATAAGAAGTTTCAAGAGGATGTTAGGCCAAAAATTTTAAAAAATACTGATTACATAGTTAATATAATTTTTTCTAAAGATAAGGAGGGTAAGAAAGAATTATTAAATTTATTACTAGAAGATAAATCAGGGCTAAGCGACAAAGATAGGCAAAAATTTGTTCATTTAATATTGCGCATAACTGAACAAGGATCCGAGTCAGAAAAAACAAAACCCTCTTCATCCCCTAGACTTGTCAAGCCGCTAATTAAAAATAATGGCACAGGATTAAAATGTGGCTATTATGCAATAGCAACTGGTATTTTACAATTGAATGATGCAGATCGAGAAAGAATTTATGAAAAAATTTCTTTTGACACATCTTTATTGAAGAAAGATGTAGATAAAGATCAATATGTTTTAGGTGATGCTATTGATAAATATGTCGCAAATAATGAGCGGGAAATTTTAGATTCTAAATTTGAGCGTTTTATAGATAGTATGAAGAAAGGAGGGAGTAATAAAGATGAAATTGATAAGTTGGCAAAAGAAATATTAGTAGAATTAAAAGATAGAACAAATATTTGTGCTGATAGAATGGAATTAATATGTTCTTATTTGGAAATTAATCTAAAATTAAATGGCAGCACTTATGGTCTTGAACAGTTAGAAGGGTACCCTACAATTGAAATTTTTAATCAAGGCAATCATTATGAGGCAAGAGATATGAGAGGAGGTCGATCACAAGAAGCAAGAGATGATAGAAAAGAGAGGTGAACAATATTTTCGTCTGTCTCAACTTCCCATAGAGCGATTTGTTGTAATGGGTTTGATCTTAATAATTTAAATCTTTGAAAAATAATTTCTTAATCTCTAATCTTTTTCTTTTAACCTAAAAATTACCTATGAGAAGATTACAAGATCAAATAGTTACTAATAAAAATATTCTATTAAGAGTTGATTTTAATGTCCCTGTCAAAGATGGCACCATTCTCGATGATATCAGAATCAAAAAATGCCTACCAACTTTAAAATATCTTTTAGAAAATCAGGCTAAAATCATCATAATTTCGCATTTTGGCAGGCCTAAGGGGCAAAAAAATCCAGATTTTTCCCTAAAAATTATTTTCAAGAGATTGCAAGAATTATTATCTGAGGCAAAAATTAATTTTATTGAAGATTGCATTGGAGAAAAAGTGGAGCAAGCAGTAGAAAAAACTAATTATGGTGAAATTTTATTACTTGAAAATTTGCGTTTTTACCAAGAAGAAACTGAAAATGACCCTGATTTTGCCCAAAAATTATCCTCTCTAGCCAATCTTCACATTAATGAAGCCTTTTCTTGTTGTCACAGAGCGCACGCTTCAATTGTTGGTGTGGCAAATTACATTAAATCCTGCGCTGGATTTTTGCTTCAAGATGAAATTGACAATTTAGAAAATCTCTTATCACAGCCCAAAAAACCAATCTTAGCCATTGTTGGTGGTTCAAAAATTTCTACCAAAATTGATCTTCTCAATAATCTTATCAAAAAGGCTGATTACATTTTTGTTGCTGGTGGCATGGCCAACACCTTCCTTTATGCGTTGGATAAAAATATTGGCAAATCTATTTTTGAGAAAGATCTAGCACCAATCGCTTTAGAGATTATGGCCAATGCTAAAAAATATGGCTCAAAAATTATCCTACCAAGTGATATTGCTAGCTCCAGTAATTTAGATGATATTTCTGATTTTAAAATTTCTGATATTAATGATATTTCTGATCAGGAAATTATTGCTGATATTGGCCCTAAAACTCTAAAAATTTTAGAGGAAAAACTTAATACAGTAAAAACCTTGATTTGGAATGGTCCGCTGGGCATTACTGAAATTAAAGAATTTTCTTTGCTGGCACTAATAATTTAGCCAAAATTGTGGCCCATAAAACGGGGAAGGGTGAGTTAATTTCCGTTGCTGGGGGAGGGGATATTGTCTCCGCCCTAAATAAGGCCAATTTAGCTGAGCAATTTACTTACATTTCCACAGCTGGTGGCGCTTTCCTTGAATGGCTTGAGGGTAAGGAATTACCTGGTATTAGCGGCGTTTCTTGATTTAGTCTTTACTTTCAAAAGTAATAAATTTATCATCAGCCAGTCCGTTTTTAACTTAGTTCCAAAATATGGAAAATACGAAAAAAGATCCCAAAATGCTTAAGCCCAAAATTTCAATTTTTGGCATTGGTGGTGCTTGTGGCAACGCCTTAAATAATATGATTCAATCTAATCTTGAAGGTGTTGAATTTATTGCTGTTAATACTGACTATCAAGCATTGTCAGATTCCCCTTGTCGCTAGCCGTATTCAATTAGGTGAAGAACTGACTAGAGGTCTTGGTGCTGGCTCATTTCCTGATGTTGGTCGTAAAGCCGCTGAAGAAAGTAAAAATGAAATTTTAGAATATATTGAAGGTAGTAGCATGGTTTTTGTTACTGCTGGTATGGGTGGCGGTACTGGAACGGGAGCCTCTCCTGTTATTGCTAAACTTGCTAAAGAAAAGGATATCTTAACAGTTGCGGTAGTTACTAAGCCATTTCATTTTGAAGGTAAGGGTCGTATGGATGTTGCTGAAGAAGGCATAGAGGAATTAAAGAAATATGTTGATACCATCATTGTTATTCCCAATCAAAATCTATTTCGAATCTCTAATGAGCAGACAACTTTTGAATCGGCTTTTAAAATGGCCGATGATATTCTTCATACTGGCGTTAGGGGAATTACTGATCTTATTGTTAAGCCTGGTTTGATTAATCTTGATTTTGCTGATATTCGTACCATTATGACTAAGGGTGGCAAGGCTATTATGGGTACTGGTGAGGCTAGTGGTGACGAAAGAGCGACAATTGCTTGCGAGGTCGCAATTTCTAATCCTCTTTTAGATGATATTTCAATTAAGGGTGCTAAAGGTGTTTTGGTTAATATGACTGGTGGTACCGACATGACTTTATTTGAAGCTGATATGGCTGTTAATAGAATTAGAAAAGAAGTTGATAAAAATGCTACAATTATTTTTGGTACGGCCTTTAAGGAGGATATGGAAGGTCAAATTAGAATTTCTGTTGTTGCAACTGGTATCGAAATTTCTGATCAGGCTGAGGCAGATCTTGCTCCAAAAGTTATGACTATTGATGAGGTCAAGAGTGATAAGGATAGTGATGAGGATGTAATTAATAGCCTTTCAAAGAAGAAAAATACCTTCTTTGATCCAGGTATTGCTAAAAAACCTGGAGTTGAGCAGGATCAAGAGGATCAAGAATCAGAAAAAAATGAAAAAGATTTAATTGATGAAAAAAATACTGAAGATTTTAATTTAGAGGATGATAATTCAACTGATAATGATCAAACCTTAGCATTTGATCCAGCTAATGATCATGATGATATTGAATTTAAAAATATTGTTGAGGAAATTTCAAAAATAGAAGAGATGGAAAATTCTAAAGAAGATGAAAAAAAATCTAATAAAAAAGAAAAATCTTCTTTTGGTTTATTTTCTTTTATGAATAAAAAAAAAAAAATAGCTCAGACAAAAAATCTAAAAAAAACAAGGAAGAGAAAATTATTAAAGAAAAATTAGAGAAAGTAGAAGTTAAAAAAGAAGAAATAAAAGAATCTCCTAATTCCTTAGATAAAAAAGATGTTGATAATTCGATGGATGATATTCTATCGGTTCCAGCTTTTTTAAGAAAGAAGTAGAGATATTTTAGATGATAACAAATGATCATTTTTTCTTAAATATCAATAAAAATAAAGGCTATTCTTCTGCAAAAATCGTCGCCATAATTAAAAAGATTTTAGGGGCAAAAAAAGTTGGCCATGCAGGAACTCTTGATCCAATTGCTACTGGAGTTTTACCCATCGCTGTCAATAAAGCTACTAAAATAATAGATTACATTCAAGCTAAGGAAAAAGAATATTACGCCGAAATTAAATGGGGAGAAAAAAGAGATACTGATGATATTGAAGGAAAAATAACAGCTTTTTCTATTAAAAGACCGACAAATTTAGAGATTTTGTCAGTAATTTCTAATTTTTTAGGAAAAATAGAACAAACTCCTCCAGAATTTTCAGCTATTAAGATCGGCGGAAAAAGATCTTATCAATTGGCAAGGGATGGTCAGAAGCCTAAATTAAAATCAAGATTAATATTCATTAAAGAAATTAGGCTAATTTTCAATAATAGCAAAAAAGCCGGTTTTTTTATTAAATGCTCTAAGGGAACTTATATTAGGTCCTTTGCCAGAGATTTAGCAGAAAAATTAAATTCTTTTGGATATATTTCTAAATTAGTTAGATTAAAAGTTGGTAATTTTTGCCATAATCAAACAATTTCACTTGATAAGTTAAAAATATTATCTAAATTGGAAAGGACTGGTTTTAAGATACAATCTGCTAGGATATTAGGATTATCTAATATGGAAGTTGATGATGATATTGTATTTAAACTTGGTTGTGGTCAAAAAATCTCATTACCCATTCCTTTTTATGAAGATCAATTTATTAATTTAATTAATAAAAATAAATTGGTAGCTATTATTAATATTAGGGCTGGCGAGATCGACAGGATTGTAAGATTCCTATAGTCACAAAATATAAAAATTACTAAATAATGACATTAAATACAGAAGTTAAATCTAAAATAATAAAAGAATATCAAACTGCCGAATCTGATACTGGTTCTGTTGAAGTGCAATGTGCCATATTAACTGAAAGAATTAAAGGTTTAACTGAACATCTTAAGGAGCATAAGAAAGATCACTCATGTCGAAGAAGCCTTTTAATATTAGTAAATCAAAGAAAAAAATTATTAGGATATCTTAAACAAAAATCTACAGTAAGATATGATGATATCATTAATAAATTATCTCTTAGAAAATAGTAAATGAACTACCAATCTTGGTATGTTCAAATGTAAATAAATTAAAAAATATATGTTTAACGAAATTAAAAAGGAAATCACATGGGGTGGTCACAAATTATCTCTAGAAACTGGCAAAGTAGCAAGGCAGGCTTCTGGATCGGTAATTGCCAAAATGGGTGATACTTCAGTTCTTTGCGCAGTAACTGTTGGTAAAAAACCTTTAGAGGGAGCTGATTTTTTACCACTTACCATCAATTATATTGAAAAATATTATGCTTCAGGAAAAATTCCTGGTGGTTTTTTCAAAAGAGAGGCTAAACCTTCCGAGCTTGCAACTTTAACTTCTAGACTTATCGATAGACCAATTAGACCATTATTTCCTAGTAATTTTAGAAATGAAATTAATGTTATTTGTCAGCTTTTATCATATGATAAAAAATGTAATCCTGACATTGTAGCGATGATTGGTGCTTCTGCCGCTCTTCACATATCTGAAGCTCCTTTCTTAGAAGCTATTTCTGGTGCTAGAGTTGGTTATATTGATGGATAATATGTTCTAAATCCAGACTCTGCTACATTACAAAATAGTGAGTTAGATTTAATAGTTGCTGGTACTAAAAATTCTGTATTAATGGTTGAATCTGAAGCTGCAGAATTATCAGAAGAAATTATGCTTGGAGCTGTAAAATTTGGTCATGAGCAATTTCAACCGGTTATTGAAATTATTAATCAATTAAAAGAAGAAGCGGGCAAAGAAGAAGTTAAATCTGAAGTTAAAGATGACTCCAAAATTAATGATGAAATCAAAGATTTTTCTGCATCTAAGATTGAAACTGCTTACAAAGTTCAAGATAAGCAAGAGAGGGTTACTCTACTTGATGATATTAAATCTGAAATTACCGAAAAATTCTTAGATGAAGATAATGCTATTGGAGTTAATAAAATTGACTCCATATTTAAAAATCTTTCTAAAGATATTGTTAGAGGTTCAATTTTACAAGATAAGGTTAGAATTGATGGTAGATCACCTGAAGATGTTAGGCAAATTAAGGCTGAAGTTGGTGTCTTACCTCAAGTTCATGGTTCAGCATTATTTACTAGGGGCGAAACTCAAGCTTTAGTTATTACAACTATCGGATCTTCTAGAGATGAGCAAATGGTTGATGGCGTTGATGGTAGCGTTACCAAAGAAACATTAATGTTACATTACAATTTCCCTCCATATTCTGTTGGTGAAGTTGGTTATTTAAAACCTCCTGGAAGAAGAGAAATTGGTCATGGTAAATTAGCTCTTAGAGCTATTAGCCCAGTTTTCCCTAGCTATGATGATTTTCAATGTGTAACTAGAATTGTCTCTGAAATTACTGAATCAAATGGTTCTAGCTCTATGGCTACTGTTTGCGGTTCTTCATTATCTTTAATGGATGCTGGTGTTCCTCTTGCTAAGCCAGTTTCTGGTATTGCTATGGGTCTAATTAAAGAAGGTGATTCTTATGTGGTTTTATCTGACATAATGGGCGATGAAGATCATCTTGGTGATATGGATTTTAAAGTTGCAGGTACTGATGATGGTATTACAGCTTTACAGATGGATATTAAAATTTCTGGTATTAGCTATGAAATTATGGAAACGGCTCTTGGTCAGGCAAAATCTGGTAGAGGTCATATTCTATCTAAAATGGCTGAAGCTCTTTCTGCTCCAAGAGAAGATTTAAATAGTAACATACCTAAAAGTGAATCTATTAAAATATCTCCAAAGAAAATCAAAGATCTAATTGGTCCAAAAGGTAAAAATATCAAATCAATTTGTGAGCAAACTGGTGTGGTCATTGATGTTGATCAAAGTGGGGTTGTTAAATTATCTTCTAGCGATCCTGAAATGATGGAGAAGGCTATTATAATGATTAAAGAATCAGTTTTTGAGCCAGAAGTTGGTGACATTTATGAAGGTACAGTAGTAAAGATAATTAATGCTGGTGCATTTGTGAATATCTTTAATAATAAGGATGGTTTTGTTCATATTTCAGAACTTGCTAATCATCGTGTTGATTTTGTTGAGGATATTGTTAATGAAGGAGATATCGTTAAAGTTAAGGTCATTGGTTTTGATAAAAAGTTCAGACCTAAATTAAGTTATCGTTTGATTGATCAAGAGACTGGCGAAGATATATCTCACCTTGTTGAAAATTCTGACAATGGTCAGAGAGATGATTATGAAAAAGAGGAGGTAAAACCTCCAAAAAAAGAGGTTTTTTTGGTTAATCTAAATTGAGATAACGGCCCAAACTTTAAAGAGACTTTCGCTATGATCTTAAAAATTCTTCTTAAAGTTTGGCCAGCCTTGTTACCAATAATCTTATATATCATTTGGAATTTTCTTGTAAAAAAATTATTGATTAAAATTTTTACGAAGAAAGATTATATAGAAGCCAATTATCAAGATCTTAATGAGGATCAGAAAAAAAATGAAACATCTCCATATTCTCTAAAAAATAAGCAATTTATTTTTGTTATTTATCTTAGTTTGATTTTCTTAATCATCTCTTTCCTTTCCTTCGCCTTACAGAGTTAAAATTAGTGGTCCGAATTTTTTGGGGAGCATTTCTTTTATCCTTTACATTGTAGTTAATTTATGCCCCCCAGAATTAAATCCTTACTTCAATTCTTAATTAAATTAATAATCAGATCTATCATTAAATCCTTCTCTTTTGGATTGCTATTTGCAACAAGCAAAGCAATAGCAATTAAGGCGTTATCATTAATTTTTAATTCTCCATTAATTTTAAGATTGTGTTTATTTTTTTCTAAAAACCAAATAAACATAAAAGCTCCAATTCTCTTATTGCCATCAGAAAATGGATGATTTTTTATTATTAAATAGAGAAGATTACCAGCTTGCTCTTCAATTGAAGGATAAAGATAATCGCCAGCAAAAGTTTGTAAAATATTACCCAAAATTCCTTCTAAAGCATTATCTTTTTGATTACCAAATAATTCTGACGCTTCTTTTTTTGTAATTAATTCTTTTTTAGATTCACAATAGCATTAACAGCTTCGTCATAATTTATCTCATAAGTGATATTTTTAGATAAATCATTTTTAGATAAATCATTAGAATCAAATTTACTAAGAAGGGAAAAACTTTTATTGTAATTTTTGATAATTTCTAAAAGACCTTTAGCTTCATCAATATTAGAAATTTGTTTGGTAGTAATTAGCTCAATAGTTTGATGTAATTGCTCTAATCTTCTTTCATTAATAGTATAACCCTTTTTAAGATGATTTTTGAGGAGTTTGGTTGCCCATTTTCTAAATTCGGTTCCTTGTTTAGAGTTGACCCTATAACCAACTGACAAAATAGCATCAAGATTAAAATATTCTACAAGATATGTTTTACCATCGCTAGCAGTTGTTGCATTTTTTGCAACAGCTTGATTTTTATCCAACTCTTCTATCTTAAATATTTTATTTAAATGTCTAGAAATTACAGATTTATCTCTGTCAAAAAGGGATGATATTTGATTTAATGAGAGCCAAACAGTGTCACCATCAAAATTAACATTAATTTCTGTTTGGATATTTTTAGAAGTGTAAATTTCAATTTTATTCATAGCTTAAAAATTGTGGTTAATATTAATCTATAGGAACCTCTGAAAAACTAAAATATGTATTTAGCAAAATCGATCTTTCCCCCCTTTTTTTAGCATAAATTTAGTTTTTTATGGCACAATATGTTCATATTGCACCAAAAAGAAACACAATTTCTGCTAAAAAATGATCTAAAAATTCCAATTTTTAGTTTTTCAGAGGTTCCTATATTCTATTTTTTAATAACCAATAATCAACCCCATCAAGTAAAACTTCTCTTATGCTAGACTTGGAACCAAATCATTCATTACTGCTTTTATGACCGTTTTTCTAGTTGATTCTCCGTAAGAAATATTATTTATCTTCAAATTCCTTTAAAAATTCTACCCCATATTTTATAGAATTATTTTCAAATCTTACCCCTGCATTTTCAAAAGCATTAATCAATTTTTCTAATGTCGAAACTCTTAATTCTCTAACTCCTCTTTCAAAATCAGCAATTGTAGTTGCAGATATAGATGATTTACTAGCAAGATCATTTTGCTTCCATCCTAAAAGCTCTCTAGCTGCTCTACATTGTTTGTAAGTAATTATTACTCTACTCATATTTAATGTTTTTCTTGACTAATAGTATTTCTACACCTATTATCTTGTGTAATTATACTGTTTTATTGGTTTTTTAATATTTAGCTAGAAAAAGCAAACCCCTTTCTGCTATCTAAAATTATCATAATTTATCTTAGGTTATTAGCCAATAAAAGCAATATAAGAGATAATGTTTTTACCAATCAATTTATCTTAAACCCATGAATGAAAGCAATCTAAAATCCCTTGCTGGCTCCATTGCCCATGAATCTCGCAATTCCCTTGCTGCTATTAAGCAAATATCTGAATTATTACCCCTTTCATAAATTAGTAGACTTTTAGAATTTAAGCTCTTATAATATTGTGTATGGAAATACAAAATATTAGGAATTTATCTCAGGAGTCAAAAATGTTAATCAGAAAACAAGCCGTTGCTTGTATTGTTGAAAAGAAAATGAGTTGGAAGGAAGTAATGGAAATATTTTCTATTGGCAGGTCATCCCTTGGAAAGTGGTTAAAAGAATATAGATTACATGGTGAAGATGGATTAAACATTAAAAATAAAGTTGGCAGACCTCCTCAAACCATCTCCAAGCTCAAGCCATGTCAATGTGCTAATATTGTTAGAATAATAACTGATAATAATCCTCAACAGTTAAAATTTCCTTTTGCTTTATGGACTATAAAGGAACCTCTGAAAAACCAATTATCTAATTTATAGATTTGAAACTGTTTAATTTTGTTATTTTTGCCAAAGTTTAGCAAAGTTATTTTATAAAATTTTGTTTGAATTTATTTGATAAAAATAGCCAGAAAAGCTTGATTTATCTAGCTTTTTTGCTTATTATTGATATATTAAATTCAAATAAAATATATAATTATGGCAACCCAGCAATCATTTTTTTCATTAGCAATTTCTGGTAGAAAATTAAGAGCGGAGAAGTTTCTTAATCAAATGACGGATATTATTCCATGGCAAAGATTGATTGATAAGATAGAGCCTTTTTATCCTAATGGTACTAGTGATTACGGTGGCAGGAAGGTGACAGATTTATTATTAATATTTAAGATTCATTTGTTACAGCAGTGGTTTGGTCTTAGTGATCCAGCTATGGAGGATGCTATATATGATAGAATAAGTTTTCAAAAATTCTTAAATATTGATATTGGTATTGATAATGTTCCGGATGAGACTGTGATATTGAGATTCCGTCATTTATTGGAAAAGCATAATTTATCGTCGATTATATTTAACGAGGTAAATTCATATCTTGAAGAGAATGATCTTTTGTTGAAGGAGGGTACGATAACTGATGCGACATTAATATCTGCTCCAACTAGTACAAAAAACAAGAAGAGGAAAAGGGACCAAGAGATGTCTTCTACCAAGAAAGGGAAGAATTATTATTTTGGCATGAAGTCTCATATTGGTGTGCAAACTAAGGGTAAGCCAATTATTCATTCTATTGTCACGACGACAGCTAAAGATCATGATTCTACTAAAACAGAGGAGTTATTACATGGTGATGAAACTTCTTTATTTGGTGACAAGGCCTATGATGATAAGGCAATAAAAAGATTTTGTAGGAATCACAATATATTTTATGGTATAACCAATAGAGCTAAATCTAACAAAAAACTTTCAAATAAGCAAAAAAAGAGGAATAAACAATTTTCATCAGTTCGAGCTAAAGTTGAACATCCATTTCAAATTATAAAGCATCTTTGGGGCTATAGAAAGGTTAGATATAATGGTTTACAAAAGAATACTAATCAATTACAAATGCTATCATCCCTTGCTAATCTCTATATGGTTAGAAAAATACTACCAAATACAGCGTAACAAGGGATAAATGTGTCTAATTTAGCCAAAAATGGTAAAATTAGACAAGAAACTAGAGAAATTACCACAAATAATGCCTAAATTTGGATAAAGATTGTTAATTTTTAACAAAATTAGCAATCTTTATCCAAATTATAAAAATTTTTTCTGAAAAATGAAAAAATAGACAAAATTAAATAGGAAAATCAGAGGTTCCTTAAAGAAATGGGGATTCACTCCACAAAGACCATTAACCAAAGCGTTTAACAAAGACCCAAAAAGAGTAACTAAATTTTTACAAGAAGATTACCCTTTAATTAAAAATAAATGTAAAAAAGAAAAAGGAGAAATTCATTTTCTTGATGAGATGGGAATAAATAACAATAGCCACTCTTTTCTTAGAGGATATGGAATAAAAGGAAATAAAGAATATCAGCCAGTCTTAACAAAATCAGTTAAAAGAGTAAGTACAAATATGGTTTCAACAATCAATAATAATGGTCATTTCAGATTTATGGTCTATGAAGAAAATATGAATATTGAAATATTTCTTAAATTTCTTAGACAATTAATTAAAAACCAAGATAAGAAAATATTCTTAATATTAGATAATCTAAGAGTTCATCATGCTAAAAAAGTAAAAGAATGGCAACAAAAACATAAAGATAAAATAGAGTTCTATTTTCTTCCAGCATATTTCACCTGAATTAAATCCAGATGAATTGGTTAATCAAGATGTTAAGGCAAATGCAGTAAAACATAGGTTAATTCATACAAAAGAAGAATTAAATAAAATAGTCAGATCATATTTATATTCTCTACAGAGAGATAAGCAAAAAATAAGAAATTTTTTCAAAAAGAAAAGTGTTAGATATATCTTAACCTAAAAGTCTACTAATTTATGAAAGTGGTAATAATCAAAGGTAATCTTGATGAACTTAATGAGTTTTTTAATTTAATTTCCACAACTGCCAATCGTGGCCTGCAAATTAATGACATTATCTTAAAGAATCTTTCTGATGGCAAAATTGATGATTCTAATTTTACCATGCTTTCTATTGTTAATGTAGTTAAATTTGCCATTAAAGAATTTGCTTTTGAAGATAAAGGTCAAAAAAATCTAGTGACTCTAAATTTATCAGATGATTTTGAATTTTTTGGCTCCGAAACATTAATGATTTATGTTTTATTTAACCTACTGAAAAATGCTCTTCATCATAAGGCAAAAATAGAAATTTCTTTAGATTCAAAAAATAAAAAATTACATTTTAAAGATGAAGGTCTTGGAATTCCATCCGATAAGTTAGAATCAATTTTTGATTCCTTTGTAACAAGTGGAAAATCTGGCGGAACCGGACTCGGTTTACCATTTTGCAAAAAAGTAATGTTGGCCTTTGGTGGCGATATTATTTGTAAATCACAAAAGGGCAATGGTGCAGAATTTATTTTAAGATTTTAATTATTTTTCTTCTCAAAATCATATTCTAAATGGTATTAAAGAAGTCGCTATTAATTAATATTCTTTTTATGTTCTATGGCCTCAATATCTTCAGAATCTATAACAACCCTGTAATGAGGATCTTCATCTGGATCAGTTTCAACAAATTTACTACCCTTATCAAGTAGCGCCCTACAATCTTCACTTAAATGTAATAAATGTAATTTTTTCTTTAATTTTTTATATTTTTCAGCCAATTCATCAATTGCTTGTAAGGCCGAATGATCCCAAACTCTAGAATATTTAAAATCAATTGTTACATCCTTTGGATCATTTTTTGGATCAAATATTTTTTTAAAAGAAAAGATTGAAGCAAAAAATAAGTGGCCATGAAGAATATAAGTTTTTTTAGTCTTTTTACTCTCGGTCACAGCATGCAAACTTTTAGCACTATGCCAAGCAAAATTAAGGGCCGAAACTATAACGCCAATAATAACAGCAACTGCCAAATCAGTAAATACAGTAACGATAGAAACTAAAATTAAAACAAAAGCATCATTTTTTGGAATTTTTCTAATTATTCTAAAGCTAGACCATTCAAAAGTTCCTATAACAACAGCAATCATAATACCAGTCAAAGCTGCAACAGGAATTTGAGCAATCAGGCCAGAAGCAAATAGAATAAAGCAAAGTAAAAATAAAGCAGCAGAAATGCCAGAAATTCTACTTCTACCACCAGATTTAATATTAATCATACTTTGACCAATCATAGCACAGCCACCCATACCGCCAAAAAAACCAGTGATAATATTGGCGCTACCTTGTGCTACACATTCTTTACTATTTCTACCTCTTGTTCCTGTCATTTCATCAATTAAGGTCAAAGTTAGCAAAGATTCAATCAAGCCAATTGTCGCCAAAATAAAAGCATAGGGTAGAATAATTTTTAAAGTTTCAAAATTATAATCAATTGTTGGAATATTAAAAACAGGTAAGGAGCCTGAAATATCAGCTAAATCACCAACATTTTTTGAAGGTAAATCAAATAAAATAACGATCAGGAAAATTATTAAAATTGCTCCAAGTGGTGCTGGAATAAATTTAGTGATTTTTGGTAAGAATTTAATTACTGCTAATGTTAATAAAACTAAAGCTAATGTTGTGTAAAGTAAATTACCTTCCATCCAATTACCATCAATTTTAAATTGTGATAATTGTGATAAGAAAATCACAATAGCCAAACCATTAACAAAACCAAGCATTACAGGGTAGGGTACCATTTTAATAAATTTACCAAGTCGTAAAAATCCAAATGTTACTTGAATTAAACCCATTAAAATTACTGTAGCAAATAGATATTGCACACCATGATTGGCAACAAGGCTAATCATAACAACGGCCAGAGCGCCAGTTGCACCAGAAATCATTCCTGGTCTACCGCCAAAGGCAGCAGTTATTAAGCCAACTAAAAAAGCAGCATAAAGACCAACTAACGGTTCTACCCCTGCAATGAATGAAAAGGCTACAGCTTCTGGAACTAATGCTAATGCAACTGTTAGACCGGATAAAATTTCAGTTTTATAATTTATATTTTTATTTATCATTTAGTTAGTTTAATATATTTTTAGATAACTCTCTTTATAAGGGAGTTGAAGTAACTGAAAGTTTGCGGGGGTTCCTAATATTGAATCAAAGAGAATTATAAAAATTCTTCTATTCTAATTAATTCATTATATTTTGCCGTCCTATCGGATCTACAAAGAGAACCAGTTTTTATTTGCCCAGCATTGGTAGCAATAGCAATATGAGAAATAGTATTATCTTCAGTTTCACCAGATCTATGCGAAATAATAGTTTTATAGTTATTTTCTTGAGCTAATTTAATGGTTTCTAAAGTTTCACTCAAAGTGCCAATTTGATTAACTTTAATTAAAATTGCATTGGCCATTTTTTGATCAATACCTTTTTGTAAAATTTCCTTATTAGTTACAAAAAGATCATCTCCAACTAAAGTAATTTTATCACCCAAAATTTCAGTAATTTTTCTCCAACCATCAAAATCATCTTCTGCCATAGCATCTTCAATGGAAATAATTGGATATTTATCACAAAGATTTTGATAATATTTAATCAATTCATCAGAATTTAAAATTTTACCCTCACCTTTGAGATTATATTGACCATTATCATAAAATTCAGTAGATGCGAGATCAAGAGCGAAGACAACATCTTTGCCAACCTCATATCCTGAAACTATAATTGCTTTTGAAATAAAATCTAAAGCCTCCTCGGCAGAATCTAAATCAGGTGCAAAACCGCCTTCATCGCCAACATTAGTATTGTGATTTGAATCTTTAAGAATTTTTTTAAGATTATGAAAAATCTCAGCTCCCATTCTAATAGCATCAGAAATTGACCCAGCGGAGATGGGCATAACCATAAATTCTTGAATATCAATTTTATTATCAGCATGCTCCCCCCATTTAGAATATTCATCATAGGAATTGGCATTAAATCTGCTGACTCATTATTTAAAATATTTCGAGCAATATATTGAAAAAGAGATAATTTAAGGCAATTTGCACCAGCTTTAGCAACGGCCAAAGATATCGCCAAAATTGCATTAGCTCCTAGATTAGATTTATTCTTCGTGCCATCAATTTTTAACATAATTTCATCTATTCTGTTTTGATTAAAAACAGATTCGCCAATTAATTCCTTTGCAATAATTTCATTAACATTTTTTTTTAGCTTTTAAAACACCTTTGCCCAAATAGCGGTTTTTATCATTATCTCTAAGTTCAAATGCTTCTAAACTACCAGTGGAAGCGCCACTTGGAACAGAAGCTCTACCAATTGTACCATCTTCTAAAATTACATCAGCTTCTAATGTTGGATTTCCTCTTGAGTCCAGAATTTCCCTTGCGATAATAGATTCTATCTTTGCCATATTGACTTACTTATTTTTTTAGTTAACAATTATTATAATTTGGTATTTCTCCAAAAAGAACATCTTATTAATCATAATTTAATTATCAATGAGTGAATTAGATCAAATCAAAAAGGAAGCTCAGATTGAAATTGTCACTACAAAATTATTAGAATTTTATAAAAATAATAAAAAGAAGGTAATTTTTTCTGGCATTTTTGTTTTTTTTCTAGCTATTTTTGTTGTAACCTATTCTTTTCATATCAAAAATATCAATCAAAAATATTCAGTAATATTACAAGAATTATTTTTACAAGATGATTTTGATAATAAAAAATTACAGGAATTAGTTGAGCAAAATAATTCTAAAGCCATTAAGTTAGTTGCTTCTATGCAATATGCTAAAATTTTAATTAGAGAAGCTAAGATTGATGAGGCTATAAATTTATATTTAACAATTAATAAGGATAGGGATCATGATCAATTTTTTAGGGAATATGCTGGATTGATGGCCATTAAATATTTGATAGAAAAAAATGATAATAAAAAATATGATATATTAAATATTATCAATAGAATTGAAAAAGATTCATCAAATTTAAAAGATCATATTACTGAACAAAAGGCGATATATTTTTGGAAAAATAAGATGATTAAAGAGTCTGAAGAGATATTTCAGAAATTATTAAAAAATATTGAAACTCCAGAAAAAATAAGGCAGAGAGCAAGAATAATGATAGAAATCGGCATTAACTAAACTTTATGAAATTTAAATTTATATTTTTTATTACATTATTATCTTTTTACTTTAATTCACATGCTAAAAGTGAGGGTAAAATATATTTTACTAAGAGCGAAAATAGAGAAATAAGCCAATGCAATGATTCACATGCTCTATTGGTATTTTCAGAAGAGGATAATTCAAATATTCATGAAAAAGAAGCTGATAAAAAAATATATCCAGCATCGCTAGTAAAATTGATGACAGCTTATTTAACTTTTGATGCTATTGAAAAAAAGAATTATCATTGGATCAGCTTTTAACTGTTTCTCCTAGAGGTAATTTCACTTCCTATATCAATAAAATTACAACTTTACATTTGAAAATTGGTGACAATATCACTGTTAAGGATGCTTTATACGGCATGATCATTAAATCATTTAATGGTGCAGCAGTTACTTTGGCTGAAACAATCGCTGGTAATGAGTGGAAATTTGCTCAAATGATGAATGATAAGGCTCATCAAATTGGCATGTATAATACAAATTTTAGAAATGCTTCTGGCCTACATGATCCTAATCAATATACAACAGCTTATGATTTAAAGAAATTAGTCATATCTATAAAAAATAAATTTCCTAAATATTACAAAATTTTTGCTATGAAAGAGATAGAATTATTAGATCAAAAATTTACTAGCCATAATAATGTTTTATTAACATATCCTGGAGCAGAGGGTATGAAAACTGGCTTTACTTCACTTGCAGGATTTAATTTAATCAGTGCTGCACATAAAAATAACAATAGAATTTTTTCAATTTTACTGTCATGTGAATCTTCTGATATTAGAAATAAGGCAACAAAAGATTTATTAGATAATGCTTTTGCTAAATTGGAGAAAAGGTAAAATAGTCATTCCTATAATTGAATAATATGAAAAGAAAGAAGCAGAAGGAGGTTAAAGTTAAAAGTTGGTATTATGATCGATATGTTATGGTTCTAATACAAAGAAATATTTTATTATTTATGGTTATAGCATCACTTATTGCTATTGCCTTTGGTATGGTATTTGTTAAATATGTTACTGCTACCAAATCTTTAGAACCCTATGTTGTTGAAATTGAAGAAAAAACTGGTATAGCAACAGTTGTTGACACTATGTCCGCTAAAAAATTTACTGGTGACGAATTAACCAAACAATATTTTATTAATCAATTTATCAATGCTTTTAAATCATATAATCCAAAAACTTATAATTCTGATCGTGAGTTAGTTAGATTATTGTCATCTTCTAAATCTGATGTTTTTACCAAATATAAAGAACGTATTAATCCTAACCAGTTAGGACTAAATTCTTATATTAAAATAAAAATTAAATCTATTATTTTTACTTCTGACAATAATGCTCAAATCAGAATCTTACAAGAATCTTTAATAGATGGCGAATCTTCTACTAAACATGAAATGATAACAATAGGTTTTAAATTTTTTCCAGAAATGAATTTAACTTATCAAGAGAGGATGATTAATCCATTTGGCTTCCAGATTTTGGAATATTCTTCTATTGAGGAGAAAATAAATTATTAAATAAATGGTTATTTTTAATATTATTTTAGCAAAATTCTCATTGTTATTTTTATTATTAATCCAAACATTAAAGGGCAAATATATTTTTAGAATAATTTCTGATAATCAATCAAATTTTAAATTTAAGACAAGAATGTTATCTCAAATACTTAAATTTAATTTTTTATTAAAATTGATTAGAAAGATTTTTGTAAAGAAAGTAGGCTATTTATTGTTTATATTAACATTAAATTCCAATAGTGTTTTTTCTGAAGAAATACCAATTACAACTGATTCAAGAATTAAAACATTAGTTTATAATGTAAATGAAATATATCAGATGAAGTTTCATTAAGGCTATCAATCATATATTGAATTTGCAGAAAATGAAAAGATAGAAACCATTTCCGTAGGAGAGTCTTTTGCTTGGAGATTTACCCCAATGGGTCAAAGATTATTTGTAAGACCTCTAGAAATTTCTGCTCATACCAATATGACAGTCATTACTAATAAGAGAACTTATCATTTTGATATAAAATCTGGCGAATATGATGGCAAAGTGGATGAAGAATTGGTTTATGTTGTTAGATTTTACTATCCAGAAATTTTAGAAGAAGTTGTTAAAACTCCAGCAATCAAAGATCCTAAGCCAAAAGCATTACCAAAAAAACCAGCAGATAAACCAAAATTTGAGGGTTTGCCGACCAAAAGAAGTATTTATGAAAGGGTTGATGTTCGATATAATGAATTATTAAAGCGCGGTTCTCAAAGAAATTTTGACTATAAAATGGTTGGTTTATCTTATGATCTTATGCCAAAAAAAATATTTAATGATAAAAATAGAACATATTTCCAATTTAAAAATGATAATTTAGTTATACCGTCAATTTTTGCTGTGGATATGCTTGGTAATGAAAGACCTTTGAATTATATTATAGAAGATGGTTCTGTAGTTGTGGAAACTGTTGAATTACAATTTAGTTTAAGATTGGGTAATAGTTTATTATGCGTTTTCAATGATAGTATTGATAAGTTTAAATAGATATTGACGATAATAAATAAAAAAACTATGATGGGGTTCGACTTTAATTTACTGACGGATTGATGAATCTACGAAATTCTAAAAATATTATTCCTGGTTTTAATATAACATTATCATTTACCTTAATTTATTTGATAATCATAGTTATATTACCTCTTTCTGGTTTATTTTTTGTAACTGCAAAATTAAGTTTTTCAGAATTTATTGCTAATGTTACTGAGCCTCAAGTAGTTGCGGCTTATAAGGTTAGTTTTTTTAGCTCCTTTATTGTCGCCATTATTAGTGGTGTTTTTGGTTTGATAATTGCTTGGGTTCTAGCTAAATATGATTTTTATGGTAAAAAAATATTAGATTATTTTGTTGATTTACCATTTGCAATTCCAACTGCAGTTTCTGGTATTACTTTGGTTGCGCTTTATGCTAAAAATGGCTGGATAGGATCTATTTTTGATAAATTTGGTATAGAGATAGCATTCACCAAAACTGGCATTATTATTGCTTTAATTTTTGTTGGCTTTCCTTTTGTTGTTAGAACTGTTGAACCAATTATTAAGGATTTGGATCGCGAACTTGAAGAAGCTTCTGCTAGTTTAGGTTCAAATAAATTTCAAACTTTTTCAAAGTAACATTGCCAATAATTTTTCCAGCTCTTTTAACTGGTATAACTACTTCTTTTGCTAGAGCGCTTGGAGAATATGGATCTGTTATTTTTATAGCTGGCAATATGCCTATGATGACTGAAATTGTCCCTCTTGTTATTATCACAAAATTGGAACAATATGATTATGATGGTGCTACTTCTATAGCTTTACTAATGCTTCTGATATCTTTTGTCATGCTTTTAGTAATAAATTATTTACAAAAATTGACTCAAAGAAGATGAATTTTTTTAGTAAAAATAAATTAATATTACCAACTGGTAGCTATGCTTTAACAAGATATTTTTTAATATTTTTAGCAATATTATTTCTGCTCTCATTTGTTTTTCTGCCAGTTATTGTGATATTCATCAATGCTTTTAAAGGTGGGGTTGATCTGTATATCAAATCCATATTAGATGATGAGGCAATTTGCAGACTATTAAGCTGACCTTATTAGTCATGACCATATCTGTACCTTTAAATACAATATTTGGAATATGTGCTTCTTGGCTTATTGCTAAATATGATTTTTATGGTAAAAAAATACTTTTAGCCTTGATAGATTTGCCATTCTCAGTTTCTCCGGTAATTGCTGGTTTAATATATGTTTTGTTATTTGGTTCTTATAATGCTTTTGGATCTTGGTTAATAGAAAATGATCTGGATATTATTTTTGCTGTTCCTGGAATTGTTATTGCTACGATATTTGTTACTTTTCCCTTTATTGCCAAAGAATTAATTCCTTTAATGGAAACAAGGCTCGTCAGAAGAAGAAGTCGCTATTAGTCTTGGTGCTGGAGGATTTAAAACATTTATGTTTGTAACATTGCCCAATATTAAGTGGGCATTATTATATGGTGTTTTACTTTGCAATGCTAGGGCTATGGGAGAGTTTGGCGCTGTATCGGTAGTTTCTGGCCATATTAAGGGTTTAACAAATACAATTCCTCTCCATGTTGAAATATTATATAATGAATATAATTTTGTTGTCGCCTTCGCTGTGGCATCTATACTCACTGTGATGGCTTTATTTACATTACTATTAAAATCTGTAATAGAAGGTAAAATACATAAATAATACTAAAAAATTAATGGCTATAAAAGTTCAGGAAATAAATAAATCTTTTAGTGGAATCAGGATTCTAAAAGATATAAATTTAGATATTGGTTCGGGTGAGTTAATTGCTTTGATTGGTCCATCAGGTTCAGGAAAAACAACTTTGCTTAGAATTATTGCTGGTTTAGAATTTGCAAATTCTGGAAATGTTTTTCTTGGTAATGAAAATGTCAATAATGTTCATATTAAGGATCGAGATGTTGGTTTTGTCTTTCAAAATTATGCTCTATTTAAAAATATGAATGTCTTTGATAATATTGCTTTTGGTCTTAAGGTTGGTAAAAGAAAAAAAATATATAATAAGGATAAAATCAAAGAAGAAGTAGATAAATTATTGGAGTTAATTCGTTTAAAGCATCTTGCTCATCGATATCCTTCAGAATTATCTGGTGGCCAAAGACAGAGAGTTGCTCTAGCAAGGTCGCTTGCAATTAAACCGAAATATTTATTATTAGATGAGCCTTTTGGCGCTCTTGATGCTAAAGTTAGAAAAGAACTTAGAACTTGGCTTCGCAGATTACATAATGAATCTCATATTACTACTATATTTGTTACCCATGATCAGGAGGAGGCGATGGAAGTTGCTGATAAAATAGTAGTTATGGGTGAGGGTAGGATACAGCAAATCGGAAATTCTGGTGAAATTTATCACGATCCCAATAATATGTTTGTCTATAATTTCTTAGGTGAATATAATGAATTTGCTGGTTTTAAGGATGAAGAAGGTAATGTGCATTTATCCACAACTGACAAGGTTAATTTTAGTCAAGAATTTGCTAGAAAAATACATCCAAGAAATTGGTTAAATAAATATGTTTCGGTTAATTCAAAGATTATCGCTAAAAAAATAGGGTTAAAGGCAGTTGAAAATAAGGATGATGTTAAAAAGGAAATTAAACGTAGTAAGAAGGAAAATAGTAATAATGTTATAATATTTGCCAGGCCTCATGAGATGGAGATAAGTAGAAAAAGAGAATTTGAAGAATCTATAGAATCTGAATTATCTCACATTAATCCAGCAGGTTTTTCCGTTAAGTTAGAATTTCAGGCAAAAAATATTTTTAAATTAATCCAAGTTGAGATTACTCATGAATTTGCCGAGGAGTTAAATTTGAAGATAGGGGAAGTTTTTTATATTAGACCTAAAAAATTAAGAATTTTTGAATAAAATGTCACAAATTGATTATATTAGGATGTCTGGTGCTGGTAATATTTTTACCATTATAGATGTTAGAAAAGAAAAATATGAATTTTTTAAAAAACAAATTAAAGAAATTGCTAATCAAGATCAAACAAAATGTGATCAGCTGATATTAATTCACCCATCTCTTCGGGCAGATTGTATGATTGAAATTTTTAATAATGATGCTTCAAAAGTTGGGGCTTGTGGTAACGCCTCTCGTTGTATTGCCTATTTAATGATGGAAGAGTTCGGTAAGAGCAATATTTCAATTGAAACGGAATGCGATATTTTAGAATGTAAAAAAAAGGATGGTAAAATTGAAGTAAATATGGGTATTCCTAGATTTAACTGGCGTCAAATACCTTTAAAAAAAAGAAGTTAAATCTAATAAATTTCGTATCAAACATCCTTTAATAGAGGATTGGGAATTTGGAGTTGTAAATATAGGGAATCCTCATTTGGTTACTTTTATTGATCATGATATTGAGGATGAAGTATTCTTTGAGGTCGGTCCTTTTTTAGAAAACCACCCTTTATTTCCTGATAAAATTAATGTTGAATTTGCTCGTATCATTGGACCAAATCATATTAAAGTAAGAGTTTGGGAAAGAGGTGCTGGAGAAACTAAAGCCTGTGGTACTGGAGCTTGCGCTGTTGTCGCTATAGCAATTAAGAGATCTTTGATTGATTTTTCAAAAAAAATAACCATATCTTTTGCAGGCGGTGATATATATGTAAAATCAAATGTTACTGGTTCTTTGAATATGATAGGTGATTATGAATATATGGGCTCTGGATCTCTAAAAAACTAAAATCAATTATCAAAATTTCTTCTAAAAAATAATTCAAAAATTCTAATTGGTACAATAAGGGATAAATCTAGATAATGTCTGAAATATTAAATATCATTTTTGCTATTGCTCCAATTTTTATAATTATAATTTTTGGCTATTCTTTAAGAAAAACTGGAAAGATTCCAAAGGAATTTTGGAGCAATAGTGATTTTTTGATCTATTGGGTTTTTATGCCCGCACTTCTTTTTACTAAAATATCTCAGGCAGATTTAGTTTCTCATGCAATTTTCGATTTTTCCATTACCCTTTCTTTAATATTTATTTTTACCTTAATTTATGCAATATTTTCCTTAAAATCATTCAATTTATCAAAAAATAGTGAATTACCAATGATTCAAGGTAGTTGTAGAATTAATACTGTTGTTGTTCTTGCTATTGCTAGTGGCTTATATGGAGCAGATGGTTTAGAAATTGCAGTTATTGGAGCGAGCAATTTTTGTACCTTTAATTAATATCTCTATGCCCATTTTTTTATTATTTATCATAAGGGATGGCAAGATAGATCTTTTGCAAAGAATTAAAAATGATATACTTACTAATCCAATAATTTTGAGTATGTTTATAGGTCTTGTCTTTAATTATTACGACATTAAAAATGTTCCAATTTTACATCCATCACTAACCATTTTATCAAATACTGCCTTACCAATAATGCTTTTATCACTTGGCGCTAGTTTGAAAATAAAAGAAATGAAGGGTCAATTTTCTCCAATATTTATTTCTGTTATTGGAAAATTAATTTTGGCTCCAATAGTTACGATAATTTTATGTTATTTAATTCAGTTACCAAATAATTTAATTCAAATTGCTGTTATTTATGGTTCTGTACCAACAGGTTTAATAGTTTATAGCTTAGTAAAAAAAGCCAATGGTGATTACAAATTAGCATCAGCAATAGTTACTATTCAAATTTTATTGTCATTTATAACTATGCCAGTTTTTATTATATTATCTCAATTTATTTTTAATTGAAAAAAATATTATTCATTGCCGAAAAAACATTATTAAATTCTTCAATTGCTTATAGTAATGATGTTAATTTATTATTATCTTCATTAAAAAGAGATGACGCTATAATTTATATAACAAATCCAGAAGATTTAATCCTATCTATAAATAAAGAATTTATTAATTGTCAGATTATTAAAATTAATGATTGGCAAAAAATTAATAATATAAAAAATGATTCCTATTTCAAATCAGCCCTTTTTATGTTATTTTCTTTATCAATTCCAAAGGAGTTAAAATTTGCTTCAGCGCTAAATAAATATATATCAATCGAAGAAGATAAAAAAATTAAAAAATCTCAAATTGATATTATTATTGATAGATCAGAGCCAATATCCAGAACTGATCAATATTACAGGGCGACAAAGAAATTATTTAATTTAAATAATAATTATTTTGATAATCCAATTTTTAGGGAAAATGAAGGAGATAAGGAAATTGTTGTTAAAATTGATCAGGAATTAAGTGATAAGAAACAAAAAACTCTTGGATTTGAAACAATAAATTTAGATTTTAGTAATGACAATAGGGCTTTAACTTATGAAAATCGACATAAATTATTACGAATATTTCAAACTTTAGATGAAGATGATGATAATCTTTCTCAGATAACAGATAAAATATTAAGAAATTTTGGCAATTTAGATAATTCAGAGAAATTAGCCATTATTAATATAATAAAGAAAATATATCATTGTCAGATTAATTTTGAATATTTTTGTTTAAAGCCTTCAAATTGGTATGGTGGTGTGGCGATTGAATTGCTAGGAAATAAAAAAAAGAAAATTACCGAACAATATTCTCAGATAAAATTATTTCATTTAATATCAAAGATAAATCATAATATTTTACTAGATGTTCAAAAAAATATTTCTGATCCAAATTTAATTCTTAAAAATGCTATTTTAGATGGCGTAATTATTCAGGAACAGGTTTTATATCCTGAATTTGGTGATTTAAGAATTTTTACCTCTTTTGGTAAAATTCAAGGTCTTATATCAAGAGTTCCAGCGAAAAACGAAACTATAGCTAATATGGCGAAGAGGTGGCCATGCCGAGATGTTTATTAATTTAGTTAATAAAAATATACAAGAGATAGATATTTTGGAAAAGGAATTGCGAAAATTGGGTTATGATAAAATTTTTGATGCCATAAAAGCACTTCTTCAAAATGTCAAAAATTCTTTAGCAACTAATATAGGTCAGAATATTAAGAAATCTGCTTTTATTGGCTTTGATGCGCTTTTAGATGAAAAAGATGGTAAAAAATATTTTGCCTGTAATGAAATCAATCTATCTTCAGCAATGGGACAAAATCAAATTGAAATTGCTAATTTATTAGAAGATTTATGAAAAAATACAAATTTTTGTCCTATATTAGGTGATATCATCGGTAAAATAGAGATAAGTGAAGATATCCCCTTTATGTTAGAAAAATTTGATAAATTTATCTCTCCATATGTAAAATTTCTTATCTTTCAGGAGTAAATAGAGAATTTATCTGATGAGTTGAAATTTAATCTAATTGCAGAATTGCATTTGCAAATTAGTAATATAAATTTTAATATCATTAACATCTCCAATTATACAATTAATAAAATTATTAATGGCTAATTTTTCATTACCATTTACTAAAAAACCTGATTTATCAAAAGTAATATTATATATTAATGCCAGGATTTTTGATCCAGAAAGTGGTTTTGATGATATTGGCTATCTTGTAACAAAAGGTAGTAAAATAGCCGATTTTAGGGAGGGTGAGCCTGATCTTGATAAGATCTCTTGCGATGAAATTATAGATTGTCAAAATCATCTTCTTTGTCCAGCCTTAATTGATATTCAAGTTCATTTTCGTGATCCAGGTCAAACTCATAAGGAAGATTTAACTAGCGGTAGTAAGTCAGCTGTTGCTGGTGGCATTGCAACTGTTGTTTGTCAGCCTAATACTTCTCCAGTTTTAGATTCTCCTAAAATCCTTAATTCTCTTTTCCAAAAAGCTAAAAAACAGGCCTATTGTAATGTAGAAACTTACGTTCGCTATTACTAAAAATATGGCAGGTCAGGAAATGACTGATATGAAAAAACTTAAAGAGGCCGGAGCAATTGGTTTTACTGATGATGGTTTACCAGTGATGAATGCCCATCTTATGAGGCTTGCTATGGAATTTTCTGCTCAAGAAAATGTTCCAATTGCACAACATGCCGAGGATTTAAATCTAAGCAATAAGGGCTGTATTAATGAGGGTGAAGTTTCTAAAAAATTAAAGGTGGGAGGTATTCCTAATATTTCAGAATCAGTCATTGTTGCCCGTGATTTACATATTTTAGAAAAAACAGGTGGTCATTATCATCTATTACATATTTCTACAAAAGAAGCTTTAGAAGAAATTAGAAGGGCAAAAAAGAAGGGTCTCAATGCTACTGTTGAAATTTGTCCACATCATTTTACCTTAACTGATGAAGAGATTTTGAAAGAGGGCACTAATGCTAAAATGAATCCGCCACTTAGAAGTGCCAAAGATCGTGATGAATTAATTAAGGCTTTGCAAGATGGTACAATTGATGCCATTACAACAGATCATGCTCCTCATGATCTTGAATCAAAAGATAAGGAATTACCTGAAGTCGCTTTTGGTATTGTTGGGGTTGAAACATTATTGCCATTATCATTAGAGCTTTATCATAAAAAAATTATTTCCTTGCGTGATTTATTGGCAAAAATGACCTATAAACCAGCAGATATTATTAATATCGAATCTGGGAGAATTAAAAAAGAGGCTAAAGCTGATTTAATATTAATTGATCTGGAGCAAGAATGGGTCATTGATAAGGAAAAATTTTATAGTAAGTCTAAGAACTCGCCTTTTCATGGTAGAAAAGTAAAGGGTAAGGTTTTAAAGACTATTATTAGCGGTCATATTGTATATGATTGCCAATTATAATATCATGTTAGATATGATATTTAGTAATTAATTAATTAAATAAATAAATTATGAATAAAAAAGCAAAATTTTTAACTTTAATGGCTACTGGTATCACAATGGTTGCAACTGCTGAATCGGCATTAGCTAAAAAGAAAATGGAAAAATGCTATGGTGTTGTTAAAGCCGAAAAAAATGATTGTGGTGACAAGTTAGGTAAACATTCATGCGCTGGTCAAGCAACTATGGATGGCGATAAGAATGAGTGGGTTTATGTACCAAAAGGACTATGTAATAAACTAGTCGGCGGAGAATTAGATTCTTAATTAATAACTTTTTTATTGGGAGTTATCTTGCGTTAAAATTTTAGCCCGTTATTACTCCCTCTATTAAGGAGCCTCTGAAAAACTAAAAAAGGGTCAAAAAGATCAATTTTGCTAAATAAATATTTTAGTTTTTCAGAGGTTCCTTAAATACCACTTCCTATCTTTAAAGAGGCTTTTGCTATAGGTAAATTTATTGACATTAATCTTCCTTGAAAAAAACAAACTTACAAAATAATCAATTATTTGGTCTAGGGCTAAGACAGATTCATCATTCCTATATCCTTAAAAATAAACCAAAAATTGATTTTTTTGAAATTCATAGTGAAAATTTTATAGCAAAAGGCGGTCCTTCTATCAATTTTTTAGAGCAAATAGCAGAAATTTATCCCCTGAGTTTTCACTGTGTCGGATTATCTTTAGGCTCTAAATCTGGTATAGAAAAAGAACATTTAGAAAATATAAAATTTCTTATAGATAAATTTCAGCCCTTTTTAATATCCGATCATCTCTCTTGGAGTTCTTCAAATTTTGGAACATCCAATGATCTTTTACCAATTCCTTATAATAAAGAATCTCTTGCAGTTTTTATTGATAATATAAAGCGGGTCCAAGATGTTTTTGGTAGAAATATTTTAATTGAAAATCCAACGGCTTATCTTGAATTTGAAGATTCTGACATGACAGAATTTGAATTTTTAAATAAAATAGCAGAAAAATCTGAATGTCAATTATTGTTAGATATTAATAATATCTTCGTTACTTCTAAAAATTTTAATTTAAATCCAATATCCTATCTTGATAATATTGATCTAAATAAAGTTAAAGAAATTCATTTAGCAGGTCATGTTATTTGCAAAATGGGTCAAGAAGAAATAAGGATTGATACTCATAGTAGGAAAATTTCTCAGGAAGTGTTAGATTTATATCAATATTTTATTAGAAAAAATAATTTAAATATCCCAACTTTAATTGAGTGGGATGAGGATATCCCAGAATTTAACATTTTGAAACAAGAGTTAAAAATAGTAAAAGAGGTATCGTAAATAATAGATATTATAAATAATATTTTAAATTTAATGATAAAGATCTTGTAGATCTCTTTCTAACTTCCCTAATATTAACTTTTGAGGTTTTTTTGCGATAAATATATTCAGTTCTGCTATATTTTTGATATAGTGATATTGCTAATTTTTTAGTAATTTTTTTTGTAAATGATATAGAAAAATAATCATCCTTTGTTTTTTCCTTCTGAAATCTAGATATTCTACTATTTACTTTAAAAGTTTTGGTTATTTTTTTTCTAAGATATAAAACTGGATTAACTACTATGCTACTTCCTTCACCTTCACTGTGAGAATGGCCAATATTAATATCAGATTCAAAATTTAAACTAAACACTCTGCCTAATCCCGCAACTGAAGTAAATCTATTATAATATCCTTGATTGTCATAGATCAATTTATCGCTTGAATTAAAATTTTTATATTTATCCTGCTCAAAAAGATTGTAGATGTTAAAATAATTTTTACTATCGCTAATCATCATTTTATTAGACAATTCTACCTCATATAATTCTTTAGTTTTCCTCATGGCTTTAGTTGTGGTATGTCCTTCTGTTACTTTATTATAAAATTTGAATTCATGCATAAATTTTTTATTCTTATATCTAGCGCCACAATTAATATTATAATCTTTAGAATTATAGTCAGAACTATAATTACCACCAAGATATAATGAGGTTGTAGGTTTTTTTCTGGATGGGAATGGTTTTTTCTTATATCCGCCGATATATCAAAAGAATAAATATAGGTGATAAAAAAAGTAAATAATATGAATGTTCTTTTATAATAAACACTACATTGTAGAATTTTGTAATAGTTATTTTTCATTTTGTCAGTGGCTAAGCATAATATCAAAATTCATTTTTAAGATGAACTTTGATATAAATCTAAATTAGTAATTTTTAAAGTACAAGCTAGTTAAGGAACCTCTGAAAAACTAAAAATTCCAATTTTTAGTTTTTCAGAGGTTCCTTAAAGCTAAAATAAAAGTTAAATTGAAGATAATAATTCAATAAATCTTTGATTTTCTTCTTTGGTGCCAATAGTCATTCTAAGGCAATGTGGTAAATTATAGGATTTCATATCACGAATTATCAGATTATTTTCTAATAGATATTGATTAATTTTTTGGCATTTCTCTGCAGTTTCAAAATTTATTAAAATAAAATTAGCAAAAGAATCATAAAATTCGATATTTAATTTTGATAATTTATTTTTAACAAAATTTAGTTGTTCTTGATTATATTTTTTTGATTTTTCTATAAATTTATTATCTTTTATAGCGGCAATTCCAGCCTTTTGTCTTGCCATAGAAACATTAAAAGGTCCTCTGACTTTATTCAAAGAATCAGCAATATATTGCGAAGAATAGCACCAACCAAGACGAAGTGCCGCTAAGCCATGAATTTTTGAAAAAGTTCGCATCATAACTACATTCTCATAATTTTTAACATATTCTATAATATTTGGATAATTATCTTCATCAAGATATTCAGCATAGGCCAAATCCATAGCAATAATAACATCTTTTGGAGTATTTTTAACCAATTTATCCATTTCTTCTTTAGTAATATATGATCCAGTTGGATTATTGGGATTGGCAATAAAAATAATTTTGGTTTTATTGGAAGTTAATTTTATAATTTTATCAATATCGGTTTTTAAATTTTTCTCCTTGGCTTTTAGAGTTTTGGCACCAAATTTTGTTGCTGAAATCTCATACATTAAAAAACCATATTCACTTTGAATAATTTCATCTCCTTCTCCAGCAAAGGCTTCAATTAATAATGATATAATTTCATCACTACCAGCACCGCAGGTAATTCTTCTATTTTCAATATTATATTTTTTAGCAATTGCCTCTCTTAATTCCAATGATGGACCATCTGGATAGCGGAAAAGTTTTTCAGAAGATTTTTTATAGGCTACAATAGCTTTTTTACTTGAGCCTAAAGAATTTTCATTGGATGATAATTTGATAATATCTTTATTGCCAATTTTGCTTTTTCCTGCTATATAGGGTTTAATTTTTTCTATATATGATTTCGCTTTAATCATGATTTTAATATAGTTGTTGAAAAATTATGTTATCTCATATATCTATTTTGTCAAAACACAAAATATAATCTATGTTAAGAAAAATATTAATTTCATTACTCTTTATTATTACATCCTGTTCTTCAGTAAGTAATAAAATTAATTCTGATTTAAAAAAATTAGAGTTTCATCATTATCAGGAATTTCTAACTTCTATGAATAAATTTACTGATAGTTTGAATGTCCATCAGAAATTAGATTTATTTTTACCATTTAATGATTCTTATCGTATTTCTAATTTTTGTTATGTTTTTGCCCATTGTAAAGATGTTCCGGGTTTAAAAATTAACAGATTAAATTGGGAGCAAAAAAAAAGATTTATATCAAATATTAATTAATGCTTATGGTGCTTTAGGATATCATCAGATAGTTGATATTATTAATAGAGAGTTAATTTTAGAAGAGATGGAGCTGGTCGCCAGAAGGTCACCATTATATAAGGCAAAGGATGGTCCAAATAATAAAAATTGGCAACCTCCATTAAAAAGGTCGCATGATTTATATAATATTGCTATTTTTAATGATATGAAAAGTGATGATATTTGGGCTTTAAGATTTGAAGGCCATCATTTGCTACTTAATCTTACTTTTAAAAAAGAAGATGAGAAGGTTTTTGTTAGCGCAACGCCAACTTTTATGGGTGCAAGTCCTGCGATCATACCAGAATTACCAAAAAACTTAGATAAATATTATCCAAGATGGTCAAAAGAGCAAGGGCAAACAGTTGCTATATGAAGATAGTTTATTAGCTAAAAAAATAATTAAATCTTTTGATAAAAAAAGTCAAAGGCAGTCAAAATTGGCAAAAATAGCTGGTGCAACCTTAGTAGGGGGCGGTAAAGTTTATCTCAATCATCAAGAATTTGCTGGAGGAAAATCTCCTCATATTTCTTATAGTAATTTGTCAGAAGAATCTAAATTATATCTTAAGGAATTTTTGGCAAAGATTTTTGCTCGTCAAAGAACAGATTTTTTAGATATAGATAATTTTTATAAAAGTCTAAAAAATGCTAAAATTGCTTTTGCTGGTAGTTTAGATGATGATGAGGAATTTTATATTAGAGTGCAAACCTCAAGATTTCTCTTTGAATTATTGCAAACAAGTAATTATTCTATAGAAAGTAAAATTAAAGCTAATCATATTCACAGTATTTTAAGGGATTTAAAATCAGATTTCGATTTTGATATTTTGCAAAAACATTTAAGCCATTATCATTAATAAAAAGGCATGAAATATAAAAAAATTGGTATTATTTCTAGTATTAAGCCAGGAGCTTCTGAAAGAAAGCAGGAACTTATTAAAAAATTTGGTTTTATTGATTATGAATTAAATAAAAATCAAGAGATTGATCTGCTAGTAGCGCTCGGAGGTGATGGTTTTTTATTACATTCTCTTCATACTTATCAATTTTTAAAAATACCAATTTATGGCGTTAATTATGGTACAATTGGTTTTATGATGAATATTGATAATGATAATTTGTTAAAATCTATTGCAGAATCAGTTGAGACCATTCTTTATCCATTGCAAATGCGTGCTATTGATATTGATGATATTTGTCATAGCTATATTGCAATTAATGATGTTTATCTTTGGCGTCAGAGAAATCAGGCGGCAAAAATAGCAGTAAATGTTAATGGAAAAGTTAGGATAGAGCAGATGATTTGTGACGGTGTTTTGGTTGCAACTCCTGCTGGTAGTACTGGTTATAATTTATCATTAAAAGGCACTATTATTCCATTTGGTTCAAAAGCCCTTGCTTTAACGCCAATTAGCCCTTTTAGACCAAGAAGTTGGAATGGTGCTATCTTACCTGATGATTCTATCTTTAAATTTAAAGTCTTTGATCCTATAGAAAGGCCAGTTTCAGTTTCAGCTGACTTTTTTGAGGTTAGAAATATTAAAGAAGTTGAGGTTTTTCAATTAAAAACAAGAGATTTTAAAATTTTATCTGACAAGAATCATAGTTTGGAGGAGCGTATTATACGAGAACAATTTTTATAAAATAAATAATGAATATATATCCAGCAATAGATTTAAAAGAAGGTAAATGTGTCAGGCTTTATCAAGGTGACATGAATCGGGCAACAATTTTTAATGATTCCCCCTTATCTCAAGCACAATTTTTTGAAAAAAATGGTTTTAAATTTCTTCATATTGTTGATTTGGATGGTGCTATTGTTGGCTCGTCAGTTAATGGGCAAATAGTACAAGAAATTGTTAATAATATTTCTATCCCAGTGCAAATTGGCGGGGGTATCAGAAATTTAGAACAGATTGAAAAATGGTTATCAATTGGTGTAAATAGGGTTATTATTGGCACTGCAACTCTTCAAAATCCAGAGTTAGTAATAGATCTTGCAGAAAAATTTCCTAATCAAATAATTGTTGGCATTGATGCTAAGCAAGATTTTGTAGCAATTGATGGTTGGGTTAAAAAATCTGATGTTACAATTATTGATTTGGCGCAAAAATTCGCTCAGTCAAAAATTGCGAACCATTATTTATACCGACATTATGCGTGACGGTACCATGCAAGGTGTTAATATTGAGGCAACCAAGAATCTTGCTCAAAATTCTAATGTTCCTATCATTGCTTCCGGCGGTGTTAATTCTATTGCCAATATTAAAGAAATTAATAATATTAAAGAATTTGGAGTTGAGGGTATAATAGTTGGGCGCGCTCTTATGAGGATAAAAATGGAGAATTTTTAGAAAAATTGAAATCTTATTTATAAAAACTTAATAAAATGAAATTTACATTAAATTGGTTAAAAGAATATTTAACAACTGAAAAATCAGTTAATGAAATTGCTGATGATTTAACAAATATTGGTCTAGAAATCGAAGAGGTTAGTAATGAATCTGCTTTTTTAGAAAATTTTACAGTCGCTAAAATTAATGAAGCTTCTCCACATCCAGATTCAAAAAAATTACAAATTTGTAAAGTTGATACAGGAAAAGAAGTTTTGCAAGTAATTTGCGGTGCCAAAAATGCCAGAACAGGAATAAAAATTGCTTTTGCCAAGATTGGCTCGCTAATTCCTTCTAATGGCATGAAGATTAAAAAGGCCAAAATTGCAGGGATAGAAAGTAATGGTATGATTTGTTCTGCTGAGGAGCTTAATATTGGTGCAGATGGTGAAGGTATTATTGAAATTGATGAAAAATATGAAATTGGTACAAAATTAAGTGAAATCTATAAAAAGGATATTGTTTTTGATATTAATATCACACCAAATCGCGGTGATTGTTTGGGTCTTTATGGTATTGCAAGAGATTTATCGGCACTTGATGGTTATAAATTAAAAGAGTTAGATATTAAAGAAATTTTAGGTGAGTTTGATTCTAAAGTTAAAATTGATATTATAAGTGATGATTGTTGTCAATTTTTTGCACGAGAAATTAAGGGGGTAAAAAATTGCCCGTCGCCAAAATGGCTTGCTGATAAATTAAATGCTATTGGTCAAAATTCTATTTCGGCTATTGTTGATATTACTAATTATGTTATGTTTTGTCTCAATCAGCCAATGCATTCTTATGATTTTGATAAATTACAAGGTAATATTGCGATCAGAAAAGCTAAAAAAGATGAAGAATTTTTATCTCTTAAAGATTTAGAATATAAGTTAGATGAAAATGATTTGATAGTTACTGATGAGCAAAAAATCTTAGGAATTGCTGGCATTATGGGTGGCAAATCTAGCACTAGTGATGAAGATACAAAAAATATTTTATTAGAAGCGGCATTTTTTGATGATATTTCGGTTGCTAAAAGCGGTAGAAGATTAAATCTGCTTTCTGAATCTCGCTATCGTTTTGAAAGAAGAATCGATATTAAAACAGCAAAAATTGCTATTGAATTGGCTACAAAATTAATTTTAGAAATTTGTGGCGGTCAGGCTAGTAATGTTATTTTAGCTGAAAATAATTTACCAAAGCAGCAAAAAATCACTTTTAATTTTGATAGGATAGGGCAAATCTTGGGATTTAAAATAGAAAATAATAAAATTGCAGAAATTTTAAGAAATTTAGATTTTAAATTAGAAAAAAAATCTGAAAAAGATTACCAAATTCTTATTCCAACTCATAGAAATGATATCAAAATAGAACAGGATTTAATTGAAGAAATTGCTAGAATTAATGGTTATAATAATATTATTTCCCATGAAATTAATAAAGCTATTTTGGCAAAAAAAACTTCTAAAATTGATCGAATTAGAAATTTATTAATAAATTCTAAAATGGATGAAATTATTAATTTTTCTTTTATTAATTCTAATCTTTCTAAAAATTTTACCGATAATCAGGAAGAATTATTTTTAAATAATCCAATTTCAGAAGATTTAAATTATATGAGGCCAAATTTAGCTATTGGTTTGCTGGAGGTGATTGCTAAAAATAATGTCAGAGATTTTACGGATTTATCTTTTTTTGAAATTGGTAAAATTTTCTTGGGGACTAGCCCTAAAGATCAAATTGAATCAGTTGCTGGAGCTAGATTCGGTTTAAATTGCTTAAAAGATCATTTTGCTGAAAATAGAGAATTTGATATTTTTGATGTTAAAAAAGATCTCTTTGATATTTTAGAAAAAATTGGTTTTAATGCTGATTCTTTCCAAATTACTGAAGATGCTCCAAAATATTACCACCCTTATAAATCTGGATCTGTAAAGCTTGGTAAAAATATTATTGGCTATTTTGGTGAAATTCATCCGATAATTCTTGGTAAATTTTCTTTAAAGAAAAAAGTTAATATTTTTGAAATTTTCTTGGATAATTTACCACAAAATAATAAAAAGAGAAAAAATAAGCCTCTAGAGATTTCTGATTTTCAGCAGGTCAAAAGAGATTTTGCCTTTTTATTGGATAAGAATATTAGGGCCGGGGATGTTTTAAAATCTATCTCCAAAATTGATAAAAATCTTATTTCCAATATCAATATTTTTGATCTATATCAGGGCGATAAAATTGGCTCTGGTCAAAAATCAATTGCTTTTTCAGTTATTTTATCACCAAAAGATAAAACCTTAGAAAGTGCTGAAATTGAGCATTTATCAGATAAGATTATAAAAACTGTTACAAATTTTGGTGGAATTTTAAGAAGTAATTAAACATCTTTTTGGTAAAATAAAAAGCCTTGAATTAATAAAATGATTTTAATATCTTTTGCTTCCTGACATTTTGCATAAATTGATCGTCAAATTTTGCAAAGTTTTTTAAAAAAATTTAGATAATAATGAATATACATGAATATCAAGCCAAACAATTATTGGCAAAATATGGTGCTGTTGTACCAGAAGGTTATCTCGCTTTCACTTCCGATGAAGCTATAGAAGTCGCCCAGACTTTAAAAAATAATGGTAATGAAGTTTTTGTTGTTAAGGCTCAAATCCATGCTGGTGGTAGAGGTAAGGCTGGTGGTGTAAAAGTTGTTAAAACTATAGAAGATGTTGCTAAGGAATCTCAAGAGATGCTAGGTAAGGTTCTTGTTACTCATCAAACTGGTCCAGAAGGTAAGGAAGTTAAAAGACTTTATGTTGAAGCTGGTTCAAATATTGATAAGGAATATTATCTTTCTGCAGTATTAGATCGTGCCAATAAGGCTGTTGTTTTCATGGCGTCAACTGAAGGTGGTATGGAAATTGAAGAAGTTGCTGAGGAAACTCCAGAAAAAATTATTACTACAATAGTTCCAGTTGAAATTGGTATTTCTGGCTTTCATGCTAGAAAATTAGGCTTTGCTCTTGGTTTAAAAGGTGATTTATTAAAACAATTTACTAAATTAATTGGTTCAATCTATCAAGCTTTCATTGATACAGATGCTTCTCAAATTGAAATTAACCCTTTAGTTATTACTAAGGAAGAACAGCTGATTGTTTTGGATGCTAAATATAATTTTGATGATAATGCTCTTTATCGTCAACCTGCAATTAAAGAACTAAGAGATATTGATGAAGAAGATCCATTAGAGATTGAGGCTTCTAAACATGAGCTAAATTATGTTAAAATGGATGGTGAGATTGGTGCATGGTTAATGGTGCAGGTCTTGCTATGGCAACTATGGATATCATTAAGCTATATGCATCATCTCCCGCTAATTTTCTTGATGTTGGTGGTGGTGCAACTAAGGAAAGAGTTACTGAAGCTTTTAAAATTATTCTTTCTGATAAAAATGTTAAAGCAATTTTAGTAAATATTTTTGGCGGTATTATGAGATGTGATATCATTGCCGAGGGTATTATTGCCGCTGCTAAGGAGGTTAATTTAGAAATTCCTTTAATTGTGAGGTTGGAAGGTACTAATGTTGATCTTGGTAAAAAGATTCTTGCTGAATCTGACTTAACAATTATTTCAGCAAATGATTTGGGAGACGCAGCCGAAAAAGCGGTAAGTGCTATTAAAGGTAATAATGGTCAAGTTGCGACTGCAGTTTGAATAATTAAATTATAAATATATAAAATGTCTGTTTTAGTTAATAAAAATACAAAAGTTATTTGCCAAGGTTTTACTGGTATGCAAGGCACTTTCCATTCAGAGCAAGCAATTGCTTATGGTACAAATATGGTTGGTGGCGTTACACCAGGTAAAGGCGGTTCAAAACATTTAGATTTACCAGTTTTTAATACTGTTTTAGATGCTAGAAAAGCAACTGATGCTAATGCTTCAGTTATTTATGTTCCCTCTCCTTTTGCAAAGCGGATGCAATTTTAGAAGCAATCGATGCTGAAATTGAATTAATTGTTTGTATTACCGAAGGTATTCCAGTTTTAGATATGGCTAAAGTAAAAAGTTGCTCTTAAAACTTCAAAATCAAGATTAATTGGTCCAAATTGTCCAGGAATTATTACTCCGGGTCAATGTAAAATTGGTATTATGCCTGGTCATATTCATAAAAGTGGATCTGTTGGTATTGTTTCTCGTTCTGGTACTTTAACTTATGAGGCGGTTCATCAAACAACTAATGAAGGTTTAGGTCAATCAACTTGTATTGGTATTGGTGGCGATCCAATTAATGGTACTAACTTTATTGATTGTTTGGATATGTTCCTTTCTGATGAGCAGACTCAGTCAATGATTATGATTGGTGAAATTGGCGGTTCTGATGAGGAAGAAGCAGCAGAATTTTTAAAGCATGAAGCTAAAAAAGGCAGATCGAAACCTTGCGTTGGATTTATTGCTGGTAGAACTGCACCTCCAGGAAAAAGAATGGGTCATGCTGGCGCAATTATTGCTGGTGGTAAAGGAGGAGCTGAAGATAAAATTGAAGCTATGAAATCTGCTGGTGTTTCTGTTGCTGATTCACCTGCAACCTTAGGTAAAACCCTTGCAGAATTGTTAAAATAATCAATTAAATATAACCACTATGACCGTAGATTCAAATAGAAAAAAAGCTTTAGACGCAGCCCTTTCACAAATTAATAAACAATTTGGTAAAGGATCAGCAATGATGCTTGGTGAAAGGCCGAAAATTGATGTTGAAATAATTCCTAGCGGCTCTTTGGCACTTGATAAGGCTCTTGGTGTTGGTGGTTATCCAAGAGGCAGAATTATTGAAATTTATGGTCCAGAAAGTTCTGGTAAAACTACTTTAACTCTTCATGCAATTGCCGAAGCTCAAAAGAAAGGTCTTTCTTGTGCATTTGTTGATGCTGAGCATGCTTTTGATCCTGTTTATGCTGAGAATCTTGGTATAAATATTGATGAGATGATTATTTCTCAACCAGATAGTGGTGAATCTGCTCTTGAAATTGTTGATACTTTTGTTAGATCTGGAGCTGTTGATTTGATCGTTGTTGATTCAGTTGCAGCTCTTACTCCTCAAGTTGAGTTGGAAGGTGGTATGGCAGATAATCAAATGGGTTTACAGGCTAGACTTATGAGTAAAGCTCTTCGTAAATTGACAGGATCAATTTCTAAAACTGGTTGTACAGTGATTTTTATTAATCAAATTAGAATGAAGATTGGTGTGATGTTTGGATCTCCTGAAACTACAACTGGCGGTAATTCTTTAAAATTCTATTCTTCGGTTCGTCTTGATATTAGAAGAGGTTCTCAAATTAAAAGTGGTGATGAAATTTTAGGTAATGATACTAAGGTAAAAGTTGTTAAAAATAAAGTTGCCCCTCCATTTAAAATAGCAGAGTTTGAAATTATTTATGGCGAAGGGGTTTCTAAAATTGGTGAAATTATTGATTTGGCAGTTAAGGAAGATATAATTGAAAAATCTGGTTCTTGGTATGCTTATGATGGTGTAAAAATTGGTCAAGGTAAAGAAAATGCTAAAAATTACCTTAAAGATAATCCAGAAATTTCAGATGAGATAGAAAATAAAATTAGATCTTTAGGATCAAAGAAGAATGAAGATGAAGTTGCAACTGATACTAGTCAATAAAATAAAGGATTAGTTTGAAAATCTAGAATTACTACAGTGAAGTAGTTGTAATAAAATAATGAGATATATAGATACAAGATCAATATCATCAATACCAAATATTCTTGAGAAATATCATTCAAGGCAACATAAAAATCATAATTTATTACATGATGTTGGCTTATCATCATTACTCGCTTCCAAGAAAAAAAAAGTTCTAACAAAAGCACAAAGAAAAAGGATAGCTAATGAGAGAAGGCGTAAATTCTTTGCTAATATTATCACTCGTCATCAGGATTTACATGAAGGAGAAAGAAATAAAATTATTGCAAGAGAGAAAAGTAGAATATTAAGTAATATTGTTACAAGACCACGTTCAAAATCTATGTTGGAGTTACAGCGAGAAGAAAGAAATAGGCGTAGTGAAGTTGAAAGAAGAATCAATAGCGCTAGAGATAGGGCTTATGCTAGAAGGGTTAGATCTAGAAGTAGATGGAGTGAGTTATTAGAAAGCCAAGTAAAAAAAGTTTAAATAAATATTATTTTTTCCATTTAATATTACAGCCCATAGAAGGATATTGAGAAGAGTCTATTTCTTTTTCTGCAATTCTAAGATCAATTCCTGTAGAATTTTTATTATTATTTGGTGAAGAGTTATCCATTCTACCGCGATAGATCAATTCATTATTTTTATTAAAAAGGTAAAATTCTGGAGTACATTCTGCTTGATATTTTTTGGCAATTTCTTGCGATTCATCATATAAATATGGAAATTTTAATCCTAATTTTTGCCATAATTCTTGCATTCTTTCTGGTGCATCTTCAGGATAATTTTTTACATCATTAGAACTAATCGCTACAAACTCAATTTTATCCTGATATTTATTATTAATATCAATAATCTGATCATGATAATGAATAACAAAAGGGCAGTGATTGCAGATAAACATTATTAATTTACCCTTATCTTTTGGAAGTAAATTAGAATTAAAATTCTTGTTATTAACTGTATTTAAGAGATTAAATTCTGGTAATTTTGTATCAAGATTTAACATTTTGGAATAAGTCAAAACCACAATTATTCTAATAAATTTCTTAAATCTATAATAACTTTATCATTAAAATTATTATAATTTTTGATTTCTTTAAATTCTAACCATTCAGTTAAAATTACAACATAATGCGCCGAATTGAAACATTCTTTAATATTTTGACAATAATTTATTTGATCATCCAATATTTTTTTACTATTTTCAATGGCCTCAGGGTCAAAAGCAGTAATTTGAAAATTATCTTTAAGAAGGTGTTTGATAATTTCAATTGCAGGGCTCATCCTAACATCATCAGTTCCAGCCTTAAAAGCTAAACCTAAAATAGCAATTTTTTTGTTATCAGAGGTAATTTTTTTAATTTTTTCTGCCATATCGGCAAATCTTTGATTATTTGAGTCAATTACTTGATCTAAAATTGATAATTTTTGCTTATATTCTTTAGCAATGTGAGATAAAGCCAAAGAGTCCTTAGGAAAACAAGAGCCGCCAATTCCAGGACCTGGATTAAGAAATTTACTGCCAATTCTTTCATCCATACCCATTGCTTTAGTTAGATCAGAAATATTACATCCGCTAGCTTCACAAAGGTTAGAAATTTCATTGATAAAAGCAATTTTGGTCATTAAAAAAGCATTTGAACTATATTTAATTAATTCTGCAGTTTTGACATCAGTAAAAAGAATGGAAAAGTTATTTTTAATCCAATTTTGATAAAGTTCTTCTATTAATTTTTGGGATTTTTTATTTTGGACACCTGCAACAATACGATCTGGCTTCATAAAATCCTCTATAGCAAAACCCTCTCTCATAAATTCTGGATTAGAAGCAATATCAATTTTTTGGCCAGAATTTTCTTCAATAATTTTTTGAACTTTATGATTTGTTCCAATAGGAACGGTGGATTTAATGATAATTAATTTATATTCATTAATATATTCCGCCATTTCTTTAGAGGCAGACATAATGTAGCAAAGATCAGCTTCACCGGATTTTTCATCTTGTGGGGTACCAACGGCCAAAATATTGATAATAGAATTTTTAATACCATATTTTAAATCAGTTGAAAATTCAATATTGTCATTATCAATTGCTTTGCAAAGCATTTCCTCCATATTTTTTTCATAAATTGGAGATTTTCTAGCTTTTAGCATTGCAATTTTTGTTGGATCCTTATCAATACAAATAACCTTATGGCCTTCATTGGCAAAGCAAATTGCAAAAGCTGTTAATCCAACATATCCTGTTCCAATAATTGTAATATTCATCTAAAATTAGATTCGACTTCCTCAAGGAGGAGTTTTTTATATCGAGTTATACCAATTATTATTTTAAAATTGATAAATGGTATTATCTCTCTGCAATCACATAAATTATATGCCAATCTTCAGAAATATCCTGAATTTTCATTAATTTTTTCAAATCAGAAATTTTTAAACTAGATTTTCTATCAATAGAATATCCAGCACCAATTTTTTCATCGATTGTAGTAATTCATAATAATTATCATATTTTAGAGTAATTCTCTTTTCAAGAATTTTATATGAAGAGAATATTTTTAGATGATTTTCAAGAAATTTTTTATCATGAAATTCATTAATATTAAGATTATTTATTTTTAAATTTTTAATATTATTTAAGCTATTTTTAGTAATAATTGAAAAGCAAAATAAACCCTTTTCACTTAAGATATTTTGAATATTTTTAAAAATTTTTTCAAAATCATTAAGCCATTGCAAGGCAAGTGAAGAAATGACCAAATTAAAAGATTCTTTTTGTAAGGGTAGGTGATTGATATCAGCGTTAATATTAAAAGGAGATTTTGATTCTTTGAGCATTGAATTTGCCAAATCTAAGGCAAAAAAATTAGTAATTTGTTGTTTTTGAGAGATTAAATCATATAAAAATCCTGTTCCAGAACCAAGATCAATGATTTTTGAAGAATTATTCAGATAAGGCAGACAAAAATCTATTAAATCGCTAGCTACTTGTTTTTGCAAAATAGCATTTTGATTATAGATTTTTGCTGCTTTATTAAAATTGTTTTTAATATTATTTTTCAAGATTTTCTAAAGCAAAATCCCAATTAACTTGATTATTTAAAAAAGTTTCAATATATTTTGGTCTAGCATTTTGAAAATCTAAATAATAAGCATGCTCCCAAACATCCATAGTAATTAATGGTTTTAAGTTAGTTCCAAGTGGGGTTTCGGCGTTTAAAGTTTTAACAATTTTTAATTTATCATTTTCATCAGCAACTAACCAAGCCCAGCCAGAACCAAATTGAGTAGCACCAGCTATTTTAAACTCCTCTACAAATTTTTCAAAAGATCCAAAATCTTCTTCAATTTTTGCTAATAATTTGCCAGATGGTTTACCGCCACCATTTTTTTTCATAGAGTTCCAATAGAAAGTATGATTCCAGATTTGAGCAGAATTATTAAAAATCCCAGCTTGGTTTTTTTCTCTAGAAATATTAATAATTTCTTCAAGAGATTTATTTGCTAGATCAGTGTCAGCAATTAAATTATTAAGATTAGTAACATAAGTTTGGTGATGTTTGCCATGATGAAAATTTAAAGTATTTTCAGAGATAAAAGGTTCTAAATCCTTTTTATCATATGGTAAATTTGGTAAAGTAATGGTCATAATATTTAATGTTTTTAGTTATTTAAAGGTAGGAAATACTATTATTAATTAAAATTATTTCATTATAAATCTCAAGGCATTTAATTTAATAAAACCTTCAGCATCTTTTTGGTTATAGACTTCATCTTGTTCAAAGGTAACATATTCTTCCCTATAAAGGCTTTTTGGGGATTTGCGCCCTAAAAGGATGATATTGCCCTTATAAAGATGTAATCTGACAAGACCTTCAACATTTTCTTGAGATTTGTCAATTAAGGCTTGTAACATTTCTCTTTCTGGTGCAAACCACATGCCATTATAAATTAATTTAGCATATTTTGGCATAATTTCATCTTTGAGATGTGCCGCTTCACGGTCTAGGGTAATTGACTCAATTGCTCTATGAGCATCAAGTAAAATTGTACCGCCAGGAGTTTCGTAAGCTCCACGAGATTTCATGCCAATGAAACGATTTTCAACAATATCAATTCTGCCAATGCCATTATCATGGCCATATTGATTGAGTTTTTCTAATAAATTAGCTGGTGATAATTTTTGGCCATTAATAGTTATTGGGTCACCTTTTTTAAATTCAATTTCAATAATATCGCCATTTTCTTTGGCATCTTTTGATGTTTTGTTCTCTGAAAAATATATTCTGGCGCTTCTTGCCAAGGATCTTCAAGAACTTTACCTTCGGATGATGTATGAAGAAGATTGGCATCGACAGAATAGGGCGCCTCACCTCTTTTATCTTTGGCAATTTCAATATTATGTTTTTCGGCGTAAGAGATTAATTTTTCACGAGAATTAAGATTCCATTCTCTCCAAGGAGAAATAACTTTAATATCAGGATTGCAAGCATAATAACCCATTTCGAAGCGAATTTGATCATTACCTTTGCCAGTTGCGCCGTGAGAAACGGCATCTGCACCAACTTTTTTGGCAATTTCAATTTGTTTTTTAGCAATTAAGGGCCTAGCAATGGAAGTTCCAAGAAGATATTTACCTTCATAAATTGTGTTGGCACGAAACATAGGAAAAACATAATCACGGACAAATTCTTCTTTGAGATCCTCAATAAAAATATCTTTAACACCAAATTTTTCTGCCTTTTTTCTAGCTGGTTCTAATTCTTCACCCTGACCAAGATCGGCAGTAAAAGTAACAACTTCACAGCCATAAGTTTCTTTGAGCCAAGCTAAAATTACCGAAGTATCTAAACCGCCGGAATAGGCTAAAACTACCTTTTTTATCTTCTTTGACATTAATATCTTGAAATAATTTATTTTGTTAATATTCTAATTTTCAGGGACTCCCTAATTACAAATTAATTTCTTCTAAAATGCAAATAAAAGAATTAGCTACAGATACTGAAATTAAAGATAGTTTTAAGATAATGTCTCAAATTTATCAAGATTTAGGTGAGTATGATTATGTTACTAATGTTCTTAATGCAATAACTGATGGTTATAAATTAGTTTCGCAGTTTATAAGAATAAGGAAATTATTGCGGTAGTTGGTATTACAGTTGGTGATAATATGCAATATGGCAAGGTAGTTAGAGTTGAAGATTTTATGATTTGCCGTAAAAATCGTGGCATTGGTGCTGGTAAAATGCTTTTAAAATGGGTTGATTGGCAGGCATTAAAATTTAAAACTGATATTATTTTATCTAATTTAGGTTCTGAAAGAAAAGAATCTCATAAAATTTTCCTGAGGGAAGGATTTTTTATTGAAGGAATTATTTTTTGTAAGAAATAAAAAAGAATTTTTAAATTTTAAGTAATTAATATAAAGACAATAATAAAGGATGACAGATAATAAATTTCGTATAGAGACAGATTCATTTGGGGATATAAATGTACCAGCCAATGCTTATTATGGTGCTCAAACTCAAAGATCTACTCAAAATTTTGCCATTTGTATTGATAATAAGGGTCATAAAATGCCAAAAGAAATGGTTAAAGCCATGCTTTATGTTAAAAAATCTGCAGCTCTAACTAATAAGGAAATTATGTTAGACAATCCTGGAGCTAAGGAATATAATAAATTTTCTGAAAAAACTGCCAATCTTATTGATCAGTCTGTGGATAAAATTCTTTCTGATTTTGATAATTTTTATGAAAATCATTTTCCCCTTGTAGTTTGGCAAACCGGTTCTGGTACGCAAACTAATATGAATTGTAATGAAGTTATTGCCTCAGTTGCTAATGAAATTGCTACAGGTCAAAAAGGTGGGAAGGAGCCAGTTCATCCCAATGATCATTGTAATTTGGGTCAATCTTCCAATGACACATTTCCAACTGCTATGCATGTCATGACTCTTTTAACAATTTCTGAGAAGTTATTTCCTACTTTATTTAATTTTTATGAAGCTTTAAAAAATAAAGAAGAAGAATTTAAAGATATTATTAAAATTGGTCGTACCCACACTCAAGATGCAACTCCAGTTACTTTAGGACAAGAATTTTCTGGTTATAAATATCAGATTTTTAGTAATATTTTAAGACTTAATGATGCTATTGATGGTTTATTATTTTTAGCACAAGGTGGAACTGCCGTTGGTACAGGAATTAATTCTCATAAGGATTTTTCAGAAAAATTTGCTCAAAATATTACTAAAATTACTGGTATTAAAGAAAAATTTGCCAAAATAATTAAAAAAGCTAATTCTTATGATGATTGGGCAGATGTTAAAGAGAAATTTACTTCTAGGAAAGATCAATTTATTTCTAGCCATAATAAGTTTGAGTCTCTTGCAACTTGTGATGCGCTTGTTAATTTGTCAGGATGTTTGAATGTAATTGCAACTTCAATTATGAAAATTGCTAATGATATTAGATTTTTGGCGTCTGGCCCTAGATCTGGTCTTGGAGAAATTTCTCTTCCTGAAAATGAGCCAGGATCTTCAATTATGCCAGGAAAAGTTAATCCAACACAATGCGAAGCCCTGACTATGATTTCTTGCCAAGTAATTGGTAATCATACTGCTATTACAATTGGTGGTACTAATGGTCATTTTGAATTAAATGTTTTTAGGCCGATGGTGATTTATAATATTCTTAATTCAGTAAATTTAATTTCTGAGTGTTTAAATAGCTTTATTGACAAATGTCTTAATGGTATTCAGCCAAATTTTGATAGAATTAATGAATTATTAAATAATTCTTTAATGTTAGTTACCGCTTTAAATCCCCATATTGGTTATGATAATGCGGCAAAAATTGCTAAAAAAGCTCATAATGATGGTACAACTCTCAAAGAAGTCTGCTTTAGAATTAGGACTTGTCACTGAAGAGCAGTTTAACCAATGGGTAGATTCAAAAAAAATGATTTAAAATCTTATGAAGAAAATTTTAGTTACAACAGATTTATCGGCTAGATCGGATAGGGCGGTATTAAGAGCTATAAAATTAGCTGAAGAATTTAATTCTAAATTAACGATTCTTCATGTAATTGATGATCAAATTCCAAGAGGCTTAATTGATAGCTCTAGATCTATAGCTAAGGATGAAATTAAAAATTGTTTAAAGGATTATAATTCAGATGTAAAAATAACTATAAAGATAGTTGAGGGTAATGCTTATGAGCAAATTTTAAAAGCCTCTTATGAAGAGGATTTCGATCTATTGGTGGTGGGTATTCATCGCCATGTTGATAGTAATCAACCAGTGATTGGTCAGGTTATTCAAAGATTAGTTAATTTTTCTCACAAACCAATTATTATTGTTCGCAATAGGTATGAAAAGAGTTATGATAAGATATTATCCTCTATCGATTTTACTAATTCTTCTATTATTTCTTTAAAATTTGCGGTTAAAAGTTTTGTAAAAGCTAATTTTAGTTTAATACATACCTATCAGGTACCTTTTATGGGTATTGCAGGTTCAAGTTCTGTAATTTCTGATCAAGCTAAAAAAGCTAGTGAAGATAATTTAAATGAAATTACGCAAGATATAGAAGAAAAATATCAGGTAAAAATTAATAAAATAATTAAGAAGGGTCATATAGCTAATATTCTTTTTGAAGAATTGGAGTATTTAAAGCCTGATTTATTAGTTATAGGATGTTCTGAAAAACATTTTCTTGCTAGATTTGCCGATTCTAGTATTATGGATCAAGTTTTATCAGATCCTCCATGTGATGTTTTAATAGTTGGTAAGAAGTAATACCATTTCCCATCTTTAAAGCCTAGAATCGGTATAAAATTTACATAAAAAATAGAGGAATTACATAAAGAATAATTAGCACCAAAAAGGCTAAACAGACAAAATATTTTAAAAATTCTATCATTTTTTAAAATTAATTTGATTTTGTAATTTCGTCAAATCTTTTAATAATAGTTAAAAATTCTTCTAAATTTTCTAATTTTAGCATGCATGGTCCATCAGATGGTGCGTTATCTGGATCTTGATGAGTTTCAACAAAAAGACCTGCGACACCAACCGCAATTGTTGCTCTTGCTAAATATTCAACAAATTCTCTTTGTCCGCCACTTGCACCTCCCAAACCTCCAGGTTGTTGTACCGAATGAGTAGCATCAAAAATAACCGGATAACCAGTTTTAGCCATAATTGGTAAAGCTCTCATATCAGAAACTAATGTATTATAACCAAAACTAGCTCCTCTTTCAGTTAATAAGATTTTTTCATTACCAGAATCTTCTAATTTTTTAACAACATTATTCATATCCCAAGGTGCTAAAAATTGACCTTTTTTAACATTAATAATTTTATTAGTTTTGGCCGCAGCAACTAATAAATCAGTCTGGCGGCATAAAAAGGCAGGAATTTGTAAAATATCAACTGAATCCTTAACTAAATTACATTGTTGCTCATTATGAATATCAGTTAGAATAGGGCGACCAAAGGTTTTTTTAACTTCTTCAAAGATCGGCAAGGTTTTTTCTAATCCAAGACCCCTTTTGCCCGAAATGGAACTACGATTAGCTTTATCAAAAGATGATTTATAGATAAAATTAATATTTAATTTATCAGTAATATTTTTAATCTTTTCAGCCATCATCATAGAATGGTCACGATTTTCAGTTTGGCAAGGTCCAGCAATTAATGTAAATGGTAAATTATTGCTAATTTCTAGATTATTAATTTTGATATTTTTCATTTATTTTTTAAAAAATAATTTAGTTATATAATTTTGAAGAAAGTTCTTGAATTTAGTAATATAAAATTTATATCTTTATGATTATTATATGCAACTAGATAGTGTTGTTATTAAATTGGTTTTGCTCTTCTATTTAACAGGTTTCTTCATCAAGGTGATTAATATATATCAATTTATCATAAAAATTTGTATTTTGTTGAGCATCCTTTTGTTAAATGCTTGCGTTGTTTCTGAAAATCCAGGACCTGAATATATAAATCCAAGATATCCAGTCTTTGCACCATATGGTTATAATCCATATCAGCAACCAGGAGCATTTTCCCCTCCTGCCGCACAACCTGGTTCAAGATATTATACTAATCCATATGAATTTCCTCAACCTAATTATTATCAATATTATGATAGTGATAGATATTATAAGCCTCCAAATACTTATGATAGTAGGTCTTCTGCAGATTCCAGATAACCCATTATATAGAAATTTATGAAGAATGTAGAAATATATACTACTAAAATTTGTCCTTATTGTGTAAGAGCGAAAAAGATGTTTGATCAAAGGTCTATCTCCTATAAAGAAATAAAAATTGATTCTGCTGATTTAATGGAAGAGATGATTAAAAGATCTGGCGGTAGAAGAACCGTGCCACAAATTTTTATTGATGATCAGCATATTGGTGGTAGCGATGATCTATATGAGTATTTTAAAAATATAGAATAATAGATTACCCCTTCTATTAATCCCTTTACTTTAGAACTAAAAACTGGCATAATCGAGATTGTTTAATTTTATTTTATGGAATGATCCTGACAAGATATTCAATTCTTATGTCTTTAAAAATAATAAATTTTTTATTAATATTATCTCTTACCTCTTGTGGTCCATATTGGTATAAACCTATGGGTAAAATATTTAAGCAGGCTCCAAAAGCCCCAGAGGAGGGTAGTTATGGCTATAGGCTTGGGTGGATACATGGTTGCGAGTCTGGTTTAGCCACGAATTTTGGTGGAGTATTTTATATGACATTTTATGATTGGAAGAGGGATTCAGACCTTCTTGCAACCAATGTTGATAGAGAGTTGTTAAAAGAAAGATATGAAGAAGAATTACCAATAGATTGGAATAATAGTGATATTGTTGAAAAAAATATGTATGATTATAATACAATTTTTTGGAGGGCCCATCTATATTGTCGACATAGTGCTTTAGGCTCACTAAAGATGGTTGGATTTGATCCATCTTTACCAGGTAAGGGTGATAGATTTATGCTTGGTAACCATAGTGCAAGTGACTTATATCGCCTTGATAGTTTTGGTGATACAAGGTGGAGTAATTGGTAGATGATATTATACATTTCCCAACTTTAAAAAGACTTTTATCTATGGTCCCATGGGGTTGCTTTCATAGAATTTTATAATGATTTAAGTTTTTAATGAGTTTTAATTATGTTTGATAAAATTGACTTAAATAAGATAGATAAGGTAAAAAAACGAGAGAAACTTATTTCTTTAGTGCAAAATGGTAAAAATTCTAAAGCAAAATCTATATTTGAAGATTTACATCCAGCTGATCAAGCGGAAATGATTTCTAGTATTGATCCTGAATTTAGAATCAAAATGGTTGCAATAATTTGCAATATAGAATTAAAATTTTTAATTTATCTTGAAGATCATATTAAAGAAGAAGTTATAGAATTATTAGGTTCAAAATATGCTGCCAGTGGTATCAAAAATTTGGATTTAGATGATATTGTAAAAATCATTGAGGTTTTAGATAAGAATGAAATTGATGAGATAACTAAAAATTTTTCAAAAAGTTTATCCAGAGATATTGAGATAACATTAAACTATCCAAAGGATAGTATAGGTAGAGCAATGAATCAAAATTTTATTGCTTTAAATTCCAAATGGAACATTGGTCAGGCAACAAAATTTTTGCAGGAAAAAAAAGATCTTCCTGATGATTTTTATAATATTATTTTAATTAATGATGATAATATTCCAGTTGCAGAAATCTCTATTGCTAAAATTATAAAACATAAAAAAGGCGTTATTCTTGCCGATTTAATTTCTAAAGAAGATCGAATGCAATCTATAAATGCTAATTCTAATAAGGAAGAGGCAGCTAGATATTTTACCAAATATTCTTTACAATATTTGGTAATTACAGATGATGAGGGTAAGTTAGTTGGCTTAATATATGCCAATGATGTAATAGATATTGTGGATGAAGAAGATGAAGAAGATATTTTATTAATGGCGGGTGTAAATGATACCAACTTTCATTCTTCTAATTTTATTACCGCTAAATCTAGAATTCCATGGCTTGTAATTAGTTTAATTTTTACCAGCCTGTCCGCGGCAATTATAACTTTTTTTACTAAAGAAATTGAGAAAATGGTAATATTAGCTGTTTTACTTCCTATAGTTGCTTCAGTTTCTGGTTCTGCAGGAAATCAAACATTGGCAATTATGGTTAGAGCAATCGCAACATTAGAGATTAGAGATGTTGGTTATTGGAAGGTAATATTTAAAGAGTCAATAGTTGGATCTTTAAGTGGATTATTTTTAGCTTTTATTGCCTCTATTGTTTGCTATATTTGGCAATATAATTATATATTATCTATATCAATTTTTATATCTATTTTTATAACCATTATAATTTCTTGTTTATTTGGTGCAATAATTCCTATCATATTGAGTAAATTAAAGTTTGACCCAGCAATATCTTCCGGTGTTTTTCTAACTACCTTAATAGATGCAACAGCTTTCTTTGTATTTTTAGGTCTCATTTCAATTATCTCCTAAATGCATCAAAAACTATTCACTATATTATTTATATTATTACTCTCAAACAACATATATGCTAAAAATAGTGCTGTTAAAACCAATATTAAGTCAAAGATTGTAAAAATCGTTAAAGATAAGAATTTTATTGAATTTAAGGGTAATGTTATTTTAGTGCAGGAGGATATTAGTTTTTTAGCAAATCAAATGTTAGTATTTACTGATAAAAATAAAAAAATGAGTGATAAGGCTGAAATTCAACTAATTAAGGCTAAAGGCAAAGTCAAAATTTTTAATCAAGAATTTATTGCAACTGGTGATTCTGGGATTTATGATGTGGATAAGGATATTTTTAAAATATTTGGTGATGTTATTTTAAATGAAGGTACAAAAATTGCTTATGGTACAGAGTTTATTTATGATGTTAGTAATAAAAAAGGAAGCCTATCTTCATCTGTAAAAAATAATGATGGCAAGGTAAGTAGACCAACAGTTATTATTCATGAAGATTTAAATAATTTAAAACAAGGAATTAATGAAGATTCTGACAATTAAAAATATTGCAAAAAGCTATGGTAGCAAATCTGTTATTAAAGATAGTTCTTTAGAGATAAAGCAGGGTGAAGTTGTTGGCTTGCTTGGTCCTAATGGAGCTGGGAAAACAACTTGTTTTTACATTATAGTTGGCCTTATTGCTGTTGATAGTGGTAATATTTTTTAGATGATTTAGATATTACTCAAATGGCAATGCATGAAAGGTCAAAATTGGGTATTGGCTATTTACCTCAAGAATCATCAATTTTTAGAAAGATGAATGTTGAAGATAATATTATGTCTATTTTAGAAATTAATGAGGATGATAAAGAAGTTAGAAAAAAAAGATTAGAAGAATTATTAAAAGAATTTTCCATAACTCATATTAGAAAATCTCATGCTTTATCTCTTTCTGGTGGTGAAAGAAGGAGGGTAGAAATTGCCAGATCCTTAGCTACAAATCCAGATTTTATATTATTAGATGAACCTTTTGCTGGAGTCGATCCAATTGCTGTAAAAGATATTATGAATATGGTTAAACAGTTAAAAAATCGTAATATTGGGGTTTTAATTACTGATCATAATGTTCAGGAAACTCTACGGATTGTTGATAAGGCTTATATTGTTTATGATGGTAATATTTTAACATCTGGAAATAAGGAAGAGATTATCAGTAACGAGGAGGTGAAGCGTGTTTATCTCGGTGACAACTTCGCATAAGACTAATTTTTACTGCCAAATTTGGCGTTATTTTATTATTTTAAATTTATGTTAATAAGAATATTTCTAACATTATTAATTTTTCTGATATCTAATATGGCTTATGCTATTAAAGATAAGGATACTGTTTTTAATGTTTCTTTTGATACAACTCGTGAATTATATTATGACTACAATATGTTGTTCAAAAAATATTGGCTAGAAAAAGCAGGTGAAGAAATTAAAATTTATAGTTCTTTCGGTGGTTCAGGAAAGCAGGCAAGAAGTGTAATTGATGGTTTAAAAGCAGATGTTGTAACACTTGCTTTGTCATATGATATTGATGCTATTGTTCAAAGGAAAGGGTTAATTGATAAAAATTGGCAAAGTGAATTTCCTAATAATAGTTCACCTTACTTATCAACTGTAGTTTTTTTAGTTAAAAAAGGTAATCCAAAAAATATTCACGATTGGGATGATTTAATTAGAGATGATGTTAAGGTTATTACCCCGAACCCAAAAAGTTCTGGTGGTGCTAGATGGAACTATATGGCAATTTATAGCTATGCTAAGGAGAGATATAGTGATAATAATAAAATTAAGAATTTTATTAAGAAAATTTTTACTAATGTTCCAATTTTGGATGTTAGCTCACGCGCATTTGCTACTACTACTTTTGTAGCTAGAAATATTGGAGATGTAGTTATTTCTCCTGAAAGTGAAGCATATTTGGCCATTGATAAATTAGGTAGTGATAAGTTTGATATTATCTATCCATCCTCTAGTATTTTGGTTGATTCTCCAATTGCTATAGTTGATAAAAGAGTTGATAAAAAGAGTAATAGGAAATTAGCGACAGAATATTTAAAATATCTTTATAGTCAGGAGGCTGACAGAGATTTTTGTAAAAAATCATTATAGACCAGCAAATAAAAAGATTTTAGATAAATATCGTAAGAAATTTCCAAAGATGAAATTATATTACATTGAACAATTGGGCGGTTGGGAAAAAGCACAAAAAGAGCATTTTGATGCTAATGCTTTATTTGATAAGATTTATAGTGAAATAGTAGCTATTAACTAGTTTAAGAAAATACTGACAATGTTAGAAAAACTAGTTCGGGATAAAATTGCTCAAGAAAATTATATCACTATTAAAGATTTTATCAATCTATCACTTTTTCATCCAGAATTTGGTTATTATATTAATCAAAATCCTATTGGTAAAGATGCTGATTTTACCACCTCTCCTGAAATTTCACAAATATTTGGTGAAATTATAGCTTTTTTTCTGATTGATTTTTGGCAAAGAAAATATCCAAACCAACAGATTAATTTAATTGAAATGGGTGCAGGTCAGGGCACCTTAATGTCAGATTTTCTAAGAATTGCTAGGCAAATACCAGCATTTTACCAAAATATCAATATTCATATAATTGAAATTAATCAAAAATTAATCAAAATTCAGCAAAATAGATTGAAAGATTTTGATATTAAATGGTGGAACAATTTTGATGAATTTAGTCAAAATTGTCAGAATTTACCAATCTTTTTTATTTCAAATGAATTATTTGATTGTTTTGCTATTGATCAATTTATTCTAGAAGATGATATTTGGTATCAAAAAGTTTTAATTTTAGAAGAAAATCAATTAAAATTTGATAAAATTAAGGTAAAAACCGATATTAATTTATCAATTCCTAAAGAATTTCAAAAGAATCTTAAAAATGGCTCTATTTTTGAAAAAAATATTGCAGCTGAAGAATTTATAAGAAAATTATCAGAAAAAATATCTCAAAATAATGGCATTGCTATAAATATTGATTATGGTTATTATGAGAATTTTTTAAAGATACATTACAATCAGTAAAAAATCATAAATTTAATAATATTTTAGAAAATATCGGCAAATCTGACTTTACATCTTATGTTAATTTTCATCAATTAGCAAAAATCTCAATGCAAAATAAATTAAATGTTAATTTTATGACCCAAAGAGAATTTTTATTATCAAATGGTTTAGAATTAAGGCATAAAATTCTAGTGCAATCGGCAAAAAAAGATCAGGATAAGATAAGTTTAGCAATTGATAGGCTCATTGATAAAAATAAAATGGGCGATATATTTAAGGTGATGGTTAATTATAGATAAATTATCAATTTGAAGCTAAAATTCTATTTTTACCTTTCATTGCTAATTGAATTTCATCCATAGTTCTAATTTGTGATAATTTTATATCTTTATTATTAAGATATTTATCAGATAAAATCCTCAATCTTTCAGGTCTGGTAAGATAAACCCATTCAATTTTAAGAGTCTTAACTTCATCTTGTAAATATTCTATTTCTTCATTGATATTATCTAACTTAACCTGTAAATTACCTGTTTTAAATTGAATAAAAAATAGCGAACAAATTCTTTGCCAAAACAGTCAAGAATAATATAAAATTGAAAAAATAAATTTTATATAATTTGTCTAATTTTAAATATAAGAAATTCATAATTAATATAATTTAATTTTTAATCGCTACACGCATTCTTGCAGATCTTGCCCTAATATTTTCTTTAATCTCTTCTTTGGTAGGTTTTATGGCTTTTAGTTTTTTACAAGAGAAGGGATATTTTTCACTATCAATTTTTACAGGATTTTGAGCATATTTAGATCTAGCTCTATTTTCATAATCACTATTTTGTTTGATAAAATATTTAACTATTTTATCTTCCAAAGAATGAAAAGAGACTATAATTAATTTCCCGTCTTTTTTTAAAATATCTTTACTATCTTTGAGAATTTTTTCTAATTGACCTAATTCATCATTAACAAAAATTCTAATGGCTTGAAAAGTTTTAGTAGCAGAATCAATTTTTGAATGACCTCTTTGGCCAATAGCCTTTTTAATAATGTCGGCTAATTCTAAAGTTGTTTCAATTTTTTTAATTTTTCTATTTTCTACAATTTTTTTGGCAATTTTGCGTGACCTTCTTTCGTCACCATAATTATAAATAATATTTGCCAATTCTTCTTCAGCAGTATTATTAATTACCTCAAAAGCAGTTAATTTTTGCTCCTGATTCATTCTCATATCTAATTTTGCATTTTTTTGGAAAGAAAATCCTCGATCTGATTGATCAATTTGCATAGAAGAAACTCCTAAATCTAAAATTAAAGCATCAAATTTTTGACCATCTAAATGCTTTTTAATATCAGCAAATTCACTAGAAATAAAATTAAAGCGATCACCATATTCTTTTTTAAAATTATTGGCAATTTCTATGATATTTTTATCACGATCAAAGGCTAAAATATTACAATTTGCAGCTTCTAAAATTCTACGGCTATAACCACCAGCACCAAAAGTACCGTCAATATATCTCTTACCATTTTCAGGTTTTAAATATTCTATAATTTGATCAATTAAAACTGGTTTATGTATCATTTTTACCACTTAATCTTAAAATATTTCTTTTCTCTTTAGCTCTAATTTTAGCAGAAGAGGCATAGTCAGAGAATTTTTCTGGTTGCCAAATTTCAAAAGTTTTACCTTTACCAACAAAAATTGCCTTATCATTTAAATCGGCAATAGAAATTAAATTTTCTGGCAAAATAATTCTACCATCTTGATCCATAGAAATTTGCATCGATCCAGCAAGAATTGTTGTGGCAAATGAGTCGCGATCTTCGCAAAAAGGATCGAGATCATCAATTGCATCACTTAATTTTTTAATTCTCTCAATATTGCAACCCTCAATACATGGATTAACGAATGATTCATATAAAATAACTCCAGAAAAATTTTCATCAGATAAATATGGGCGAAATTGAGCAGGTACGGAAACTCGCCCCTTTTTGTCAATTTTGTTAATGAATGTTGATAAAAACAAAGCCATATGCCAATATATTCCGGAATTTTATGGGATTTAACGGTTTAATATGGAATATTGTGGGAGAATACTATAAATAAGTCAAGAAGTTTATAAGAAGAATGTCCAGTTGTGTCACATGGGAGAACCTGATTTAAAGGTCGGAATAAGTTATTTAATTTGATTGAGATCAAAATTTTATAATTTATAATATCATTTTATAAATTATAAGAATTACAATGTTTGAACAGACCTTTAAAAATATAGATAATATTCTTCATAAAGATTCTGATTGCGGTAACGAGCTTGATTATGTTGAACAAACTTCTTGGCTATTATTTTTAAAATATTTAGATGATTTAAGAGATTTTGTTGATCAAAAATTATTTCCTTATCTTAGAAATTTCAAAGAAAATACTAGCAACCCAAACATAGTTGAATATAAAATTGAAGAAATATTATGAAAATAATAGATCAAAAAAGCTTAGAAAATGCTTATAAATTATTTGAAACAAATGATATTGATAAAATTGAAATTGGCACAATCAAAGGTTTAAAAGATATTCATAAATATTTATTTAATAATTTATATGATTTTGCAGGACAAGTAAGAGATAAAAACATCTCAAAAGGCAATTTTAGATTTGCAAATTGCTTATATTTGAATGAAATTTTACCAAAAATTGAGCAAATGCCACAAAATAATTTTAAAGAAATTATCGAAAAATATGTTGAAATAAACATCGCCCATCCATTTATGGAGGGTAATGGTAGATCAATGCGAATCTGGCTAGATATGATCTTAAAAAAACAGCTTAAAAAAGTAATTAATTGGCAATTAATTGATAAAATTCTCTATCTACAAGCAATGGAGAGGAGTCCAATTAATGATTTAGAATTAAAAACATTAATTGAATCGAACCTAACTGACAAAATTAATGATAGAGAGATAATTTTTAAAGGAATTGAACAATCTTATTATTATGAAGGGTTGGAAAAGGAAGAAGATGAATGATATAAGGCAAAATTGGGAGATTGAAATTATTTTAGTTGCTTGAGTATTAAATAATCCGAATTGGCTGGGATGGCAGGATGACGTCATCGCTTCGCTTGACTAGCAAATTACTCAGAATTTTTTCAAAATTCCTGCGTCATTTGTCGAACCTAACGGTCCTCATGCCTGCACTTTTACAGTAAAATTGAGCTTGTATAATTAATTGATGTTAGAATTATTATGTCGAATTGGTCGCCCATAATTGACATTATTTGAACCAAATATCAAAAAGAATTAAGACTTTTATATTTGCAAGTTAAATAAGGGAACCTCTGAAAAACCAATTATCTAATTTATAGATTTGAAACTGTTTAATTTTGTTATTTTTGCCAAAGTTTAGCAAAGTTATTTTATAAAATTTTGTTTGAATTTATTTGATAAAAATAGCCAGAAAAGCTTGATTTATCTAGCTTTTTTGCTTATTATTGATATATTAAATTCAAATAAAATATATAATTATGGCAACCCAGCAATCATTTTTTTCATTAGCAATTTCTGGTAGAAAATTAAGAGCGGAGAAGTTTCTTAATCAAATGACGGATATTATTCCATGGCAAAGATTGATTGATAAGATAGAGCCTTTTTATCCTAATGGTACTAGTGATTACGGTGGCAGGAAGGTGACAGATTTATTATTAATATTTAAGATTCATTTGTTACAGCAGTGGTTTGGTCTTAGTGATCCAGCTATGGAGGATGCTATATATGATAGAATAAGTTTTCAAAAATTCTTAAATATTGATATTGGTATTGATAATGTTCCGGATGAGACTGTGATATTGAGATTCCGTCATTTATTGGAAAAGCATAATTTATCGTCGATTATATTTAACGAGGTAAATTCATATCTTAAGACCTTTGCATAAATCATTGATTTTTCTCTAATTTTCCTTCAGAATATTTTTTTGAAGGAAATTTTTGGAAAAAACTGTATTTTTTGATATTTTTGACAATTTATTGGCAAAAATATTGGTTATTTCGGTGTTTTTGTGGTATTCTTTGTTGTTTTGTGGATTTTGGACACAATTATCCTAATTCCAGTTGTTTTGGTGGCACCAATGCTTTTATTTTATTAACTGCTTTGAGTAGATTTAAACAAATAGCTTTTTAGAGTAAATTGAGCATTTACTTTTTTTGTTGTAAAATAAGAAGCTTTATTGAATTTAAATCTTCTTTTTAGAGTTCCAAAAGATTGTTCAACAATAAATCTTCTTTTTGATACAGCTTTATTAAATCTTTTTTGCCATTTGGTCATGGGTTTTCCTTTTGGCTTTTTATACATCAATCTGGTTTTGATGCCTTTTTTTCGTAAGATATCTCTATTTCCTTTAGAATCATAACCCTTATCTCCAGAAAATTTATCACAATCCGTTACCATATCCTCCATTTGATTAATCTCAGATTGATTGGCTGGAATTGTTTTGGTTTTATTGATAAATCCTTCTTCATCTGTTGTGGCAAATGATTTAAATCCAAAATGATATTTATTTCCCTTCTTTAGCCAAGTGGCATCTGGATCTGCCGATTCTGATTGCTCAATAGTTAAGTTTCCTATTTTATTATTAGAAATTTGATCTTCATTCCTGTCTTTAGTAATATTATCTTCTATTGTCTTTGTCCTATTTGGTCTAGAATTAGACTCAATCAATGTAGCATCTATTACTGCAAGATTAGCTTTTTTAACTTTGAGATTATTCTCTGATAATTGATTATTAATCTCAGATAATAATTTATCTAACAAATCTCTTTCAATTAATTTATTTCTGAATCTACAGATAGTTGAATGATCTGGCACCTTATCACTAATATCAAAGCCACAAAATGATATAAAATCAAGCCTTACCTTTACAGCATATTCTAATTCTTCATCGCTTAAACTATTCCATTGACCAAGTAGAACAAGCTTTAACATAGATATTTTATCATAAGATTTTCTACCTCTGTCGCTATTTTCATTAAAGTCTTTTTTGTGAATCTTGACCAAATAAGATCTCAACCTCTCCCAATTTATTAATTTATCTAACTTTAACAATTTACTGTCATTTTTTAATCTCTCTTGAATGGAAATAGAAGCAAAAGTAACCATAATTTATTAATATTTCATTATAATAAACAGCAATAAAGCTAGATAAATACTAGCTTTATTGCTGTTTTATTCAAGAAAAAATTGATGAAATTAAGAAAAAACCAAGAGAAAGTTAGGGAAATTTTAATGATCTATGCAAAGGTCTTATCTTGAAGAGAATGATCTTTTGTTGAAGGAGGATACGATAACTGATGCGACATTAATATCTGCTCCAACTAGTACAAAAAACAAGAAGAGGAAAAGGGACCAAGAGATGTCTTCTACCAAGAAAGGGAAGAATTATTATTTTGGCATGAAGTCTCATATTGGTGTGCAAACTAAGGGTAAGCCAATTATTCATTCTATTGTCACGACGACAGCTAAAGATCATGATTCTACTAAAACAGAGGAGTTATTACATGGTGATGAAACTTCTTTATTTGGTGACAAGGCCTATGATGATAAGGCAATAAAAAGATTTTGTAGGAATCACAATATATTTTATGGTATAACCAATAGAGCTAAATCTAACAAAAAACTTTCAAATAAGCAATTAAAAAAAAAAAAGAGGAATAAACAATTTTCATCAGTTCGAGCTAAAGTTGAACATCCATTTCAAATTATAAAGCATCTTTGGGGCTATAGAAAGGTTAGATATAATGGTTTACAAAAGAATACTAATCAATTACAAATGCTATCATCCCTTGCTAATCTCTATATGGTTAGAAAAATACTACCAAATACAGCGTAACAAGGGATAAATGTGTCTAATTTAGCCAAAAATGGTAAAATTAGACAAGAAACTAGAGAAATTACCACAAATAATGCCTAAATTTGGATAAAGATTGTTAATTTTTAACAAAATTAGCAATCTTTATCAAATTATAAAAATTTTTTCTGAAAAATGAAAAAATAGACAAAATTAAATAGGAAAATCAGAGGTTCCTAAGAGCTAAATTTTAAATAATAAGATCAATTATGAATTCTAATTTATTAAGAATTAAAATTATTTGATAGCAAAGATATTGATAAAATTGAAATTGACACCATTAAAAGCAGGGCTGGCGGATTATTCAAAACATAGTTTATAAATTACACCTTGTGTTAATTTTTGATAAATTTTAATTTGGCAATATTATTTAAAATGTCTTTTTTATTTATATTACCCATTTCATTTTTTGAATAAATAGAAATTACATATAAAATATCATTTACTTTTAAGTAATATATTATTCTAAATCCAGATGACTTACCCTTATTAATTGATGAATTTTTTATTCTTGCTTTAAATATAGGAAGCTTAATTCCCTGTATTTTATCAGATTTAATTTCTTTATTTTCTGAAATATCTTTAATAAAAAAATCAATATCTTGTTTAAAATTTTTATATCTTTTTGCTAGTTTTTTAACATCTGATTTTGCAAGATCTGATAAAATAACCTTCATATTTTATTCAATATCTTTTTTTACATCTTCCCAATCATGACCTTCAAATTGATTACTTTCAATTTGTTTAGCATATTCTTCAATAACTGGCTTTAATATTAAATCTGCCTCATCTTCCAAAATATCATCACTATAAGAAATGTTTTGTTTCTCAATTTTAACTTTAGCATATTTATCAATTGCAGTAATTGCCATATCTCTCATTGTCTTACCACTCATAACAGAAAGAGATTTTAATGTTTTGTGCAAAGAATCTGGTAAATCTATAGTTAATCTAGTCATATTATTTGAATTTTAATTAATAATTAACATTATACCTTAAAAAAGTAAAAAAGTAAATACTTTTTTATATTTAAAATAAACTTACCTTAGAAATTGTTCTTAAAACTGAATAGCTATCCTAATTGGCTGGGATGGCAGGATGACGTCATCGCTTCGCTTGACTAGCAAATTACTCAGAATTTTTTCAAAATTCCTGCGTCATTTGTCGAACCTAACGGTTCTCATGCCTGCACTTTTACAAATAAGTATCAGTTTTATGAAATGATCAAGTAAAATTATCATCGAATTGGCTGGGATGGCAGGATTCGAACCTGCGCATGACGGGATCAAAACCCGTTGCCTTACCACTTGGCCACATCCCATTAAGAAGTGTGATAGTAGAATAATCCACAAATCGGATGAAGTTTCAAGGGTAAAAGGCAATTAAATTAAAATTTGTCCTTACCACTTGGCCACATCCTAAAAATATATAATTATCATTTAATAACAAATGAAATAGATCGAGATAGATTCCTATTTTTTTTAGTTAAAGTCAAGAAATAATTAAAAAATATCAGATAATATCACTTTTATCTTTTAATTTAAAAAAAATATCTAACAATTAAATATGGTAAAATTTTATCATGATAATTTTTTTTTAATATATGAAAATAATCAGCTATTTATTAATATCTATTTCATTATTTTTAACGACATCTTGTTATAATAACATTTTTAATAAAGAAGGTGTTAAGAAACAGAAATTTTTATCAAATCATAGTGATATACCATTATTTAAAGATTTTGAAATTGTTGAAAATTAAACTTTAGATTTTGATTCACCCTCTGGTAATATATCAAATATTACTTATAGATCATCATCAAAAATAGAAGATATTGTAAAATATTATCAAGAGAATTTGCCTAATTTGGGTTGGAAAGAAATTGATAAATCAACAAATTATACTTCTTTTTCAAGAGGTGGTGAGATATTAAAAATTTCTTATGATGAATTAGATGGATATTTGGATGGATATATTATGGTTAAATTTTTTATTGTAAGGGATAATGTCTAGGGATATACAGTTAAAAATTAAAAATGATATCGCTTATTTAGTTTTTAATTTAGCTAATGAAAAAGTTAATAAATTAAGTGAGAGAATATTAGTAAAATTTGATAATATATTAGAAAGGGTTGAAAAAAAATCCAATTTGAAGGCTCTGGTAATTTCTAGCACTAAAAAAGATATTTTTATTGCAGGTGCCGATATTAATGAAATTAAAGATATTAATAGTAAAAAACTTGCCCTTAAAAAAGTCACTGAAGCTCAAAATATTTTATTTAGATTGGAAAATCTTCAAATACCAACAATTTCTTTGATTAATGGTGCTTGTCTTGGTGGTGGGTTAGAGCTGGCCTTATCTTGTAAATATAGAATTGCCGTTAAAAATCCTAAAACAAAATTGGGATTACCAGAAGTAAATTTAGGTATATTTCCTGGCTTTGGCGGTACTCAGAGATTGCCAAGATTAGTTGGTTTAGAGCAGTCATTAAAAATGATACTTGCTGGTAAGCCAATCGATGCCATCAAATCTTATAAAATTGGTTTGGTTGATACAATTATTAATGAGGAATTTCTTGATGATGAAGTTGAACAATTTTTGCAAGAAATATCTAATAATTTAGATAATAAATTTTTAAGGAGAAGAGATAAATTTTCAAAAAAAAGATTTGTAATTGAAACTTTATTTTTAAAAAAGCATTTAGTTTTTTATTTTGCTCGCAAAAATTTAATCAAAAAAACAAAGAATTTTTATCCAGCACCTTTAGTCGCTTTGAAGGTTATTAAAGATACTTATAATAAGCGTAACAAAATAGATGGTTGTAAGATAGAAGCTAAAGAATTTTCAAAATTGGTAATAGGAAAAATTTCAAAAAATTTAATTCATATATTTTTTGCTAGCGAGGAAGTTAAAAAGAAATATCAGATGAAGGGCTGCAAAAATTTCTAAAGCTGGCTTATTAGGTGCTGGAATTATGGGTGGTGGCATTGCCTTTATCTTAAGTAAAATTGATATCAGAGTTAGGATGAAGGATATCAATAATGCCGCAATTGCTCTTGGTTATAAACAATGTTTTAAAATTTATAATCAATTATTAAAAATCAGAAAATTCTCTAAAAGTGCAATATCTCAGAAGATGAATAAAATTGATCATGATTTAACTTATGACAATCTTAAAAATTCTGAAATTATAATTGAGGCTATAATTGAAAATATCGATATTAAGAAATCCACCTTTACTGAATTAGAAAAACATGTAAATAAAAATGCTATTATAGCTAGCAATACATCTTCTCTTTCAATTGATGAAATGTCAAAATCCTTAAAATATCCAGAAAGATTTGCTGGTATGCATTTTTTTAATCCAGTTAATAGAATGCCATTAGTTGAAGTAATAAGAGGTAAAAAGACGAGTCAAAAAACTATTGATAAGATAGTCTCTCTTACTCTTGATATGGGTAAAACCCCTATAGTTGTTCAAGATGTTGCTGGATTTTTAGTTAATAGAATTTTATTACCATTTATCAATGAAGCTGGATTTTTATTAGAAGAAGATGGTGATATTAAAAAAATTGATAAAATTCTTGCTGAATTTGGAATGCCTATGGGACCATTTATTTTATCTGATATTGTGGGAATAGATGTGGGGCACAAGGTTGCCGTTAGTCTTTTTGAAGCTTATGGCAGAAGAATGAAGGTTTGCCAGATATTGTCAAAAATCTCTGGAGATAAAAAATTACTTGGCAAAAAATCTAATTTAGGATTTTATAAATATAGTAAATCTGGCAAAAATTTAGGAATTAATTCAGATATTAAAAATAAGCTAGATAAGATTAGAATTTCTCGTAAAATTTCTGTTAATAAATTATCAAAAGAAGAAATTATTGAAAGATCAATTTTAATAATGGTTAATGAGGCTAGTAGATGTTTGGAAGAGGGGGTTGTAGAATCTGCAACTGAACTTGATATTGCTATGATTTTTGGTACTGGTTTTCCGCCATTTCGTGGTGGCTTATTAAAATATGCTGATGTCATTGGTCCAAAAAGAATAGTTGAAAAACTAAGAAAATATCAAAAATCTTCCGGTGTAAGATTTACGCCAAGTAAATTATTATTACAAATGGCAAAAAATAATAAAAAATTCTATGACAAAGGATAAGATTGACGAGATGATTAGGGTTAATCACGCTGGTGAATATGGTGCAAAAAGAATTTATTCTGGTCAAATAGCTGCTTTAAAAAATTCTAATAAAGAAGTTGTGGATGTTTTAAAACATATGAAGGAGCAAGAAGATGAGCATTTTGAATATTTTAATAAAAAAATTAATAAGGATAGGGTTAGACCAACATTGATGCAACCTGTTTGGAATATTGCCGGTTTTGCCATGGGATATGTTACTGCGAAAATGGGAAAGAAAGCTGCAATGACTTGTACTGTAGCGGTTGAGGAGATTATAGATTGTCATTATGAAGAGCAACTACGAGAATTAAAAAAAGAGCCAGAGGAAAATAAAGAATTGATAGATAAAATTAAAAAATTTCAAGAAGAAGAATTGGAGCATAGAGATATTGCTCTTGAAAATAAAGCCGAAGATTTAAAAATATATCAACCATTAAAATTTATTATAGGATCTGCTAGTAAGTTAGCTATTCAAATATCAAAGAAAATTTAATAATGTCAGAATTTTTATTGGAAATCTTTTGTGAAGAAATTCCAGCTAGAATGCAAAAAAGGCTATTGCTGATTTTGAAAAAATTTTTTGTGATTTTTTTACAGAAAATGATATAATATATGAAGCAGAAGAAATATCATCATTTATATCACCAAATAGAATGGTTTTTTTAGCCAAAAATATTCCTGATATAAAGATTACCTCAGAAATTGAAAGATTTGGACCTAAAATAAATGCTAATCAAAGTGCTATTGATGGTTTTTTAAAGTCAGTAGGATTAAAAAATGTTTCTGATTTGGATATTAGGGTTAAAAATAATATGGAATATTATCATACTAAGATTCCTAAGAAAAAAATTGAAATATTTGACCTTTTGCAAAAAAAACTTCCTGATTTGATGAAGGGAATGTCTTTAAAATGGCCAAAGACTATGAGGTGGCATGGTAAAGATTCCAATGAGGATTATTGGATCAGGCCAATTAGAAATATTTTAGCAATTTTTGATCAGAAATTAGTTAAATTTGAATTTGCCAATTTAGCATCTAAAAATTCAATAATCATACTTAATAAGAGGGTTAAAATTGAGAATTTTAATTCCTATAAAGATAAATTATTAGAGAAAAATATTATTTTTGATCATAATCAAAGAAAAGAGATAATATATAATAATATAGAAAAGATTTGTGAAGATAGGCATATAGATATAATAGAAAATCCTCATAATAGTCATTTAATGAATGAAATTATTGGACTTACTACATCTCCTAATATTATGGTTGGGAAAATTGATGATGAGTTTCTAGATTTGCCCCCAGAAATTTTAGTTTTAACAATCAAAAGTCATCAAAAATACCTTTGTACTGAAGATAAATATAGAAATTTAGCGCCATATTTTATTTTTGTCAGTGATATTGATTGTAAAAATAATGATAAAATTATTCTTGATAATGAAAAGGTTTTAAGGGCCAGGTTAAGTGATGCTGAATTTTTTATAAAGGAAGATGAGAAGATAGAATTTGCTGATAGAACTACATTACTTAAAAATATTATATTTCATGAAAAGCTAGATTCGCTTTTTAATAAAGTTTCTAGAATCAGCGCTATGAATAAATTTATGTCAATATGGGTTCCGCATTCTGATATGTCCATTTTGGAACAAATATCTTTATTATGTAAAAATGATTTAACCACCAAGGCAGTATCCGAATTTCCAGAATTACAAGGTATGATCGGTAGTTATTATTGTAAAAAAGCTAATATTGATCACAGAATATGTAATGCAATATCAGAGCAATATATGCCAGTTGGTGCTAGTGATGCTTTACCTATGACTAATCATGGGCAATTATTGGCAATATCAGATAAGTTAGATACAATTAGTGGTTTATTTTTAATAAATCAAAAACAAAGCAGCTCGAAAGATCCTATGGGGGTTAGAAGAATGGCTATAGGTATTATTAATATTATCCTTCATAATGACCTTCATATTCCTTTAAAGATTATTATTGATAAATCTTTATCATTATTTCCAAATTCTATTATATTAAATAATAATCCTGAGATTAACTCAAAAAACATCTTGTCTTTTAAAAAGAAATTATCTCTTGAAATTATCAGTTTCTTTTTAGACAGGTTAAAATTTATTTTAAAAGATGATAAATCTATTAATCCTAAAATAGTTAATGAAGTTGCCAGATCTTATGAATTTCAATTAAAAAATAACAAACAAAGGAAATATAACTTAATTGATTTTGTAAATAGAGTTAGGTTTATTAATGATTTTGTTAAAAATAGTGAGAATGAATCAATTATTAATTCTTATAAAAGAGTAGCAAATATTGTAAATATTGAGGAAAATAAATCAGGAGAGAGTCTTAATACTCAAATGAAGGGTAGAATTTTTCTTAGAACAAGATATGAGAGAATTTTGGATAATCAGACCAGAAGAATTTATAAAAAAATAGAAAAATTATCTAAAACCCATAAATATCAAGAATGCTATCACTTATTAAGAATTTTAGAAAAACCGTTAGAAAATTTCTTTGATCATGTTACTATTAATGTTGATAATAAAAGCACCAGGATAAAAAGATTGACATTGCTTGCTAGAATTAAATATCTTTTTGAAAATATCTTTGATTTTTCTAAGATTTAATAATTTTGGTATTGTTAATTTATTATAAATTTTCCTGATAAGTAGATTTTTAATAAAAATATTTATTTTAAATTAATTAATTGTAAATTACTCGGAATTTTCTTCAAAAATTCTTATACAAAAGTCTCTTTAGAGGTAGGAAATGAGTGAGTATTGTGGTTAAGAATTTAGTTTTAAAATATGGTTGATATAGATTGTGCCACCAAGAGCATTTTTTTGACCAATTTTATATTCTCCACCCCTGGCAATGGGATATTTAAAATTATTAGCGAATATTGTGAAGCCAAAATTATTTTGAAAAGAAAAATTATTATCAAATAGATCTATATCTATTTTGGTATTTTTATATTTTGATTCTAGTTTTTCTTTTAATATTAATATTTTTTTAATATTTTCTTTTCAGATTCTAGATTTTTTTTATTTATTAACTCTTCATCAAAATTATTTAGGGTAATTTTTAATAAAATATCGGCAAATTTTTCTCCATATTTTTTTATATTAATAATATCTTTTTCCTCTATAGATTTTATTAAATTTTTAGGTTCGGTAACATTTAATTTTGTAATTAATCTTGATAAAATGCCGGGAACTGAAAAACTAATAATATTATCTTCAATGCCCAATTTATTTAGGATTTTTAATATTAAGTCAATTATGTAGAAATTAACATTTGGTGATTTTGGTGATATAATTTCAATACCCGCTTGGGTTAGTTGTCTTTCATAGAATAGATCTTTATTTTCAGATTTTAAGACATCGCCAATATAAGATAATTTTAATTCTGAGTTGATATCGGAGAATTTAGTTTCAACTAATCTAATAATTTGTGGAGTAATATCATTTCTGACTTTAAGGAATTTTTTGGATAAAATATCCATTGCTTTAAAGGAGTCATCATCAATTTTATCATCAAATTCTAATAAAGGAGTTTTGATAATATTAAAATTTTCATTTTGAAATGAGTCTTTAATGACTTGAATAATTTTTTCGTTTTTTTTGGCCTCATCACCTATTAAATCATAAAATCCAACTGGTAAGAGATAATCTTTATTTATCATAATTTTTAGTTTAAACTCCGCCAAATTTTTCTAATTGGGTATAGTCAATTTTTCCTGTATTGAGGATAGGGATGTTTTTTCTATATTCAATATTTCGTGGTGCAAAAATTGTGCCTATATTTTGTTCTTTAAATAATTTGGTAATTTTGTCTTTAGTTAGCTCTTTGTCATCAGTAAATAAGATAAGATTTTCCTGAGAATCTTTATTAATAAGCGAAATTACAGCGTGATTTTTTCTGGTGATATTTTTCTAATATAAGATTCAACTAAATTTAGCGAAACCATTTCACCAGCAATTTTAATAAATCTTTTGACACGGCCAGTAATTATCAAATAATCTTCTGAATCAATTTTAACTACATCTCCCATATCGTGATATTGTTTGGCTTTTTTGATTTTATCTGAATTTTTAGGATCTAAATAGCCTGCCATTACATTATCAGCTTTGATAAGCAATTTACCTCCTTCTGAGATATTTTCTATTTTTTCTATTTTATGAGTAATTTTTGGTAATAATTTGCCTATTGTACCAAATTTATTATATCTTGCTGTATTCAAAGATATAACGGGCGAAGTTTCTGTTGCACCATAGCCTTCTAATATTCTTAGACCAAATTTTTCAAAATAGATATTTTTAGTTTCTGAAGTAATTTTTTCTGCTCCAGCAAAAATATATCTAACCGAAGAGAAGTCCAAATTATCAGCAAATTCACTATATTTTTTTAAGAAATAATTGGTACCAAACATAATAGTTGCTTTGAAATGATAAATTAAATTTGGAATTTTATTATAATGAATAGGAGAGGGGTAAAAATAGGTTGTAACGCCAGAAAAAATAGGCAATAGTGAGCCAATAACCAAACCAAATGAATGAAAAATTGGTAAAGAGTTAAAAGCTTTATCTGACATATTAAAATCAATGATGGATTTTAATTGTGCAATATTACTATTGATATTTTTGTGTGTTAGGGCTACTGCCTTAGGATTACCCTCCGATCCTGAGGTAAATAAAATTATGGCCGTATCTATGGCTTTGCTTTTATTAATTTTATCCAGATATTTTGTAATGCATTTAGAGCGAAAAAGAGCTTTGATTTTGTCTGTGATGAAAATTGTATTTTTAACATCTTCAAGATAAATAATTTTGATATTTTTTTCTGTAGCTAATTGTATAAATTGTTCCAAACCAGCCTTTTTAATAAAGGTTTTTGAAGAATAGATATATTTTAATCCAGAATTTAAGCTAGAATTAATCAATCTTTCACATCCTCCAGAGAAATTTAAAATTGCTGGAATTTTGCCAATTAATTGTAAGGCGAAAAAAGTGACCATTGAGGCTGAGATATTTGGTAGTAATAATCCAATTTTTGTTTCTGATTTCACCTCCTTTGCTATTTTTTCTCCCAATAAAATTGCTCCAATAATTAATTTATTATAGTTGATATTGGTTTGGTTAAAATCAGTTATAATAATTTTGTTTTTGGTATTATTTTTAGCTTCAATTAATTTATAAAATAGAATTTCATCCTTTGTGATAGAGTCATAATAATTTTCTGACATTATTTGAAAAAGCTTTTGTTTGGCAGATTTTCTATTTTCTTTCCAAGTTAGTTTTTTATCTAATGTAATTTTTTGCTCTTTTGAGAGGTGGATATTAATTTTAGTAAATATTTTTTTTCTAAGATCGGGGATTTTTTTAGCAAAAATTGAGCTTTGTGTACCATTAATGGTAATTGGAATAATTTTGGAATTGGTTTTTTGTGTTATTATAATACTATCTTCATAAATTTTGGCAATAGAGCCTTGATAATTTGGTATAGATTCAGGAAATATTAGGCAGTTTTGGCCATTTTTTTTTTTTTTGATTAATTTGATTATATTTGAAGATTTTTTTCGATCTATTAAATAGATATTGAATATTTTAAAGAGAAGATTGAGTAAGAAGTTGGAGTTTATTGGTTTAGCTACAGCGATAATTGGTTTTTTTGGCAAAAAGGATGCGTAGATGAAAATATCTAAATATGAGGTAAAGTTTGAAATGAAAAGGGTGTTTTTTTTAGAGTTGGTATAGTAATTTAGATTGTTTATTTTGATTTTAAAAAATAATTTGAGTAAATATTTCATGATTTTTTTAAAATAATCCTCACCAAAGTAACTAGAGAATTCTTAATAATATAAAATTAAATTATTATTCTTAAATTCATATTTTTTGAGCCTATTTAAAAAGGTCATTCCAAGTAGTGAAATGCTCATTTCTGACGACATAACAGATGCTGAGACCCTTTTAAATTTGACATTATTAACAATTAAATGTTTCAAAGTAATTGATGCACCATAGGCTTTGCCATTAGCTGTATGATAAATTTTATTAAATTTTACTTTTTTTAAATTTATGCCTATTTTTTGGGCGTCGCTTAAGCTAAGTGCAATATCACTAGCTCCAGTGTCGACTAGGAATTTAATTTTTTGACCATTAATTATGGTATTTAAATAAAAATGACCATCTTGAGCTTGAGTTAGGGTAATGGAGCCATATTTTGCCTTATGTGTTGATGATCCTGGTATTAATTCACGAGCTACTTTCTCTTTGATATTGTTTAATTCATAGCGATAGCTATATCCAATAATGACAATTAATGCTATGATAGCCCAGATGGATATATATTTTATAATGGTAAAGAAGCCTTTTTTGTTGTGGGCTAGAAAATTTAATATTAGGAAGAAAAGTATTAGAGCTAAATATATCAAATTAGGATAATCTGATAATATATTATTCATTATTTTTGATCTTCAAGAATATTAACTACTTCCATTTTAGCATCGGCAATTTTTTTATTACAAAATTCTTTTAGTAAATTACCTTCCTTATATAGAGATACCATATCTTCAAGACTGGCTTTGCCCGATGAAAGGTCAGAAACAATTTCTTCCAACCTTTTCATGGCGGTTTCAAATTTCATATTTGATAAATCTATTTCCTTTTCTTTATTTTCTGTCATTTTTTTTCAGTAAATTTGTTAATAGATAATCGATAGATAATCTGCCCGCGCCATATATTGTAAGAGTTAATAATAAAAATAACCAATAGAAATGATCATTATGTTCTATGACCAATGTTTGTATGACTATTGTCATGGCAATAAAGGGTAGGGTAGACAATCTAGTTAAAAAACCAGCAAAAATCAATATACTACAGACTAATTCAAAAAATGTTGCTAAAAAGGCCATTAATGTTGGTGAAAAAAATGGAATGGCATATTCATAAGTAAAGAGAATGATCTGAGTATCGAAATCTGCTATTTTAACTAAACTGGCCTTTAAAAAAATTAATCCTATCCAAACCCTAATGCTTAATAATAAAAGATCAGATAGATAATTTTTAAAGAAAGATATTTGTTTATTATATATCTCTATTAGGCAATTATAGCTTTTAAGAAAATTCATAATTTATTACAGATTTGCGTTATTTTATGATAGGCTTGATTAAATCCATCTAAAGAATATTGATCTTTAGAATATCTACCATATTTATTGATAGCATATATTTCAAGAAAATTATTTTTTTTCATTTCCTTAACGATATCTAGATCTTGAGATATATTATAAGACCAAGCTAAATTTTCAAAGGTAAAGATATTAAATTTTTTATCTTTGAAAGATATTTGAACTTCTGAATTATTTTGAAATGTAAAGCCGGCTGATATTGTTATTTCAACATTATTATTTTCAATAGATTTTACTAGGAAATAGGGCCTCTTTCTTGTTCTGTAATTTCCTGTACTTTTTTTTTGGTATAGAAAAAATGTAGCAAATTTTACGTTTCTGGCTTCTATCGATATAAAATTGCCAATCTTTAAAAGATGCCTTAGCTTCTGGACCAAATTTGTCATTGGGATTATTTAAAATTTCATTAAAATTTGATTCTGCAGCCAAAGTAGTTTTACTTATGATAAGCAGAATAATGGCAATTTTAGTAATTAGTCTCATTTATCTGAAGCTTGTTCTATTATTTCTAATAAAGAACTCATTATTAGTAATTCTGAAGTTAATATACCATTTTTAGCATTTGGGCCATATACTATATTAAAAGGTATGGCGTAGCGATTATACCCCTTCATATAATCTAATATTTTTTGATTTGGTTTTGTCATATCTCCTCTCATTGCTATTATTTCTCCAGATTTGATTTTATTGCTAATCTTAGTTTTATTTAAGACAGTAAATTTATTAACTTTGCAAGTTATGCACCAATCGGCTGTTATATCAACTAATATAATTTTATCTTGTTTTATATATTTTTGAAGAAGAGTTTCATCAAATTTAATCCATAATTTATTATAATTCTTTTCATGCGATTCTATCTTATTATGTAATTTAATAGGAAAAACCAAAGTAATTACAGATATAATTAGTAAAATTATTAATCTTTTGAGATAATTAATTTTATTATTACTAATTTTCAAGAATGCCAATATAGAAATTAATAATAAAGTAACAAACATTGACGAGGCAAAGCCGATATTATTTAAAATAATATAGATGATCCAAATCAATGTTGCTATCAATAGTCCTGACATAAGATGTTTAACATTTTTAGTCCAAGCACCAGATTGTGGTAGTAATTTTATAGAATGTGGGAATAATATTAAAATAAAATAGGGAAAGGCGAATCCAATAGATATGGCAAAAAATATTGCTAAAATTATTAAGATATTCTGAGTTAAAGCAAAAGAGATTGATGTACCAAGAAATGGTGCAGAACAAGGAGTTGCCAATAGAACTGCCAATATTCCAGAAAGAAAATTAGCAATAAAGATGTTTTTTTCTCTCTCCTTTCGGGTAATTTTACGATTTAATCCTGATATTAAATTTGAACTAAAATTTATATCAAAATTGCCAAATAAATTTGCTATGAAGATGGTTAAAATTATGGCAATGATAATCAGAAAATATGGATTTTGAAATTGCAAACCCCAACCAAATCGATTGCCAACTTCCCTGAGTAAGATGGTAAAAAATGCTAATAGCAAAAAGGTAAAAATAATACCCAAAATAGTTGCAAGATATATTTTTTTAACTCTTGCTACCTTAAGATTACGATATTTTACAACTGACATTAATTTTACAGATAAAACAGGTAAAACGCAGGGCATAATATTTAAGATTAACCCGCCAATAAAGGCAAAGAAGATAATTTTTAAAAAATATTTATAGTTAAAATTATCTTTAATTTCATCAGTAAATTTACTAATTAGCGAAAGTGATTTATGATCAATTTCTTTATTTTTGATATGTAGGGATATTTTATTTTCAGCAGGAATGCATATTTTATTACAGATTCCATAATTGATTTTAAGATTTATCAAAACATCCTCATTAGGGTTGATAATATTAAGTTTGATTGGAATTATTACCTCATTTTCATAGATATTATACCAGTAAGTTTCATCATCAAATGTTTCAGATTTTTTGGTTGCTTCTGGCCATAAAATCTGATGATTGCTGATATCAATATTTTTAGAATTTGTAAAATCAAATTGAGGTTCTTGAGAAAAGCTATTTTTTTCTGGTGAATATATATACCAATCTGGTTTGATTTTAAAATAAACTCCTAAGATTAGGTCATTATTTTTATCAAAACTTGATATTAGTGAGATATTGGCAGATTTATTATTATTTGAGTGAAATTCTGTTTGAGCTTGACTTTGATATTAAAAGAAAATAATAGTAAGATTGTAAAAATAATTTTTCTTACTTGCATAGAATTTACTTTAATGTTTAAATTGATATCCCTAAAATCTATTTTTTAAAAATTTACGGAAACTTGTTGGAAAACTAAAAATTTCGTAAGATATTTTTAGTTTCTCAGATTTTACTATGGTAATATTAGTAAAATTAAAAATAAATCATTTTATAGTTTATGACAAAAGAGGATATAGGTCAGAATGTAAAAAAAATATCTTGTAGTGGTGATGATAATTTATCAAAACATCCATTAATTTATCTTGATATTAAGAACAAAAAACAAGCTATTTGTCCTTATTGTGGTAAAATATTCTTAAATAAAAACATAAAATAATGAGCAATATTGTTATTATTGGATTACAGTGGGGTGACGAAGGTAAAGGAAAATTAGTAGATTTTTTATCCGATTCTTTTGATGCTGTAGTTCGTTTCCAAGGTGGTCATAATGCTGGTCATACAATTAAAAATAATGGTAAGACTTATAAATTGAGTATCCTACCTTCTGGATTGATTCAAAATAAATATTCTGTTATTGGCTCTGGTGTAGTTGTGGACCCATTTACTTTATTAGATGAGATTAAAAATTTAAAAGAAGCTGGAATAAACATCTCTCCTGATAATTTAAATATTGCTGATAATTGTTCTTTAATTTTTTCTTTTCATAAGGATTTAGATGCAATCTTAGAAAGTAATAAGGGTAAGAAAAAAATAGGAACTACTGGCAGAGGTATTGGACCTGCTTATGAGGATCGAGTTGGCAGAAGGTCAATTAGGATTTGCGATTTGATGAATGAAGAAGTCCTTGCTGAAAGATTAGAGAATATTTTATTTTATCATAATGTTTTGAGGAAAGGCTTTGGTCTTGAAAAGATTAATTTTAAGTTAATTTTAAAGGAAATTTTAGCTATCAGAGAGGAAATTATTCCATATTGTAAAGATTCTTTTGAAATCACTAGAAAGTTAAAGGCTAAAAAAAATATTATGTTTGAGGGTGCTCAGGGAGCTCTTTTGGACGTTGCTAACGGAACTTATCCTTTCGTTACTTCTTCTCATACTATTAGTGGTGCTGCTTTTGTGGGTGGTTGCGTTGCAACATCTGATATTGACAAAACTATTGGAATTTTAAAGGCCTATACTACTCGTGTTGGATCTGGGCCTTTTCCAACTGAGTTAGATGATGAGATAGGTCAATTTTTAAAATTAGAGGGGGCTGAAATTGGAACGGTTACTGGTCGTGATAGAAGATGTGGCTGGTTTGATGTTGCCCTTGTTAAAAAGGCAATTACCTTATCAAGTGTTAATTCTGTTGTTTTAACTAAATTGGATGTTTTGGATAAGTTGGAGAAGATTAAAATTTGTACCTCTTATGATATTGATGGTAAAATTTATGATTATTTGCCAAATAGAATTGATTTACAAAATAAGGCTAAACCAATTTATGAAGAAATGGCTGGTTGGCAAGAATCGGTTAGAAATATTACAAAAATTGAAGATCTGCCAGAAAATGCTATCAAATATATTAAAAGAATTGAAAAGATTTGTGGTATAAATATTGATATTATTTCTACTGGTCCAGATAGAAAAGAAACTATTATAGTTGATACTGATGTTATAAAATAATTAAATGGCAGAATCCAAAAAAATTACTGTTGCTCAAATTTTGCCAACCATTGAAAATGGTGGTGTTGAGAGAGGGGTTTTTGATTTATCAAAATTTGCCTTATCTTGTCAGGATCTGGAAATGATAGTTATTTCTGCTTCTGGATCAATGTTAAAGCGGTTTCAGCAACATAAAATTAAACATATTAATCTTCCTGTAAATAGTAAGAACCCTATTCAGATAATTTTAAATATTTTTAGAATTAGAAAGATTATTAAAAAATATGACATTGATATTTGTCATGTTAGATCTAGAGCGCCTGCTTGGAGTGTTTATTTTGCTTGTAAAAAAACAAGATGTAAATTTTTAACCACTTTTCATGGGCTTTATTCTTTTAAAGGTTTATTTTCTAATAATTCTTTTTTGAAGAGGAAATATAATTCTATTATGGTGCAATCAAATTTGATTATTGCTGTATCAAATTTTATCAAAAATCATATCATTAAGGAATATTTGGTAGCAGAAGATAGGATAAAAGTAATTCATAGAGGTTCTGATATTAAATATTTCAACAAGGATAATGTTCATAAGGAAAGAATTGTTAAATTGATAGAAAAATTGCAATTGACAGATGATAAGAATGTTATTCTTCTTCCTGGAAGATTTAGTTCTTGGAAAGGGCATAATTTATTATTAGATGCCTTGGAGCGCATTAAGTCTGAAGATTTTATCTGTTTGATGGTTGGTAAATCCAATAATAGTTACACTGATGATTTAGAGAAAAAAATTAAAGAAAAGGATTTACAGGGTAAGGTAAGGATTTTAGGTCAGATATCTGACATGCCCGCTCTTTATATGATTTCTAGCGTTATATTGTCAACAAGTACCAGGCCCGAGGCTTTTGGTAGAATTGCAATTGAGGCTGGTGCTATGGAAAAGATAATTATTGCCACAAATTTAGGCGGCGCTAAAGAAACTGTTATTAATGGTGAAACTGGATTTTTATTTGATCATAAAAATCCTTCTGAATTATGTCAAAAAATTCAACATACCCTATCTTTAGATTTAGAAAAAAGACAAGAGATGGGTAAAAAAGCTAGAAAAAGGGTGGAAGAATATTTTTCTAGTGAAAAAATGATGTCAGATACCGTAGAAATTTATAAAAATATTATTGTAAAATATTATTAGCGAGTTTTTCAGGATTGGTTAGTTACAGCTAAGGTTTGGAATTGGTATTAATATTATCATCGAGTATTTTTTTGATATCATTCAAAAATAAATCATAAAATTCTTGTCTAAATTCTGCTTTAGATATTAGATTAAAGGCTTTTTTAACGGTTAAATGTTTTTCAAAAATCTCCTTACCAAATTTTTCATAACATTCTAATATAAATTCACCCTTTGGTGATAGATCATAAGTTTCATTGCTTAATTCATCCATATCAAAATTTTCATAATTTCTTAGAATATCCTCTATGTCATTGGCAACATAATGCCTAATATCATGAATTGTTTTGGGGTATGATTTTTTAAATAATTTGTAGAATAATGTGAATGGAGAATATTTGATTGATTTTTTAAGGAAATTATTAATTCCAATTTCAATTTCTCTGACTATTTCTAAGGAAAAATCTTTGATTATCATTAATTATTATTTGATGAATCGATAGATTGAATAAAAGATTTTTCTAAATTATCGGTTTTTTGTTCTTTTTTCAAAATATCACTATTGCCGACAAATATAATTTTACCGCCATGTAAAATGGCAATTCTATCGCAAATCTCATCAATATCTGACAATATATGTGAACTAAAAAATATGGAATGACCCTGATTTTTGTAATTTAATAATTGTTTTTTTAGTGTAATTCTGGCCTTTGGATCAAGACCGCTCATTGGTTCATCTAATATTATTAGCTTATTTTTGGTTAAAAAACTTGCCATAAGACCAATTTTCTGGGTCATTCCTTTTGAATATTTTGAAATTTTTTCTGGTAGAATTTTGGATCTAGATCTAAATTTTTTGCCAGTATTTCTGCCTCCTCTAAGTTAAAATTAATTTTGTGGAATCCAAGATTTAATTTTAAAAAGTCAATTCCAGTAAGATGGGTAGATGGTTGAAATTTTTCTGGTAGATAGCAAATATTTGTTCTAGATTTTGGGTTTTTATGATCCTGACCAAAAATTTTAACTTGGCCAGAATCTGCATCTAATAAATCAATAATGATTTTTATCAAGGTAGTTTTCCCAGCTCCATTAAGACCAATAAATCCAAATATTTCATTTTCATTAACAGAAAGACAGATATCGTTTAAAGTTTCTCTCGTCGCAAATGATTTAAATATATGATCTATTACTAATGGATTATCAGACATTTAGAAGATTAATTACTTTTCATACTTAATATTGCGTCATTGGTTTCTTCTAACAGAGATTTTATTTCCTCATAAATTCTGATTCTTTCTTCCTTTTCATATCCCTCATCTTTATTTTGATTTTCAATTATGAATTCGGATAATTTAACCGCACCGACAGAAGAGCAAGATCCTTTTAATGAATGTAAGACAGAATACCATTGATATTGATTAGAGTTCGAGGATTTTGCTACTTCTTTTATTTCTGCTATTTGTTCTTTTGTACTTGATATGAAAATATTGATAAGCTCATTTTTAAATTCACTATCTCCATTGGTTATATTTTCAAAAACTTCTTTATTTAATATAGGCTTTTCAGTGGTTGACATAATTATTTTAAATTTGTTTTGATTAATAAAATAATATTTAATATGAAGTATTTTTTATCAAGATTAAATATTTTTATATCTTGCGATAAGTTATTTATTTTATCCTGAATAGAAAATATTTTTTCCATATTAATATTAACATTTTGAAAAAGACTTTCTTCTGTTAGAATAAAGTCTTGCTTCTTAAAAGATGCTATTTTTACAATTCTTAATAATAAAAGATTCATTATTTTTATAAAAATATCAAAATTTATTTCTGCAGAAGAAATCTTCTCACAAAAATTTATAATTTCAAGCTCATTTGATAAAGTAAATGAAAAAATTAAGTTTTTATATGTATCAAGCCAATTGTTCTGGTATAAAAAGATTGCCTCTTTTATTGAATTTGATGATATGAGGTAAAGATTTTTTAAATCTTGCTCTGAAATATCATGAAATTGATTTCTTATTATACGAGACCAGTCATCAAAATTAAATTGTTTTATTTTGATAATATTACATCTAGATTTAATAGTTTCTGGGATATTTTTAATATTATGATTAATAAGAAAAATAAAGACACCGCTTTTTGGCTCCTCTATTGTTTTTAAAACCGCATTAAAAGCATTTTTATTCATATTATCAATGGCATCGATAATAATAATTTTATTTTTAGAAATACCGCTAGATAAATTAGTAAAATCCTTAATTTCCCTAATATCATCGATTAAAATTTTCTCCTGAGCATTTTTCTTATGGGCCTTAGCTGAAATTAGTAATATATCTGGATGGGATTCTATTTCCTGCTTCCTATCTCGATCCTTAAAGATAATTTTTTTGGCAAATTCTTTTACAAAATTAGCCTTACCATTGCCTTTTTCACCAGTTATTAAATTACAATGATGCAATTTGTCAGCTAGAAAATTTTGCCATAAATTCTCTTCTATCTTCTTATAGCCAATGATGTCTTTCATTATTATTTGATTAATGTTTGAGTAATAACAAAATCTATTTAAAATTCAGAAGATAAATAATTGCAAAATTAAATCAATTAATAATATGAAAAAAATTCTCATCGCAACGGGCAATAAGGGTAAGTTGGCTGAAATTTCTAAATTATTGCAAGATATTAATATCTCTACTTTTGGTATTGATGATCATGATTTAAAAGAACCTGAAGAAAATGGCTTAACTTTTGAAGAAAACTCCATCATTAAGGCCAAATATTATGGTGATCATATTGGTAAAATTGCCCTTGCTGACGATTCTGGTTTGGTAATTCCGGCAATTGATAATCAGCCGGGAATTTATTCCGCCAGATGGGCGCCAAATAAGGATTTCAATATTGCTTTTGCAACTATTAGGGAGAAATTACAGGAAAAAAATATTGATCCAGAAAAAGAACAAGTTTCTGCTTATTTTATTTGTAATTTGTCGCTCTATAATCCTGAAGATGGCCAGATTAATTCTTTTGAGGGTAGGGTAGATGGCATTTTGCAATTCCCGCCAAAAGGAGATAAGGGTTTTGGCTATGATCCAATTTTTATTAAAAATGGTGATAATTTAACTTTTGCCGAGATCAATCCAGAAGAGAAGGAGAAAATTAGCCATAGGGCAGAAGCTTTTAAGAAGTTAATAAAATTTTTACATAAGAATTGAATTAATCTCTGCCTGTTTTGTTGTTTTAAGGAACCTCTGAAAAACTAAAAATTCCAATTTTTAGTTTTTCATAGGTTCCTTAAGTATGGAAATTAATGCTAGAAATTTAAACAAGTTTAGGTTATTTTAATTTTTTAACCTTTCTGGTCAAAGCAATTTTTAATTGCTTTGGTCGGGGTTTAAATCAACTACACACAATCAATGACTAAAATCAACATTACTTTTCCAGATGGTAATATTAAGGAATTTGATCAAAATTCTACTGGCTTTGATATTGCAAATTCTATCTCAAAATCTTTAGCAAAAGCCTCTTTGGCCATTAAAATTAATGATGATTTTTGGGACTTATCACGTCAGATTACCCATGATGCTAAAATTGAGCTAATCACGGCTAAATCACAGGAAGCTCTAGAAATTATCCGTCATGATCGGCCCATATTATGGCCCAGGCGGTGCAGGAATTATTTGAAAATGTACAGGTGACAATTGGTCCGGCAACTAATGATGGATTCTATTATGATTTTGCAACTTCAAAACCCTTTGCTTTAGAGGATTTAGGTAAAATTGAAAAACAAATGCAAAAAATCATTAAAAGAAATGAAAAATTGCAAAGGGAAGTTTGGGATCGTAATCGGGCCATTGAGTTTTTTCAAAAAAAAGGTGAAAAATATAAGGCGGAAATTATTCAAGATTTGCCAGAAAATGAAGAAATAACCCTTTACCGTCAGGGTGATTTTATTGATCTTTGTCGTGGTCCGCATTTACCTTCAACTTCTTATGTTAAGCATTTTAAACTTTTAAAATTGGCTGGTGCTTATTGGAGAGGTGATTCTAAAAATGAAATCTTTGCAAAGAATTTATGGTACAGCTTTTTTAACGGAGCAGGATCTTGAGCAATATTTGCATCAATTGCAGGAGGCTGAGAAAAGGGATCACCGAAAATTAGGTAAGGAATTAGATCTTTTTCATATTCAAGAAGAGGCAACAGGAGCGGTTTTTTGGCATGAAAAAGGCTATGAGCTTTATTTAATCATTGAAAATTACATTAGAAAAAAAATTAAAGATCATGGTTATATTGAGGTCAAAACCCCGCAATTAATTGACCGTGTTTTATGGGAAAAATCTGGACATTGGGATAAATTTAAGGAAAATATGTTTATTGCCGAAAGTGAGGGTACGACTCTTGCTATTAAGCCTATGAATTGCCCAGCCCATGTGCAGATTTTTAATCAAAAATTAACTTCTTACCGTGATTTACCACTGAGAATGGCAGAATTTGGCTGTTGTCATCGTAATGAACCTTCTGGTTCATTACATGGTATTATGCGAGTTAGGGCTTTTAATCAAGATGATGCTCATATTTTTTGTGAGGAGCATCAAATTAATGATGAAACTGTGGCTTTTTGTCAATTGCTGCAAGAAATTTACCGTGATTTTGGTTTTAAAGAGGTTAAGGTAAAATTTTCTACTAGACCAGAAGTTAGAGCTGGAACGGACGAAACTTGGGATAAGGCTGAGCAATCTTTGAAAGATGCGGTGGAAAAGGCAGATTTGCAATATGAAATTAATGAAGGGGAGGGTGCTTTTTATGGTCCTAAATTAGAATTTGTTTTAGTTGATGCTATTGGACGAGATTGGCAATGCGGTACTTTGCAAGTTGATTTTATTATGCCAGAAAGGCTTGGTGCAACTTATATTGCTAGCGATGGTTCAAAAAAACATCCAGTAATTTGCATCGGGCAATTTTAGGTACTTTTGAAAGATTTATTGGTATTTTAATTGAAAATACGGCAGGCGCCTTTCCTTTGTGGTTGGCCCCAGTGCAGATGGTAGTCACAACAATTAGTAATAAATTTGATGATTATGCTAAGGAGGTTTTAAGCCAGCTACAAAAAAATGATTTTAGGGCTAAAATTGATTTAAGATCAGAAAAAATCAATTATAAAATCAGGGAACATTCTTTACAAAAAATTCCTTATATTCTTATCATTGGTGAAAAGGAGGTGGCTGAGAAAAAAATTAGTATTAGGGAATTTGGTAGTAAAAAGGAAGAAGTATTGAAATTAGAGGAGTTTATTAAGAAAATTAAATAATATGCCTATTCGAAATATTGACGATATTGATCTTACTAAAAAAATTCCATTATATGATGCAGGAGGTGGTCATTTAAATAATGTTAAATGTTTAGAGATTGAAGGAGATTCAGATAGCGATTCTATTATTATTTGTGTTAGTGGTTTTGGTATGTATGAAGCTTTTGATAATGCGCGATCTTTATTGTTTTCTTTCTTTAAAGTATTTTTAAAAAAGTTACTTTAAAGTTTATAATTACTATTATTAATAAAGTTTGGCAATAAAAGATAGGTCAGACTAAAATATTAAACATTTTTTAATAAATAAATTATGCCTGAATATCCACCAATTACGCCTGAACATTCACCTCAGAGTAAAATTAGTCGCTCTTCCGAATCTTCTTCCAGGCTAGAGAGAAAAGTTAGTTTTAGCGCTGATTCTAAAGATAGTGATGAAAGTGAATTACCAACTTGCCTTCCTTGTTTGCCAAAAATTAGCTCTTCTAAAAGTCCTAAAACCGATGACCAAATTATCTCAAATAAATGAAGATTGGTCTTATTATAGGAACCTCTGATTTTCCTATTTAATTTTGTCTATTTTTTCATTTTTCAGAAAAAATTTTTATAATTTGGATAAACTTAAATTCCCATATCTTTACCCACGAGCCATCTCCTCAGGAATATCATAACCAAAAAGCTCAAAAATTTGTTTTTGCTTTTTTGTAGCCTCTTGTACAAATATCTGCTTTTCATATATTTTTGCCTTTTGTGCCGAAAGTATAATAAATGCTTGATCCACAGTAAATTCTTTGTTTAATTTCTGATGAATTTTCATAAAAAAGTAAGATAATAAAAATAGTAAAAATAAATGTCCTCTGAGAGTTTCCTCGCTATGCACTCTTAGTGGTAGCAGGTTTAGATCTGACTTCGAGAAAGCGAACATTCTCTCAACCTTTTGTCTGGTGTAGTATAAATTTAGGATATTTTCTGTTTCCTGCTTCTTTGAAGATATTATTACAAACAGGCCCTTTTGATTTATGACCTTAGCTATTTTCTCGTTATCAATATCTTGCTTATCATCTATTTTTTCAGATAAATAATTATTTACTAAATCAGCCTTTTTCTTTGGATCAAGCACAATATAGGCATAGGTCTTCTTCTTGTTTAGCTTAATCTCCTTTTCTTTAATAAATACCACTCTCTTTTTGGATACTTTTACTGCATTAGATGCCAGATCTATTTTTTCATTATCAATTACTTCTTTGAATAATTTTCTGCCAGACGGAAGTCAAATTATAAAATTGATCTTATTTTTTTGTAATAATTCAATATTATCATTAGAATAAAAGCCCGCATCTAGCAGTACCGCTTTAGCTGTAGTGTTATGAGCCTTAAGTTCTTTGATAGTATTTGTGAGTGTTGAGATGTCCGCTATACTGCCTGCATTGTAGCGAAAGTACAGAGGTAGATTGTTATCGGCAGAAACAACTGACATAAATTTTATCTGCCTATCAATAGAGCCACTATTATAGCCAACTCATTAATTGGAGTATTGATTTCATTTGGCATGCTACTTCCATCTACTATTAGACCTTCTTTGCTGTCTTTTGTTGCGATAGGAAGATATTTTCTAAAAAAGTCTTTTTGAAGCTTTTCACTTCCCAGTTCTTTTAGAAGGAACCTCTGAAAAACCAATTATCTAATTTATAGATTTGAAACTGTTTAATTTTGTTATTTTTGCCAAAGTTTAGCAAAGTTATTTTATAAAATTTTGTTTGAATTTATTTGATAAAAATAGCCAGAAAAGCTTGATTTATCTAGCTTTTTTGCTTATTATTGATATATTAAATTCAAATAAAATATATAATTATGGCAACCCAGCAATCATTTTTTTCATTAGCAATTTCTGGTAGAAAATTAAGAGCGGAGAAGTTTCTTAATCAAATGACGGATATTATTCCATGGCAAAGATTGATTGATAAGATAGAGCCTTTTTATCCTAATGGTACTAGTGATTACGGTGGCAGGAAGGTGACAGATTTATTATTAATATTTAAGATTCATTTGTTACAGCAGTGGTTTGGTCTTAGTGATCCAGCTATGGAGGATGCTATATATGATAGAATAAGTTTTCAAAAATTCTTAAATATTGATATTGGTATTGATAATGTTCCGGATGAGACTGTGATATTGAGATTCCGTCATTTATTGGAAAAGCATAATTTATCGTCGATTATATTTAACGAGGTAAATTCATATCTTGAAGAGAATGATCTTTTGTTGAAGGAGGGTACGATAACTGATGCGACATTAATATCTGCTCCAACTAGTACAAAAAACAAGAAGAGGAAAAGGGACCAAGAGATGTCTTCTACCAAGAAAGGGAAGAATTATTATTTTGGCATGAAGTCTCATATTGGTGTGCAAACTAAGGGTAAGCCAATTATTCATTCTATTGTCACGACGACAGCTAAAGATCATGATTCTACTAAAACAGAGGAGTTATTACATGGTGATGAAACTTCTTTATTTGGTGACAAGGCCTATGATGATAAGGCAATAAAAAGATTTTGTAGGAATCACAATATATTTTATGGTATAACCAATAGAGCTAAATCTAACAAAAAACTTTCAAATAAGCAAAAAAAGAGGAATAAACAATTTTCATCAGTTCGAGCTAAAGTTGAACATCCATTTCAAATTATAAAGCATCTTTGGGGCTATAGAAAGGTTAGATATAATGGTTTACAAAAGAATACTAATCAATTACAAATGCTATCATCCCTTGCTAATCTCTATATGGTTAGAAAAATACTACCAAATACAGCGTAACAAGGGATAAATGTGTCTAATTTAGCCAAAAATGGTAAAATTAGACAAGAAACTAGAGAAATTACCACAAATAATGCCTAAATTTGGATAAAGATTGTTAATTTTTAACAAAATTAGCAATCTTTATCCAAATTATAAAAATTTTTTCTGAAAAATGAAAAATTAAAAAAAATAGACAAAATTAAATAGGAAAATCAGAGGTTCCTATACTGCCTGCATTGAAGCGAAAGTACAAGAGGTAGATTTTATCACCAGAAAGCTTGAAATTTTTTAAAACTGTGTCAATTTCAAAGTTAAAATGAGAATAAAATTTAATTTATTAAATTTTATTCTCATAAATAATTATAAATTTTAACATTAACTTAAATTGATAATATCATGAATCACAAATTAAAATCTTTAAATAATTTTCGAAATAACTCTGACAATCAAGATCTTGAAGAGGATTTTGATTATCAAAAGTTCAAGAAAGAAGCTATAGACAAATTGTATGCTGGAAAAGGATTTTCTGGCAAAGATGGTATATTTACCAGTATGTTAAAAGATTTTCTTGAAACTGCCATGCAATCCGAATTGGATAATCATTTAAATTCTAAAAAAGAAGATGATGTTACCAATAGGAAAAATGGATTTTCTTCTAAAATAGTCAAAACCGATAGAGGTCAATTTGAGTTAAATACTCCAAGGGATAGAAATTCATCTTTTGATCCTAAAATAGTTAAGAAAGGTCAAACTATTTTAACTCCAGAATTAGATGATAAAATTATAACTCTATATTCTTATGGTATGAGTTATAGAGATATATCATCTCATATTGAAGAGATATATGACATTGAGATATCTAAATCTACAATTACAGCTATTACAGACAAAATATTACCTAAAATAACAGAATTTAAAGAAAGGCAGTTAGAAGAGATTTATCCTATAATATTTCTTGATGCTATGTTTTTTAAGGTTAAAGAAAATGGAAAAATAATTAGTAAAGCTTTTTATTCAGTTCTTGGAGTTGACAAGGATGGTAAAAAAGATATTTTAGGAATTTATCTTCAAGAGTCAGAGGGAGCTAATTTTTGGCTTAATATTTTAACTGATTTACAAAATAGAGGTATAAAAGACGTATTGATTGCTTGTGTCGATGGCTTAAAGGGCTTTCCTGAGGCTATTAATTCAATATTTCCAAAAACTGAGATTCAGCTTTGCATCATTCATCAAATTAGGAATTCTATCAAATATGTTGCATCAAAAAATCAAAAAGAATTTATATCTGACTTAAAGACTGTTTATACTGCAACAAGCAAAGAAGTAGCCGAAGAAAAACTGCTTCTAATTGAAGAAAAATGGGGCAAAAAATATCCAATAATATTCAAATCTTGGAATAATAACTGGGATAATTTATCTAATTATTTTAAATATCCAAAAGAGATAAGAAAGCTAATTTATACTACTAATTCTGTTGAAGGGTTTCATAGGCAAGTCAGAAAAATTACCAAAACTAAAGGCTCTTTTCCATCTGATCAATCATTAGAAAAGTTACTCTATCTTGCTATACAAAACATTAAGAAAAAATGGACTATGCCAATACCAAATTGGAGCTTGATAATTAGCCAATTTGCTATAAAATTTGAGGATAGAATCAAATTAGATTTAGCTTAAATATAACAAAATATTAATCTAAATCTAAAAAAAATGGAAAACAAATTTTTGCCAAAAATTATCTTAAAAATTGGATTTATATTTTTACAAGATACGCTACGCTTAAAATCTTAAAATCTTGTAAAAATAAAATCTCAATTCTTAATAAAATTATTAAGGCAAAATTTGAAAAAAATTAAATTGACACAGGGGATTGGACATTCCATCAATAGAGCCACTATTATAGCCAAACTCATTAATTGGAGTATTGATTTCATTTGGCATGCTACTTCCATCTACTATTAGACCTTCTTTGCTGTCTTTTGTTGCGATAGGAAGATATTTTCTAAAAAGTCTTTTTGAAGCTTTTCACTTCCCAGTTCTTTTAGGAAATTACTGATAGCTTGTGAGCTCATAGAAGAGCCTGGAAATAAATGTTTAGATATATCGCCTTCATACCAATCATTAGCTAAATACATTGCAGATCCATTGATGAGACGATAGGATAGTAAGCTTTTTAATGTTTTAAGCTTTACATGAGGCAGTAAGTCTGCAAAGATTTTTCCAACATCATCTTCATCAATTAGTTTCTTGGTTAAGTAGCCACTACCAAAAGATACAATTTCCCTCTCCTAAATGGTTGTGCCATAACCCTTTTTGGATTGGAAATAACTTTTCCATTTAAATCTCTCTTTCTTCTTTTTACCTCCTGAAATATTCCAGCTTCTTTATCTAGGACAATTCCAAGATATTTGCTGTCTTTGCTTGGAATGTTGTTTCTTTTTATCCCAATAGGCCGTTATTTCATATGCATATTCCCTGTCTCCAACTTTTTTGTATCTGATATAGCTCATAATCGTGAGTAAAGAATTAATAATAGGCACGAGTATATAGAACTAAAAAGTCGGTTGCAAGCTTTTATTTGCTTAGATTAATGTTTTTTTAAGGACTATCGTGGGTAAAGATATGGGAATTTAAGATAAAGATTGTTAATTTTTAACAAAATTAGCAATCTTTATCCAAATTATAAAAATTTTTTCTGAAAAATGAAAAAATAGACAAAATTAAATAGGAAAATCAGAGGTTCCTAAAATATATTGTGATTCCTACAAAATCTTTTTATTGCCTTATCATCATAGGCCTTGTCACCAAATAAAGAAGTTTCATCACCATGTAATAACTCCTCTGTTTTAGTAGAATCATGATCTTTAGCTGTCGTCGTGACAATAGAATGAATAATTGGCTTACCCTTAGTTTGCACACCAATATGAGACTTCATGCCAAAATAATAATTCTTCCCTTTCTTGGTAGAAGACATCTCTTGGTCCCTTTTCCTCTTCTTGTTTTTTGTACTAGTTGGAGCAGATATTAATGTCGCATCAGTTATCGTACCCTCCTTCAACAAAAGATCATTCTCTTCAAGATATGAATTTACCTCGTTAAATATAATCGACGATAAATTATGCTTTTCCAATAAATGACGGAATCTCAATATCACAGTCTCATCCGGAACATTATCAATACCAATGTCAATATTTAAGAATTTTTGAAAACTTATTCTATCATATATAGCATCCTCCATAGCTGGATCACTAAGACCAAACCACTGCTGTAACAAATGAATCTTAAATATTAATAATAAATCTGTCACCTTCCTGCCACCGTAATCACTAGTACCATTAGGATAAAAAGGCTCTATCTTATCAATCAATCTTTGCCATGGAATAATATCCGTCATTTGATTAAGAAACTTCTCCGCTCTTAATTTTCTACCAGAAATTGCTAATGAAAAAAATGATTGCTGGGTTGCCATAATTATATATTTTATTTGAATTTAATATATCAATAATAAGCAAAAAAGCTAGATAAATCAAGCTTTTCTGGCTATTTTTATCAAATAAATTCAAACAAAATTTTATAAAATAACTTTGCTAAACTTTGGCAAAAATAACAAAATTAAACAGTTTCAAATCTATAAATTAGATAATTGGTTTTTCAGAGGTTCCCTATGAGGCCAAACTGCGTAAATTAGGGGTTTTTTACACATGGTATCGCAGAAGTCTCGCAGAAGTAACTAAATATTAAACTTTTTTTCTAATTCTAATATTTCTTGTTCTATTTTTGTTTTACTAAATATTTCCCTACTTTTGTCAAAATCAATATCTTCTGATTCCTGATTTTTTGTTAGATAATGTTTATATTCATCTTCAATTTTTTTATGTAATATTTTTAAATAAAGAGTTTTGATTTGAATAATCGCTACCTCTTGCTCCTTAATATTATTTTTAGCAAAGATTTTTTTTTCTATTAATAAATTGTGATTTAAGGTATTTTCTTTAATAAAATTTTGTAATTTTATTATATCAAAAGTTTGATTTATAATATTTTCAAATATTTCTTCTTTAATATTTTCTAATAGTTCATTATCAAAATTAATATCTAACATATTGATATCTTCATCCTTATATTGTAGTAATTCTGGGAAATTAACAATTAGATTTAAAATATTAAGACCTAAAATTAAATCATGATCTAGGTTAGAATTAAAATTAATATGATTTTGCTTTATTGTTAATTTATTTTGCTGAGTTTTCTTCTTTTTACCAAGAAAAATAGAAGATTATTATAATATTGAGAAAAATTTCTTTTAGTATTGTTGTTTTGAATCAATTCTATTTTTTTCTTCAAATTATTTTCTAATATTGTTTTTCTTTCTGGCGATATGTAAGAATCATTAATATCAATTGATAACTCATCTACTTCAAATTGAAATAAAATTTCTGATAGATTTCTGGAATTTTCTAAAAATTCTAACATTTTCTTTTTACCATTTTTTTTAATAAAATCATCGGGATCCATTTTATCTGGTAAAAAAGCAAATTTGATATTATTATTAGCGTTAATTATTGGCAAAGCTAAATTTATTATTCTTTTAGCGCCTCTTATTCCAGCTTCATCACCATCTAGACAAACAATAATATCATTTGTAATGTGAAATAAGATATTTAATTGTTCTAAAGTAACAGAGGTTCCAAGAGGTGCAATTGCATTATGAATTTGATAATTATCTAAAGATATAACATCCATATAACCCTCAACCAAAAGAGCATATTTTTTATTATAAATTTCTTTTTTTGCCTCAGCGAAATTATAAAGATTTTGACGTTTTTGGAATAATTTTGTTTCTGGAGAATTAAGATATTTTGGCATAGAATCATCCATAATTCTTCCTCCATAAGCTATTATTTGTTTTTTATTATTAGAAATTGGAAATATAATTCTATTTCTAAAACGGCAATAAATTTCATTTTGATTTTTACTAAAGACACCAGAATCCAATATTTCTTGTTCAGAAAATTTGTTAATTTTCAAAAATTTTAATAATTTATCAGGATTTTTTGATGCAAATCCAAGTCGAAATTTTCGGATAATTTCTTTATTTAGAGATCTAGAATATAGATATTTTATAGCATATTCATTACTCTGATCATAAAGATTATTTTCAAAAAATTGACAAATAGCTTCTTGAATTTCATATGATCTATCTTTTTTTTCTTTTTCTTCTGGCTTTAATTCTGTGGTTTTTATATATGGAATTGCAATATTATAATTATCGGCAATTTTAGCTACGGCTTCACCAAATGGCAAATTTTCCGTTTCCATGATAAAATTAAAAATATTACCATGGGCTCCGCAGCCAAAACAGTGGTAAAATTCTTTTTGATCATCAATATGAAATGAGGGAGTTTTTTCTTTATGGAAAGGGCAGAGGGCTATATATTTTCCTGATGATTGGTGTTTAATGGGTATTTTTTTTGCAATTATTTCTGATATTTTTACTTGCGATTTTAATCTGTCTGGAAATGTTTTTTCAAAACGCATATGATTTATTCTTCATATATAATTATCTCATCATCTTTGGCATATCCAAGTTTTTTTCTGGTTTGTTCATCTAATAAATCTAAATCCAAATTATCTGTCTTAATTGAACCTATCATATCTTTCTGACTGTCCAGCTTCTTTCTTAATTTATTTTTAATAGCTTTCTTCTTTTCAATCTCTTCTTTTATTTCAAAATAATGCAATATACCGCTTTTTCCGTATATTGTATAGTAAGAAAAATAGGAACATAATAAAATAATGATAATCATCAATATCATATTTCTATTTTTAATTTTTAGATTATTTGCAATTCTTCTAACTCTCTTTAAAGAAAACATAATCTATTAATAATTTCCTCTCTATCAATTAAAGTAATAATATATTTTAATTCTGGACCATGATCAAGACCAGTAATTGCTTTTCTTAATGGCATAAATAAATTTTTACCTTTTCTATCGCTAGAATTCTTGATGCTATTAATCCATTCATCCCAAGAATTATCAGATTTTAGGTTATTAGGTAATAATTCTGAACTTTTTTTAAGAAAATCATGATCATCTTTATTATTTTTATATCTAATCTTTGTTTTACATATTTTCCACCAAGATTCTATTTCTAATAGGTGATTGATATTGCTTCTAATTTTTAACCAAAAATCTTCAGTAATTTTAAAATCATAATTACTATTCTTTAATCTTTTAGATATGTAACTAAAGTTAGATTGTTGTAAAATTTTTTCATTTAAGCTAAGAATCTCATCTGGATTGTATTTTGTAGATGATTTACTAAATTTTCTTAGATTAAAATTTTCTGCTAAATCTTTAATATTTTGATAAATTTTAATATTATGAGATGAGCCAATTTGTGACAATAGATTAATAATTGCCATCGGTTCTATATTTTCTTCTCTTAAACTTTTAATATCAAAACCTCCAACTCTTTTAGAAATCTTTCCTTCATTAGCTTTAATTAGAGCCAAATGAGAAAAATTTGGTAATTTAGCATCAAATGCTTCAAAAATTTTTATTTGTATTGCTGTGTTTGTTATATGATCTTCCCCTCGAATAATATCAGTTATTCCAAATTCTATATCATCAATTACTGAGCAGAAAGTATAAGTAGGGCTGCCATCTTGACGTATTAATACTGGATCAGAAAAATGTCTACCAGAAAATTTAATTTGACCCTTTATTTCATCATTCCATATAACATCTTTTTCATTAATTAAAAAACGATAATATGGCTTAATCCCCTCTTTTTTATAAGATTCCTTCTGTTCTTTAGTTAAATTCAAGGCGGATCTATCATATATTGGCCTTAATCCTGAAGCAATTTGAGCCTTTCTTTGAAATTTTAGCTCTTCATCACTTTCAAAACATTCATATAATTTACCTTGAGATAGTAATTTTTCCTTTGCTAAATTATAAATATCTAAGCGATCATTTTGACTGATTAATTTGCTATATTTTATATTTAACCAATCTAAATCTTTTAAGATAACTTCCTTATACTCTTCTTTGGTTCTTTTTAGATCCGTATCATCAAATCTTAGTAAGAATTTACCATTATTTTTAATAGCAAAAAGATAATTGATAATTGTACCCTAATATTACCAATATGTAGAAACCCTGTTGGAGATGGTGCAAATCTACAAATAATACTCATATTAATTAGAAATTATTTTTCTCCCATACCAAGTGCGTCCTTATAGACTTCAATTAGATATTCTTGTTCTTGTAATTTTTCATCATCAATTTTTCTAATTTTTAGAATTTGACGAATTATCTTGATATCAAATCCAAAAGATTTTGCTTCATCAAGCATTTCTTTGATATTATCACTTATTTGTTTTTTTTGCTCTTCTAATCTTTCTACTTCGGTGATAAGAGATTTTAATTTTCCAGCAGCGTCACTGTCAATTTTGCCATCATTTGCTAAATTAGTCATAATTATAATAATATGATATTTTGATCAATCTATAAATTGTCTAGTATCGTTAAAAATTGTAAAAGCCATTAACATCATAACCAGAGAAATGCCAAATTTAAAGCTATAAATTTGAATTTTCTCTGGTACAGATTTACTTCTAATAATTTCAATTATATAGAAAAATAAATGCCCCCCATCAAGAGCTGGTATTGGTAAAAGATTTATAACACCAAGATTAATAGATATCAAAGCAATAAAATAAATGGTCATCATGAAACCCATATCAATAGATTTTCCAGAATATTGGGCTATTTTTAATGGACCACCAAGTTCTTTTATATTTCTCTGGCCAGTTATTAAATAATATAATGTTTTTAAGATATTTGCTGATAATTCATATGTTTTCTTAACAGACATGTTAAATGATGAAAGAAGGTCTAAATCTTTTTTTAATATTTTGTCAGACTTTATTCCTATAAAAGGTAGCTTGACCTTATTATTAAAAATATCTTTTTGTTCTGTTATTTCAGGTATAATATTGATAATTTTATTTTTACCTGATCTTTCAATATGAAATGCTAACTCCTTATGACCGTTAATTGCTACAAATCTTTTAATTTCTTGAAATGAAGTAATATTTTTATTATCAATTTTTAATATTTTATCATTTAAAGCTAAGCCATATTTCTCCGCTGGAGAATTTTTACTAATTTCTGAAATTATAGGTAAAGTAGTATTAATACCATTGATTTTGAATATGATCATTAATAAAAATATAGCCAAGATGAAATTAGCTAATGGTCCAGCTAATACTATAGCTGACTTTTTATAAACATTTTGAAAATAAAAGGATGTAGATTTTTCTTCATCTTTTAGTTCATTTATTTTATCATCTGGCATTGATGCTGGATTTTTGTCGCCAAACATCTTAACATATCCTCCAAATGGTATGAGGCAAAATTTCCACCTAGTATCATTTTTATCATTAAATCCAAAAATTTCTTTACCAAAACCAATAGAAAAAGTTTCAATTTTTACACCGCAAAGTTTGGCTATATAATAATGACCAAATTCATGAATGAATACTATTATGGAAATTATAAAAATGAACGAAAGTAAATTATATAAAATAATACTTATCATATTTTTATAGAAAATTAATTAATTTATTGTTAGCATGTTTTTTTCCTGATGATTTAATAAGTTGTATATTAAATTTTTGGATTTAAGAGATTTTGTCCTGATTTTGTAGATAATTTTAGGACGTCATGCTATTAAGGTTTGAATTCTATAGAGTTAAATGCAAATAATCAATTATTTATTTATACTTATTATTATGCTAAATATTTCTTCTTGTGGTAAAAGTGGTTCTTTATTTTTAGATAATAATGACAATCAAAAATGGATTGAAAAAAACGACCCAAATAATTAATGGGCATTGTTAATTTACAATAGATTTTACTAGCAATTAACATCATTGAGCATAAAATAAGCATTTTAACTCAATAAATCAAACTATGAAATGTTTAAAATGCTCCAGTTCTAACGTTTGCAAAAATGGTAAAATGTACGGAATGCGGCGCTATAAGTGTAAAGATTGCAATTATAATTATACAAAAGGCAGAAATTATAAAGATAGATCAATAAAAAGATTTGCCCTGGAGTTGTACCTAGAGGGTCTAGGATTTAGATCTATAGGAAGAATTCTCAAGGTTAGTCATGTAAGTATCTTTAACTGGATCAAGCAATATGGTCAAAATCTTGATTTATTGCAAAATAGCCATGAAATATGCGTAACTGAGATAGATGAAATGCACAGCTATATTGGTTCAAAAAAAACTCTGTCTGGATCTGGATTGCTGTTGATAGATATGCAAAAGAATTCATCAACTTCGTTGTTGGCGACAGATCTACAAGAACTGGAAAAGAACTTTGGGAAGGAGTAAAAGACAGAGCTAAAGGCATTATAGCAACGGATTATTGGAAACCGTATGAGAAATTTGTTCCTAAGGATAAGCATATTCAATCCAAGGCACATACTTATACTATCGAGGGCTATAATAGCTTGTTCAGACACTTCTTGGCTAGAATGAGAAGAAAGAGCAAATGCTACTCTAAATCAATAAAGATGCTTGAATATTCAGTAAAATTATTGATTTTAAAGAGAAATGGCTTATTATCTATTTTGGATTAACAATGCCAATTAATGTAAATAGCAAAAACCTCCTTAAGAATAGGAAATGGTAAATATATATTGTTCAATTTGTTACGTAAATTTTTTATAAAATATAGATTTTTAGTTTTTTTATTAATATCTTCTTGTCAGGGTTTTTATCATCCTATGACTCTTGAAGTAAAGGTTCCAGATGGTCCAGAAAATTATCAAGCTGGATGGTATACAGGTCGCAGATCTGCTCTAGCTTCAATGCCAAATTTTGCTAATACTATGGTTTATGATCCAACTTTTGCCAATGGTCAATATCAAGATGATCCTGTTTTTCAAAATTTCGCTTGGACTAGTGCTTTTTTCTCCTGCGGAATTCATACTGGTACGTTTAGAACTTTTGGAGGAGAGAAGTCAATTAGATCTGTTTTTGATTAAATGTTTAAAATGAAAATTAAATTCATTATAATTATTATTACTATAGCTTTTTTTGATTTATTAACAAAAAGCCTTTCTTTTTTTCTTATGTTAAAGATTTTGCTATTAATAATAATTTACAATTTCCGATTGTTAAAATAACCGATTTTTTTAATTTAGTTATTGTTTGGAATAAGGGTGTTAGTTTTGGAATGTTTAACAACTTTGATCATGCAAAATATTTTATTTTTTTAATAAATATTTTGATTATCATATGTTTGTTTTTTTGGTTATTTAAAAATTCTAAAAAATATATAGATTTTTCTTTGTCTTTTATTATTGGTGGTGCCTTTGGTAATTTAATTGATAGGGCAGTAAATGGTGCTGTTGCTGATTTTCTTGATTTTCATTTATTTGGATATCACTGGCCAGCCTTTAATTTAGCCGATAGTTTTGTTTTTATAGGTGTTTTTATGTTAATGTTTGAATCTCAATTTACAAAAAATGATAAAAAAAACAATTAGTTTTGTTATTTTATTAATATTTATTTCATGTAAAAAAGAATTTCATGAAACTGCATTATTATTACCTCCAAATTTTGATAAAATGCCCATTTCTGATATTTACGATAGCAAATTAGATGATAAAAAAAAGGGTGATTTAAAAAAAATAACAAAAGAAGATATCAATGATATTAAGAAGTTATTATTAAAATAATCTCATAACATTTATCATTAAAAATAGTTCAAAATTTTTTTTAGTTTTTCAAAGGTTTTTATAATTTGATAATATTCACTTTTTCTCCTGCAAAATCTGAGAATAAATATTCTTCGGTACCTGTCAAAAAACATTGAATATCTAAGTCATTAACTTCCAAAAAAATATCTTTTCTTTTCTTACTATCTAAATGTGAAGTAATTTCATCTAATAATAATATAGGTAAGGGCAGGTCTAATATTTTAAAAATTCTTACAAAGCCAAAGATGATTGCAATTAGAATTGATTTTTGTTCCCCAGTTGAACAATTTTTTGCTTCTATTTGATCTTCTAGAAATGCCGTAAAATCAGTTAAATGTATGCCAAAACTAGTTCTTTGTCTTTCGCGGTCTTTAGTGCGATTATAGTTTAATTTTTCTTGAAATAATTTTTCAGTAGCAATAGCGGTATTATTAAGAGCATATTCTTCAACATCTCCAATGATTTTGATTTTACTTTTAGTAAAGATGGATTTTGATTCTAAAATAGCTTGATTAAGGTAATTGATTATTTCATTTCGTGCAAAAGCAATAATAACACCTATTTCTGATATTTTTTTTTCAATAATATCAAGCCAAATTCTATTTTCTGAGGAATTATTTTTTTCTAAAAGAGCTAATCTCTCTTTTATTAATTTATTATAATTATTGATATTGGTTTTATGTTCAGAATATATATTATTTATTATATTATCTAAAAATGATCTTCTGGTAGATTTATTGTCACAAAATAAATTATCCATATGTGGTAAGAGATATATTATGGGTATTTCACTTTTTTGACTATTTATTTTTTTGCCATTAATTTGAAAAAATCTTTTTTCATTTTCATAACTAGTTCCAATTTCGTCAATCAATGGGTGATTCCTTATTTCACTAAAGATAGAAAATCTTTGTTCATTAATATTTTGTGAGATAATATCGGAAAAATCTGCTTTTTTCAATCCTGACCCTTTTTTGAGTAATGTTATAGATTCTAATATATTACTTTTACCAGATCCATTTTCACCTAATATGATATTAATTTTTTTTGGAAAAGTAAAAACTCTATTATGATAATTGCGGAAATTGTAAAGTTGTAATTTTGTGATTTCTATATTTAGCAATTTGTAAAAATCTACAATCTAATTGGCAAAATTACATAAACATCATCACTATCTTTTGATCCTAATAATGCTGGAGTAAAATCATTTTTTAATTTTAACTGAACTTCGTCCTCTTTAATTTGATTTAATATTTCCAGTAAATATTGAGGATTAAATGATATATTGAAATCCTCATCATCATATGTAATTTTTAACTCTTCATCAGCAAAGCTACCATCATTAGCACTTGCTGAAAGTTTTAATGTGTCTTTAGTTAAAGATAGCTTCAATGACTTATGATCTTTATTAACTATAACGGTTGATACTCGATCTATCGCTTCAAAAAAATCTTTTTTACTAATATTTATTATTTTGTCATTATCTATTGGAATAATCCTTTCATAATCAGGAAAATCCGCATCTACAACTTTTGAAATTAAAACATTATTGTCGGCTATTATTTTAATTTTCGTTCTCGATAATAAGATTTTAATATCCTTTTTATTTTCTATAGTTTTTCTAATTTCATGAACTGTCTTTTTCGGTATGATAACACCAGAAATTGCTTTTTTTAAGGTTGAAAGATTGGTTGAGGCAACCGCAAGTCTGTGGGCATCAGTAGATGCCGCTTTGATGATGATTTTATCTTCACTTTCAACTGAATGAAAAAATATTCCATTAATATAATGTCTAGTTTCATCAGTTGCCATGGCAAATTTAGTCTTATCAATTAGTTTTGCTAATTCTTGTGATGGCATTTCAAATTCAACATCCATATCATCATCTCCTAATATCGGAAATTCATCAGTCTCAAGAGCTGGAATAGAAAATTTAGATTTATCATATTCTATTTTGACTGAGGAGTTACTATCTTCTAGATTAATCGTTATTGTTTTATCATCAGGAATTTTTTTATAATATCGTAGAATAATTGTGCAGGTACTGTGGTTTTGCCAATAATTGAATCTAAAACCTCAATTTTTGATTCTGACAAAATATCCATATCAGTAGCGCTAATTTGTAATTTACTATCAGCAACTTCTAACTTAACATTCTTAAGTATAGCTATGGTATTTTTTCTTTCTGTTACACTATTTACAAGGGCAAGACAGGATGAAAGCTTTGACTTTTCGACATTAAATTTCATTATTCAATGATTTTTATTGATAATTTTATTATGTTATAATAATCTGAATAGTCGTTATATGTAGCTATAAAAGGCAGAATTATAACGAAAACAACATAATTTTTAACTAATAAACAAATCAATGTCAAGCAATTCTGGCGCTAATCAATCTTTGGATCAATTTAAAATTAAAAAGTTACTAGAATTAGATTTATTTGGTATAGATATTAGCATGACTAATTCATCTCTCTACATGATATTGGCAACCGCCATCATTTGTTTGTTCATGTTTTTATCTACAAGAAAAATTAGTATTTTACCTGGAAGATTGCAAATTATAGCTGAGTCTTTTTATAATTTTATTAGCAATATGATTAAAAATTCTATTGGTGACGAAGGTGTAAAATTTTTCCCTTTGATATTTTCATTTTTTATGTTTGTGGCTATGTGTAATATTCTAGGTATGACACCATATAGCTTTACTGCAACTAGCCAGATAGTTGTTACTCTTTCATTAGCTTTAATTGCTTTTGCAACTATTACTATTTTTGCAATTTATCGCAATGGCATTGTTGGATTTTTTAAGATGTTTTTACCATCTGGAGTGCCACTTTTTATGTCTCCTTTAATTTTTGCCATTGAGTTCTTCTCTTTTCTAATAAGACCTATTACCTTATCTGTAAGACTTTTTGCTAATATGGTGGCTGGTCATGTTTTATTAAAGGTTATTGCTGGTTTTATTATATCTCTTGGTCTTGCTGGTATATTTCCCCTTTTATTTGCTATTATTATGACAGGATTTGAATTATTTGTGGCAATTTTACAAGCATATATTTTTGCAGTTCTAGTTATGACCTATTTAGCTGAGGTTACAAAAGCTCACTAAGTGCAAAAAATATTTAATATCCCTGGAAATTATCACTTTTTAAAAAGTCTTACTCATTTTATTTTATCTTCTTATAATTTAGAAGATTTACCAAATCTTACCCTTTTACTTCCTAGTCGAAGATCTGTTCGTCTCATAAAAAAACATTTTTTAGAACAAACCAAAAAAACAGCAATAATTTTACCCAAAATTAAAGCAATTGGTGATATAGATTATGATGAATTATTACTTGATTATATTTCAAAAGAGAATTTTAGTCTAAATTTTTCTATAAAACCCACATCCAATTTAAAATATAAGATTTTATTAGCTAAAGAAATAGAAAAATGGAATAAAAATAGCAATCTTTTTGGAAAAAATGTTAATTTGAGTCATATTTTTTCCTTAGCAGTTAATTTAGATAGTTTTTTATCTGAAGTTGAGAAGGAAAATTTATCTTTAGACAATTTATCTCAAATTGATGATCTGGATTTATCTTCTCATAAAAGAAAAATTTTAGACTTCCTTATATATTTTGGCAGTCAATGGCAGAATATTTTGTTAAAAAATAATATTTCTTCTATTGTAAATTACCAAAACCAAATGATTGATTTTTACAGTGATTTTCTAAGAAATAATCCTGATAAGAATATTATAATAGCGGGTTCAACAGGTAGTGTTAGTGCAACTTCTAATTTAATAAAAACTATATCCAAATTGTCTAATGGTAAAGTAATTTTACAAAATCTTGATCAAAATATAGATTTTAAAATACCAGAATATCATCCACAATTTTTATTAGAAAAATTATTAAAAAAAATAAATTTTAATAAACAAAATATTCACAATTTAAAATTCTCCAAATTTTTCTTAGAAAATAATATCAGTAAATTAATGCGTCATGCTATGTTGCCATCAAAAGAGGTGAAAGACTGGCAAATTAAAGATCTTGATCATGTAAATATTCAAAATCTTTCAAAAATAGAGGCAAAAGATATTTATGAAGAAATTGATCTAATATCCTTAATTGTTAGAGAAAATATAGGTCAGGGTAAGAAAATAGCTATTATTTCCAATGATAATAATTTTAGCAGCATTTTATCCAAAAAATTAGAAAAATGGGGTATAAATATTAATAATTCTGCCAATAATTACCTTATATTTTCAGAATTTTTTAATTTTTTATTATTGATTTTTAAATTTTTTAATGAGGATTTTTCTGCCTCCAATTTACTTTCAATTCTAAAAAACCCCTTTATTAGATATGGCTTTAACAATGAATCTTATCAAAAAAACCTTTCTCTTTTTGAATTAGAAATTTTAAGAAAAAATAATAAATTTAATAATTTACAGGAAATATTAAAATTTATTGACAAAAGTCAAAATGATAATTTAAAGAATAATTTATTTTTTAATAAAATATTTAATATTTTTAATGAATTTCAGGATTTTTTCTTAAAAAAGAATAAAATAAATTTATTAGAAATCATTGCTAACAATCTAGAAATTGCCCAAAAATTAATATCAAACGATCAAAATAATTCAAAAATTGTTGATTTTGAAGGTTATAATGAATTTTTAGAATTTTTTTCCGAATTAACCAATTTAGATTTAAATTTTGAAATTCAGCTTTCTGATTATGTTAAAATTTTAAATTTATTAATTTCTGGCAAGAAGTTTGAAAATAAAAACAAAAATTATCATCCAGAAATACATATTTTTTCTAATATTGAAGCTAGATTAATTAATCCTGATATTTTAATTATTCCAAACTTAAGTGATGGAGATTTCCCCAATTTTAGCAATTTTGACAATTGGTTAAGCTCAAAAATGCGAGATGATTTTGGTATGTCTTCTAATTTGCGTAAAATTGCTATTTCAGCTTTTGATTTTTGTAATTATATAGAAAATAAGAAAGTATTTCTAACCAGATCTTATCTCAAAGACAACTCTCCTACTGAAAAATCAAGATTTTTATTAAAATTAGAACTGATTTGCGAATCTAATAATTTAAAATTAGATGATGGAAAGAAATATAAAAATTGGTTAAATATATTAAATAATAGTCAAAAAATTATACAAAATCATCAAATCAATCCAAATCCAGAAATTTGTTGGAGAAGATTTAATTTTTCTGTAACCGATATTGCTAAATGGCTTAAAAATCCTTATTATATTTATTGTAAAAGAATTCTGAAATTAAAAAAACTAGATGAGGTGGAGAATAATTTATCAAATATAGAATTTGGTAATTTTGTTCACGAAGTTTTAGAAAAATATCTTAAGAAGGAAGGTAAAATTACCAAATATTCTAGTCTTAATGAGGTATCTTTATTTGCCGAAAAAGTTTTTACTAAATATTTTAATAAATTAGAAGATAAATTGATTTGGTGGCCAAGATTTCAAGATATAGCCGATTATTTTTTAAAAAGAGAGAAATATATTTATAATGAAATTCTTCAAAATTTTACTGAAATTGAAGTAAGTTTAAAGATAAAAGATATTAAAATTAAAACAAAAATTGACAGAATTATTGTTAAAAAATCAGGAGAGATTATTATTATTGATTATAAAACTGGCGCGGTTCCGAGTAAAAAGAATGTGACTTTAGGTTTTGAGCCACAATTATCTCTAGAATCTATTATATTAAATTTAGGAAATATTGTGAAATGTAATAGTTTAGATTACCAATCATTAGAAAATTTTTCTTTTGATAAAATATCCAATTTACAATATCTTAAATTATCTAGTCGCAATAATAATTCAGAAATAAATAATGATAAGGATCTAGATCAGATCTTAAATAATACTAAGGATGGTTTAATGAATTTAATCGAGTATTATTGTTATAATAAAAATGAATTTATTATTAATTTAGATAATAAATTTATGGATGACTATTATTTACTATCTAGAGTTAGATAATCATCTCTGCAAAACTGACTATATGAAAAAGGGTCAAAAAGATCAATTTTGCTAAATAAATATTTTAGTTTTTCAGAGGTTCCTATATTAGTCCAATAATAATTTTTATTTTATCAAGATTTTCTTGGGCAATATTATCAGCTTTTTTTGACCATCGGCGAGAATATCATCGACATAATCAAGATTATTTTTTAGATCTAAAATTTTATTTTGTATTGGTTCTAATTTAGCAATAAGACTTGTTGCTAAATCTTTTTTAAAGTCTCCGAAACCAGAATTATGATATTTTTTAGCTACTTCTTCAGGCTTTTTATCCTCTGAATAAGAAAAAATATTTAGCAAATTATAAATTTCTGGACGATTTTTATCATAAGAAATTCCTGTGATTGAGTCAGTTTTAGCTTTTTTTATTTTCTTCTCAATTAATTTTGCATCATCACTAATATTAATTCTAGTTAAATCACTAATATCAGATTTACTCATTTTTGAAGTACCATCTTGTAGAGACATGATTTTGCTATAATTACCAGTAATAAGTGGCTCTGGGATAGTAAAAAAATCCTCTTTAAAATTTTCATTAAAGGCCATCGCCAGGTCACGAGTTAGCTCTAAATGTTGTTTTTGATCCTTGCCAGTTGGCACTAAATCTGTTTGATAAAGCAAAATATCTCTTTGCCATAAGGACAGGATAAGAAAATAATCCAAGATTATTATTTTTATCACCTGCCTTATCTTTATATTGAGTCATGCGAGAAAGCCAGCCCATTGGAGTGATAGTGCCAAGTAGCCAAGCTAATTCACTATGAGCAGATACTTGATTTTGAATAAAAATAATGGATTTTTTAGGATCAATACCAAAAGCCAGATAGCTAATTGCTAAATTTAAAATATTTTCCTTTAGTAATTTTGGATCTTGCTTGATAGTAATAGAATGAAGATCCATAATACCAAAAAGACATTGATGATTATTTTGTAAATCTAACCAATTGTGGGCTGACCCAAGATAATTACCTAAATGTAAATTACCAGTCGGTTGAATTCGGAAAAAACTCTTTTCATTTAATTTTTATTAAATCTTTTTCTATTATTTTGTAAAAATTTTTTTAATATTATGATAGTTAGTTAAATTTACAATGAAGGGTAGGTCGCTTTGGTCAAATTTTTTAGAAATAATTTCAATTACATTTAAAATATTATTATTTTTTTCTCTTTTTCTAATTAAAATATCCAAATCAGAAGATTTTTCAAAATTTCCTTTCACTCTTGAGCCATAATAAAAAAAATCAAAATTGCTAAGAAATGGTTGAAGAATGTTTAAAATAATTTTTTCTTGATCTTGGGTAACACCAATAATCATAAATTTTTCTCTAAATTTTTTACCAATATCTCAGTATCCTTGATAAAATCTGCTATTAGAACAATTACCTCTCTTGATTTGATGATACTATATTCATGACTAGATTCATTTCTTTTTCTATAGTAATTTCTCCAATTTTCCCAATTTGCAATAAATCCTAGAGAATCCATGAGACGAAATATATTATTAATTGTTAATTCTTCATTGGATTTACCATATTTAACTTTTAAGAATTTTCTCATTATTTTCCAATGACTTCTAATGTATATTCAAATCTTTGGATACAGCCATCTTCTAAAAGTAATTTTAATTCTATATCTTCTATTTTTTGAAATTTTTGATAACCTTCAATTAATGTCTCAAGTGAATCTCTTAGATTATCTATAATAATTATTTCTTTACTCATTGATATAACAGAATTAATATTTATTTATTATGAAAATAAAACAACAAAACTTATTTACCAATTATTTTTTAAAAAGCGATAAGCGCAAGATAGATTTTTTAATTTTGCACAATATCATGACAGAAAATATTCAAAAAGCTATTGATTTGCTAAAAATTCATCAGGTTAGTGCCCATTATATTATTGATCTTAATGGAGATATTCATCAATTAGTTGCTGAAAAAGATATCGCATTTCATGCTGGTGTTAGTTATTGGAATGGTGTAGATGGGATAAATAAAAATTCTATTGGAATTGAATTTTTTAATCCCGATCCTGATAATTTGGATTTCACTGATGAGCAGATAAATTCTGGGATTGAATTATCTTTGGATATTAAAAAAAGATATAATATTTCTAATAAAAATATCATTGGTCATTTAGATATCGCCTATTGTAATGATGATCAAAGATTTGGCTTCTTGGGTCGAAAGAATGATCCTTCTTATCGATTTAATTGGCAAAAATTTTATGATCATGATTTAGGGCAAAAATTAGATCAGGAATCTTTTGAATTAATTGATAATTTATCTAATATTAAAAAATTGAAGGAAAAATTACTATCTTATGGTTACAAAATTAACAAAATAGATGATAATTTAGATGGACAATTGCAAACTGTAATTGATATTATTAAATATAAATATTCAATTTTAGCAAAAATTTAATGAAAGTAGAGATTTTTCAAGATACAAAAAATGCCATGCAGTCTGGCTTTAAAAAGAAAAAATATTGGTTTTTAAAAATTATTTCTAAAAATAATTTAAAAAAAACTGATAAATCATCTTTACAGGGCTGGGCTTCTTCTGACAATATGTTTGGTCAGTTAAAAATTAAATTTTATAGCAAGGAGGATGCTGTAAAATATGCTGATAATAATAATTATAAATATATTATTAAGGAGCCAAAATATGGCAAAATTAGAAAAAAATCTTATCAGAATAATTTTACTGATCCTGTTTTATAGGAATAATGCTAAAATTTAGCTTAATGATAATTTATATAACTATTTAGCGGTCGTGGCGGAATGGTAGACGCGACGTTGAGGTCGCTGTGAGATTAATATCTCGTGGAAGTTCAAATCTTCTCGACCGTACCATTATGGATATCTTTTTTATAATAAAAAACTTAAAATGTTTGGTATATCTCTTTTTGAATTTTTAGTTATTTTTGCTATATTCATATTAATTATTAATTCTCAAAATTCTTCTGATATTATAAGGGATATTTTGAATATTTTTTATAAATGTCGTGATTATTTATTAAATATTAAATATCAAATTAATCAAATTTCCAAAGAGAGTGGTTTTGATGATATTAAAAATGAAATTGAGAATAATTTTAACGAAGAAAAAATAAAAAATATCAAAGAGATAACTGATATTTATGGTATAAAACACAAGATTAATAATGAAAATTCTAGCACAAAATCGTAAAGCAAGATTTAATTATGAAATTTTAGAAGAGCTTGAGGCTGGAATAATTCTTAAAGGTAGCGAGATGAAATCCCTAAGGGCAGGGAAAGTAAGTATTGGAGATGCTTATATTAGTGATAAAAAAGATGGTCTATTTCTAACAAATGCTAATATTGCGCCATTTTTTGGTGCAAATCAATTTAATCCCGACCCTCTTCGTGAAAGACAGCTATTATTACATAAAAAACAAATTGCAAAATTACTTGCTAAAGTTAAGATAAAGGGCCTTACGATAATCGCCTTATCAATTTATCTCAACAGTCGTAACTATGCTAAAATTAAAATTGCCTTAGTTAAGGGTAAAAAATTATATGATAAGAGGGAGGCGATTAAAAAGAGGGACGAAGAAAGAAAATTAAACAGGTTAAAATAATGAACATATTGATTGCTTCAGATCATGCAGGCTTTGAATTAAAATCATATTTGATCGAAACTCTTGGTTCTAGCTATAATTTTAGTGACATTGGATGTTTTGATGGTGACAATGTTGATTATCCTGATATCGCCAAAGATCTTTGTCGGAAACTTACAATGCGACCAAATAAATATAATTTTGCTATTTTGATTTGTGGTACTGGTATAGGGGTTTCTATTGCTGTTAATCGTTTTAAGGGTGTTAGGGCTGCCTTATGTCATAATGTTGAGACAGCTAAATTAGCAAGAAATCATAATGATGCTAATATTTTATGTTTGGGAGCTAGAATTATTGATAAAAATATAGCGGTAGATTGCTGTCAAACTTTTTTGAGTTCTAAATTTGAAGGTGGCAGACATTTATCTAGAATTAAAAAAATTGACTAATGATTAATCAAATTTTTATTTTTAAAAAGAGGTGCCGGAACTAGAATGATGCCACTTACCAAAAAAATTCCAAAGCCATTACTCAAAATTGGTAAAAAAACTATGCTTGATCATATTCTTGATAGAGTTAGGTTTTTAAAGGCAAATAACGTAATTATTAATAGTTTTTACCTAAGAAATAAAATAACAAAATTTGCTAAAGATCATCAGGATAATTTAATTCTTTCAGAAGAATTTAATAAAATTGAAACTGGCGGTGCTGTAAAAAATGCTATCAAATCTGGTATTATAGATGTTAATGAGCCCTTGATGTTAATCAATGGCGACATCTTTTGGCAAGAAGATGAAGATTTTTTAATCGATATGATTCAAAAATTTAATTCAGAAAAGCCGGATGTTTTATTATTGCTAGTTAATAAGAAAGAATATTTTGGTTATGATGGGGAAGGAGACTTTAATTTGCTTCGTAGTGGTAAATTAATAAAAGATGGTCGTAATCCTTATGCTTTTACCGGAATTCAAATTATTAATCCAAGAATTTTTGAAAAAGCTCCAAAAGAAAAGAAATTCTCGATGAATCATTTTTATAATAATAAAAATATAAAAATATCCGCCACTATATCAAAAAATTATTTTTTTCATATCGGCGACCCAAAATCTTTAGATGGAATTAATAAATTATCTTTTAATTAATATTTTATATGTACTTATTTACTAGTGAATCCGTATCTGCTGGCCATCCAGACAAAATTGCTGATCAAATTTCAGATTTAATTTTAGATTATTTTCTTGAAAAAGATTTTAATTCTAGAGTTGCGGCAGAAAGTTTTGTTACGCCCTTTAAAATTGTAATTTCTGGCGAAATCCGCTCTAATTTTGAACCAGATTATCAAGATATTGAAAATAAAATTAGAAATCTAATTAAAGATATCGGTTATATTAATGGTAAATTTAGTTATGATAAGATTGCTATAGAATTTTTATTCAATAAACAATCTCAAGATATTGCTCTTGGTGTAGATAAGGGTGACAGAGACAGTGAGGGTGCGGGGGATCAGGGAATTATGTTTGGTTATGCTTGCACAGAAACTCCAGAATTAATGCCTGCTAGCCTGGTATATTCTCACCAAATTTTACGCAATATTTATCAAGAACAAAAAAATAATAAAATTTCAGGCTTTGGACCAGATGCCAAAAGTCAAGTAACTCTAGCTTATGGTGATAATGGCGATATTGATCATATTGACACTATCTTACTTTCAATTCAACATCAGGAATCTATGGATATTTCTGATATTATATCTCAGGTCAAGCCAGTAATTTTAAAAATTATTCCAGGAGATCTTGTTACTGAAAAAACCAAATTTCTTTTCAATCCAACTGGAAAATTTATTATTGGCGGTCCAGAAGGTGATGTTGGTTTAACAGGTAGGAAAATCATTGTTGATACATACGGTGGAGCAGCTGCTCATGGCGGCGGTGCCTTTTCTGGCAAGGATTATACTAAAGTTGATCGTTCTGGTGCTTATATTGCCAGATATCTTGCTAAAAATATTGTAGCAAATGGGTTAGCAAAAAAATGTTTAATCCAATTATCTTATGCAATTGGTGTTGCAGAGCCAATTTCAATTTATGTTAATTCATTTGGTACGGCCTCTATTCCAGAAAATGAGATTGTTAATCTAATCAATAAGAATGTTGATTTGACACCGAGAGGTATTAGAAAGTTATTGCAATTAAATCAACCGATCTATTTGCCAACTGCAACTTATGGTCATTTTGGCAGAACTTATAATGCCGGAAAGGGCCTATTTAGTTGGGAAAAAATTAGTAATGAATTTTTATCGTAATATTTAGTTATACCAATTTGCATTTTTAAAGAGACTTTTACTATAGATAAATAAACTCAATTTCTAATTTTTTAGGAAGTTCATTTTGATAATTAATATTATTTGCCGTAACATTACTAAAATCGGCGCAACCTATGGTTAATATATAAATTACAAACAATAAATGACATCGTTTAAATAAATTATAAATTTGATTAATAACATCTTTATTCTTCCACCAAATCATCCTGAAAATTTATTACTTTATTGGGAAATTAAGATAAAATTTAGTTCCAACATTTTTTTTTGATTTAATTAGCATATAGCCATTTTGTGCTTCAACTAGTTGTTTTATTAGCGACATACCAAGTCCAAAAGAATCAATTCTTCTATCATCAACAACCTTGTAATCTTTTAGGGATAATTTTAGTTCTTCAGGACTCATGCCAAAACCCTGATCTTTGACTGTAATTTGTAAAAATTTATCATTTAATTTAGTTATTACTTTGGTATTAATAGTAATTTCCGTTTTATCTTTACTATATTTAACAGAGTTAGAAATAATATTAATTAATATTTGCTTCATTCTTCTATTATCTAGATGAATATTTGGAAGATTATCTTCAGTTGTAAAATTAATATTAATTTGTTTTTTATAATATAAATGGTGAGTTAATTGGATGCATCTTTTAATAATTTCTTTAATATCAATTTTATGATCTAAATTAGCATTAAACTTTCCTGAATTTATTTGCAATACATCCAGAAGGTCACTAACCATTTCCAGAGCCTCCTTACTACTATCTTTAATAGATTTAAGAAGGCAGATAGAGTCAGGATTAAGAGTATTTTGATTATCTTCTTCCAAGAATTCAGCCGCATGAATAATAGCTGATAATGGGTTTCTTAAATCATGAGAAACCGAGGCCAGAATATTATTCTCATTAGAGGCAACATATTCTTTTTCGCAATTTTGAAAGTTAAGCATATTAAAAAATTAAATATTTTTATAAACCCAAATTATATAGTTAAGTAAATATTGCATAATTAAGCAAATTGGTTATAATCATATTAATTAATAATATATATTAATAAAACTCATACTTATGTTAAAACAATTTTATTATAAAAAGAATCGTCTACAGCAATTAAGGGGTTTTTGTTGTGCAGCGCAAGTTAATAGTATTAGTAAGGCTGCAAAAATGATGAATTTAAACCAATCAACAATTACTTTGCAAATTCAGTCTTTAGAAAGGGATATGAAGGCAAAGTTATTTATAAGAAATTCTAAAGGTCTCAAATTAACTGAGGATGGAGATTTATTATATAAATTGGCATTAGAACATTTAAATGCAATCGAAGGTATTTTTATAATTTCTTAAAAAACAAAGATCTTAATAGAGTTAATAAGATAACTATAGCAAGACATCATGTTGTTATATCCTTTTTATTACCTAAATATCTAGCAAAATTTACTAAAAAATATCCTGATATAGAAATTTCTATCAAAAATATATCATTAGAGGAGGCTGTCAAAAAATTAAAAGAAAATAAGCTAGATTTTATTATATATCCCGATATGCTAACCGATAGAGATCTAGAAAATATCAAGCTAACATCTTATGATCCAGTATTAATTATGAATAAAAATCACCCCCTTAAAAATAAAAAAAATATTACATTAGAGGATATAGCGAAATTTAATTGTATAAGAATTGATAAAAATCTAATTGCATTATCTGGTTTTGAAAATAATTTTGAAAAATATAATTTTAAAACCAATATTGAATTTGAAAATGCCAATTGGGATATTATTAAACATTTTGTAAAATCTGATATAGGTCTTGGATTTGTATCAACAATTTGTATTGATCCAGGTGATAAAGAGGTTACCTATAGAAAACTTAATAAATTCTTTCCACAAATGGAATATTCTATCGCTAGCAAAAAAGGGAAAATTCATTCAGATTTATCAAAAAAACTTATTGAATTTATTTTATCAGATGTTAGAAAATCATCTTTATTAAATAATTTATAAAATTTTTGAAATTTATCTAATTCAAATTTTTTTGGGAAGGAGTAATATTTTCCCTTATCTATTTGAGGTTTTTTAATGATTTTTGATTTTAAGCTAATTTTTTTTAATAATTTTAATATTATATTTGATCCACTTTTATAAATGGATAAAACATTAAAAATATATGATTTTTGATAATCAATATTTTTTCTATATATTTCTATAATATCACCAGTATCAATAGTTTGGTCTTGGATATAATGTAGGGTACAGCCTATTTCTTTCTCTTGATTTAACATCGACCAGAATGTCGGCATAACACCTCGATAATTTGGCAAAATTCCAGAGTGAAGATTTATTATTCCGAATTTTGGAAATTTTATTATACTACCCTTAAAAATTATACCATATCTAACGGAAATTATTAGATCAATTTCTTGATTTATATCAGAAATTTTTCTAACTTCTGGTAAAATAGAGGCATTTATTTGTTTTTCTATTTTATTAAAATAAGAATCTATATTATTTGATTCAATTTTTTTTAGATTAATTAGATCCTGATTATCCTGTTTTTTGCCTATTTGTGTGGAATAGCTAATCAATATTTCATGATCTATTAATTTTTTTGAAATTAAATTCATAAAATAGGAGCAATAAATATCTTTATTTAAACAAAATAATATTTTCATAAATGACAGAGGATAAATTTATTATTAATAATATTAATAACATACTTGATGTAATTACTCTAGCAGAGATTTATTCCTCTGGCAAGAAAAATGATCAAATATTTATTAAATCTAAAAATTCTTTTATTAATTTTTGCAAAGATCTTATAGATTATTTTAATAATTTAAAAGAAAATGAGCAAAAAAATATCAGCTTATATCAAATACAAAAGATGCTGATATTGCTCGATCAAAAAAACTCAGAAAATGCAATTATAAAAGAATTTTTATCAAGAATAAATGAATTATTATCTTTTATATTAAGAATTAATAATTGTGAATTTGATATATTTAGATTAAAAAATAATTCAGAAGATATAAGAATATCAATATCTAATATATGGTTGGAATTAAATCAATAACTTAAATAACTATTTACATGTCTCCTACTGGTACCTTATTAAAGTTAAGCCCATCATTATCTAAGGATGATGATGTAAAAACAAAATCACTTAATTTTTTAACAAAAGTTGAAAATTTTTTTCGTTCATTTGGGTCAGTAAATGGTCAAGATTTTTATAATTTAACCTCTGCAGAAACTCCAGCCTTTGTTGCAACTAAAGAAGAAGAATTAACAACTGAAAAAGTAATTGGTGATATAAAACCACAACAGTTAGCAAGATATAGCAATACATTATCTCCAGAATTATTAGAAAAATTGTTAGAATATTCTACAAAAATTACAGGAAAAGGTTATCATCAAGATGATGGTAAATCTTCCGATAGTTCTTCCTTGTCAGTGAATGTTGAATTATCAAATACTATGTTTAATTTATTATCTGGTATTTATAGTGAGTTAGGACTATGTCGAGGAAAAGGAGGTAGTGGTAAATTATTATTATTAAAGCCCTGTTTTGGATATTATGCTAGTCATGCTGAAAAAAATGGTGTTGATATAGAATTTTTGGAAACAGAAAATGGCATTATAGATCCAGAAAAGCTAGATAATATATTAAAAGAAAATGCTGATATTAAGGCATTTTTATTTAATTATCCTAATAATCCATGTGGTACATTATTGACTAAAGATAATGCGGAAGCTATTGCTAAAATATTATCACGACATAAGTATGTTACAATCATATCGGATGATATATTTTTTCCTGTCTGTTACGATGGTGAAAATAGTTATCACTTATCTCAATGTAAAAACGAATATCCAGATATCACAAAAAATATGATATTATTAAATGGTCTTTCAAAAATTGGAGCCATAGCTGGATTAGGCATAAGTTGGGCGATAATTCCTAAAAATATGTTTCCAGAATCTTCAGAAGAATTGGAGGTTTCAAATCTATAAATTAGATAATTGGTTTTTCAGAGGTTCCTAAAGATAATGCGGGGTCCAGTCGTTTTTTGGCCATATTCCTAATCTATTATGTCAGCAAGTAGCATATCAATTTTTGACAAGTCCAAAATTACAGACATTCATTGGTGCTCAGATGCAGCATTATAGAGAAAATTTAGAAGATCTTAAAAAAGATAAGCCTCATTGTATTAAGTTAGTAACAGAGCCTAAAGGAACAAATGTTTGTTTATTAGATTTTAGTGGATTAAAAGATTTATCTTATAAAGATAAAAATACTGAGATAGTTAAAACTTTGAAAACAGATTTGGATGTTGCAGAATTTTTATTTTATTATGCTGGTATTGCTTTAGTACCTGGAAATTTATTTTTTATTGATGAAAATAAAATGCAATTAAGAATTACTTTGTCAATGCAACCAAATGAGTTAAAAAAATGTTTTGGTAAATTTGATTCATTAATTAGTAAGCTTGGTCGTGAGAGTGAAAATCTTGAAGTCATTGAAAGATTGATAGAAGATAAGCCATCCCCATCTCTTAGAGCTCCTGCTGTAAGCCTACCTGATGACGGGATTACACGAATGGCTAGCTAATTTAGTCTTTTATATCAAACTAGCAACCACCTTCCAGCTATCATATTTTTTTAATAGATTTTTGGCAACTTCTTCTGATTCCTTACTAAAATTTTCTGCTAAAATTTTATTTTCTAAATTTTGTAAAAATTTCTTTTCCTTTAAAAATTTATATTCCTTATCGCTGATAAAATTTTCTTTTTTTAAAATTGATTTAGTCATTCTTTCAATTTGATGAATTCTTCTTTTTCCCTAAAGGAAAGGAATGAAATTGCCTTACCAGTTTTTCCTGCTCTACCGGTTCTACCAATTCTATGAATATAAGTTTCTAAATCATCTGGTAGTGAAAAATTAATTACATAATTTAATGATTCAATGTCAATGCCCCTAGCTGCAACATCAGTTGCCACTAAAATTTGAATTTTCTTGCCTCTAAATTTATTGATAGTTTTTTCACGAATATTTTGAGAAAAATCACCATGAACACCTTCAGCCTTATAATTATGATTTTGTAATTTTTGTACTAGATCATCAACATCTCTTTTGGTACGACAGAAAATTATAGCATAAAAATTATCATAAATATCGGCAATTTTTTTTAATTGATCAAATTTTTCTTGCTGTTTTAAGATAAAATATGACTGTTCAATAAGTAATTTTTGATTATCCTTCTTTTTGACCTCAATAAATAATTGGTCATTCATATATTTTTTAGATAAATTCTTAATTCTGTGGGGTAGGGTAGCGGAAAAAAGGAAAATTCTTTTATCTTTATTAGAAGATTTAAGGATAAATTCAATATCTTCAATAAAACCCATATTTAGCATTTCATCAGCTTCATCAAGAACTAAATATTTAACATCATGAAGTTTAATAGCTCCCCTTTTAATATTGTCAATTATTCTGCCGGGTGTCCCAACTATTATATCCAAACCTTTTGCAAGAATTTTATTTTGTTTAGTAATTGATTGACCACCATAAATTGCAGCAATATGAATATTCCTTTCTGATTTATAAGAGTCCAATTCACCTGCAACTTGAATTGCCAATTCTCTAGTTGGGGTTAAAATAATTGCTGTGATTGATTTTTGATTTTTATCAATTCTATCAATAATTGGCAGGCCAAAAGCGACTGTTTTACCGGTTCCTGTACTAGCGATGGCTAAAATATCTTGATCGCCATTTAAAATGGCAGGAATTGCCTTTTGTTGAATTTCAGTTGGATTAAGAAAATTTTTCTTTTCTATTTGGTCAATTATATTTTGAGCAAGGCCTAGCTCGTTAAATTTTATATTACTCATCTTTATTTATTGAGGTTAAATTCTGCAAAACCTCAATCATCATCAAGTTTTCACCAAGAAGAGAGTAAGGTAAGTTATATAAACTACAACAATTAATTTATTCTTCTGATCTTGGATCCATATTAAATAAAGCTGAAGTTTGTTTTGGTGTGGCAATAAAGTGATCTGAAGTTGCCTTTGGAATCTTCTTACCATTTCTAAATTCATTAAAGGCAATTATAAATATAGTAAAATTTATTGTAATAATTAACCAAAATAATCCAGGAGCATCCAAAATAAATATAAAAATTGCGACTAATAATGGTCCAAAAATAGAGCCAACACCATTAATCATCAAAAGGGCTGAGCTAGCTTTTACAAATGATACTGATTTTAAGAAATCATTAGATAGTGATATAAATAAGGAATATAAAGGGTAAGAAAAACCACCAAAAATAAGAGCTAATAATAAAATATTATAGCCAAAATCTATTTTTAATATATTGACTGATATCACGATAGCAAGACAGATAAATATTGTGATAATGGAGCAAATCAGAATGCTAATTCTGCGGTCAAATTTGTCAGAAATATATCCTATTGGCCATTGAAAAAATAAGCCGCCAATTAAGGTAATGGCAAAAAGAAAGCGAAGATCTTCAACAACGAAACCAGCTTTTAACATATATATTGCACCAAATGACCAAAAAGCACTAGCAGAAATTGCATTTGCTAAAATACCAATAATTGATAGGGGTGAATTTTTATATAATTTTTTAATTGATAAGGTCTCTTGATCTTGATATTCTGGTCGCCTTACCTTGCTTAAAATTAAAGGTACTATAGAAATCGAAGCCAAAATTGAAACAATAGCAAATAATGTAAATGTTTCAACTAATTCTCGATTCAATAAAATTTGACCCAAAAATAATCCAGAAAAATTAACAATCATGTAAATTGATAAAATTCTGCCCCGATTTTCTTTTCCAGAAAGACTATTAAGCCAACTTTCAATTACTACATAGGCTCCTGCGATACAAATACCATAAATTAATCGTAAAATAATCCAGATAATAGGGTTAATTACTAAAGCATGAATTAATGAAATAGTTGAAATTATTGAAATTAAAGCGACAAAAGTACGAACTGGACCGACTTTATGAATATATTCACTTCCGATTCTTACCCCAATGATAAATCCAAGAAAATAAAATGAATTCATAATGCCGATGGTAATTTCGCTATAATTTTCAATTAAACTTCTAATATTTAATAGATTATTATTAAGGCCATGGCCAATCGACAAGATTCCAAAACTAACAAGTAATGATAATATAGAATTGATTGTTGAAAACATAAAAAAATTAATATTAACTAATTTTATAAAAGGACTGTCCGAAATCTTTTTCTTTATTTTTAACCTAGATTCAAGACAGCCTCATAAAGTATTTTAATAATATTGTATGTTAAATAGTCATCAAAAAGAACTTTATCTAAGAAATATAATTGTACCAGAAATTACAGAAAAAGGCCAGGAAAAATTGTTAGAATCAAAAATTTTAATAATTGGTGCTGGCGGTCTGGGATCTTCTGCTATTTATTATTTAGCTGACTGGCGTTGGTCATATTGGAATTATTGATAATGATAAGGTGGAATTATCAAATTTACAGAGACAAATTATTCATAATTCTTCTGATATTGGCACATTAAAATGTCAGAGCGCTAAAGAAAAAATAACTCAATTAAATCCTGATCTTAGAATTGATATATTTCCAATTCGCGTTGATGAAAATAACTTAAAAGATTTAGTACAAAATTATGATTTTATTTTAGATTGTACCGATAATTTTCCAACCCGTTTTATTATTAATAAAATTTGCTTTTTAGAAAAAAAACCTCTGATTTTTTTTGCTGTTAAGCAATTTTCTTGTCATATTTCAGTTTTTAAATCTTATTTAGATCAAAATCCTTGCTATAATTGCTTTAACAATAATATTTATGATAATTCATTTTCTTTGCCTCTTAAAGAGAAGGGTATTTTAGGATCTGTAGCTGGTATTGGCGGTACTATGCAAGCAACTCAAACCATTAAGGAAATTCTTAATATTGGAGATAGTCTAATTGGTAAAATGCTGATTTTTGATTTTTTACAAAATAAATCTAAAATAATAAATTTGAAGAAAAATCCAAATTGTAAAATTTGCTCATAAATGAAAAATAAAAAATATAATCTTCTATCATTATTACCTTATTTAAAGGATTACAAAGGATCTATTTTTATTGTTTTCATTACTTTAATCATTACTTCTAATGCGGTTCTGATTCTTGGCAAAATGATTAAATATTTTGTTGATCTTGGATTTACTGCTCAAAATTTTGACAATTTAACTAAATTATCAATCATATCACTTTTAATTATAGTTTCTTTGGCAATCGCTGGTTATTTTCGTTCTTTTTTAATAAATTCAGTAGCTCAAAAAATAGTTTTTAAGATTAGAAAACAAATATATTCTCATATCATTAATATTTCCCCAGAATTTTTTGAAGATAATAAAATTGGCGATATCATATCAAGAATGACCAATGATATTAATCTTTTATATAATATTATCAGTAATGTTATCTCCTTTTTTATTCGAAATCTTATAATTTTTATTGGTGGTTTAATATTTCTATTTGCTATTAATTATGAATTAACATTAGTTATTTTTGCAGTCATTATCTTAGCCATTTTTCCAATTTTATTTTTAGCCAAGAAAATTAAATTTTTTGCTGATATTGAAGCTAAGGATTTGTCAATTTGCACCTCTCACATTGAAGAAACAACTAATTTTATCAAAGTGATTCAGGCTTTTTAGGGCAAAAAAAAGAAATTGATGATTTTGATCAAAAAATAACAAAAACTTTAGACGCTTCTATTGCTAAAATTAAAATCAGATCTCTTTTAATATCTTTAATTATTATATCTGCTTTTTCTACTGTAATTTTAATATTATGGCTTGGTTCAAATAAGGTAATTTCTGGTCAAATGACTTCTGGCGATCTTTCTTCTTTTATATTTTACGCTCTAATAGTTGCTACTTCTGCCACTGGTATTTCTCGTATTTTAGGCCAATTAAATATAGCTTCTGTTGCTTGTAATCGTTTATTTGAAATTTTAGATTTAAAATCAAAAATAATTGATCCAAAAAATCCTAAAAAACTCAAAAATCCTAAAAAGATTAATATCAAATTTGATAATGTTAGTTTTTCTTATCCCAAAAATCCTGATAAATTAATTCTCAAAAATTTTAATCTTGAGATTAATCATGGTCAAAAAATTGTTATTATTGGTAAAAGCGGTATTGGCAAAAGTTCTATTTTTGAGATATTATTAAGATTTTATAATATTTTGGAAGGGAAAGTTATTATTAATGAGCAAAATATTGCAGAAATTTCCTTATCTGATTTAAGATCTTTATTTTCTTATATTTCTCAAGATGCTATTATTTTTTCTGGTACTATTTGGGATAATATTTCCTATGGTAATGATAATATTACCAAAAAAGATGTTAAAAAATTTCTAAAGAATGAATTATTTAATTTTATTGATAAATTACCAGAAGATTTAGATTATTTTGTTGGTGAAAAGGGTGTTATGCTTTCTGGCGGCGAGAGACAAAGAATTGCAATTCTGAGAGCCTTATTAAAAAAATCTCCAATTTTGTTAATTGATGAATTTACTTCGGCGCTTGATAAGAAAAATGACAGATTAACTCATAATCTATTAAAAGAAATTGCCAAAGATAAAATAATTATTAATATCACTCATAAGAAAATAAATGAGGAAGAGTATGATAAAATTATAAAATTATGATAAATTGCACTAGAAGAATTGAGTTTGATCTGACCCATAGAGTTATGAATCATGAAAGTAAATGTAAAATCTTCGCATGGTCATCGTTATGTTTTAGAAATTACTTTTAGCTCTGAAAGATTAGATAATTTGGGTCGGGTGGTAGATTTTGGCGTAATTAAAGATATTTTAGGAAATTGGATTGATAAAAATTGGGATCATAACACTATTTTAAATATTAAAGATAAGGAATTGGGAGATTATATTGTAAAAATTACCAAACAAAAAATTTATTATCTAGAAAATAACCCAACAGCCGAAAATATGGCGGATTATTTATTTCATAAAATTTGCCCCGAATTATTTCAAGATTATAATATATCTATTCAGCAGATAAAACTATTTGAAACGCCAAATTGCTCAGCAGAAGTTAGTATAGACAACTAAATTAAGCTTGCATTTTCTCTTATTCCAAGCAACATTTCGAGTAACTCTCTTTTATCGCTGTATTTATTTCTCCACTTCCTGTACCAATACTTGATTTGAGACCATTTCTTTTCAATTGGGTTAAGATCTGGTGAATAAGCTGGAAGATAAAGTAATGTGATATTGAATTTCTTTGCTATGTCTGCAATGTTTTCAATATTTTTATCAGCAATTTCTGCCTTTGAGTCATGATGAAATTTGGCGTTATCAAGTACCAGATAAGATCC
>JAYQKE010000007.1:0-4258 GCA_038142525.1 Rickettsiales bacterium
ATTTCATTTCTATTGCATTAAATTAGATTGATCAAATTTTAACCAGGATATGTAAAATCAGTTTGAAACTTAGTTAAAATTTGTTAAATCTTGTTTTCTTTGGGAACCTCTGATTTTCCTATTTAATTTTGTCTATTTTTTCTGAAAAATGAAAAAATAGACAAAATTAAATAGGAAAATCAGAGGTTCCTTTGATGAGCGGTATGAATTGATTTGTGGCATTATAGTAAAGTTCATCTTAAAATAGACAATATAGTTTTTTAAGATGGAAATTGATATCAGATCTTAATATAATATAAAATTCAAGATTTTTTATGATAATTATTATCATTTGACGTAAGAATTTTTGAAAAAACTTCTGAATAATTTGCAATTAATTAAATAAATTAAGATTAAATGTTTAAATCATTAGAATCTAATATTCTATCAAATATCAATCCGATTATCATTAAGAAGAAAAAAAGAATTTTAATATTCTTTATAATTTAAGGAAAAACTGGCAAAAAATTATTGGTGATAAATATTTTTATTTTTCTTATATTAAGGATTTAAAAATTAATAAGGAAAATAAAAAAATTCTCCATATTGAAGTTTATAATCCTACAATTTCTTTTTTACTATCATCTGAAATTGATGACATAATTGAAAATATCACTATTTATTATGGCTATAAGGTAATTGACAATATTAAATTTATTCAAAAGCCAAAAAATATTGAATTAAAACAATGCAAACAGTCTGATATTGATCAGGATAGTAAGGAAATTTTAAACCCCTTCATTGAAAATATAGCAGATACAGAATTGAAAGAATTATTGCTAAATTTAGGTGCAGAAGTAATTTTGAAAAAGAATAACTCTAAAAATTAAAGAGATCTTTCGAGATATTTTGCTCTTTTGTAGATTTGATCTAAGGGAATACCTAGTTTTTCACTTTGGGATCTAGATAATTTTGATAATATTTTATCATACAGCCCTTTTGCATCTTTATAATCACCTTTTTTATCAAGCATAATAGCCAAATTATACTGATATTGAAAATTATCTGGTTCTATAAATAAAGCTTTTTTCATCAGATCAACAGCTCTTTCTGGTCTATTAATTTTTTCATAAGTTAAAGCTGATTTTGCAATCAAGCTTGAAGAATCAGGATGTTGTGCTGATAATTTAGTTAAAAAGAATACAGCTTCTTTAGGGTTTTCTTCGATAATAATTGCTAATAAATTATTTACGATTTGATCTTTATCTACTTTCTTTCCTGTTTTTAAAAGATCATGATATAGCTCTTTGGCTTCAGGATATTGACGAAGATTTTGGTAGGCAAAAGCTAGGCCAAATTTTGCATCATCATCAGTGTTTTTACTGATAATTTCCTTATATAATTTTATTGCAATTTCATAATGGCCAATCAGATTGGCATTATAGGCCAGCTTCTTCTTTTCATTAGATTTTTTATCAAAATCAGCATCAATTATTATGATATCAAATTTTGGTTCATATCCCTCTTTATCTTCATTAAACAAAGATTCCTTACCCTTATAAGATGAATTAATAGAATCTAACTCGCTAGCTTCATCGCTAAAAAATAGATGCTTTTCAATATCACCTATTACTTGTTGATTTAATGAGGAGTCAGCAAATAGTTTGGTTGTTGTTAGACAAAATATTAATAATATAATATATTTTTTCATCCTAACTGTTAAAATGGTATATCATCATCGATTATATTTTCGGCGACTTCCTGGTTTGTATTTTGATTATTATCGCCAAAATTATTTTGATTATCCGGATTATTTTGCCTGCTATCTAAAATTTGTAAGGTTGAGTTAAAATTTTGTAAAACAATTTCAGTTGTATATTTTTCAATTCCAGCATTATCAACCCATTTTCTAGTTTGTAACTGACCTTCAAGATATATTTTTGAACCTTTTTTAAGATAATTTTTGACAATCCCAACTAAACCTTGAGAAAAAATTACTACCCTATGCCATTCAGTTTTACTTTTTCTTTCACCAGTATTTTTATCTTTCCAAGATTCACTAGTTGCAATAGATATATTTGCTATTTCTCTACCATCAGAAGTTGATCTGATTTCTGGATCATTACCTAAATTTCCAACTAGAATTACTTTATTTATTGTCATTTTAATATTGATTTTATTGATTAATTAGTGGATAAATTAATATTCCTTGTAATTATCATCTTGACCAAGATAAAAATCAAGAAATTAAACAAAAATCATATATGTTGGATATAAAATATATTAGAGAAAATCCAGAAAAATTTAATCAGGCGATGGCTGATAGATCTAATGACATTAGATCAGAAAAATTGCTAAAAATTGATGATCAGAGGCGTAAAAAAATTGAAGAAATTCAGAATCTTCAAAATCAAAGGAATGATCTGGCTAAAAAAATTGCTATAGCCAAAAAAAATGGTCAAAATGCTGATGATTTAATGAATTTATCAAAAGAGGTTAATGCAAAATTAAGCGATAATTATAATGAATTTGATGATTATTTAAAAAAAATATTATCAGAATTTCCAAATATTCCAGAAAGTGAAGTTCCATTTGGTAAAGGTGAAAATGAAAATTTGGTAATAGAAAAATGGGGAGAATTGCCAAAATTCGACTTTAAACCTAAAGAACATTTTGAAATTGGTGAAAATCTAAAAATGCTTGATTTTGATCAATCTTCTGTCATTTCTGGCGCTAGATTTTCAACACTTTCAGCCGATTTAGCCAAGTTGGAGCGAGTTTTATCTAATTTTATGTTAGATATTGCGGTGGAAAATGGTTATGTAGAAGTTTCACCGCCAAATTTAGTGCGCGATAAGGCCATGTTTGGCTCGGGTCAATTGCCAAAATTTGCTGAAGAAGCTTTTAAAACTACTAATGATTATTGGCTTATTCCAACTGCCGAAGTATCGCTAGTTAATTTAGTGCAAGATAAGATCTTGCCTAAAGAAGAATTACCTCTTAGATTTACAGCTCATACCCCATGTTTTAGAAGTGAGGCTGGCTCGGCAGGAAAGGATACTCGCGGTATGATTCGCCAACATCAATTTAAAAAAGTTGAACTGGTCTCAATAGTTAGTGAGGAGGAGTCTTTAAAGGAGCATGAAAGGATGACAGATATTTCTATGAGTATTTTGCAGAAATTAAAAATTCCTTATCGCAAAATGCTTTTATGTTCTGGTGATATGGGTTTTTCTGCTCAAAAAACTTATGATTTAGAAGTTTGGTTGCCGGGGCAGGGTAAATATCGTGAAATTGCTAGCTGTTCTAATTGTGGTGATTTTCAGGCCAGAAGAATGAACGCTAAATATCGTAACCCAAATAGTAAAAAACCAATTTTTGTTCATACATTAAACGGTTCTTCATTGGCTCTTGGTAGGACAATTATTGCCATTTTAGAAAATTATCAAAATGAGGATGGGACGGTAATTGTGCCGGAGATTTTAGTTGAGTCAATGGGTAAAAAAATTATAAAATAAATATAATTATGAAATTATTCAAATTATTATCACTTATTATTTTAACCTTATCATCTCTTTGTGAAGCTCTTGATGAGCTTGGTGTAGTTGATGTTATGATTAAATCACATCATGGATTGATAATTTTCGGAATTATTCAGTCAATTTCTGCCTTTCAGGAATTTATTGAAAAATCAAAGCAGATAAAAAAATAAGAAATTTTATCCTATGATCTGATAAATTTTTGATATAATAAAATTTTTGTAAATATAGAGCCTTCTTCCCAATCTTTTGCTTCTACAATGCTACCATCACTTCTTTCTATTCGGATTCCAGCACTTACCGATGTTGCTAATGCAAATAATAAATTAAAGAATTTCATAGTTTTTGTGATTAATTATTTGAAAAATTAACTACATATTAAAATTCATTTTTAACTTAAATTCCCATATCTTTACCCACGATAGTCCTTAAAAAACATTAATCTAAGCAAATAAAAGCTTGCAACCGACTTTTTAGTTCTATATACTCGTGCCTATTATTAATTCTTTACTCACGATTATGAGCTATATCAGATACAAAAAAGTTGGAGACAGGGAATATGCATATGAAATAACGGCCTATTGGGATAAAAAGAAACAACATTCCAAGCAAAGACAGCAAATATCTTGGAATTGTCCTAGATAAAGAAGCTGGAATATTTCAGGAGGTAAAAAGAAGAAAGAGAGATTTAAATGGAAAAGTTATTTCCAATCCAAAAAAGGGTTATGGCACAACCATTT
>JAYQKE010000008.1:0-2096 GCA_038142525.1 Rickettsiales bacterium
GTATTTTAAATCATCACAAAATAGAATGCTTTCTTTTACAAAATTAAATTAATTTAAGATGACGGAAAAAAATTTTGATCTAGTAATAATTGGTGGCGGTCCTGGTGGTTATGTTGCCGCTATTCGTGTTTGCCCAACTTGGTTTAAAAACTGCTTGTGTGGAAGCGAGAAAAACTCTTGGCGGAACATGTTTAAATGTCGGCTGTATTCCATCAAAAGCTATGCTTGAAATTTCTCATAAATTTCATGATGCTACTCATAATTTTTCTAATTTAGGTATTGAAATTAATCAGCCAAAAATTGATGTTAAAAAATTAATCTCTAATAAAAATGATATTGTTAAAGGTTTAACTGGTGGTATTGCTGGGCTTTTTAAGAAAAATAAGATCACTTACATTAATGGTTTTGCTAAATTTATTTCAAAAAATGAAATTGAAATTGATGGTAAGGAAAAAATTACTGCCAAAAATTTTGTCATTGCAACTGGTAGCGAATCTACCAATTTGCCTAATGTTAAAATTGACGAAAAGACTATTATCTCTTCAACTGGCGCTCTTGAGTTAACTAAAGTTCCTAAGAAATTATTAGTTATTGGTGCTGGCGTTATTGGTCTTGAAATGGCTTCTATTTGGGGTAGATTTGGGGCAGAAATTGAAGTTGTTGAGTTTTTAGATAAAATTACTCCAGCAATGGATGGTGAAATTTCAAAACAATTTCAAAGAATTTTAGAAAAACAAAAATTCAAATTTAGACTTTCAACAAAAGTAACCTCTGTTAAAAAAGATAAAAATGGTGCCATTATTGAAGTTGAATCAGTAAAAGATGGTAAAAAAGAAACCTTAAAAGCAGATATTGTTCTTGTTGCTATTGGCAGAAAACCAAATTCAGATAATATTGGTCTAGAAAATATTGGAGTTAAAATTAATGATCGCGGCTTTATTGAAAATGATCATTTAAAAACTAATATTGACAATATTTTTGTTATTGGCGATGTTACAACTGGCCCATTGTTAGCCCATAAAGCTGAAGATGAAGGAATTGCTGTAGCAGAATTAATTGCTAATGGTTATGGTCATGTTAATTATGACATCATTCCAAATGTTATTTATACCCATCCAGAAGTAGCTTCTATTGGTAAAACTGAAGAGGAATTAAAACAGGGTGGAGTAGAGTATAATATTGGTAAATTCCCAATGATGGCCAATTCTCGTGCTAGAGCAACTTTTGATGATGCTGGTTTTGTTAAAATTTTAGCTTGTAAAAAAACTGATAAAATTCTTGGTTGTCATATAATTTCTCGTGAAGCAGGTAATATGATTCATGAAGTCGCAGCAGTCATGGAATTTGGCGGTAGTGCCGAAGATTTGGCTAGAACTTGCCACGCTCACCCAACTTATAATGAGTCCATCAAGGAAGCTTGCTTAGCTGTTGATAAAAGACCAATTCATATATAGTTATTTCTGTAAGACCCCATCTTAAAAGCTGCAACATGTGGGTGACTATTTTTTATTTCCTGAGACCAAATATAGTCTATGAAAAATTAAAAATAATGGTCCGAATTTTGGGGAGCATTTCTGTGTGCTAATTGAAAATTTCGCATGTATTATTTATTTAACTTATTTAATTTCCACTTATTCGAAATTTTACTATGTTCTAAAATATAATACTCCTTGTTAGTTTGATGATCATAATACGACTTCTTACCTAATTTGATCTTTTTATTATTTAGCCATTTATAAAAAATTGGAGAATAATAACCAAAAAATGCAAGAAATTCATTACCCTGTTTATTAAAAATTCTTTCAAAAATATCATTCTTTTTTTTAAAGATCTTAATTCCAAAAGCAATTTCTTCAAGATTTGGCTGCAGAGCAATAAACATATTATAATCAGGTGAAAATATTGGTTTTCCATAAGAATATAGTTTGTTGCCAGTTGAAATATCAATTATAAGATAGCTATGCCATTTCCACACACGATAATAAAAAACTAAAAAATTATTATTAACAACATCCTCCAATACATATTCAGACAAAGCATCGTCAAAATCACAATCTTTTATTTTTCCAAATCTTTCCCTCTCACATTCTTGTGGA
>JAYQKE010000009.1:0-31924 GCA_038142525.1 Rickettsiales bacterium
TCAAACAGTTAAATCAAGTGTAATAGGACTTGTTGGTACAGCGCCACAAGGCCCAGTAAATACACCAACCTTAATTCTTGGCTCAAGAGCAAAAGCGACCGAAATCTTCGGTGAAAATAATGATGCCAATAAAGATTATACCATACCAAAAGCTTTGGATGGAATATTCGATCAAGCTGGTGCAATGGTTGTCGTGATAAATGTTGCTGATCCAGCAAATCCTGCCCATTTAACAACTGGCATTCTTGATCCTGCTAATATCATAGATGCCGATGTTGTTGGTGGCGTTGATGGAGCAACTGGTCAATATAAAGGTGTTCACGCTCTTTTGTCAGCAAATACAGAGCTTGCGGTAACTCCAAGAATCTTGATTGCCCCAAATTTCACGCATGATATGCCAAGTGGCAATGCTAATCCTGTGGTTAGTGAACTTCTAGGAATAGCAGAAAACCTAAGAGCGATTATTATTGCCGATCTTCCAAACACCAATGACACCGATGCAATCGATTATGTAGGTGACTTTGGATCCGCCAGAGTATTTGCGGTTTATCCTTGGGTAAAAGTTTTAGATAGTTTGGGTGTAATAGTTGAAGAACCATCATCTGCAAGAGTAGCTGGTTTAATTGTAAAATCTGATAATGACAGAGGATTTTGGTGGTCGCCATCAAATCTGGTAATTAATGGCATTGTGGGAATTTCTAAGCCAATAGATTTTGTTTTAGGGGATATAAATTCAAAAGCTAACTACCTCAATGAAAATAACATCACAACCATAATTCAAGAAAGTGGTTTTAGATTATGGGGCAACAGAACTTTATCAGCTGATCCTAAATGGGCATTTCTTCAAGCAAGAAGAACTGCTGATATGATTAATGATTCTCTTCTTAAAGCTCACCTATGGGCAGTGGACAGAAATATCACCAAAACCTACATCGAGGATGTTTTGGAAGGAGTTAATAATTATTTAAGATATCTAAAAAATAACGGAGCGATTATTGGCGGAACTGCCTTTGCTGATCCTGAATTAAATACTCCTGATCAAATAGCTCAAGGCAAAGTTACTTTTGAGTTTGACTTCACTCCTCCTTATCCAGCAGAACATATAATCTTTAGATCAAGAATGACTGATGATTATTTGTCTGAAATTATTTAACCCCAAATATAAAGAAAAATGATTCCAAAAATATTAAAGAATTTCAATCTCTTCATTGATGGTAGAGGTTATGTTGGTAAATGTGATGAGGTTAATCCTCCAAAATTATCTATAAAATCAGAAGAATATAAAGCTGGTGGGATGGACGCTCCCATAGCTATTGATATGGGAATGGAAAAGCTGGAAGCTTCATTTACATTATCAGAATATGACAAAGATGTTTTAAAGCAATTTGGCCTTATCAGTGGCAATGGTGTTCAAGTAACACTTCGAGGTGCTTTGCAAGATGATGCAACTACGTCACCAATAATCATCAAACTTCGTGGCATGTATACCGAAATGGATATGGGCAAATTCTCAGCTGGAGAAAAAGGAACTCTAGCTTGCACAATTGCTTGTAGATATTACAGCCTAGAAATTGATGGAGAACAATTAATCGAAGTCGATATTGATAATATGACCAGAATTATTGGCGGTGTTGATAAAATGACAGAAATTCGTGATGCTATTGGAATTTAGAATAAAAATTTCTATTATTGAGTATTTGATAATATGAATATTTTAATTTTATGATAGGTAGCTCTCAATATACTTCTAGAATTGTCGCTTTTATAGATATACTTGGCTTTAGGAATCTCATATCTTCTTTAGTAAAAGATTCAAAGCTACACAGGAATATATCAATCTCTTTCTTTATTAAAACATCGTGGCCAATTATCGGGCAATGAAAAAACAAGCTTTAGTAACTTAGAGGTTTCTACTTTTTCTGACTCAATTGTCATATCCACTGAAAACAACAATGCTATTTCGCTCATTTATGCTTGTGGTTGGATTCAGGCTGAACTTTTTCAATTAGGAATATTAACAAGAGGCGGAATATCATCTGGTTTAATGGTTCACAAAGATAACATTATGTATGGTGAAGGTCTTCTAAAATCATATGATTTAGAGACTAAATGCGCTATTTATCCACGAATATTAATTGATTCAATGTTGGTTAATAACTTTAACCAAAAAATTAAAACATTTTTCTTATCAAAAGATGTCGACGGATTATGGTTTGTTGACCCTTTTAAATTTGATGCCTCTGCAAACATAGTAGATGACGCTATTGCCGATGGTTATGACCCAAGAGAAATATATTTCTCTGAACTCCTTCAATGTATTGAGAAGAATATTAAAGACGCAAAAAGTGATAGCGTATTTGCAAAATGGAAATGGCTTAAAAGTAAAGCAGAGCCTGCACAAAAAGAATATATAAAAACACGAAAATCCAATATTTCAAAAATATTTAGATCAACTTAAAAAAATGCAAAATATTAAATTAAATTATCCAATCAAATCAGATGGTACAAATATCGCTGATTTGAATATGAGAAGATCAAAAGTCAAAGATCGCCTTGTTGTTGCCAAAATGAAATCTGCAAGTGACGAAGAAAAAGAAATCCGTCTTTTCGCTAATCTTTGCGAGGTGCGACCATCAATTATTGAAGATCTGGATGAGTCTGATTATGCAACTTTACAAAAGGCATATATGGATTTTTTCAAATCCGAGGGAATATCAGACGAGCCATCGTTATTCTCTCAAAAATAACCCATTGGCCACTTTCAGAAATTATTGAGCTAACTGAAGAAGAATTTTGCTTATTTTATGATGAAGCGATTTTGATCCAAAAAGAAACTAACGAAATTTAATTAAATTATGCCAGCTACTAAAGCATCAGTTTCAGTTTTAATTGGTGCAGAAATAGGTAAATCTTTTAAAGGAGCTTTTTGGATCTGCAAATAAGCAATTATCTTCTCTTGGCTCTACTATTAAAAAAGTAAGTGATAGAGCTTCCCAAATTGAAGCCTTCAAGAAATCATCCAGAGCTACTAAAGAATCCGGAGTTGCTTATCGTGATGCCAGACAAAAACTGAGTATATTAAGCAAAGAAATCGCCAACACCAACAGTCCAACTAAACAGCTTCAAAATAACTTTAGAAAAGCTAAAAGACTAGCTGATCAAACAAAAAGATCATTTCTTGAAACCGCTAGTTCTACAAGGCAAATGGGCAAAGCTCTTCGCTCCTCTGGGATCGACATTAAAAACTTTAATAAAGAACAGTCAAAATTAAGTAAAAATCTTAATGTTCTAAAGAGACGCCAAACAAGCTTACAAAATAACCAGAATGCCAAAGATGCCAATCTTGGTAAAAGAGCAAATTATCGCTCTCAAATGGTGGATGCTGTCGCTCTTGGTGGAGCTCTTTATTCTGCCGTTCGTCCAGCTGTAGATTTTGAACTGGCTATGGCAAAAATTGGCGCAATTACCAATGAAGCGAAGAGGTGGTAAAGGCTTTAAGAGTCTAACAAAGCAAGCAAGAGAGCTAGGGCGTACTACGCAATATACAGCAAGTCAAACTGCAGAAGCTATGCAATTTCTTGGTATGGCAGGACTTAGCACTAATCAAATTTTAGCGGCAACTCCAAGCGTTTTAAATTTGGCAATCGCTGGAAATATGGATCTCGGCAGAACTGCAGATATTACTTCCAATATTCTAACTGGTTTTAATATGGAAGCGGAAAGGACTGGTGAAGTTGCTGATATTTTAGCTCAAGCAAGTAGATCGACAAATGTTAATGTTGAGATGCTTGGGCAAACCATGAAATTTATTGCTCCCTGCCGCTGACAGTTGGTGGAACTCTAAAAGAGACCGCTACTCTTGCTGGTGTTTTAGGTGATGCTGGTATTCAGGCATCAATGTCAGGCGTAATGTTAAGATCTGCATATCTTCGACTTCTTGCTCCAGCGAAATCAGGAGCAAAGGCTCTTGGTAAAATGAGAGAGGAAATGGGAGTTAGCGCAGAAGAAATGCCTGATGTTGCCAAAGAAGCTCTACTTGCTCAAAAAGATTATCAGGAATTGGAGTTAAAGTTTTCGATAATGGCAAGATGCGATCAATGGTTACCATCTTAAAAGAAATGGCTGTTGCCATGAAAGATGCATCTGATGAAGAAAAATTATCCACAATAAAAGATATTTTTGGAACAAGAGCAACTTCTGGTGCGTTGGCAATTTTTAAATCTGTTGAAACTGGCAGGCTAGATGAGGTTGAGCAAAAAATTAATAATTCCACTGGCGCTTGCCAAGGAAATGGCAGATCGGTTAAAAAATACTACTGTTGGTGCATTTAAAGAATTTGGATCAGCTATTGAATCGGTTGGAATATCAATTGGCTCAGTTTTACTTCCAGCATTTGCAACTATTGCCAGAAAGGCAACGAGTATCGCAGGGAGAATAAGTATTTTAGCAGAAAAGTTTCCAGTTCTTACCAAATATATCGGTCTAGCGGTAGCTGGATTAATCAGTTTTAAAGTAACGGCAATTGCCACTGGCTATGCTTTTACCTTCTTAAAAGGAGGTTTTTTAGCGACTAAGGGAAGTATTATCGCCTTTAGAACCGCAATGACATTAATGAGCTTTGCTGTCCCAACTGTGATTACCGCTATTAAAGCACTGGGCATTGCTGTAATGACAAATCCGATTGGCTTAATTATTGGAGGGATTGCAATTGCAAAGCAGGACTTCTAATTGCCAACTGGACTCCTGTTGGTGAATTCTTTAAAAATCTTTTTAGTGGAGTTATTGGCTGGGTGCAAAAAGCATTTGCATGGGTTGGTAAATTATTAAAACCACTTGAGAAAGTTGCTGGCATTGTTGGCAAAGGTTTTAAATCTGTAGCTGGAGTATTTTCTGGTGATGAAAATAAAAGCCAAAAAATAGGAGATACCGTAAAAGAAATTGAAGATAACTCCTTCTCTGATCAGCAATTATTAGAAACTAGCAATATCTCAAATATTGCTGGTAATAGTTCCAGTTCAAATATTTCTATCTCCGCACCAATTACCATTAATGCTAGAACTGACGCTGATGAAAAAACCATCGCCAATCAAGTGCGAATAGCAATTGACGAGGTAATGCATAAATTTGCGGTTAGAAAGCAATCTTTAAATTACGATTAGCCATGGCATTAGATTTTTTCAAAAATATCAGCAGCAAGCTAACTGTGAATAGCCTGCTCAAAATAGATATGATGATGATTTTGGGAGCTTATCGTTTTGCTGTAAAAAACTCTGCTTATCAAACTCTAAAAAGACAAAGCGAATATAAATGGCAGGAAGTTAATAGACTGGGCAGTAATCCAGCTCTGCAATTTACTGGCTTTGGCGTTGAAACAATTGATCTTGAGGGAATTATCTATCCTCATTTTAAAGGTGGATTAAAGCAAATTACTCTAATGAGATCTCAAGCTGGTCTTGGCAAGCCATTATTTCTAATATCAGGAAATGGCTTCGCCTTTGGCAGATGGTGCATTTCTAAAATATCAGAAAATCAGAGTAATTTTTTAAAAGATGGCGACCCCAGAAAAATAGAATTTTCCATCACATTAAAGAGATATGGTGAGGATAAAAAGAGGGGAACAAAAGGAATTATTCAAAATATTGCATCGAGTTTATGAGCATCATTTATACAACAAGAGATGGTGATGTTTTGGATCAAATCTGCCAGAATTATTATGGCAGACAGCAAAAATAATAGAGCAAGTTTTGGAAGCTAATCCTCATCTAGTTGAATTAGAAGCTGTTTTTGACGCTGGAGTAAAAATCACCTTACCAGAAATAACCATTCAAAAAGAATCTGAAATAGTAAAGCTCTGGACATGAAGCCAATATTTAAAGTCAAGACGGATGATAAAGATATCACTGACACTTTATTACCAAGATTAGTGTCTTTAAATATTACCGATGAAACTGGTCTTGTTTCTGATAAGGCAGAAATCCTACTCGATAACAGAGATAATATTTTAGAAATTCCACCAAGAGGCACAAATCTTGAAATATCTCTTGGTTATGAGAATCAGGATTTAGTTTTGATGGGAAGCTATATTGTAGATAATATTGATCTATCCTCGCCACCATCAAGGATGAGGATTATTGCTAAAGCCAGTAATACAAAAATCAAAGATTTAACCAACAAAATCAGATCACCAAAAAGCAGATCATGGCATGAATATAGCCTAGTTGGCATAGTAAGTAAAATTGCCAAAGAGCATAAATTCATATCTCTAATTGATGAATATTTTGAGCAAATCTACATAGCTCATATTGACCAAACCAATGAGAGTGATCTGTCATTTTTAACTAACTTTGCCAGAGATTATGATGCTTTTATTAAGTTCGTAGCAGGAAAGCTAATTTTTGCCAAAAAGAATAAAGGCACAACCATCACTGGTAAGGAGCTACCAAAATTAGAACTTTCTGAAAATCAAATATCTAGCTGGAGATTAAATATTCTTGATCGAGGTAAGTTTGGCAAAGTCATTGCTAAATATCACGACTTTGCAACCGCAGAAGAAAAGAAGGTCGCATCTGGAACAGGTGAGCCTGATTATGAGATGCGATACACATTCACAGATCAAAATAGAGCCTTGGAAGCCGCTAAAGCAAAATTAGCAGAATTTGAGAGAGGAATAAGCAAATTAGAAATATCACTTCCTGGTAATCCTATTTTAAGCGCTGAGAGCAAAATAATCATACCAGACATCAAATATCTAAAAGACAGGACATGGATTGTTGAAGCCATAACTCACGATATCAGTGACCAAGGTTATCAATCCACTATTAACGCCGTAGAAAAATTTTAAAATGCTCGGAAAAGAAGATAAAAAATTAAGCCAAATAACTCTCACTTCAATTGAGCTAGAAGAGCTTTTAACCAAAGCTTCAAAGCAAGGTGCCAAAGTGCTCTAAAGGAGATTGGTTTAGATGATGATTTAGCCTATATGGATATTGCCAATTTGCGGGAATTGCTCAAATCACTACGCATGGCAAAAAAGCATGCTTTTAAGGTTTTTATCAGATGGATGATTTTTGGATTTATGACTCTGATTACCGCAGGGTTTATAGCTCTTATTGGTGATCATATAAAATTTAAATAAATAAAAAATGCCAAAATATTCAAATAGGTCAAAAGAAAAATTAGCGAGTTGTCATCCTGATTTGCAGAAACTTTTTAATGAAGTCATTAAAAATTATGATTGCACAATTATTGAAGGCTTTAGAAGTAATGAATGCCAAGAAGAGCTTTACTATCAAGGAAAATCAAAGCTAAAAGCAGGAAAAAGTAAACATAATCAAAACCCATCTCTAGCAATTGACGTCGTTCCATATCCAATAAATTGGAATAATAGGATCGGATTTTATCACTTCGTTGGCTATGTAAAAGCTACAGCAGATCAACTCAATATTAAAATTAGATGCGGAGCTGATTGGGATAATGACAATGATTTACATGATCAGACATTTTTTGATTTACCACATTTTGAATTAATAAATTAGCAAGCATGACTAACAAATTTTTACAAGATTCCAAAGGTAATAAATCCTCTAAAAGATTATGGGGTTCAATTCTGCTTGGTTCAGGAATTATATTTTCCATTATTTTATTTGCTTATTCACTTTATCAAGGAGCGGCAGATGCCCCAACCGCTCTTGGTATCATTAATATGTTCTTAATCTCAGGTGGTGGATTGCTTGGGATAGGAGTTTTTGAGAAAGGAATAAATATTAAAAGAAGATGCTCGAAGGATTAATAATAAAATCAGTGATATTTTTGGCAGGAATTTGCGCTATTTTTGGCTTTGGATTTTTTAAAGGCAAAAAATCAGAAAAAATTAAGCAACTTAAAAATAATGTTAGCGATGCAAAAAAATCTAAAAAGAGGCAAATTAATCGTAGGAATGATAGCATTTCTACTGTTAAACGCAGGATGCAAAAATACATCCGCAAATAACCTCTGCCTTTGGGCAAATCCTATCACAATAACCGAGTCAGAGTTAAATTCCTTAAGTGAAGAAACGCTTCGCCAAATTGATAATTTCAATCAGGAATTTGAGGAAAGATGCAGTTAGAAAATCAGCATTTATTTAAGCAAAATAGCACTAATTGACTTGATAGACAAACCTTACGAAGCTAATATATACCTAGCTTTACAAGGCTTTTTAATAAAAAATATCAATCAAATTAGCTTATGAAAAATTCTGAAGTTTTAGCATTTTTTAATAAATTTTTACCTGAGACAAATCCTAAATTTTGTGATGATTTTTACAAAATTTTAAAAGAAGAGCAAATCAAAAATAATCAACCTTGGATGAAGGATTTAGTTCTACTGGTTGATGGAATTAACGCCGATAATAAATCAAAAAATAGAAAATAATGAGTAATTTAATTTACCAGGGCATCGTTGAAGATATTAGAAGCGATAAATGCTCCGATAGTGAAATTGAGCAACTGCTAGAAGTTTTTACAAGAGCAATAGGTTATTTTAGCAGTGACCTATCTGAGAAATATTGGGAAAGTTTAAATGATTTTTTCGATTCAAATAAATCAGAAATTTCCAATTTTAGCCTTAAAGTTCAAAAAAAATCTAAAGGTTCAGTTTCTCAATATATTGGTGAATTTAAAGCGGATAATAAAAATCTAAAAATTTATGCTAAATTTAGCAATTAACCTGCCCAATCCTCAGCATTTAATTTCTTAATCCTTTTTCTGAAAACCTTATCAAATTTTTCTATATTTTCTTTGAACCATTTATGTTGGTTGCTCCAATCATTTTCATTCTGAGTATTTACCCCATCTTTTGAAAAAGATATTTCTGATTTTGTATTATCAGGAAGCTCTCTCCATTCTAATTTATTTCCTATTTCAGATTCTATTTTATCTTTATCCTGCAAAAGAAGATTAAAGAAAGCTTTTGCATTATTCTTATCTGCTAAAGTTAAATCAACGCTGATAATATTATCACGAGTATTAAGCCTAGCATTAATATAAAAATGGCTACGACCAATAGCAAAAGTTTGCCAATGTTGTGGTCTTGGGTCTTGAGTGCGTAATTTCGATCCATTATTTTCCAGATAATCAATCAATCCCTGCCAATAGCGATATTGCATCGCCTTAGTTTCTGATTCAATTCCTTCACTAATATTTTTTGTCGCTTGAGATATTGTTTTGCTCCAATTATTTGGTTTGCTAACAATATTAAATTTAGGAGCGACAAGTGAATCTCCTATTTTCCACAATTCAATTTCCAGTCCAAAAAATCTAAAATCATCACTAGTGATATTATTTAGCCAATCTATTGCCGCTCTATGTTCTTCTCTAAATTTTGGAGCAATCCAAACCATAGTATGAGCTTTTAAGCCAGAAGCATAAGTCAGTAATTGACCAAGATGCTTATGATTAGTCTGATCAAGCTGATTTTCGATAATTACCCATGTGTCGTCTTCAGTATTTTTACACAAAATATCAGCTCTAAATGGGCCAACATCTTTTTCTTGAGCTTCCAATTCTAACGGAATTTTTATTGTTTCAGAAAGCAACTCCAAATTCTTCTCTTCAGCAAGCCAAGGAGTAAAATCTTGAGCTTCATTATCCCAAATATCTTTTAAGCTAATTTTTTTAAGTCTTCCTAACATATTATAAATTAATTTTAATAGTTAATCATCCCTAAACGCCTTATAAGTAGCATCTTTAATTGGCGATAATAGATATGACAACAACGTTCTAGATCCAGTAATTATAAAAACTTCTGCTGGCATACCTGGATAAAGAGCTATATTTTCTTTAAGAGATTTTAATGATTTATCTGATATTTTGATTCTTCCAAGAAAATAATTTTCACCAGTAATTTCATCAAGTAAAATATCAGCAGAAACAGAAAGTAAAATACCATCTAATTTTGGAACTTTTTTTGCCTTAAAAGCACTTAAATTAATTTTGGCTTCTAATCCCTTTTTAACAACATCGATATCTTTAGGATTAATTTTAGCTTCAATAATTAATTCTTCATCTTGAGGAACAATATTCATAATTTCTCCACCAGGAGGAATAACAGCGCCTTTGGTATGAAATTTTAAATCCATAACAATACCAGAAGTTGGAGATTTGATTATTGTTCTTTTTAAAATATCAGAGGTTGAGGTTAATTGCTCGGTAAGGCCTGATATTTTTGCCTCAATTTCTTGCATTTCTGCTAGAATAGTATTTATGTGTTCTTTGCTAAAATTGACTATTTCTAAATTAGTTTCAGATATAGATTGTTGCGACTTAGCAATTGATGCTGTTAAACTGCCTTTTTTACCCTGCAATTCTGCAATTTGTTTTTGTAGATTTAATTGATCAGTTACTGGAGAATTTCTCATTTCAACCATCTTTTTAGTCATTTCTAGCTCATTTGCTAAAATATCTAACTGATTATCGGTCGCTTTTTCTTGGGCCTCTAAAGCTTCAATTTCTTTTTCTAATTGATTAATTCTTTTCTTTAAAATATCAATTTTTCCAAAATAAGCTTCTTTTTTGATATTATAAATATTATATTGGGTCTTTAGAAGATCATCTATTTCTTCATAATTTAATTTTTGCCCTTGTCGCTTTATATGAGATAAATCCAAATCTTCCTTATAATCTTGTTCTTTGGTTAATCTTTTATAAATTGCTTTTGAAGTAAGTAATTGTTTAGCAACTGCTGATTGCTGTGATTTTGCCTGAATATTTTGCAAAATTATTAAATCTTCACCTGTTACAATTTCGCTTCCTTCTTTAACTAAAATTTCTTCAATAATACCACCTTCTAAATGCTGAATGGTCTTTTTGTTGAAATCGAGTACAACAGTGCCTGAGGCAATTGATGAAGAATTAATTGGCATAAAAGATGCCCAAAGAAAAAATATACCAAAAAATATTGATATGACATAAATTCCAATTTTAACTGGTTTTAAGCCAATTTGCTCATCTTCTAATTTTAGATATTGATCAAATAATTTGCTGATTTTTTCACATTTATTATCAATATATTTTTTAGTTTTTGGGAAATATTTATTAGCTATTTTTGAAAAAGAATTTGAAATATCCTTTTTTGCTTTAGATAGATATTTTTTGGATGTTTTTTTGAGTTTCTCGATATATTGCCTCATTTTTGATCTTTAATCTGATTTTTCTTAATATTTTCTAATTGCTTTAAAACTTTTTTCTTTTCATCAAAAAATTGGATTTGACCATCATGCATAACAATAATCTTATCGACTACATCTAAGATCCTAGTTCTATGAGAAACTACAAAAGTTGTGATTTTCTTTTTCTTAGCAATATTTAAGGCATAAATTAGGGCATTTTCACCATCAGAATCTAAATTAGAATTTGGCTCATCTAAAATCATAATTTTTGTATCACCATAAAGAGCTCTTGCTAGGGCAATTCTTTGTTTTTGGCCAGCAGAGAGGTTTTTACCAAGATTTTCAAGGCAAGTATCATATCCTTTATCAAAATCAGAAATTATTTTATGACTACCGGCATTAGTTCTTTGCTTCAATTATTTTCTTATCATCTATTTTTTCCTCCATTCTTGCAATATTCTCTTTAATAGTACCTGCTACAAATTCTACTTGTTGCGGTAAATAGCCGATAAATTTACCTAATTGCTCTCTATTATAATTTTGTAATTTAGCATCATCAATTAATACTCTACCGATTGAAGGCTCAATAATTCCTGCCATTAATCTAGAAAGTGTAGTTTTTCCACCTCCGCTTGGACCAATAATTGCAATAATTTCTCCTGGATTTGCTTCAATATTGATTGATTTTAGAATTAATTTATTATTATCTTCCGCCTTAAAAGAAATATTTTCTAATTTAATTTTGCCTGTTGGCTCTGGCAATTCTGTTTTGTCACTTTCAACTTTTATTTCTTTTACCGATTTATTTAGCCTGTCATAAGATTTTTTAGCATTTATAAATTCTTTCGCCAAATATTAACCAGCGCATCAAAAGGTGCTAAGGCCTTACCAGCTAAGATAGAAGTTGCAATAATGCCACCGGCAGACATTTTATTGTAAATCACCAAAATTGCACCAACTGCCATAGTAATAATTTGAATTAACATTCTAATTAATTTGGTAATTGATGAGATATAAAAACCAAAACATTTGCTTGATAAGAAAAATCGCGCATTTTTATTCTATCGACAAAAAGCTTTTGAATAACATTACTCTTCATGCCCATAGCAATAATAGCCTCAGAGCTATTTGTTAAATTGCTAGTTTTTGTAAAAAAAGCAGTTTGCATATCATTTACCTGCTTGATTCTTTTATTGGCTAATTTTTCATTAAGATATGCCATTAAGAATAAAAAAGACGCCAATAACAGTAATAAAACCATTAATCGGATGAATAAAGAAAATCACTATAAAATAAATTGGGGCGAATGGCGCATCAAAAAGAGAAGATAATGCTGGGCTATTTAAAAAATTTCTAATTACATTTAAATCTCTAACAAGTGATGATCCAATATTGTGATTATGAACTGAGATATCTAAGGTTTTATCAACCAATAATGGCTCTAATTTTTTTTCTAAATGAAAGCCAATTTGTGCAAAGACAAAATTCCTAATAATTTGAAGTATTGTCATAAAAATCAGCATTGCCATTACTATCAAGGCAATTACCACTAATGTTTCTATACTAAAACTCGATAGAACCCTGTCTAATACTTGCAGTGAATATATTGGCATGGCCAGCATGGCAATATTAATGAAGAAGCTAAATATAAAAGCATAAATAAAGGATTTTTTAGCTGATAATAATGTTTCTTGTAATATTGTTTTATTATTCATACTTCTTCTTGTTATTTTTATCCATAATATCTTGTGTTAATAATGTTAATTTATAATAAGATTGATATAAATTATTTTTAGCTTCATAGAATTTAATTTCTAAGTTATTCTTTTCGATTTTTATCTGTAATAATTTTATTAGGCTAAGAGCTCTTAAATTATAGCTTCTTTGATTTCTTTTGAGTTTAGCTCGTGCAAGGGAAAGGATATTGACCGAATCTTCATAAATCTTCTTATTTGAATTATATTCCTTAAAATATTGTTTAATTTTCTTTTCGATATCTTGATTTGTTAAATCAAATTCTTCTTTTTTTATTCTAAGATCATATTTTGCCTTTTTAATACCAAAATACTCACGCCTTTTTGAAATAAGGGTATCTTAACATCTAGATAAACTGATTTACTTTCTAAATCCCCGCCATCAAGATATACTAAATTTTCTTGTTTGGAGTAATTTGCTGTAATATTTACTTTTGGAGATAAATTTCCTATTTCTTTTCTATATGCTTGTTTTAAAGCATTTAGTTCATTTTGCCTTTGTTTTATTTCAGGATTTTGAGCTTTACCCTTGAGTAAGTCATCAAGAATAATATTTGGTAATTTAAGATCTATATTTTCTATATTTATTGGTTTTTCTCCTGTTAAATTTTGATATTCTAATTTTGCTTGATTTAATTTATTTGTTAAATCCTCTAAATCTCTTGTAGCATTATAATAACCAATTTTATTATCGATGATTTCATTTTCAGAAGTAAGTGAACCCTTAGATTTAGTTTTATTTAAAATTTGACGATAATAACTGACATTATTTTTGGTCAGTTTAAGATTTTTTTCCAAAGTCATAATTTCGATATAGATGTTTACTATTTCTAAAATTAATTCTCTTTTAAAATTCTCTAATTGATATTTTTGTGCTAAATATTCAAACTTGCCTTGTTTTATACTAGATATTCCCCTCATACCATTAAAAACTGGCTGGGTAAGTGATAATGAATTTGTTTGCTCTGTTAAAAAATCATCAGTTCCAGCACCATCACTTCTAATATTTTGTTTTTTACCTCTTTGTATGTTGGCTGAGATATCTGGTAAAAATTCAGAGATTGAGGTTTTTTGATTATTCTTAGCTGATTTTAATTGTAATTTTTCAATTTTATATTTTTTAGAATTAGATAAAGTCAGATCTATTGCATCTTCTAAATTAGTGGCAAAAACACTATTTGAAAATAATAAATAAATTATGATGGTTATTTTAATAATTTTATATTTCATAATTTAATTGCTAAATTCAAAGAAAAAGAATTATTTCGTAAATGTAACTTGTCGCTATTCCTATCTGTAAAATCTATTTCATAAAATTTGGCATTTATTCTTTCGCTAAATATTTGTTAAAATTATAAGATGTACCAAGACCATAATAAAAATTTCCTCTATAGTAATTCTCTATTTTTTGATTAATCTCATATTCAAATTTAGCAAACTAATCCACCGAGAGATGCAAAAATATCAAATTTATTATAAGAATATCCAAAATTTATTCCAGCTCCAAATTGTTCGTTAATTTTATCTTTTTGATCAGGAAAATTTTCATAGAAAATTTCTGGCATAAAGAATATATGATCATCTGATTTATCAAAATCAGCAAGACCAGAAATTAGGTTAAATTTCTTAGAAAGTGAGATTCCAATACCAGCAGAAGTGATATTAGAATAATTATCATTATTATTTGATGGATTGCTATCATTAATAGCAACAAAAGATGTTTTTGGAAATGTTGCTAGTCCTAATAATATAAAGGTAAGAATTATTCTCTTATACCATTTTCCATTTAAAAATAAACAATATAGCAAGATATTTTTATTTGATATTTGTAAAAAACGAGCATCAATATACCCATATTGATCAAGGCTTTTTGCTAATATCAAATAAAAAGATGAAGCTAGATTGTTTAATCTTTTTACATGGTTTTTTAGATGGAAAATGGTATTACTCTCCCTTAGAAGTTTGTTTTTTATTTTTTCGATAATTTTTACCATACCAATTATATATACCTTTTATTTTACCATTACTATCAACCCTAACTGATTTACCGCAATCATTTGGAAAAATATTATCCTTAATATCTTTGCTAACTTGTCTCATATGACCAAATGGCGCTAAAAAATCTATAAACCAAATTCTATTACCAGATTTCCAATCTTGTGGCTTTAAAATATATTCTTGTGACAAATATTTTTCTTCAACTTCTTTAGATAAAAATGCCCAAGTTATTAAAGCTATAGGGTCTTTTAATTTGTTTTTATAGATTCTAAACTGATTTAAATGAACAGGGGGAAAAATACTGAGCCAATATCATGAATTAGATATTTGCGGTGAAATTCAGATACCATTAATAAAGATGCAACTTCACCAAATAATCTGTAACGTCCTTCCCTTGGTAACTTTAGAATAATACCATTATCCTTGGTATAAAAAGGCTCTAATTTTGGACTATTATCATCTATTTCTTTTTCTGTTTTCTTGTTCGTCATATATTATTACTTTATAGCTGGCTAAATGAAACAGTAGGGGCAATTATGTAAGAAACCCAGTTAGAGCTTGTACCAGCTACAGAGTCTGACATACCAAGTGTAGAAGATATATCAAAATCTAACGCATATTGCCTGTATTTTGCATTTTCATCCCAAACTAAGGTAGAGCTTAAAGGGATTATATAATCAACTTTATTTGAGTCAGTAACATTAACAGAAACTAACGAGCTAGCACTTATTGAAACATCTGAAACAAAAGTTGTAATTTCACTCTTATCACCTGAGCTTGTACTAGCACCCATATATATCTTGCTTTGAGTTTCTGTAACTGCGGCAGTTCAGCAATGACTGATGTATAATCTGTTCCAGAGTTATTTGTATAGTAAGTAGTTCCTCCAGATTCTAACTGCCCTGATATAACAAAGCTTCTGCCAATTACAAAACGAACATGGCTATAAGTTCCATTATCAATATTGCTTAAACTATCAACAAAAGAACCGACATTTTGACCAGCGCTTGCAGATGCTATATCAAAATCTCTACCAGAATCATTGCTACCAATTATTTTAGGATCTGAGTGACTACTATCAGAACAAAGTGCCATTTCATAAAGAGTTACTCTATAAACATCTGGAGCACCAGAAACAGTAGCTGAAAATGCAATATTAGCTGAAGCGAATATTGATAAGATAGTAAAAAAAGTTTTTCTTAACATAATTTATTTATTGAATTTTTATTTTATTAATTTGATCTTCTTACAACAATTGAGCCATTATATTCTCTTTCAATTGTAATTTTATCACTTCTTCTAACGCGATCCATAGTATGCTCACTCATGTCACGTAATCTAAATGCTTTATCATCAACAAAATTTGATGTTGCACTGGATCTGCTTGATCCTCCAAATTCTGCTAATTTAAATCTGGTTTGAATGAAATGTGATTTATCAGTTTGATTACTATCATCCATTCCTGCTTCAATAGTAATATTTGGAGAAATTCTTCCGCAAGAGTTCCGCCCCACCTTCAATGTCAGAATTTTCATTAATCTTTTGACTATCCCATTCATATCTTCTAGCAGAAACAGTTAGCCATGGTAAATATGGCACTACCCCCTGATTTCAACATCATACCCATCTAATGCTCTCTCAGTAGCTCCAGCGATTTTTCTATCATCACTTAAAGCATCATAATAATTAGCAAAAAAATCAAAATTAGCCCATTTTGCTTCAACACCATAACCGACTCTATAATGGTTAGAATCCCATTGTTTATCAAAAAAACTATTGGCGCCAACTAATATTTTATTATCTAAAAATAAACTTCTATATCCAAGACCAAGATTTGAACTGGTTCTACTATCTCCAAAAACTGTTTCTTTATTTAATCTTGCTTGGGTAAAAAATGTATGCTTCTTCTCATCACTTTGATATAATGGTCGCACTGTCCAGATTGAATATTCAGGTTTATTATCTTCTGTTAATTGCCATTCTAACTCAATTCTTTTTGTCCAATCTGGAAGATCTTCTGATAATTTTGGTAATATAATTTGGTCAATCATTGTTTTACCAAATCCTATCATTTGATTTTGGTTATTCCCAGCATAAAGATTATTACTTACCCCTAACAAGGTAACTCCTAAAATAGCAGATTTACATATTTTTTTAAACATTTGATTTTGGTTAAATTAATTATATTATAATTTTAATTATTTAAATTTAGCTTATATTAAAATCTTCAGCACTTAAATTAAACACCCCATTTAATATAATTGCAAATTCATTATTTTCCTCTAAAATAAATGTATCGACTCCATCATTACTGATTTCAAGATCATCAAACGATAAACCAGAGTTGCTTATTTGAATTAGATCAATTCCTTTTTCAAAATCTTGGATGATATCAGGATTTTCTGATTTTGACCAATCTATATTAGTAAAATCAAATATATCAGATCCCGATCCACCATTTAAAATATCTTTACCAATTCCACCAAGCAATGTATCATCGCCTTCATATCCTTTAATTACATCATCTCCATCACCACCATTTAGAATATCATCGCCTCTACCTCCAACTATACTATCATTCCCACCCTCACCATTTATGATATCATTTCCATCATTACTCCAAAGAACATCATCACCTTCAGAGCCATTAATGGTAACAGAACCATAGGTAAATATATCAGAGGATAAATCAATAACATCACTACCGCCAAGAGCATTAATAACTTCAATTCCAAATAATCTACTACCGCTTATTGTTGGATTATCAGATATTAAATCATGAAGGAATATTACATCATCTCCTTCAGTAAGGTAAAGCGTGTCGCTTTCTCCTTTACCCCCATCAAAAGCGTCATAGGATCTGATTTTACCAGTAATTGATATTTCATCTCCTGTATAGGAGTTTTTAGCAGAATATCCTTCTCCCCAAACATCATCAATATTGTAAGCAATGGTATCATTACCATCTCCTGAGAAGATTAAATCCGTTGTCCCTGCATTTGCGACAACTAAATCAGATTCACTTGTTGCTTCAATAATATTAATCCTATCATCATTTCTAACTTGAAGAGATTCTTTTACAACTAAGGTAAATTCTTGGCTCGTTTCATATTTACCATCACTTGCAGTTAATATTAGATTTATAGCTCCAATATTATTATCAGTTGCATTACTGGTAATTGTTCTATTTTCTGCATTGTAATTAATCCAATCAGGAAGTGAATTACCATTAGCAAGTCCTATCGATATTGTAAGATCATCGCCATCAACATCATTAAAAATATTATCAGGAATAGTAATAGTATTTTCTTCACCCGCTCTAATCATTTGATCATTAAAATCATTTACAACTATTGGCGCATCATTTACTCCTTCTATATTAATATTCGCAGTTGCAATATTTGAAAAAGCTCCATCAGAATCTTTAACTGCATAAATAAAACTATCAGTTCCGAAATAATCTTGATTTGGAGTATAAATTACTTGGTTATTTTCATTTAAAAAGACTGTGCCATAAAGCGCTCCACCTAGCAATATATTTTCTCTTTTTAGTTCTTGATCTTCAATATCACTATCATTTGCAAGTAAATCTATTGTAACTGAATTATCTTCAAATGTTGTTATTTGATCATTATTTGCTAATGGATTATCATTAACTGAGGCAATATTTATCGTTAATTCTTTTTCAACTTGAGCCGCGCCATCACTTACAATATAAGTTATATTTTCCTGACCAAAATAATCTTGATCTGGGGTATAGATAATTTCTCCTCCCTCTATTGTTAACGTACCATTTTCTGCATTATCTGCTTTTATTAATGATAATTCATCTCCATCTATGTCAGTTGCATGTTCTAAAATATTAATTCTAGCCTCATTATCTTCATTGATATTAACAATTCCTTCTATGGTAATTTCTGGAGCGTCATTAACATTATTAATAGTTAAATTTAATGTTTTAGAAATTACACCACCATTACCATCTGATATTAAATAATCAAAAGAATCAGACCCAAAATAATCTGCATTTGGAGTATATGTTATTTGACCATTTTTTATTAATGCCAAGCCATTTGTTGGATTAGTAATACCAGCAATAGTCAAAATATCCCCATCAACATCGCTAGCAAAAGATAAAACATCAATATTTATACTAGAATCTTCATTTAATGTAGATTCAGTTAATATTGCAATTGGCAAATCATTAACTGACTGGATATTTATATTTAATGTTTTTTCTATATTATTAACTCCGTCACTAATGATGTAATCAAGTGATGCATTTCCATGATAATTTTGATCAGGAATATAGATAATTTCATTATTAACAATTGTAGCATGACCATTGGTAATATTTTTTACTTCCGTAATTGTTAATTCATCATTTTCAATATCAGTGGCATTTTTTAGAACATTAATTGTTAATATTTCATCTTCTCGTAAGTCACCATTTATTATTTCTAATATTGGTGCATCATTGATGGAATTTATATTAATATCTAATTTTTGGTAACAATGCCACCATTGCCATCAGATATTGTATAAATTAAAGAATCACTGCCATTATAATTTTCTTTTGGTATATAAACTATTTTATTTTCTATAATTTCAGCCGCGCCATTTGTTGGATTACTAATTGATTCAATCACAACATTATCTCCGTCACTATCAATTACATCTCTTAAAATATCGATAATTACAACACCATCTTCATTGACGCTAACTTCTGATGATATGACAATCGGAGCATCATTTTCAGAAGATATTTCTAAATTTATGGTTTTTGTTAACTCTGTTTTGCCATCGCTTATTACATAATCAAATGAATCAATACCATTGTAATCAGCGTTTGGCGTATAGATTAATTGATTGTTATTTTCTATTGTGACTGCTCCATTTGCTGGATTGGTAGCCTCAATTATTATCAATTCATCTCCATCGCCATCAAATGCGTGATCATTAATATCAATTGTAATAGATTGATCCTCTGCTGATTTGATGTTTAATTCATCAACAATAATTGGTACATCCTCGATATTGTTGATAATGACATTTAAAGTTTTACTTGTAGTTAATCCTTCACTATCAGTAACAAAATATTCAAAAGAATCAGTACCAAAATAGTCAGGATTTGGAGTGTATTTTATTTTATTGTCAGGAGTAATTTCTACCTTACCATTTTTAGCAATTCCAATTTCTAAATTAGTGAGATTTTGATCTTCAACATCACTAGCATTTGCTAAAACATCAATTTCGATTGACGAATCTTCATTAAGCTGTGCTCGAGCTAAATTTAATATCGGTGCATCATTAACTGGATTGATAGCAATGGTGTAATTATAGGAATTTACATTACCAGATTCATCAGTTAGATCATAAGAAATATTGGTTAAACCAAAATAATTTTCATTTGGAGTGAAGATTAGATTTTCTGCGTCTAAAATAAAATCACCATTTGGTGAAATAACATTTGATAATAGAGAATTTTCTTCAGCCCCAATTTTTATTTGATCATCTTCATTTATCATAAAGAATGTTCCCATTTGCCTTGCAGATGAATTTACATTACCTTCTTTGTCAAGAATTAAGGCATTAATTATATTTTGATCCCCTATTTCAGCTAATAATAATTCACTACCATCAGCAAATTCTAACTTTTCTATTTTTGATTCACTATTTTCAAATTGATTAATAATGGTTAATGATCCTTCTGAATTGTTAAAATTAATAATTAGGTCATTACCATTTTGTTTGATATTAATATTATCTTTATCTATATCATTTCCAAATTTGATTTTATCTACACCAGAATTGCTGTTTTCAAAAATAAGATCACTACCATCTCCAATATTATAATGATAAATATCATCTCCTACTGACCCTTCTAATATATCAGAATTTTTACCACCAGTAATTTCGTCATTTCCTACTCCCCCTAAGATTATGTCATTACCATCATCACCGAATAATTTGTCATTTCCCTCATCTCCGATTAAATAATCATGATCCTCACCGCCATAAATTATATCACCCCCGTTCCACCTTCTATTAAATCATTACCAGCACTACCATAAATTTCATCTTCTCCTTGTCCGCCAATTAAATGATCATTTCCATCTTCACCATCAATATAATCATCATTAGATCCACCAAAAATGATATCAGAACCAGCACCACCTTTGATAACATCTTCTCCACTATTGCCATAAATTATATCATTACCATCGCCGCCTTGAATTTGATCCACTCCAGATCCGCCGTCAATTACATTATTTCCTGTAGTTGCGATTATTTTATCATGGCCAGAATCACCTGCTAAAAGATCATCTTTATTATCAGATCCACCAATTATATAATCATTGCCATCGCCACCATAGGCTCTATCTTCGCCATAACCACCATCAAGATAATCATCTCCATTTTGTCCATGTAGAATATCTCCCTCAGTTCCTCCATAGAGAATATCATTGCTCGTGCCTCCTTCTAATGTATCAATTCCTGATCCACCGAAAAGAATATCATTACCACCAAAACCACGAATCCAATCATTACCAGAACCACCATCGATGAAATCATTATCTCCCCAATATTGCTCAATTATTTTTCTTTGATGAGCAACAGTTTTCCAAACTCCAAATTTTCCCCCACTAAAATGTCTTGTATAGTAGGTTTCCATTCTTTCTAGATAATAGTCCTCTCTATCATCTCCAATAATTGTATCATGTCCTGAACCACCATATATTGTATCTCTTCCTGTTCCACCATTTAAATAATCATTGCCAGTTTCGCCATTTAGATAATCATTATTATTACCGCCATAAAGTCTGTCATTATGATCTCCACCATATAGCCTGTCATTACCATTAGCTCCATGTAATTCATCGTAACCGTGACCTCCAACTAATTTATCATCATGATTACCGCCATTTAAGTAATCATTATCATTACCGCCATGAAGATAATCATTATTATTACCACCATATAATCTGTCATGACCATTATCTCCTGTTAAATAGTCGTGACCATTCTCACCATGAACAGTATCATTATGATTGCCACCATGAGCTGAATCATTACCATTTCCTGCCCAAATAGTATCATGTCCATTATTACCAAATATTTGATCATGACCACCTTTGCCCCAGATATTTTCATTCCACCAAGCACCATGCATTTGATCATTACCATTGTGCCATATATCCTTTCTTATGCCACAAATATTTTGATGTTCCCAATAGCGCTCATTTCCTGCAAAATTTCCGTTTCTAACAGTGTACCAATGACCATGTTTACCTCCTGTATATCTTTCGCATATTCTCTATTAAATAAAGCATGATCAATTCCTTCATTATGAATATTAGCGCTAGTCCAATAATTTGTACTATCAATTCCAGATCCAGTAAAGCCAGCAGATGCCTCATTTGGCATAAAATAATCTATAGAATCAGGGTTTATATTTGAGCTATCTTCAATGATTGTTGATTCCACCACATTGTAATCACCGCTAAATCTTTGATGAATTCCAATGCCATTAAACTGGTTAAATTGGAAGTGATTCTCAGTGAGGTTATTTTTATTTACGTCTCTTAAAATTAATTTTTGATTATTTTCAAGAGTGATAATGGTATTTTCATCTTTTTGCTCTATATTTAATTGGTTAAAGGTAATTTCATTAGTATCATCGAATCTTATTATATCTTCATGGGTTTTAAAATCTTCAATAATATCTACACCATTTATATTTTGAGATATAACGAATATATCTTCACCTGCATTACCTGTTAAAATATCATTTCCTGCGCCAGAAGAGATTTCATCAGAGCCATCAGTGCCAGTTAGGATATTATTATTTTCATCACCAATTAATCCTGTTTTTTGCTCTATATCAAAATTAATATTTAATTCTTCTAAACTTTCAGTTGTAATTCCATTCAAAGTTAGGGTTTGACTATTTGGAAGATTTAAAATGACATTACCACTATGATCTGTTTTAATTCCATAAAGAGTTTTAAGAGATTTTAAATCAGTAAAATCTCTTCCAAATTCAGATAAATCTAAAATATCATTTTGAATATCAAAATCTGAAATTACATCATTTGAATTTTCTGCTTTGCTTATTACAAAATTATCTTTTCCTTCTCCACCAAATATTCTGTCATTTCCTGCGCCTGTTATTATCAAATCATCTCCACCACCAGCATCTATATAATCATCACCTTCATTTCCATCTATAACATCATTATCATCCCCTGCAAAAATTAAATCATTGCCAGTTCCTCCATTTACATAATCATCACCAGAAAAACTAAGCACAATATCATTGCCACCATTTAATAAAGCTTGATCTGCATCATCTGATCCTGTTAATTCATCTTTTTGGTCAGTTCCAACATAAATATCACCAAGATTTATTTCATAATTATCGGCAAATCTTAAAATATCGATTGTGTTATTATTTGCTATAAAATAATTGTTTATAGTAATAATATGACCAGTAGATTTGATAGTAATGGTTAAATTATCATTATCTTTATTTAATCTAATATCTTTTGCTTTTAGATCTTTAAACTCAATTACATCATTACCAATAGATTCATTTATCGTATCATTACCATCACCTTTATTATAAATATAAATATTATCTCCTTCTCCTCCATTAATTACATCATCACCTTTTCCTGAATTGATTTGGTTATTTCCTGATCCAGTTGTAATAATATCATCACCTGACCCAAGATTAATTTCATTATTACCATCACCAATTGTTACATTATCATTATCATATCCCGTATCTATAATATTATCACCATTACCAATATTTAAAATATCATCTCCCGACCCGCTATTTATTATGTTGTCGCCATTTCCTGCTGTAACTTCATCATTTCCAGATCCTGAATTTATCTGATTATTGCCATTTCCAACTATTATTTTGTCATTATTTATATTGGTGTTAATGACATTATTACCATCACCAATATTTAATTCATTTACTGAATTATCACCATTAATAATATTATTACCATCTCCAAGATTAACTATATTTTTGCTATCTTGCAAATTGCCATTTGGTAAATAATTCTCTTTACTTCCAATTTCGTGGTAATGATCAAATGGGGTTTGATTTTCTGCTAGAGTTACATCATTATTTGCCAGATAAAACTCTGTATCAAAATATTCATTTGGATTAAAATTTCTATATTTACCAACCTCATCAAAATGTTTTTTGGCATTCTCCTCTTCTCCTAACCCAAGATCAGGAATTTCTTCTCCATAATTTTGGATATAATATTCATGATCAAACTCTAAAGATTCACCATTTAAATTTATTATATTGTGACCATCGCCAATATTTATATTAGCATTTCCTGCATTGGTAGTTAGTTCATTATTACCATCACCTAAATCTATATCATTTTGTCCATTACCTGTAGTAATTTTATTATTACCATCATCTGCACTTAAACTAATATCTCCATTACCGATTTTAGCAACATTATTCCCTTGATTTAAATTGATTTGATGAGAAGTACCATCGCCAATTTCTAGATTATCATTGCCAGCACCAGTTGCAATTATAGTAGCACCAGAAGCAATTTTAATTTGATCATTACCATGAGCAGTTCTGATATTGCTAAAATAATTTGTAGTTAAGGCATTAGAAGATAAAAGAGATTGTGACTCTATTAGTGAATTAACATTAATATTATTAAACTCATCTATGGCATCATCTCTTGATGAAAAAGGATTGGCAGATATCGTGATGATATTATTACCAGCATCAGAATAAATATTATTATTACCAAGACCAATATTTAAAATATCATCACCATAGCCAAGATAGATCTCATTATCACCTGAACCTACAAATAATTTATCATTACCATCATCAGCATAGATTATATTATTTCCATTTCCTGTAACAATTAAATCATCACCTGTTCCTGAATTAATAAAATTATTTCCATTTCCCACATTGATATAATCATTCCCTGCGTCTGTTCTGATATTATTATTGCCTTTTCCGGCTGTAATTCTATCAATCCCAGTTCCAGATTCTATTAGATTGTTACCATCTCCTGCTGTTAGACTGTTATTACCATCACCAAGATCAACAATATTATCGCCATTTTGGACTGTAACTAAATCATTTCCTGCTCCTCCTGCAATTACATTATCACCTCCATCAGCATTAATAATATTATTACCAAATTCAGCAACGATAGTGTTATTGCCTGAAGAAGCATTTACAATATCATCTCCTTCACCCGTGCTGATTTTATCATCTCCAGAGCCTGAATTTAAAGTGTCGTTTCCACTTCCACCTTCTAAATTATCACCGCCAACTCCACCATATAATGTATCATTACCATATCCACCACTTAAAAAATCATTGCCATCTTCTCCATAAATAGTATCATTGCCATTATTGCCATAAAGGAAATCATCTCCTGATTTACCATTGATAATTTCATCCCAGAAGTTTCCAACTAAGCGATCATCACTATTATCAAAACCATTTACATATTTTTCATAATGTTTGTACCAAACTGTATAATGACCACCAAATGAGCTTCTTTTCTTTTTGTAGCTTCTCCACTCTATATCATTATAGAATTCATAATCTATATTATTATAAAGTTGCTCTGTGACATCTAGGTCAACTCCTTGTAGGTCATATGATAAAAATTATCAAGAGAGGTAACTGCCCCCTTACTATCATCTAATAGAACATTTTGCAATGTTACATCCTCATTTACTGTACCCCCTGAACTATAATTAAAGCTATCAGATCCTGAGTCATAAGTGACAGAAGTTAGATCAATAGAATTACCACCAGCAACTCCTATGCTCGTAAATTCTAAAGATTCAATAGTTGGGTTAAAGACATTTCCCGAGAAATTATCTTTGATAGTCACTGAATCAGACGAGCCAGTAAAAGAAATTACTAAATCATTACCAGATTTAGTAAAATTTACATTAGCTATATCTAAATTTATGAAACGAAGAGTATCTAGAGTTCCACTTGTATCCGTAATTTCGTCTTGACCATCGCCTGATTTGAAGATATAAGTATCATCCCCAGCACCACCAGACAAAATATCATTACCAGTATCACCACTAATTATGTCAATTCCATCACCGCCATCTATTGTATCAATCCCATCACCACCACTAATCATATCATCGCCAATTTCACCAGAAAGAGTATCATCACCTAATCCTCCACCAATTTCGTCATTGCCAAGACCTCCAAATATTAGATCATTATCTTTTCCACCAGCGATAGTATCATGCCCTAAATCTCCATAGAGAATATCAACTCCTGAGCCACCAATTATTTGGTCATCATTATCACCCCCAGAAATAGTATCGTCATCATTTCCACCTATTAATATATCGTTGCCTGCATTGCCCGAAATATTATCATTACCTTCAGATCCATAAATCTTATCTCTTCCATCTCCGCCTGTTATAGTGTCAGATCCTAACCCTCCGACAACGATATCATCGCCAGAACCAGAAGCAATTTGGTCATCTCCTTCATCACCATAAACCACATCTTTACCATCTCCAGATACTATAACATCATCACCTGAGCCGGCAACTACAATATCATTTCCAGAACCAGCATCAATTTGGTCATTTTCGAACCTGCATGAATTATATCATTTCCATCCTCTCCAAGTACCGCATCATCACCAGCACCAGCCTCTATTAAATCATCACCAGTTCCGCCAAATAATTGATCATTAGTTGAACGACCTTCAATATGGTCGTTTCCAGCTTTTCCTTGAATGATGTTGCTTCCAGACCCTCCAACCAAAACATCATTGCCATTAGTTCCAACTATGTCATCATCAAAACCATCTCTTGCTCTGGCCAATGTTCCATCTTGATTAAGTGCAAAAACTATATTGCCTGAGCCATCTTCTTTTTCAACAATTTTTGTTGACGCTTCTGGATTCCAATATTCTCCAGGAGCAAGTTCCATACCATAACCTCCTGCAAATAGATCTATTTGAGCTCTTGTTACGTCTAAAAGATAATTTTTTGGTAAATTATATATATCTTCAGCTAATTTTAAAAATGTTTTACCAATATCTTCAGTAGATTTTAATGCTAATTTCCCTAAATCTTCAAATGACTTATAATCAGAAAGTAAAGATAGCATATTCTTGATGGTATCATCAGGATTGGTTAGCATATCTTCAAATTTCTTCAGAGTATTTTTTAAAACTTCAGGTGAATTAATTGATAAGATTTCATTAAAGCTAACTTCAAATCCATTATCAGATAAAACCTTATCAACTCCTTGGGTTATTTCTTCCTTAGTATCTTCTAAAGATTTATAAGCAGATTTTGTAGAAAAATATGTATCAGAAACAGCATTGTGAATTGCAAGCACCATGAGTTCTTGCAAAAATAGCAAAGACAACAGCTCCAACAGGAAAAGGAACTAAAACAGCAATTGCAAAGCAGTAATTCCAGCAACAATAGCATTAGATACAGTATTAATAGCGAATTGTTCAAATTCTTCGCTATTCATTTTTTGGTTATCCTCTAATTGATCTATAGTACTAGTTACAACTGCTACAGTTACTGCAACTACAACAGCAACTCCTGTTGGGTCGGCAGATCCTGAGGCGGCGACAGTTCCTGTAGCAGTGGCATTGCCTGCAAACAACGCCAGTTACTGCTCCGCTAGATGCTCCTATAGCAGTACCACCTAATGCATATGTTGCGACAAAATAATGCGCACCAGTAGCGGTTGCTTCAATTGCACTATGTAGATAATCAGTACTATTCATATTTTCACCATTGAGGTGGGAAAACATGATATCTGTTGCAAACTTTGTTAATGCTTGACTTGCGACTCCTCCAGCTTGCGGTTTTGGGGTTGATAAATGATATATCATTTATTAGAGAATCAGCAACCGCCTTTGATGCATAATATTTTAATGTTTTCTCTGCGACTTCTTCCGCTGATTCTCCCAGAATAATTTGGGATAAAATATCAGACCATGTCATCTCTATAATTATTGAATAATATATTTAGAGGATCTATTCCAGTATCGACTTCTTTAGAAATGAATTTAGTAAAAGCCTCTATTTTACTTATTTGTCGTTGCGTTTCTAAAGATTCTACCTCATATTTATTACCATCTTTTGCAACAACTTGTACTCCTTCCTTTTTAATTGTTTGTTTTTTACCATTTTCATCCTCAAAAACATAAAAAGCATCTTCGGCTGAAATAGGTTTGCCATCAGCATCAATATATACAGCATCAGTTGCTACATGTCCAGAATTGGCTAGGAGGGTTTCTGTGTCACCATCTGTTTTTTCTACTATTTTGTCATTGACCTTTAACTTATTTTGCGTCTCAATATCATCATATTTTATAACCTGATTAACATCTATTTGATCTGGATTATCTATGCCATTTAATTCTTGCAATCTTGATATTGTTGTTCCAAATTTTGTTGCAAGTGAAGATAAGGTGTCACCAGAAGAAACTTTATAAGATTTAACAATATCAACACCAGTAAACAAATCAGATAAATATTCCAACTGTTTATGCTCTGGAACTATTGAAACATAATCAAAATCATTATCTGTATGAGTTATTTTTAATTCTTCATCTGTTCGATAAACATACATAGCACCACCATTATCCGCTATCACTTGTCTATCTTCTAAAGAATAAGATTGTCCATTTGCGCAGCAATTGCAAGCGACTCTAAATCAAGGTTATTTTGATTTGCTATCTCTACTAAAGTATCATCTATTCTAAAAGATTCAAAAGAACCATCTGGATTTTTGAAGGTAATGGTTTTATTGATTAGATTTAATTCTTTAACTAGGGTAATTTTACTTAGATTATCTAGCTGGTCAAAATTATCGATTTTTACCGACCCGCTATTAACACTAATATCAATATTTTTATCTTCTCTAATGTTAAGAGAATAATCTTCAATATCATTATTTTTAGCAAATTCTGATGATAATTTGATAACATTCTCTTTTGATATTGTTCCATCAGAATTTATCATTTCTTCAGGAACATCAATATTTACTAATTTGCCACCAATTTTAACAACTATTGATGGAAGAGTTTTGATTTGAGTAGGAGAATCTATATCTCCATAAAGAAAATCATCGCCCTCTGAATATGTAAATGTTCTTCCAGAAATATAATGAAACTCTCCTTCATTTAGATTGCCTCTCTCTAATAATAATTTTGTATATTTGAAATCTTCGCTAACTTGATTACCCCATACATGCATTACCTTACCTGTATCTTTATTAGCAAGATAGGATATGGTCTCTCCATCATGAGATATTTCTCTTATTTCATAGTCATTATCATATAAGACTTTGGAATTGAAATCTTCAGGACGAATTGGGGAGCCGTCAGATAACTGACCAAGGGTAAAGATTTCTTTAACGATATTTTTTACTGAAATAAAAGTTCCGTCACTAACAAATGTATCAAAGTTTTGTATATTGCCTGGAAATTGATCGCCAAGACCTTTATCATCCCAAACACTTCGTGCCGAATATTGCATCTCATCATCCGTTAAATATCCATTGCCATTATCTTGCAGATTATCTTCTAAATCCTCAATGAATCTGGCTGTTATTTCACGGGAAAATTGATCAACTTCAATATTATATTCAACAGGATATAAATCTTTGATATTCTCATTTGCAAGTTCCGCAACTCCACCATAAAATCCACTAAAAGTTGATATTTTAGCTTCCGTTAAAGCTTGATTACTTCCAGTTAACTCAAAATATTTTAGATAAACTCCTGTTCTGTTATCATCTTGAAGCATCTGCTTCATTTGATTTATATGTTCCTGAGTAATGATTTTATTATCTGCCATAAAATTAACTATTTAATGTTTTTTTGATTTTTTGATAGTGAGTGAAAGTTTTACAATAAAAAATATAAGTTATAAAAAAAATTGATAAGACCATAAGCACGAACACCGATCTATCCACAAAGCCTACACCATAACCTACAATTCCAATAGAAAAAAAAACACACAAATGAAAACTTATAATGTTAAGTGGCAATTGAATATAATATAGAATCTTTTCTGAATATTTTTTTTTTCTTAGATCTAAAGCATAGTTTTAAAAAAATAATATTATATATACTTGTTATAATAAAAAAAGAATAAAAATAAGGAAATGTAACATTTAGCATTTTATATAAAGGCCATATAAAAGAAACCACAATCCCCCCAAGAACTCCAAAAAACCAAAAGATCTTCCAAAAGTCTTCTTCACCTTTCCAAGCCTTTTTTATATTTGGTATCCAATTTGATGTCATTGCCATGAATTCCTACAAACTTTTAAGTTAGTTCAAAAAATTAATGTCAACAATATTGATTTTATATGCTTGCATATTTAATTAATACTCAATAAAGTTCAGGTGAAAAATGCTTGTCATATCAAAATTATTTTTTTTGAAATTGAAAACAAACAAAAATCCCATTCTAAAATAGCTAGAATTTATAAACCACTTTCTTTCAAAAAACAATTAAAAATTTATCTTTTATTCTTTCAAATTAGAAAGTTTTAGTAAACCCTCAACATTCTTCATTGTTCTCAACATTTCACTATTAATTAACTTCACTACTGTGACAAAAGAATGTCTCAATTTTTCAATTTTGGCTTTTTCTTTTTCAAATTCAGATTCAAATTTATAGAGAGATTCATTCACTTCTTTCATCTGAGATTTGAATGATTCAAGGTGGTTTTGTAAAGTGGTTTTATCGTTCATTTTTTTACCTACTAAATGGTTAACAACAGCTTACTAGCCTTACCTTCATATGAACGCTCTGAAAGGAATTGAAGTCAACTTGTTTGAAGATAATTTTTTGAATATTTTTAGTTTGGAAATTTCATTTCAAATTCTGCTCCTTTTTCCATCTCAGATTTGCAAATAATTTTTCCATCAAAAGCCCTCATAATTCTTCGGCAGAATGGTAAACCAAGGCCTGTTCCATCTTTTTTGCCAGAGGTGAAGAAACTTTCAAAAATTAGCTCCAATTTATCAGATTCAATTCCAGGGCCATAATCTTTAAAATATAGATAATTGCCGTTAGATTTTATTTCTGTTCTGATTTCAATTTTAGCTTTATAATGAAGAGCATTTTTGAGCAGATTATAAATGACAAAAATCATCATATTTTCATCACCTCTAAAAATGAAATTTTGTTCTAAATCAAAACTGATCAAACCTTTCTCCTCTTCATTTCTATAGGTGAATTGTTTAAGAGCTTTTTTAACTGTATCAGAAATTGAAAGATCAGTAAAATTACTCGTATCAATTTTACCCTCCCGAATATTTGCCATAATCATATCAATCATCGCTAAACCCTGACTCGATGAATCTGCCACCAGATCAATATATTCAATTAATTCATTTAAATTGTTTTTCATTAACTCACAGCATCCTTTGATACCTGCAAGCGGATTTCTTGTTTCATGAGCAATTGAGCCGGCTAAACTTTTAACCTGTTCAATTTTAGCGTGACATTGATCACTGCTTTCTTTTATTTTTTAAACATAATTAGAAAAATTTAAGGTTGTTAAAATAATTACGATATTTATAATAGCTGAATCAACTTTAGAGAAGATATAGAAACTATTATTAAACTCTATAATACTATTAAAACACTGACTAATCAAGTTAATTAAGCATGAATATCATAATTAATTACAAACAATGCAAAGTTGCCAGAGTACTTCTAGACTGGAATCAGGATATATTATGCGAGAAAGTCGGCGTTGCTAAATCAACCATAGGTGATTTTGAGAGAGGAGTGAGGAATTTAAGGATCGAAACTATGCAAAAACTGGTAGGAGTTTTTGAAGAAAATGGCATTAGATTTGAGAATGAGGACAATAGAGTTTTGGTGGAATTAAATCCTAAAAATTAGTCGCTGGTTTGAATGTTAAATTGGGATTCGAATTGAGTCTTTAAAAAGTTCGTAATTGATGTTGTTT
>JAYQKE010000010.1:0-6808 GCA_038142525.1 Rickettsiales bacterium
ACATCATCTTCATCAATTAGTTTCTTGGTTAAGTAGCCACTACCAAAAGATACAATTTCCCTCTCCTTAAATGGTTGTGCCATAACCCTTTTTGGATTGGAAATAACTTTTCCATTTAAATCTCTCTTTCTTCTTTTTACCTCCTGAAATATTCCAGCTTCTTTATCTAGGACAATTCCAAGATATTTGCTGTCTTTGCTTGGAATGTTGTTTCTTTTTATCCCAATAGGCCGTTATTTCATATGCATATTCCCTGTCTCCAACTTTTTTGTATCTGATATAGCTCATAATCGTGAGTAAAGAATTAATAATAGGCACGAGTATATAGAACTAAAAAGTCGGTTGCAAGCTTTTATTTGCTTAGATTAATGTTTTTTTAAGGACTATCGTGGGTAAAGATATGGGAATTTAAGATAAAATAACTTTGCTAAACTTTGGCAAAAATAACAAAATTAAACAGTTTCAAATCTATAAATTAGATAATTGGTTTTTCAGAGGTTCCTTTATAAGATGTTAAGAGATGAAAATGATCAAGAAACCGAATTAGACAAGGAATTGACAAAATTGTTAGATAGATCTCAAGGGATAACTGAAGCAGATAGAGAGGACATAAAATCAAAAAGACAAGAATTTATAAAATATTTAGAAGGTAAATGGAAAACCCCACCATCTTCACTATCACATTCGGTGATTGATTCGGAGCGACAATTCGGTCGAGAATTATAATTTTATAGCCTCATTAATTAATTTCTCTTGTTCCTCCTTATGGTAAGAAGCATAACCAGTAGCAGGTGAGGCAGAGGCAATTCTACCAACATATTTTAAACGAAGATTAATCTTTGATTCTTCTAAAATTTCATCAAGATAATCACGAATAAAAAACCAGCTACCCATATTTTTTGGCTCTTCCTGGCACCAGATTATTTCGGTTAATTTATATTTTTGTAATTCTTTTTTAATCAATTCTGATGGAAAAGGATAAATTTCTTCCAATCTAATAATAGTAATATGATCTAATTTTTTAGCTTCTCTAGCCTCAATTAAATCATAATAGATTTTACCAGAACATAAAATTGCCTTTTTAATTTTTTTAGTGTTAGAATTTTCAGTTAAGATTGGCTGAAATTTAGTTTTTGGAGCAAATTCTGACAATTTTGAAACTGCTAATTTATGACGAAGTAATGATTTTGGTGACATTACAATCAAAGGTTTTCTATCTTTAGAATGAATTTGACGACGCAGGGCGTGGAAGAAATTTGCTGGATTTGTAATATTGCAAATTCTCATATTATCATCAGCCGCTAATTGTAAAAACCTTTCTAACCTAGCAGAAGAATGTTCTGGACCTTGTCCTTCATAACCATGAGGAAGTAAACAAACTAAGCCAGATTTTCTCAGCCATTTCACTTCACTTGAAGCAATAAATTGATCAAAAATAATTTGTGCGCCATTAGCAAAATCACCAAATTGTGCTTCCCAAATGGTTAAATTATCAGGCGAAGATAAAGAATAACCATATTCAAAACCTAAAACTGCATATTCTGAAAGAATAGAATCATAAACTTCATATCTAGCACCTTTAATATTATTTAAGGTGTCAATTCTATTACCAGTTTCATAATCGGTTAAAACAGAATGACGGTGACTAAATGTTCCCCTTCCGGCATCTTGGCCAGTAATTCTAACATTTGAACCTTCCTCAATTAAAGAGCCAAAAGCCAAAGATTCAGCAATGCCCCAATTGATATTTTCTTCTGAATTAAATATTTCTATTTTTTGTTGAAATTGTTTAGAAATCTTAGGATTAATATTAAAATCTTCTGGAATTTCACTAATTTTAGCGAAAATATCTTTTAATTTTTTAGTCTCAATACCAGTTTCTGGAATTTTATTATCACCATTTTTAACATTTTTCCATTCCCCTTCAAGCCAATCACCTTTTTTAGCTTGAAATTTTTCTGCTTCAGTGAAGGATTTTTCTAAATGAGAATTAAATTCATCATTTAATTTTTTAAATTCCTCCTGAGATATAGCGCCAGCAGAAATCAATTTTTCAGAATAAAGTTTCTTTAAAGTAGGGTGGTTTTTAATAATTTTATACATTACTGGCTGAGTATATAAAGGCTCATCCCCCTCATTATGGCCATATCTTCTATAACAAATAATGTCTAAAATAATGTCTTTTTTGAATTTCTGACGATACGCAGCTGCTAATTTGGTAATTTTTACAACCGCCTCTACATCATCACCATTAACATGGAAAATTGGTGCATCAATTGCTTTAGCAAGGTCGGAAGCATAGGTTGTACTACGAGAATCTTCAGGATTAGCAGTAAAACCAATTTGATTATTGGTGATAATATGAATTACACCCCCAGTATTATATCCTTCCAAACCATTCATCATAAGATTTTCAGCAACTGAACCCTGGCCAGCAAAAGCGGCGTCGCCATGAATTAAAATTGCCAGGGCAGAATTACGATCAGAATCATTATAAAAATCTTGTTTAGCTCTGACCCTACCACAAACAACAGAATTTACAGCTTCCAAATGGGAAGGATTAAAAGCCAAAGAAAGATCAATTTTATTGCCAGCAATTTCACGAGAATTGGCATAACCCATATGATATTTTACATCGCCAGATTTAGTGATTTCTTTTGGAATTCCAGGAGCGCCTTTAAATTCAGCAATCATTTGGGAATAGGGCTTGCCCATAACTCCAGTTAAAACATTAAGACGGCCTCTATGAGCCATACCAATGATAATTTTTTTGACTTTATTTTTGGCAGAATTATCAATAATTTCTTCAACAGCATTAATTGAACTATCGCCACCTTCAACCGAAAATCTCTTAGCACCAGGAAATCTTTTATGCAAAAATTGTTCAAAATTTTCAGTACGAATAATATCTTTTAAAATACGAATTTGATCATCTTTAGAAATTTTTTCTGCGGTTAAATTTTCAATTTTTTCTTCCAAAAATCTTTTTTGTTCAAAATTTCTAATATATTCAAACTCAGAAGCGATTTTAGAACAATAAGTTTGATTTAATTTATTAATAATATCAGAAATTTTAGCTTTTTTAAGACCTAATTTACCTTGAAGATCGATCTCTTTATTTAATTCTTCTGGAGAAATATTATGAAATTTGGGATCAATTTCAATTGGAAATTCTTTTTGGGCTAATTTTAAAGGATCTAAATCGGCATTTAAATGACCAAAATTTCTATAAGCTGTAATGAGATTATTGATTTTAATTTCAAGATCAGCAGATTTACTAGTTTTTTTTTGATTTTTTTCTTCAGGCTTGGCCATTGAAGAAATATCATAATTAAAATTTAAAATAGAGATATCTTTCTTGGACCAAGAAGCTCCATCCTTATCATCAATTAATTTTTCAATATCTTCTTGATTTTCATTAAAAAAATTAACCCAACTAGTGTCAATTGAAGATGGGTTTTCAAGATATTTTTGATAAATCTCGATTATAAAGGGTAAATTTGAACTAAAAAAAACTGTTTTATCTAAATGCATCAAATACTAAATTTATTTATTTTATTGCTTAATTTGCAAGCAACAGATTGTAAAATATAAAATAAAATTTTCAACTATTGAGTTGTTCATATTCGGCGTTTATATACTTCTTTCCCCTTAGCAAGGTTAATTAAAATTTCCCAATTTTCTTTATAATCTTGTAATTTGTTTAATGATTTGTTTTCGCCCCAATTTTCTAAGTCTTCAACTGGTATTATGTAGCAATCTCCGTTGTTAGAATCAACACCTATTATTAAATCACAATCTTTCTTAGTATATTTATACTTTCTATTTTCAGCTTGCCTAGATATTTGCTGTCCGCTTCTTGTGCCACCCGTAAAATTTAAAGAATTGTTACCAGTTCCCTTAATTTGAATCCTTAAAAGCTTTTGATAACCTCCAATATCAACTATTGCATCATATTTTGCATTCGTTACATCAACTCTTGAGCAAGGAAAGCCTGCTTTAATAACTCTTCCTACAGCTATTAATTCGTCCGCATTTCCATTCATTGGCCTAAATAAACCTTGTTCAATATTTGTAATATTGATTATCCATTTATTATTTTCAGTCATTATTTAAGATTTTAAGGCTTTTAGAATTTCTTTTGCGATAGCTTGTATAACAGGAACGCTTACACTGTTGCCAAATTGCTTATAAAGCGCCGATTTTGGCATATCACTTGGCAATTTAAAACTATCATTAAAACCTTGAAATCTTGCACATTCTCTAGGAGTTAACTTTCTAATATCTTTGTCATCAAGCACTAAAGGCACATTATGTCCGCCAGTTCCCATATTTGCGGTTAATGTAGGGCATAAATTACTTTTATTTTCTCTTACATATTGCCTGCGCCATTGATAACAAGTATCTTGGCTTTTCATTTCTTGCTTTAAAGTATCATAATACTTTGTTTTGTTATAATAATATGAATTGTCATTAACTTTTCTGTCAACTAAATCTTTTATAGAAAGTCTTTTATCTGTTTTTTTAGGAAATTCAAAATTATCATAATCTTTTTGATTTAAAAAACATACAATATAAATTCTCTCTCTGTTTTGCGGTATATTTGAATATTCGCAAGTGTTCATTACTTGATATTTTATTTTATAACATAGTTCTTCCACATAACTTACAATATGTTTAAATGTTTGCCCTTGATGATGTGATTTTAAATTTTTAACATTTTCTAAAAATAAAACTCTTGGCTTTATTTCTTTTGCAATCTTCATTAGATCAAAAAATATTGAACCCCTATCATCTTCAAAACCTTTTCTATAACCAGCAATAGAAAAAGCCTGACAAGGAAAGCCTGCTGTCAAAATATCAACCTTTTCTAGCTTTTTAGGGTTTAAGTTTTTTATATCATCGCAAATAACTTTATGAGAAAAGTTTGCTCTGTATGTTTTACAGGCTTTTTCATCAATTTCATTTGCCCATTTTATGCTAAATCCAGCATTTTCAAAACCCAAATCAACGCCACCAATTCCCGCAAAAAGGCTCGCTACTGTAAAATGTTTTTTCTTGCTTGATTGGTTAATTTATTCATCACTTCTCCAAAGCTATAATCCCTATCCTGTATTTCAGGTATTCTAATTGCCTGTTTCATAGTTTTTAGTTTATTAAGTTATTATAGGTAATTTTAGTATTGCTTATATTTTTCAAGCAATCAACAAATCTTTCATTATTTTGTAAATGTCTTGTGTCGTATTTATAAACAAACTCATTGCAGTATTTTTGAATATGCTTATGGCTTACCCAGTGATAAACGCCGTTAATTCCTCGCTTCAAGTGAGACCAAAAGCCCTCAATGCTGTTTGTATGAATCTTAAAGGCTTTTCGCTCTTCATTTTGTTTATTGGTAAATCCTTGTTTTGAATATTCGCCTTGACTGTGATTTACTCTTTGGTGATTAAATCTAAAGTTCGATATTGAGTGATAAGCTTTTGACTCGTCTGTAATTAAAATATCGCCCTCTTTAAGGTTTTTATAAACCTCATTTTGCAGGGTATTAGCTTTTTGCATCTTCAACTTTAATTGCTTTAACTTTCTTGCTTTCTCTGTCAATTAAGCCAATGACGACTGCTTTTTTCTTAACTCCTTTTTTATTCTATCTTTCATATGGCGATTTTGTTCTTTGCCGCCAATATAAGCCTCATCAACTTCAATAATTTCACCGCTAAAAGGTTTGTTGAAATCTTTTGATTTGCAAGCCTCTCTTATTCTTTTGCAAAACAAACCAAGCCGACTTTTGCGTAATTCCAACTTGATTAGCTAATTGGCAACTTGAAATTCCTTTTTTGTTTGAATTGATTAAGAATATACACATAAACCATTTTTGTAAACTTAATCGTGAGTCATCAAAAATTGTACCTTTTCTTATTGAGAAGTCTTTTTTGCAATCATAACAACGATTTTTTCTTGAAGTTTGATTTATATTCGTTGATATGAGTTGAGCCATAAAAAGATTTTTTCGCTCCATAAGATAAGGAACCTCTGATTTTCCTATTTAATTTTGTCTATTTTTTCATTTTTCAGAAAAAAATTTTTATAATTTGGATAAAGATTGCTAATTTTGTTAAAAATTAACAATCTTTATCCAAATTTAGGCATTATTTGTGGTAATTTCTCTAGTTTCTTGTCTAATTTTACCATTTTTGGCTAAATTAGACACATTTATCCCTTGTTACGCTGTATTTGGTAGTATTTTTCTAACCATATAGAGATTAGCAAGGGATGATAGCATTTGTAATTGATTAGTATTCTTTTGTAAACCATTATATCTAACCTTTCTATAGCCCCAAAGATGCTTTATAATTTGAAATGGATGTTCAACTTTAGCTCGAACTGATGAAAATTGTTTATTCCTCTTTTTTTGCTTATTTGAAAGTTTTTTGTTAGATTTAGCTCTATTGGTTATACCATAAAATATATTGTGATTCCTACAAAATCTTTTTATTGCCTTATCATCATAGGCCTTGTCACCAAATAAAGAAGTTTCATCACCATGTAATAACTCCTCTGTTTTAGTAGAATCATGATCTTTAGCTGTCGTCGTGACAATAGAATGAATAATTGGCTTACCCTTAGTTTGCACACCAATATGAGACTTCATGCCAAAATAATAATTCTTCCCTTTCTTGGTAGAAGACATCTCTTGGTCCGAATCTCAATATCACAGTCTCATCCGGAACATTATCAATACCAATATCAATATTTAAAATTTTTGAAAAACTTATTCTATCATATATAGCATCCTCCATAGCTGGATCAC
>JAYQKE010000011.1:0-4413 GCA_038142525.1 Rickettsiales bacterium
CTCGATGAGGCAATAACCCCATACACGCTTTCCAGGCGTGCGCCTTCAACCACTCGGCCACCCTTCCAGTAATATTGATTAAAAATATTTTAAGACATTTTAAGCATTTTCTCTAAGGAGGAGGATGCTTTTTTCATTAAATGATCTTCCAAAATAATTTCATTATTTTGATTCTTCATTACTTGATATAATTTTTCAAGAGTATTTAATTGCATATAAGGGCAAGTGTTACATAAAACGCAACCTGATTGATCGATTCCCGGACAGTCATAAAATTTTCCTGTCGGATTTAATTTTTTCATTTGATGAATTATACCAGGTTCAGTTAAGACAATAAATTCTTGACCAATATTTTCAGTTGTAAATTTTAAGAGAGAAGATGTTGAGCCAATATGATGGGCGTAAGATAATAAATTTTCAGGACATTCTGGGTGGGCAATAATTTTTGCTTTAGGATGTCTGACTTGTAATTTGATCAATTCTTTTTCACTAAATTGTTCATGAACAATGCAACTTCCATGCCATAAAAGCATATCTCTTTCAGTTTGTTTAGAAATGTAGCTGCCTAAATGACGATCTGGTGCAAAAATTATTTTTTGATCTTTTGGAATTTGATTAACAATTTTCATAGCGTTAGTTGAGGTGACTATGATGTCGGATAAAGCCTTAATTTCAGCAGAGCAGTTAATATAAGTTAGGGCTATATGATCTGGATGTTTTTCTCTGAATTTAGCAAATTCATTTGGTTTGCAAGAATCTTCTAAACTACAACCTGCATTCATATCGGGAATTAAAACTTTTTTGCTGGGATTTAATATTTTTGCAACTTCAGCCATAAATCTTACTCCGCAAAGAATAATTATATCAGCATCAGTGGCGTGACTTTGCGAGACAAATCCAAAGAATCGCCAACAAAATCAGCAATATCCTGAATTTCATCATCTTGATAAAAATGGGATAGAATTACAGCGTTCAGGTCTTTTTTTAATTTTATGATTTTAGATCCAATATCATCCATCTTTCTTCTTCAATATTTCCTAAGCAAAACTTATTATGGTTTGACCAACTCCAACAGCATCATTTTCAGAAAATTCTATTTTTTTGATTTTTACATCATAATCAGTGCAAATTATATTTTCCATTTTCATAGCTTCAATAACTAATAATTCTTGACCAGCTTTAACTTCATCACCTTCAGAAACTTTAAACTTAATAATTTTTCCAGTAATTGGTGATGTTAATTCAGTTGGTTTAGCATTTTTTTCTAATTTTGGCATGAATTTATATAATTCAGCATTTCGAAGTGATAAAACTTGAGCATAAACATCAGAGCCAGAATGTTGTAATAAATACCCACCAGATCTATTGTTACTTTTAATATTCACGCCGATTTCAACATTATTAACAGTAGCTTTAAATAATTTATCACCATTTTTCCAATAGGTGGCAATTTTAATTTCAGTATTATCACAATTAATTATCATTTCTTCTTCAGAATGTGATAAAATTTGTACCAAATAAGATTCATCATCAAGCATTACCACCCAACGGTCATTAATTTGTTTAGATTCCTTGCTTAATCTACCAGTAATACGAGAATTTCTGCTATAATTTTTATTATAGATAAACATGGCAGTTGAGATTAAGTCTCTTTTATCTTGACTATCTAACTGATTACCTAAAAATCCTTTGCTAAATTCCTCTTTGATAAAATTTGTTGAAATTTCTCCACTACAAAATCTGGCATTTCTCATAATGGTTTCGAGGAAAGTAATATTATGAGAAATACCAGCTATAGCATAATTACTTAAAGCTCTTTTCATATGTTCAATTGCTTCATCACGATTTTTACCATATGAACATAATTTAGCAATCATAGCGTCATAAAACATACTAACTTCGCCACCTTCATAAATTCCAGTATCAACTCTCACATGTTCATTTTCATCTGGTTCAATATAAAGATTTAACCTGCCACTAGAAGGTAAAAAATTACGAGCTGGATCTTCAGCGTATATTCTGGATTCCATGGCCCAGCCATTTAATTTGATATCATCTTGTGTAAATGGTAATTTTTTATCCAAAGCAACATCAATCATCAACCCCACTAAGTCTAAGCCAGTAATTAATTCAGTCACAGGATGTTCAACTTGTAACCTAGTATTCATTTCTAGAAAATAAAAATTCTTGTCTTTATCAACTACATATTCAATGGTACCGGCAGAAAAATAATCAACTTTTTTGGCTAATTTTACTGATTGATCATACATTTTTTTACGAGTTTTTGGATCAATGAATGGACTCGGAGCTTCCTCAATAACTTTTTGATTATTCCTTTGAATAGAACATTCTCTTTCACCTAAACAAACTACATTTCCTTCCTTATCAGCAATTATTTGTATTTCAATATGTCTTGGATTTTCAATAAATTTTTCAATAAAAATTCTATCATCGCCAAAGCTATTTCTTGCTTCATTTGTTGTTGATTCAAAAGCATCTGCAATTTTATCTTCATCATAAATCACTCTCATACCTTTACCACCACCACCGGCAGAAGCTTTAATCATTACTGGTAGGCCAATTTTTTTAGCAATTTTTTTAGCTTCAGAACTCTCAGATACAATACCCATATGACCAGGAACTGTGCTTACTTTTGCTTCAATGGCAATCTTCTTAGACTCAATTTTATCGCCCATCATGGCAATTGATTGTGAACTTGGTCCAACAAATCGAATATTTCTTTTTTCTAATTCTTCAACAAATTTGGCATTTTCAGATAAAAATCCATATCCAGGATGAACTAAATTTGCTCCGGTTTTTTGAATAACATCAATAATTTTTTCGATATTGAGATAGCTTTTTGCAGATGGGGCAGGACCAATATTATAAGATTCATCTGCCATTTGAACAAAGAGAGAATTAGTGTCCGCATCCGAATAAACAGCAACAGTTTTAATACCTAATTTTTTACAAGTTTTAATGATTCTACAAGCTATTTCGCCCCTATTGGCAATAAGCAATTTATTTGTCATGATTAATTAGATTATTTCTAGATTTTAAATTAAATGAATGACAAATTCTAGATTTAAGCAATTTGAAGTCAAGATCTATCTAATCATCCCTTCAAAACTGTTTATTAATATAGTTTCTGTAAATTTTTTACCCTAATTTGTTGTGACAACTCTATTGTGCTATTTTAACTACCAGCTGGTGTTGGATCAACATTATCATTAGTGCCATCATCATCACTATCAGATATAGATTCTAATCCCCATTTCTTAGATAAATAATGAGTAACATGTGCCCTTTCTGATGCTGTTAATTCACGATCAAAAGCAATAATTTCAGCAATCTTTCCATCAAATTGTCTATTATAAAAATATGAACTTAAAAGACCTTTGCATAGATCATTAAAATTTCCCTAACTTTCTCTTGGTTTTTTCTTAATTTCATCAATTTTTTCTTGAATAAAACAGCAATAAAGCTAGTATTTATCTAGCTTTATTGCTGTTTTATTCAAGAAAAAATTGATGAAATTAAGAAAAAACCAAGAGAAAGTTAGGGAAATTTTAATGATCTATGCAAAGGTCTTATTTTAATGTTTTTAATTTTAAAATCTAATCTTTTTTCTTTTACCGTCATCATTATAATACTAATTCCTATCTTTAAATATACTATTATTAGCCCTTTCATAAATTAGTAGACTTTTAGGCGGCATATCTAACACTTTTCTTTTTGAAAAAATTTCTTATTTTTTGCTTATCTCTCTGTAGAGAATATAAATATGATCTGACTATTTTATTTAATTCTTCTTTTGTATGAATTAACCTATGTTTTACTGCATTTGCCTTAACATCTTGATTAACCAATTCATCTGGATTTAATTCAGGTGAATATGCTGGAAGAAAATAGAACTCTATTTTATCTTTATGTTTTTGTTGCCATTCTTTTACTTTTTTAGCATGAAGAACTGCACCCATTTGTTAGACCATTACCTCTTTAAAAGTCATAGACTTTTTTCTTTAAATTCGGTGTAGAAATTTTTGAATTTTCTGAAATTTTAGAATGGCCCTAAATAGCCAAATTCGTAGAAATTTCTGGAAAATTATAAAATTTCGTATTTCATATTTTAGATTTTAATTATTTTTTATTTTAAAATCTAATTCTTTTTCTCTTACTGTCATCATTATAGTAAATTTGACTAGGAGTTTTGTAATTCAAAGATTGATGAGGTCTTTGATAATTATAAAAATGGATAAATCTTGTTATTTGCCTCTTTAATTCTTCTATATTATCAGGAGGATTGAGAAAAATTTGTTCATATTTTACAGTTCTCCAGAATCTTTCAATAATTACATTGTCTACCCACCTACCTTTTCCATCCATTGATATTTGAATATTTCGTTTTTTTAA
>JAYQKE010000012.1:0-1587 GCA_038142525.1 Rickettsiales bacterium
ATGGTCATGTTGTGTCTAAGGCAGTTTATTCACTTTTGGGAATAGATTCTGATGGTAAGAAAGATATTTTGGGTCTGTATATTAATGAAAGCGAAGGGGCTAATTTCTGGGCAGGAGTTTTGGCTAGTCTTAAAGAAAGAGGTGTTGAGGATATTTTAATTGCCTGTATTGATGGGCTAACAGGTTTTAGCGAGGCAATAAATTCTCTTTTTCCAAAAACAGAAATTCAGCTTTGTATAATTCATCAAATTCGTAACTCTATGCGCTATGTAGCAAGTGGTGAACAAAAAGAATTTAAAAAAAAGATTTAAAGGAAATTTATCGAGCATCATCAAAAGATTTAGCTGAAACTAACCTGCTAAAACTAGAAGAAAAATGGGGCAAAAAATATCCAATCGTGATTAATAGTTGGAATAATAATTGGGATAATTTATCAACTTTTTTTCAAATATGATAAACATATCCGTAAAATAATATATACCACAAACGCCGTTGAAGGACTGCATCGAATGATACGTAAATATACCAAATCCAAAGGATCATTTACCTCAGAAAATGCCTTGCTTAAATTAATATATTGCTCTTATATAAAGATATTGAAAAAATGGACCATGCCTGTGAGTAACTGGGCACTGATCGTTTCTCAATTGGAAATTCATTTTCCAAAAAGACTTAAACTGGCTTTACACAGTTAAATGAATGGTCTCGAATATAGATGGAAAATGCTATTATAAGCTTATAAATTCTTGATATAATTCATGCAATTTTTTAGTAATTACGCCAACTTCTCCATCAAAAATTATTTTTTCATCAATTTTATTTACCGGCCTAACTAATAATGTTGAGCTAGTTACAAAAACTTCTTTAGCATTTAGCAATTCTGAGTAAGAAAAAGCCTTTTCTATAACTGTAATTTTATTTTCTTTAGCTAAATTAATAATTCTTTTTCTAGTAATGCCAGCCAAAATTGCATTATCAGTAAATCTGGTAATTAAATTATCATTATGATCCACCATAAAAATATTGGCAAAACTGGCCTCCATTACCATTGAATCTTTGATAAAGATTGCATCATTACAGCCCAAATCCAAAGCTTTTTGTTTGGCCATACTGCCAGCAATTAGGGCAATTGATTTAATATCGCATCTTTTCCAACGAATATCTTCTGTAGTAATTACTGAAATTGGATTAGGGATTTTAGAAATATTTCCGATTAATGAATTTATTTTGGCAAAAATGGTTGGCTTGATATTTTTTTCAATAATTTGAGTTCTTTTGCTAAAACCTCTGGTAATTTGTAAATAAACCGAGCCATCTTTTTGATTATTTTTTGCAAATAATTTTATAATAATCTCCTCTATTTCTTCTAAAGTTAAATTGATTTTTATATCCAAAGCATCTAGTGATCGAAATAATCTTTGAATATGATTCTTGCTATCAATTAATTTATTACTTTTAAATAAAATTACTTCATAAACACCATCGGCAAATTCCATACCGCGATCTTCAATATGAATCAGAGCTTCTTCATATTTTTTAAATTCTTCATTGAGATAAATAATGTTCATTGATTATTATTGATTATAT
>JAYQKE010000013.1:0-4248 GCA_038142525.1 Rickettsiales bacterium
GATAATAATAAAACTTCTAATAACCGCTAATCTTTGAGATTGCCCAACACTAAGAGTAGATATTTTTTGTTTGGCTTTAGGGACCTCTGAAAAACTAAAAATTGGAATTTTTAGTTTTTCAGAGGTTCCTTAAAACACAAAAACTAATCTTTAGGCAATTTTTGGTTCAAATGGTTTTCTTGCTTGTAAATATATTGATATAAAATCTGCTAATAAATTAGGAGAAATAGTGGCTATAGTAACAGGAGTAAAAAATTATGATGAAATGCTATCAGCAAAAATTATTGAGGCTTCAGATGAGGCTAAAAAATTGGGAATTAAAGAGGGAGATTTAGGATTAGATTTTTTAATGAAGATTTATTGATAAAATTCTTCAATTAATTCTAACATTTCTTCTTTCTCGGTGCTTTTATTGATATTGGCGCGATAATTGGTCGCACTATTCATACCGTTACTATACCAGCCAAGATGTTTTTTGGCTAAATTGACAGCAATTCTTTCACCATAATGATCTAACATATCTCCAAAATGCTCTAAGATAATTTGTTTTTTTTCATCAATATTTGGCTCTTCAAAACTGTAATCATTTTTTAATTCTCTGGTGATTTTTTCAATAAGCCATGGTTTACCATAACAGCCTCTGCCAATCATTACGCCATCTGCTTTGGATAATTCTATGGCCTTTTTAGCATCTTGGCTAGTTTTAATATCGCCATTGGCAATTACAGGGATATTAACCGCCTCTTTGACATTTTTGATAAATTCCCAATCAGCCGAACCATTATACATTTGGCATCTTGTTCTGCCATGTATCGTTAGCATCTGAATACCAACATCTTCAGCTTTTTTGGCTAAGATTGGTGCGTTAAGATTTTGACTATTCCATCCCATACGCATTTTCATAGTGACAGGAATTTTAACAGCTTTTACAGTGGCGACCATAATTTTAGTGGCCAGATCCTCATCCTTCATTAGAGCCGAGCCAGCAAAGCCATTAACAACTTTTTTTACTGGGCAACCAAAATTAATATCAATAATATCAGCCCCTAAATCTTCATTTAATTTAGCGACTTCAGCCATTACTTCTGGATCACAGCCAGCTAATTGTGCAGAAGTTAGACCGTTTGAATCATCCTTTTGGCATTTTTGCATGGAGCTTGTTGTTTGCATAATCATAGCGCGGGAGGCTATCATTTCAGAAATTAACAAGCTAGCACCAAATTTTTTTACTAATTTTCTGAAGGGTAGGTCGGTAACTCCTGACATTGGAGCCAGTAGGACATTACTATCTAATGTTATTTTGTTACCAATTTTTATCATCTTTGAACTTGGATTTTAGAAATTTAGTCTTATTATTTAGGAACCTCTGAAAAACTAAAAATTGGAATTTTTAGATCAATTTTGCTAAATACATATTTTAGTTTTTCAGAGGTTCCTTTAGGCTTTAGAAGCATCTAAAAATAAACAATATAGTTTGTCCGATAATTGTCAATATTAACCGGTTCATATCTACTGTATTGTTAATTATTAGATGATGTTATTATTAAGGGGCTGCCTAAAATATTTACAGTCTCTTTAAATCATCTTAATATGAAACATAAAATTGAAGAATTTGAATCTGTTTTAGGCTATCAATTTAAAGAGCAGCATCTTTTGGTTGAAGCTATGACCCATCCTAGCTGTAACAGTCGTAATAATAAAAATTATCAAAGATTTGAATTTTTAGGAGATTCTATTATTTCCATGATTTTGGCAGAAATTTTAATTAAAAGATATCAATCTGAACAAGAAGGGAATTTGTCGAAAAGATTAGCTCATTTAGTATCTGGTGATTGTATTTGGCAAGTTGCTGTGGATATTGGAGTTGATAAATTGATAATTCTTTCAAAAGGCGAAGAATCTTTAGGTGGTCGTGAAAATAAAAGAAATTTAGAAAATGCTACTGAAGCCTTAATTGTCGCTATTTATCTTGATTCAAATTTTGAAACTACCAAAAAAATTATTACTAAATTATGGTCAGGATTAATTGAGAAACATATTACACCACCGAAGGGTGCAATATCTTCTTTACAGGAATTAACTCAAGCAAAACATAAGATGCTTCCAGAATATAAATTTCAAAAAATTGGTGGTAATGATCATAAGCCAATATTTGAGGCGGAGGTGGTTATTAAGGATATACATTATAAGGCAATTGGACATTCTAAAAAGGATGCTCAAAAAAAAGTGGCGGAGTTAGCCCTGAAAAACTTCAAATTCTAATATAAATACCATTAAAGGATCTTTTACTTTGAATTTTTGCAATTTTTTTCATTTTGCGAGTGTTCATGTAGGCTTACCTACACTGCGCTCCTCAAATTAAAAGAAATCACAAAACTTCTTTGTAAAAGATCCTTTAATGGTATTTTATTCGGGTCGGGGTGAAATCCAGAGTTTTTAATATAAAATTAAATTACATTTTAAATATGCATAATTTTAATCCAACTATTCTTAGAGCCTATGATATTAGGGGTATTTACAATGAAAATCTGACTGAAAAAGATGCCTTTATTTTAGGTAAATCATTTGCTTCTTATCTTCATAAGATTGGTAAAAATAAAATAGCGATTGGTTATGATGGTCGTTTGAGTTCTCCTTCCTTGAAGGAATCTTTGATTAAGGGCTTGAAGGAATCTGGTCTTAAGATTTATGATATTGGAGTTGGTCCTAGCCCTATGCTTTATTTTGCAATATATCATTTGGATGTTGATGCTGGAATTATGATTACCGGTTCTCACAATCCTGCCGAATATAATGGTTTTAAGATTGCTTTGAGAAATAAGCCATTTTTTGGTGATGATATTTTGCAGTTGGATAAAATTAATCGAGCTCAGGATTTTATTGATGCTGAGGGGTCGGTTGAAAATATTGATTTAATTGATGATTATGTTGATAGAATTTTACAAAATTCTTTAGTTAAAAATTCTAGTAAAAAATTAAAAATTGCTTGGGATGCTGGTAATGGTGCAGCGGGAGAGGTGATGAGAAGAATTGCTCTTAAAATTAATGCTGATAATCATCTTTTATATGAAAAAATTGATGGTAATTTTCCTAATCATCATCCAGATCCTTCAGTTGAAAAGAATTTATCTGATATTAAAAAATTAATTGCTCAAAATAATTCAGATTTGGGTATTGCTTTTGATGGTGATGGTGACCGAATTGGGGTAATTGATGATGAAGGTGTTATGCTTTATCCTGATCAATTATTGATTTTATATGCTCGTGATGTTTTGAAAAACCATCCTAATGCTAATATTATCGCTGATGTTAAGGCTAGTCAGATTTTATTTGATGAAATTACTAAGGCTGGGGGTAATCCAGTAATGCATAAAACTGGTCATTCATTTATTAAGTCAAAAATGCAAGAAATTGATGCTAAATTAGCAGGTGAGATGAGTGGTCATATCTTTTTTGCTGATGATTATTATGGTTATGATGATGCTCTTTATTCGGCCATTAGGATGATTGATATTTTACTCAAGGATGGTCGAAAATTATCTGATATTAGAAAATCCTTGCCAGAAACTTTTTCAACTCCAGAAATTAAAATTGAGTCTGATGATTCTAAAAAATTTGATATTGTAAAAAAATTACAATCTGATTTGAAGGCAAAAAATATTGATTTTAATGATATTGATGGTGTTAGGGCTAATGATGATAATGGTTGGTGGTTAATTCGCGCTTCTAATACTCAGCCAATTTTAGTTGCTAGATGTGAGGCTAATTCTAAAGAAAATTTAGATAAGATGGTTGATAATTTAAAAGCTATTTTATCTCAATATGATTTGAATTTTAATTTGTAATCAATTTACAATATCATGATAAAAATATATCCATATGATTCTCTAGGTCACGCCGATCATGGTTGGCTTAATGCTCGTCATCATTTTAGTTTTGCTTCTTATCAAAATCCAGATCGTATGAAATTTGGTCTGCTTCGAGTAATAAATGATGATATTATTGTCGCTAATTCGGGTTTTGCTACACATCCGCATCAAAATATGGAAATTATTACCTATGTTAGGTCTGGTGCTATTACCCATAAGGATAGTAAAGGTAATGAAGGTAGAACGGGAGCTGGTGATATTCAGGTTATGAGTGCTGGTAGTGGTATTGAACATAGTGAATATAATCTTGAAAATGAGGAAACTAATCTTTATCAAATTTGGATTATTCCAAATAAATTGGGAGTTAAACCAAGATGGG
>JAYQKE010000014.1:0-81178 GCA_038142525.1 Rickettsiales bacterium
AAGTCAGATCTAAACCTGCTACCACTAAGAGTGCATAGCGAGGAAACTCTCAGAGGACATTTATTTTTACTATTTTTATTATCTTACTTTTTTATGAAAATTCATCAGAAATTAAACAAAGAATTTACTGTGGATCAAGCATTTATTATACTTTCGGCACAAAAGGCAAAAATATATGAAAAGCAGATATTTGTACAAGAGGCTACAAAAAAGCAAAAACAAATTTTTGAGCTTTTTGGTTATGATATTCCTGAGGAGATGGCTCGTGGGTAAAGATATGGGAATTTAAGTTTAAATGGATAATATATCGAAATATTTTTGAGAAAAAATTTATAAAAAATGCAGGCAATATAGAAATATTATCGAAAATGATATAATAGCAAATAATAGAAATTAACGCAGTTAATTTTACTGCAATATTCTATTTATCCTATTTAAAATTTCTTTCTTTCCTAAAATGGCCATAATATCAAAAATTCCGCCGGCGGATTTTGATGAGAAGGTTAGGATAATTCTCATCGCTGGGCCAAAATCCTTGATTTTTAGGTTATTTTTTTGGCAAAAATTATTTAATTTATCTTTAATTTCTTCTAAATTCCAATTTTCAATTTCTTCTAAGATATTTTTAATAGAAATTATTAAATCTTTTTTATTTTGTGCTTTTTCAAGATCATTTTCAGAAATTTCTTTTTTATAGCCATTAATATAAATTCTTGCTGGCTCTATTAAATCAGGAGTTTTTACTGATTTTTCTTTAATAAATTCTAAGGCTTTTATAATTCTATTTTTACTTTCTTGATCTATATTGCCCAAATTATCCTTAATTAATGCAAATAGCTCATCTTCTGTTTTATTTTTTAGGTAAAATTTATTGATATGATCTAATTTAGCAAAATCAAATCTTGAAGGCGCTTTACCAATATTTTTTAAATTAAATAATTTTTGGGCCTGATCATCACTGATAATATCCATATCTTGATATGACCAGCCTAATTTTAAGAGGTGATTTCTCATTGCCTCTGGTAAATAACCCATTTCTTGATATTGTAAAATATTAGTTGCACCATGTCTTTTGGACATTTTGGCGCCATCAGCACCGTGAATTAAGGGAATATGAGCAAATTCTGGTAATTTTAGATCTAAAGATTGATAAATTAATTTTTGAGCAAAGGAATTAGTGAGATGATCATCGCCACGAATAATATGAGAGATTTTCATATCATAATCATCAATAACAACAGATAAATTATAGGTTGGTGTGCCATCTTCGCGCAAAATGATAAAATCACCAATTTCTGCATTTGGGGTTTTTACTTCTCCTTGAATTAAATCATTTATGATAGAAATACCTTCTTTAGGCGATCTAATTCTTACAACTGGCTTACTATGTGGTTTTTCTTCATTTTTATCCCAAATTTTATCACGATAAGGGCTTTGAAAACGAAAGAAATTACCATTTTTTTGTGCTTCTCTTCTTTTTTGCTCTAATTCTTCTTTGCTAATGTAACAATAATAGGCCCTTCCTGATTTTAATAATTTTTCTACTGCTTCTTGATGATGTTTGATATTTTTTGACTGAAAAATAATTTCTTCATCAAAATTTAATCCCAACCATTTTAAACCATCTAAAATAATATCAATTGCTTCCTGACTCGATCTTTTCTGATCAGTATCTTCGATTCTTAAAAGAAATTTGCCATTTTGACTTTTGCTAAAAAGATAATTGAAAAGTGCAGTTCGTGCCTTCGCCAATATGTAAATTGCCAGTAGGTGAGGGTGCAAATCTAGTTCTAATTTCTGTCATTAATTTCTGAATAATTTTTAAGTTTGTTTAAGATTTTTAAAATAACCAAACATCCCTAGGGATAACACTTATAAACTAGCTTACTTCTATGTCAATTTTTTTGATAATTTAGTTTGAAATTAGTTTTTAATAATTTATATTTTTTATGTTCATCATTTTCATAAATTTCAATCAATGCCTGAAGATAAGTCTCATAGTGATAATGAATCATTTGATATAGCGCAAAAGCTACTAAAGGAGAAGGTTATATCTCATGATCAATTAGAAATTGTCAAGAAGGAACAAATTAGGTTAAAAAATACCAAAACTATAGGTGCTATTTTAGTATCTATGGGCTTTATCACCGAAAAGGCTCTTGGTGAAGTTCTTAACCAAACCACTGGTGTTAAGAAATTTGATCTTAAATCATGCATCATTGATCCTAATTTAATAAAAATTATACCAAAAACTGTTTGTGTTAATAATAGCCTTATTCCTCTATTTGTTGATGGAAAGAATGTTACTATTGCCATGTCTGACATATTTGACATTGTTGGCATGGATAGAATTAAAAAATTATTTCCAGGGGATTATCGTATTAAGCCAGTATATGTTTGCAACTTCCGATATTTTAAACACCATAGATCAATATTATGACTATGAAATGTCTATTGATGGTATTTTAAAAGAGATAGAAAGCGGTAAGGCTGTTATCAATGAGAGTGATGTGGATAATGATTATTCTAGTCCCATGGTTCGTTTGGTTAATGCAATTTTAGCTGACGCTGTACATAAGAGGGCTTCGGATATTCACTTTGAGCCAGAGAATTATTTCCTTAGAATTAGATATAGAATAGATGGTAAGATGGTTCAGGTTAGAAGTGTTCATAAAGATCATTGGAAGACTATTGCTGTAAGGCTAAAAATTATCTCTGATATGAATATAGCCGAATCAAGAAAACCTCAAGATGGCCGTATTGAAACCGAAATTTTAGGTAGAAAAATTGATTTCAGGGTTTCTTCTCAGCCCACTGTAAATGGTGAGAATATTGTTATGAGGATTTTAGATGAAAGTCAGTCAATCTTATCTTTAAGAGAGATTGGTATGAATAATCACAATTTAAAATTATTATCTAAATTAGTTAGAAAACCCAATGGTGTAATTATTATTACTGGTCCAACTGGTTCTGGTAAAACAACCACTCTTTACACAATTTTAAGTGAAATTAATTCTATCGATAAAAATATTATGACATTGGAGAATCCAGTGGAATATCATATTCCATTGATTCGTCAGTCAAATATTAAAGAGGATGTCGGTATGAGTTTTGGCAAGGGTATTGAGTCAATTATGCGTCAGGATCCAGATGTAATTTTGATTGGTGAGATTCGTAATAAAGAAACAGCAATTGTCGCTATTCAATCTGCTATGACAGGTCACCAAGTATTTAGTAGTTTACATACTAATGATGCTCTTTCGGCTATTCCTAGACTTGAAAATATTGGCGTTCCATCATATCTACTTGCAGGTACCATAATTTGTGTTATAGCTCAAAGGCTTACTAGAAAATTATGTGAAAATTGTAAAATAACCAGACCAATTAATGATTTAGAAAAGAAATTACTCAAAAAATATCCAAAAGTTACACATGTTTCTCATCCAAAAGGATGTGATAGATGTAACAATGCTGGTTATTATGGTCGGACTCCTTTGATGGAGATATTACCTTTTGATAAAAATATTGATGATATGATTTTAAATAGAGCTTCGAGAAGTGACTTTGCTAATTATATGAAGAAAATGGGCTTTATGTCCATGTCTGATGATGCTATTTTGAAAATTGCCCAAGGAGTAACAACTCTTGATGAAGTTTCTAAAGTTGTTGATATGACTGATTATATGTATGAATAATATTTATAAAATTTTTCTATTTATAATTCTTATTATCCCAAATATCTCTTGCTCCAATAGGCTTGCTCCCAATGTAAATCAGGCTTTTTTAAATCAATATGGGGATAGGCTTTCTGGTATGAAAAAGAGAATTAGTGATAATAATGCTAATGTTGGGAAAGTCGATTCTACTATGTATAATAATAGAATATCCTTAAATCCAAGAAGATATAGATTTGGTGATTATGATCGTAATGCTAGGATTTTCTCCCCTCTTTATTTAGAATATAATTTTCCTAATTCATATCCAGTGAAGAGGGTTAATTTTAATGATATAGATATACCAAATAGAGATATTTTTGATATAAAAACTGAGATGAGAAAAGCTTATCCTGTAATAGATAGTCAGGAGTTGCAGTCTAATATAAGGCAGGTTAAGTAATTTTTAACCATATCAAAATCTTTGATTTTGTGAGGTTAATAGCATGATGAAGAATAATGAACAAAATAAATATATTTAATATTTTTAAAGATGATTTTAGGGTAATAATCAATAATTTAGCCCAAAAAGAAGATGTTAAAATTGACAATAAAAAATTAGATATTTTTACAGTCGAACCCTGTAAGGAAGAAAAAAATGGTGATATAGCAACTAATATTGCTATGATTTTTGCTAAAGATTTTAAAAAATCCCCGAAAGATTTAGCTGATATTATTATTCTTCAGGCTAAAAAAAATAATAAAATTACAAAAATAGAAGTTGCTGGACCTGGATTTATTAATATTTCTTTAAAATTTCAGGTTCTGCAGGAATTTTTATTAAATATTCTCAATCAAAAAGAAGTCTCTCTACCGCAAATTGGTTGTGGAAAAAAAATCAATATTGAATATGCTTCGCCAAATCCTACAGGACCAATGCATATTGGTCATGCTAGAGGAGCCATTTATGGTGATATTTTAGCCAATCTTTTGCAAAAAACAGGCTTTGATATTACTAAAGAATATTATATTAATGATGCTGGATCTCAAATTAATAATTTAGTCAAATCAGTTTATTTAAGATATTTAGAATTATTTGGTCAAACAGTTACTTTTCCAGAAGGTCTATATCCTGGTGCTTATTTAATTGCCATTGCTCAAAAAGTAAAAATCCAATATCAAGATCAATTATTGAATAAAAAAGAACAGGAATATTTTGATATTATCAGAGATCTAGTAGTTGATGAGATGATCAAATTAATTACTGACAATCTGTTACAGATGGGAATTAAGCATGATATTTTATTTTCTGAAAAAAAGGAACTTCATGATCAGAATAAAATTAAGGAGGCTATTGATCTTCTTGATCAAAAGGGTTTAATTTATAAAGGAATGATTGAGGCCCCAAAGGGCAAAAAATCTCAAGATTTTAAACAAGAGGAACAATTATTATTCAAATCAACTGAATTTGGTGATGATATGGATCGGGTAGTGCAAAAATCTGATTCTTCTTACACTTATTTTGTCGCTGATATTGCTTATTGTTTAAATAAATTTCAAAGAGGTAATGAAAAAATGATTTTGCCTCTTGGTTTTGATCATGCTGGCTATGTTAAAAGATTAACAGTAGCCGCTAAGGCAATTACTGATAATAAAGCAGAAATAAAAATAATTCTTTGCCAGATGGTAAAATTTCTCAAAAATGGTCAATCTTTAAAGATGTCCAAAAGAGCTGATAATTTTATCACTGTAACAGATGTAATTGATGAGGTAGGAAGTGATATTTTAAGATTTATGATGATGAGTCGTAAAAATGATGTGGAAATTAATTTTGATCTTGAGGAGGTAATTAAACAATCAAAGGATAATCCAGTTTTTTATGTGCAATATGCTCATACTAGATGCCATTCAGTAATAAGAAATTTACAAGAATCAATGCCAGATTTGGCAAATATTATGGATGATTGGATAGATGAAAATATTTTATCACAATTATCTCATCCAGCTGAAATTTCTCTTATTAAAAAATTAATTCTTTATCCTAGAATAATAGAAATGTCAGTTGCTAATTTTGAACCCCATAGAATTAGCTTTTATTTACAGGAATTAGTTGCCCAGATACATTTTTTATGGAATGCAGGAATTGAGGATGAAAATCTTAGATTTATCATTAAAGATAATCAGAATTTAACCAAAGCAAGAATTTATCTTTTAATCGCTAGTGCTAAAATAATTGCTTCAGCCTTGGGAATTTTTAATATTAAGGCTTTAACCAAGATGTTATGATGGAAGAAGATTTCTACTATTCTAGAGAAAATACTATCCATTTTGTTAAAAAGATTATTAGGAAGGCTATAATTTTTATCTTCATTACTCTTTCTGTTGCTTCATTTTTATATATTACAATTAATGCTTATTATTTTGCTGATAAACATCAGGATGAAACCATAAAAATTATCAAATCTCCCACTAATGATATTAAAATTAGGGTACAAAAAGATGTTAAGAGGGTAGAAAATTTGGATAAAATGATTTATAAAAATATTGTTGGTAATAATGATGAAGTTTTTAAGAAGAAAAAGACAAAAATAATTCTAAATATCAAACCTCCTTATGTAAGTAAGATATATAAGACACCTGCCAATTGTAAAATTAAAAAAGAAGTTAAGATAGTAGATTTAAATGGTAAAAAAACCACTAATCCTAAAATAATATCTGGCACTAGAGTTCAAGTTGCGGCAATGGGATCAAAAGATGCGGCGGAGAGATATTGGTATTATATTGTAAAAAATAATGCTAATTTAGTTAAAAATTATGATAGATATATCACAGAAATTGATTTGGGTCAAAGGGGCGTATTTTATCGCCTGCAAATAGGAAATTTTAAAACTCAAGATAAGGCTGAGAGATTTTGCAGAGAATTTGTTTTAAAAAATAATAAGGACGAATCTGATTGCATCATTCTCGATTAATCCATTTTTCTAAATATAATTTTAGTTTTTCAGAAATTCCTTAAATTGTTATTAAAATATTAATGCAAGAATTTAAATTTATTAGAAGTTTTGGTCGAGTCAAAAGTCGAAAATTAAGTCAAAATAAATTAGGCTTATTTGATAATATTCTACCAAAATATCAATTAGATCTAGATCAATTAAATAAAAACAAATTTTCTAAAATTAATCTAGAAATTGGTTTTGGGTCGGGTGACTTTCTTTTTGAAAATGCTAGGAATAATCCTGAGCGACTTTTCATCGGTTCAGAAATTTATATTAATTCTATTGGAAAATTATTGGATAAATTAGAGAAAAATCCCTTAAATAATCTAAAAATCTATCAAAATGATGTAAGATTTTTTAGAAAAATTACCAAAAGATTTTTTGGATAAAATTTTTATTCTCTTTCCAGATCCTTGGCCTAAAAAAAGACATCATAATCGTAGAATTATTAATGAAGATCTATTAAAGATATTACACCATATTGCAAAGCCAAATACCACAATGCTTATTGCCACTGATCATCCATCCTATCAAGAATATTTATTAGAATTATTACCTGATAATGAATTTTTTACTTTAGATGAAAATTTTTATAATAATCCCAATCAAGAACCAGATTTTTGGGTTAAAACCAAATATCAAGAAAAAGCCATTAGAGAAGGAAGAAAGTCAATGTTTTTTAATTTAAATTATTTTATTGACCAAGCCTAAAAAATATGGTACAATGTTACATTATTACAAATAATTATATGATATTTTAAGTGAATTATGAAATAAGATGGGTGTTGAACTAGAATCGTATGAAGGTAGTGATGCTTCGTTAGAACTTAACCAATTAAGACAACAACTTTACAGAGATACTACCTATAGGAACCTCTGATTTTCCTATTTAATTTTGTCTATTTTTTCATTTTTCAGAAAAAATTTTTATAATTTGGATAAAGATTGCTAATTTTGTTAAAAATTAACAATCTTTATCCAAATTTAGGCATTATTTGTGGTAATTTCTCTAGTTTCTTGTCTAATTTTACCATTTTTGGCTAAATTAGACACATTTATCCCTTGTTACGCTGTATTTGGTAGTATTTTTCTAACCATATAGAGATTAGCAAGGGATGATAGCATTTGTAATTGATTAGTATTCTTTTGTAAACCATTATATCTAACCTTTCTATAGCCCCAAAGATGCTTTATAATTTGAAATGGATGTTCAACTTTAGCTCGAACTGATGAAAATTGTTTATTCCTCTTTTTTTGCTTATTTGAAAGTTTTTTGTTAGATTTAGCTCTATTGGTTATAGCCAACTAAATTAAGCTTGCATTTCTTGCGCCAGGAGAATAAAATTCTGGCAAAAACTATGCCAGTTCCATATTCTAATGATTTAAGAAAAAAGTTATTGATTTACTTGAGATCAACAAGAAGAGTCCAAAGGAGGTATCGTTATTGTTGAATATCCATCCAACGACTATAACTCGTTGGCACAAGAGATATAGAGAGGAAGGTCTTTATGAGTTTCGAGGCTATAACGATAATAAGGATAAGATTAAGATTAAAGATCCTACGAAGATAAAGAAGATTATAGAAGAGAGTCCATTTATCAATTGTTACGAGATTGCAGAGATGATTGATGAGGATGTAACTGATGTAACAATATTGAATTATATTAGAAGACTAGGATTGACCTTTAAAAAAACTCCAAGATATACAAAGAAAGGAATGAAAAACTTAGATCTGAATTCATAAAATCAATTGCCAATCTCGATCAAAAAAAGCTATATGATTTTGATGAGTCTGGTATCGATCTTGAGATTAACTGTGAATATGGATTTGCCAAAAAAGGAAAGAGGCTTGAAGTTCCAAGATCTGGTAGAAGAGGCAAAAGACTGAATATACTGGCGACAAGAAATCATAATAATGATTTAATATGTTCAAAAATATATGAATCATCAATTGATAAACAAATATTTAAGGACTATCTTAAGGAACCTCTGAAAAACCAATTATCTAATTTATAGATTTGAAACTGTTTAATTTTGTTATTTTTGCCAAAGTTTAGCAAAGTTATTTTATAAAATTTTGTTTGAATTTATTTGATAAAAATAGCCAGAAAAGCTTGATTTATCTAGCTTTTTTGCTTATTATTGATATATTAAATTCAAATAAAATATATAATTATGGCAACCCAGCAATCATTTTTTTCATTAGCAATTTCTGGTAGAAAATTAAGAGCGGAGAAGTTTCTTAATCAAATGACGGATATTATTCCATGGCAAAGATTGATTGATAAGATAGAGCCTTTTTATCCTAATGGTACTAGTGATTACGGTGGCAGGAAGGTGACAGATTTATTATTAATATTTAAGATTCATTTGTTACAGCAGTGGTTTGGTCTTAGTGATCCAGCTATGGAGGATGCTATATATGATAGAATAAGTTTTCAAAAATTCTTAAATATTGATATTGGTATTGATAATGTTCCGGATGAGACTGTGATATTGAGATTCCGTCATTTATTGGAAAAGCATAATTTATCGTCGATTATATTTAACGAGGTAAATTCATATCTTGAAGAGAATGATCTTTTGTTGAAGGAGGGTACGATAACTGATGCGACATTAATATCTGCTCCAACTAGTACAAAAAACAAGAAGAGGAAAAGGGACCAAGAGATGTCTTCTACCAAGAAAGGGAAGAATTATTATTTTGGCATGAAGTCTCATATTGGTGTGCAAACTAAGGGTAAGCCAATTATTCATTCTATTGTCACGACGACAGCTAAAGATCATGATTCTACTAAAACAGAGGAGTTATTACATGGTGATGAAACTTCTTTATTTGGTGACAAGGCCTATGATGATAAGGCAATAAAAAATTTTGTAGGAATCACAATATATTTTATGGTATAACCAATAGAGCTAAATCTAACAAAAAACTTTCAAATAAGCAAAAAAAGAGGAATAAACAATTTTCATCAGTTCGAGCTAAAGTTGAACATCCATTTCAAATTATAAAGCATCTTTGGGGCTATAGAAAGGTTAGATATAATGGTTTACAAAAGAATACTAATCAATTACAAATGCTATCATCCCTTGCTAATCTCTATATGGTTAGAAAAATACTACCAAATACAGCGTAACAAGGGATAAATGTGTCTAATTTAGCCAAAAATGGTAAAATTAGACAAGAAACTAGAGAAATTACCACAAATAATGCCTAAATTTGGATAAAGATTGTTAATTTTTAACAAAATTAGCAATCTTTATCCAAATTATAAAAATTTTTTCTGAAAAATGAAAAAATAGACAAAATTAAATAGGAAAATCAGAGGTTCCTTTATTCTCATTTTAACTTAAATTGACACAGTTAAAAAAACGCTCCCAAAGAAAAGTGTTAGATATGCCGCCTAAAAGTCTACTAATTTATGAAAGGGGTAATAGTTATATTTAAAGTTTTTCCCCATTATTGAACATAATTTCAAAATTATGTCAATAAATTGTGATAAAGCAAAATTTCCAAAATCAAGAATTGCAAAATAATATTTAATTTTCTACAATCCACCCTTTTAAGTATATCAAATTTAAGATTTAATGTCTATAGAAATACAAGTTCCGGTTTTGGGTGAATCAGTTAGTGAAGCTACAATTGCAAAGATTTATAAAAATGTTGGTGAGACAGTTTCTGCTGATGAAATTTTGGTTGAATTAGAAACTGATAAAGTAACTTTAGAAGTTAATGCACCAGCAAATGGTACAATTACTGATCTGAAATTTACTGAAGGCGATAATGTTACAGTTGGACAGGTTTTAGCTCTTATGGAAGAAGGTGAAGGCGCGCGGTAAAGGTTGAAGCAGATGCTAAAGCGACAAATCAAGATGCACCAGTTCAAAATGCAACATCAGATAAAAAATCTGATCATTTATCTCCTGCTCCAAATAGGATTATTAATGAAAATAATCTTAATCAAAATTCAATCAAAGGTACTGGTAAGGATGGTAGAATAACTAAAGAAGATGCTTTAAATGCCAATAGTAAAGGTACTACTACAAATACTAACTCTGAAAAACCAGTTGAAAGAGTTAGAATGTCTAAGTTACGCCAAATTGTTGCTTCCAGACTTAAAGAATCTCAAAATACTGCAGCCATTTTAACAACTTTCAATGAAGTGGATATGACTAATGTCATGGCGCTTCGTAGTGAATATAAGGATCAATTTTTAAAAAAACATGATGTAAAATTAGGTTTTATGTCTTTCTTTGTAAAAGCGACCATTGTCGCTTTAAAAGAAATTCCAGCAGTAAATGCTGAAATTGAAGGAACTGATATTCTTTATAAAAATTATTATGATATTGGTGTTGCAGTTGGATCACCTCAAGGTTTAGTTGTTCCCGTTCTTAGAAATTCTGATAAATTATCAGTTGCTGGCGTTGAATCTGGAATTTTAGATTTAGCCCTTAAAGCGAGAGATGGTAAATTATCTGTTCCAGATTTAACTGGTGCGACATTTACAATTTCTAATGGCGGTGTTTATGGCTCTTTAATGTCAACTCCAATCATTAATCCTCCGCAATCTGGTATTTTAGGAATGCATAAAATTCAAGAAAGACCAATGGTTGTTAATGGCGAAATTAAGATTAGACCAATGATGTATTTGGCACTTTCTTATGATCACAGAATTATTGATGGTAAAGAAGCTGTTACTTTCTTAGTTAAAATTAAAGAATTAATTGAAGATCCAAGAAGATTATTATTAGATATATAAATGTTACAGCAATTATCAATTTAAAATATTTTAAAGTTGATATTTGATATTATAAATAATTAATAAATAAATTATGTTTGAAAATAACTCTCTTACAACAAGAATAGGAATTGGTAAATTAGCTGGTTTTTCTATAGCGTTTTTTAGCATCTTATTATTTAATCTTTTTACAGGATATGAATTACCAACCATGTTTGCCTTTGGGGTAATTTTATGGTACACAACAATTGGTGCTATTATTGGGATTTTTGGGGTTTATAAATATCATCCTGTTCTAAAATTTCCTATGCCTTGGTGGTTTAGATCTTCTTTAATTGGAGCTTGGATGAATTTTGTCTTGGTATTATTATCTTATCAACAATTGGAAGAAATTATTATTGTAGCTCTTGGATTTGAGACATTTTTCCGTTCACCATTTTGGTTTGTAGCTGAAGGATTATTTGTAGGTTTAATAATTGGTTATCTTGCCACAAAATTTGGCGGTGAAGGTAGAAAAATAGTTGGAAAATAACAATACTAAACAAATTCTTACCAAATGATCTTTGATCATTTTTGGTTGGGTTCACTATAGCAACTCATTCCCACTCAATTGTTCCTGGTGGCTTAGAAGTCACATCATAAGTTACCCTATTAACTCCCCTAACCTGTGAGATAATTTTTCCAGAAAGTTGTGCTAAAAATTTAGTATCAAAATGATAAATATCTGCTGTCATACCATCAATAGAAGTTACGGCACGAATAGATAAAACATATTCATAAGTTCTTTCATCACCCATAACGCCAACAGTTTTTACTGGCAATAAAACACAAAAGGCCTGCCAAATTTCATCATAAAGATTATTTTTCTTTAATTCTGCAATATAAATAGCATCTGCTTTTTGTAAAATATCAATCTTTTCTTCAGAAATTTCTCCTAAAATCCTAATGGCCAAACCAGGACCTGGAAAAGGATGGCGTGCAATAATTTTATCAGGAAGCCCTAATTCTTTACCCAATTTTCTAACTTCATCTTTGAATAAAGTTTTTACTGGTTCAATTAATTTTAGCTTCATATCTTCTGGCAATCCACCAACATTATGATGTGATTTGATAGTTTTGCTATTACCAGAATTTGGATGAGAAGATTCAATAATATCAGGATATAAAGTTCCTTGTGCCAAAAATTTAGCATTAATTTTTGCTGACTCTACATCAAAAATATCAATAAAAGTCTTACCAATAATTTTTCTTTTTTTCTCAGGATCGGAAATTCCTGCTAAATTTTTTAAAAAAATATCCCGAGCATCAACATAAACTAAATTAATTTTAAAATGATCCTCAAAAATTTCCTTAACCTCTTTACCCTCATCTTTTCTAAGAAGACCGTGATCAACAAAAATACAAATTAAATTATCAGCAATTGCTTTATGGATCAAGGCTGCAACAACAGAAGAATCCACGCCACCACTAAGGCCGCAAATTACCTTTTCATTACCAACTTCATCTCTAATTTTGATAATTTGTTCATTCATAAAATTACCCATATTCCAATCTTGCTGACAATTGGCGATCTTTAAGACAAAATTTGCAATGAGCTTTTCACCTTCTAATGAATGAGATACTTCAGGATGAAATTGCACACCATAGACTTTCCTCTTTTTACATTCAATAGCAGCAAAAGGTGCATTTTCGGTAGTTGCAATAATATCAAAATCATCAGGGATTTTGGTCATTACATCGCCATGAGACATCCAAACTTGACTTTTTTTAGAGTCAAAATTAGAAAAAAGATCAGAATCTAATTGAATATCAATAAAGGCTTGGCCAAATTCTCTATCACTTGCGGATTCAACCTTACCGCCAAGTAATTTAGCAATTAATTGTTGACCATAACAAATACCTAAAATTGGAATATCTAGATCAAAAATTGATTTATCAATATGAGGGGAAAAATCTTCATTAACAGAATTTGGGCCACCAGAAAAAATAATAGCTTTTGGAGATAATTTTTTAATTTCCTCTAAAGTAATATTGCAATTTTTAACAATAGAAAAAACTGATAATTCTCTGACTCTTCTGGCAATTAATTCTGTAACTTGACTACCAAAATCGATTATTAGGACTGAATTCATGAATAGGATTTGAAACTTCTTGGAAACATCTGGAGCGGGCGAAGGGGTTCGAACCCTCGACCCCAACCTTGGCAAGGTTGTGCTCTACCACTGAGCTACGCCCGCAAAAAAAATAATTATAATTTTTTAAAATAAAAAAACAATTAGTTATTTTTTAAAATTTTTGTGCTAAATTTAATTTTAAAATTACATTATATTTAGCATCTGTAGCTTAACTGGATAGAGCACTGCCCTCCGAAGGCAGAGATTGCGGGTTCAAATCCCGCCAGATGCACCAATATGGTAAAAATTAAGCTTGATTAAACCACTCCCCAAAAAACTAGTTCAGGTTTTTTAGGGTTTGTATAACTAACTTAAGAGCTTTTAAATTCTAAAGTTTTTTTATCTTTAGATTTTTTAGATTCCTTATCAAACTCAATCTCAGGATCGCTATTATTTAAAACATTATCTTCAGAAATTTTAACCTTAGAAACATTTTTCATAGAAGGAACGCTATACATTGTTTCCAAAAGAACCTCTTCAAAAATAGCTCTTAAACCTCTAGCTCCCGTCTTATATTTAAAGGCTTTGGTAGCAAAAGCTTCAATTGCTTTATCAGAGAATTCTAATTTTATATCATCTAATTTGAATAATTTTTCATATTCTTTAACAATAGAGTTTTTAGGCTCAGTAAGAATTCTAACCAAATCCGCCTCATCAAGATTATCTAAAGGTGCAATGATTGGTAATCTTCCTATTAATTCAGGAATAATACCAAAATCAATAATATCTTGAACTTTAACATTCTCAAAAATATCCTTGCCAATTTTTTCCTCTGACTTTACGTCAGCGGTAAAACCAATAGTACTACCTTGTTGCCTTTTTGCGATAATCTTTTCTAAACCATAAAAAGAACCACCGCAAATGAATAATATATTTTGAGTATCGATTTGAACATAATCACCAGTACCATTCTTCTTACCTGGAGTTGTAGGTATTGATGCAATAGTTCCTTCTATAATTTTTAACAATCCCTGTTGCACACCTTCACCTGAAATATCCTTAGGAGAAGATCCCTGACTTGATTTTTTAGTAATTTTGTCAATTTCATCAATATAAACTATACCCCTTTGTGTTTTAGCAATATCATAATTAGCATCTTGGAATAATCTTGAAATAATATTCTCAATATCATCCCCAACATAACCAGCTTCAGTTAAAGAAGTAGCGTCAGCCATAGTAAATGGTACATCAAGAATTTTTGCTAAAGTTCTAGCAAGAAGAGTTTTACCGCAACCGGTAGGGCCAATAAGTAAAATATTAGATTTATTAATATCCGCATCCGATTTGCTATCAGATTGAATTAGATCAATTCTTTTATAATGATTATAAACAGCAACTGATAAAACTTTTTTAGCTAAATCTTGACCAATAATATAATCATCTAAAGTTTTAATAATATCTTTTGGTAAAACTTTTTTACCAGATTTTATTGAATAAGATTTTTTGTTATTTTCTTGGATAATTTCGTTACATAAAGCAACACATTCATCGCAAATAAAAACAGCAGGGCCAGCAATTAATTTCTTAACATTTTTTTGACTCTTACCACAAAATGAGCAACTTAAATCTTGATCATCCTTTTTTTTATCTTTTGTCATAATTTAAAATTTAAGTTATAAATTATTGGTCCTCACCCCTAACAGAGGCGATTTTGTCAATTAATCCAAATTTTAGAGCGTCTTCTGGAGACATAAAATTATCTCTTTCCATAGCTTTCTCAACAACAGGTAATTTTTGACCTGTATGTTTAACATAAATATCATTTAAACGTTTTTTTAAAGATATAGTCTCTCTAGCATGAATTTCAATATCAGTAGCCTGCCCTCTAAAACCGCCGGAAGGTTGATGAATCATTACTCTAGAATTAGGCAAACAATATCTCTTACCTTTGGCACCAGCCATTAATAAAAGAGAGCCCATAGAGGCCGCTTGACCCATACAAAGAGTTGCTACATCAGGCTTAATATATTGCATGGTATCATAAATTGCCAAACCAGAAGTAACAACGCCACCTGGAGAATTTATATATAGATAAATATCTTTGTCTGGATTTTCTGACTCTAAAAATAATAATTGTGAAACAATTAAAGTTGAAATATTATCTTCAACTTGACCACTAAGAAAAATAATTCTTTCTTTTAAGAGCCTGGAATAAATATCAAAAGATCTTTCGCCCTTTGAAGTCTGTTCGATAACTATTGGTACTAAATTTGACATATTCTATTTTAATATTAAATTAGGAATTGAAGATTAAACATACTAAAATGGAATTAATTATTTACAATTTAATTATTAAAAATGGCAACAGAAAATTCACAAAATGATCAAGAAAACTTCGAAGATCAAACTTCAAACGAAAATATTAATGATCAAAATGACTCTCAAGAAGAAATAGACTCTCTAAAGCAAAAAAATGCTGATTTAGAAGTAATAATTGGCGATTTAAATAAAAAATTATTAATTAGAGCGGCAGATATTGAAAATTTAAGAAAAAGACATAAGGAAGAAATTGAAAAATCTCATAAATATGCCATTTCAAATTTTGCTGCTGATATAACTATAGTTTCTGAACAATTATTTTTAGCAGAAGAAAATATGCCAAAGGAAGAAATAGCCAAAAGTGAAAAAACTCAAAATTTTGCTGATGCTGTTATCATGACTAAAAATGAATTATTAAAAACTCTTGAAAAATATCAAATTAATAGAATTTATCCATTAAATCAAAAATTTGACCATAATCTACATGAAGCAATTTCTAGAATAAAAGATGAGGGTGAAGAAGATATAGTAAAGCAAGTGATTCAAGCTGGATATAAAATTTCAGATCGATTAATAAAATCTGCTCTAGTTGCGGTATCAACAAAATAATAATGTCAGAATTGCAATTAGCAAAATCACTAGAAGAAACTGGAGAAATAATTCAAAATAGAATAGATAGATTATTAAAAATTAATGAAAAAACCTATGCCCCAAAATTAGTTGAGGCCATAAGATATAGCTCTCTCATTAAAGGAAAAAACATTAGACCTTTCCTGACCATAACCATTTCAGAGATTTTTGGCACTAAAAATCAATATGTAATAGATGTGGCAGTAGCAATTGAAATAATACATATCTATTCTTTAATACATGATGACTTACCGGCGATGGATGATGATGATTATCGACGTAAACAACTTAGTTGCCATAAAAAATATGATGAAGCAACTGCAATTTTAGCAGGGGATTCATTGCTAACATTTGCCTTTGAAATATTATCAAATATTGAAGATTATAGCAATTCTTATAACAAATTAAAATTAATTAATATGATTGCCAAAAATATTGGCTTTCAAGGTATGGCTGGTGGTCAAATGTTAGATCTAGAAGCAAAGAATAGATCAAAATCAAAAAATATATCAAAAATTCATTTACTTAAAACTGGTAAATTATTTGCTGCAGCAATTGAAGCGGCCATTATTTTAAGTAATATATCCAGCAACAATAAAGAATATTTGCTATCATATGGCCATGAGCTTGGCTTGCTATTTCAAATCAAAGATGATATATTGGACCATCATTGTGATGATCAACAAAATTTAGATCCTGTTAGCATTGTTGATAATATTGGTCTTGCAAATGCTGAAAAACAGATGGAATTAATATATAACAAAACCCTATCTCACCTGGATCAATTTGGTAATGAAGTTTTTCTTTTAAGGGAATTGCCAAAATTTATCATTAATCAAAATTAGCTGTCATAGCTCAGCGGTAGAGCACTTCATTGGTAATGAAGAGGTCGGGGGTTCAAGTCCCCCTGACAGCACCAGTATTATAGGGGTTAATAGCTTTCATATAATATTTTATATTTTATTGGTGCCGAATTTATCTCAAAATTCAATTAAGATAAAATAATTTTAATAAAACAACATAAAACTATTTGACTTTTTATTTTTATTGTTTATCTTTTACTTAACACTTTAAATATTTATTAATATCTATTTGATTTGTTAATTATAGTTTAATAGTGAAAAGTTATTAGGTAAAAAGTTAAAATAAGGGATAAAGGGCTATGACAACAATAAAAAACGATATTCTTCAAAAGGGTTTTGGAGAAATTATAAGAAATAAAAGATTAGAAATGAAAATTGGATTAAGAGAATTTGCTGAAAAAGTAAAATTAAGTCCGACATTCATTTCTAAAATGGAGGTTGGAGAATTTAAGCCACCAAAAGAAGAAAATATTGTTAAAATTGCTAAAATTTTAGATCTTAATATTGATCTTCTAATGGCTAAGGCTGACAAGGTATCATCTGACTTAAAAAACATCATTAATAAAGAACCAGAATTATTTGCTTCTTTTTTAAGAAAAGCCTCCGAGAAAAAAAATTTAAAAGAATATTTAGAACAAATTAAATGATAGTTGATTATTTAGAAAATTGGAGGATAGAAGATGAGGCAGAAAAGATTTTACAAAAGGCAAAATCATTAGGATTTTATGATAATAATAAAACAACCCCACTAGATCAAATTGCAGAAATTATTTTGGATTGTAATATAATTTATGAAGATCTGGATCAATATCAATATGGTTTACTTGGTATTGCTGATTATAGGAACCTCTGAAAAACCAATTATCTAATTTATAGATTTGAAACTGTTTAATTTTGTTATTTTTGCCAAAGTTTAGCAAAGTTATTTTATAAAATTTTGTTTGAATTTATTTGATAAAAATAGCCAGAAAAGCTTGATTTATCTAGCTTTTTTGCTTATTATTGATATATTAAATTCAAATAAAATATATAATTATGGCAACCCAGCAATCATTTTTTTCATTAGCAATTTCTGGTAGAAAATTAAGAGCGGAGAAGTTTCTTAATCAAATGACGGATATTATTCCATGGCAAAGATTGATTGATAAGATAGAGCCTTTTTATCCTAATGGTACTAGTGATTACGGTGGCAGGAAGGTGACAGATTTATTATTAATATTTAAGATTCATTTGTTACAGCAGTGGTTTGGTCTTAGTGATCCAGCTATGGAGGATGCTATATATGATAGAATAAGTTTTCAAAAATTCTTAAATATTGATATTGGTATTGATAATGTTCCGGATGAGACTGTGATATTGAGATTCCGTCATTTATTGGAAAAGCATAATTTATCGTCGATTATATTTAACGAGGTAAATTCATATCTTGAAGAGAATGATCTTTTGTTGAAGGAGGGTACGATAACTGATGCGACATTAATATCTGCTCCAACTAGTACAAAAAACAAGAAGAGGAAAAGGGACCAAGAGATGTCTTCTACCAAGAAAGGGAAGAATTATTATTTTGGCATGAAGTCTCATATTGGTGTGCAAACTAAGGGTAAGCAAATTATTCATTCTATTGTCACGACGACAGCTAAAGATCATGATTCTACTAAAACAGAGGAGTTATTACATGGTGATGAAACTTCTTTATTTGGTGACAAGGCCTATGATGATAAGGCAATAAAAAGATTTTGTAGGAATCACAATATATTTTATGGTATAACCAATAGAGCTAAATCTAACAAAAAACTTTCAAATAAGCAAAAAAAGAGGAATAAACAATTTTCATCAGTTCGAGCTAAAGTTGAACATCCATTTCAAATTATAAAGCATCTTTGGGGCTATAGAAAGGTTAGATATAATGGTTTACAAAAGAATACTAATCAATTACAAATGCTATCATCCCTTGCTAATCTCTATATGGTTAGAAAAATACTACCAAATACAGCGTAACAAGGGATAAATGTGTCTAATTTAGCCAAAAATGGTAAAATTAGACAAGAAACTAGAGAAATTACCACAAATAATGCCTAAATTTGGATAAAGATTGTTAATTTTTAACAAAATTAGCAATCTTTATCCAAATTATAAAAATTTTTTCTGAAAAATGAAAAAATAGACAAAATTAAATAGGAAAATCAGAGGTTCCCAAACAGGCCCTTTTGATTTATGACCTTAGCTATTTTCTCGTTATCAATATCTTGCTTATCATCTATTTTTTCAGATAAATAATTATTTACTAAATCAGCCTTTTTCTTTGGATCAAGCACAATATAGGCATAGGTCTTCTTCTTGTTTAGCTTAATCTCCTTTTCTTTAATAAATACCACTCTCTTTTTGGATACTTTTACTGCATTAGATGCCAGATCTATTTTTTCATTATCAATTACTTCTTTGAATAATTTTCTGCCAGACGGAAGTCTAATTATAAAATTGATCTTATTTTTTTGTAATAATTCAATATTATCATTAGAATAAAAGCCCGCATCTAGCAGTACCGCTTTAGCTGTAGTGTTATGAGCCTTAAGTTCTTTGATAGTATTTGTGAGTGTTGAGATGTCCGCTATACTGCCTGCATTGTAGCGAAAGTACAGAGGTAGATTGTTATCGGCAGAAACAACTGACATAAATTTTATCTGCCTATCAATAGAGCCACTATTATAGCCAAACTCATTAATTGGAGTATTGATTTCATTTGGCATGCTACTTCCATCTACTATTAGACCTTCTTTGCTGTCTTTTGTTGCGATAGGAAGATATTTTCTAAAAAAGTCTTTTTGAAGCTTTTCACTTCCCAGTTCTTTTAGGAAATTACTGATAGCTTGTGAGCTCATAGAAGAGCCTGGAAATAAATGTTTAGATATATCGCCTTCATACCAATCATTAGCTAAATACATTGCAGATCCATTGATGAGACGATAGGATAGTAAGCTTTTTAATGTTTTAAGCTTTACGGAACCTCTGATTTTCCTATTTAATTTTGTCTATTTTTTCATTTTTCAGAAAAAATTTTTATAATTTGGATAAAGATTGCTAATTTTGTTAAAAATTAACAATCTTTATCCAAATTTAGGCATTATTTGTGGTAATTTCTCTAGTTTCTTGTCTAATTTTACCATTTTTGGCTAAATTAGACACATTTATCCCTTGTTACGCTGTATTTGGTAGTATTTTTCTAACCATATAGAGATTAGCAAGGGATGATAGCATTTGTAATTGATTAGTATTCTTTTGTAAACCATTATATCTAACCTTTCTATAGCCCCAAAGATGCTTTATAATTTGAAATGGATGTTCAACTTTAGCTCGAACTGATGAAAATTGTTTATTCCTCTTTTTTTGCTTATTTGAAAGTTTTTTGTTAGATTTAGCTCTATTGGTTATACCATAAAATATATTGTGATTCCTACAAAATCTTTTTATTGCCTTATCATCATAGGCCTTGTCACCAAATAAAGAAGTTTCATCACCATGTAATAACTCCTCTGTTTTAGTAGAATCATGATCTTTAGCTGTCGTCGTGACAATAGAATGAATAATTGGCTTACCCTTAGTTTGCACACCAATATGAGACTTCATGCCAAAATAATAATTCTTCCCTTTCTTGGTAGAAGACATCTCTTGGTCCCTTTTCCTCTTCTTGTTTTTGTGCTAGTTGGAGCAGATATTAATGTCGCATCAGTTATCGTACCCTCCTTCAACAAAAGATCATTCTCTTCAAGATATGAATTTACCTCGTTAAATATAATCGACGATAAATTATGCTTTTCCAATAAATGACGGAATCTCAATATCACAGTCTCATCCGGAACATTATCAATACCAATATCAATATTTAAGAATTTTTGAAAACTTATTCTATCATATATAGCATCCTCCATAGCTGGATCACTAAGACCAAACCACTGCTGTAACAAATGAATCTTAAATATTAATAATAAATCTGTCACCTTCCTGCCACCGTAATCACTAGTACCATTAGGATAAAAAGGCTCTATCTTATCAATCAATCTTTGCCATGGAATAATATCCGTCATTTGATTAAGAAACTTCTCCGCTCTTAATTTTCTACCAGAAATTGCTAATGAAAAAAATGATTGCTGGGTTGCCATAATTATATATTTTATTTGAATTTAATATATCAATAATAAGCAAAAAAGCTAGATAAATCAAGCTTTTCTGGCTATTTTTATCAAATAAATTCAAACAAAATTTTATAAAATAACTTTGCTAAACTTTGGCAAAAATAACAAAATTAAACAGTTTCAAATCTATAAATTAGATAATTGGTTTTTCAGAGGTTCCATAGCTCATAATCGTGAGTAAAGAATTAATAATAGGCACGAGTATATAGAACTAAAAAGTCGGTTGCAAGCTTTTATTTGCTTAGATTAATGTTTTTTTAAGGACTATCGTGGGTAAAGATATGGGAATTTAAGTTCATGCAATAAATATTAACATTTGGCAGTAATAGAGTAAATTCTTAAAAAAAAATTTTATGCATTTTATAAAGATAGAACTGTTATTATAGGAACCTCTGATTTTCCTATTTAATTTTGTCTATTTTTTCATTTTTCAGAAAAAATTTTTATAATTTGGATAAAGATTGCTAATTTTGTTAAAAATTAACAATCTTTATCCAAATTTAGGCATTATTTGTGGTAATTTCTCTAGTTTCTTGTCTAATTTTACCATTTTTGGCTAAATTAGACACATTTATCCCTTGTTACGCTGTATTTGGTAGTATTTTTCTAACCATATAGAGATTAGCAAGGGATGATAGCATTTGTAATTGATTAGTATTCTTTTGTAAACCATTATATCTAACCTTTCTATAGCCCCAAAGATGCTTTATAATTTGAAATGGATGTTCAACTTTAGCTCGAACTGATGAAAATTGTTTATTCCTCTTTTTTTGCTTATTTGAAAGTTTTTTGTTAGATTTAGCTCTATTGGTTATACCATAAAATATATTGTGATTCCTACAAAATCTTTTTATTGCCTTATCATCATAGGCCTTGTCACCAAATAAAGAAGTTTCATCACCATGTAATAACTCCTCTGTTTTAGTAGAATCATGATCTTTAGCTGTCGTCGTGACAATAGAATGAATAATTGGCTTACCCTTAGTTTGCACACCAATATGAGACTTCATGCCAAAATAATAATTCTTCCCTTTCTTGGTAGGAGACATCGCTTGGTCCCTTTTCCTCTTCTTGTTTTTTGTGCTAGTTGGAGCAGATATTAGGAACCTCTGATTTTCCTATTTAATTTTGTCTATTTTTTCATTTTTCAGAAAAAATTTTTATAATTTGGATAAAGATTGCTAATTTTGTTAAAAATTAACAATCTTTATCCAAATTTAGACATTATTTGTGGTAATTTCTCTAGTTTCTTGTCTAATTTTACCATTTTTGGCTAAATTAGACACATTTATCCCTTGTTACGCTGTATTTGGTAGTATTTTTCTAACCATATAGAGATTAGCAAGGGATGATAGCATTTGTAATTGATTAGTATTCTTTTGTAAACCATTATATCTAACCTTTCTATAGCCCCAAAGATGCTTTATAATTTGAAATGGATGTTCAACTTTAGCTCGAACTGATGAAAATTGTTTATTCCTCTTTTTTTGCTTATTTGAAAGTTTTTTGTTAGATTTAGCTCTATTGGTTATACCATAAAATATATTGTGATTCCTACAAAATCTTTTTATTGCCTTATCATCATAGGCCTTGTCACCAAATAAAGAAGTTTCATCACCATGTAATAACTCCTCTGTTTTAGTAGAATCATGATCTTTAGCTGTCGTCGTGACAATAGAATGAATAATTGGCTTACCCTTAGTTTGCACACCAATATGAGACTTCATGCCAAAATAATAATTCTTCCCTTTCTTGGTAGAAGACATCTCTTGGTCCCTTTTCCTCTTCTTGTTTTTTGTACTAGTTGGAGCAGATATTAATGTCGCATCAGTTATCGTACCCTCCTTCAACAAAAGATCATTCTCTTCAAGATATGAATTTACCTCGTTAAATATAATCGACGATAAATTATGCTTTTCCAATAAATGACGGAATCTCAATATCACAGTCTCATCCGGAACATTATCAATACCAATATCAATATTTAAGAATTTTTGAAAACTTATTCTATCATATATAGCATCCTCCATAGCTGGATCACTAAGACCAAACCACTGCTGTAACAAATGAATCTTAAATATTAATAATAAATCTGTCACCTTCCTGCCACCGTAATCACTAGTACCATTAGGATAAAAAGGCTCTATCTTATCAATCAATCTTTGCCATGGAATAATATCCGTCATTTGATTAAGAAACTTCTCCGCTCTTAATTTTCTACCAGAAATTGCTAATGAAAAAAATGATTGCTGGGTTGCCATAATTATATATTTTATTTGAATTTAATATATCAATAATAAGCAAAAAAGCTAGATAAATCAAGCTTTTCTGGCTATTTTTATCAAATAAATTCAAACAAAATTTTATAAAATAACTTTGCTAAACTTTGGCAAAAATAACAAAATTAAACAGTTTCAAATCTATAAATTAGATAATTGGTTTTTCAGAGGTTCCATTAATGTCGCATCAGTTATCGTACCCTCCTTCAACAAAAGATCATTCTCTTCATTCTCTTGGTAGAGATATGAATTTACCTCGTTAAATATAATCGACGATAAATTATGCTTTTCCAATAAATGACGGAATCTCAATATCACAGTCTCATCCGGAACATTATCAATACCAATATCAATATTTAAGAATTTTTGAAAACTTATTCTATCATATATAGCATCCTCCATAGCTGGATCACTAAGACCAAACCACTGCTGTAACAAATGAATCTTAAATATTAATAATAAATCTGTCACCTTCCTGCCACCGTAATCACTAGTACCATTAGGATAAAAAGGCTCTATCTTATCAATCAATCTTTGCCATGGAATAATATCCGTCATTTGATTAAGAAACTTCTCCGCTCTTAATTTTCTACCAGAAATTGCTAATGAAAAAAATGATTGCTGGGTTGCCATAATTATATATTTTATTTGAATTTAATATATCAATAATAAGCAAAAAAGCTAGATAAATCAAGCTTTTCTGGCTATTTTTATCAAATAAATTCAAACAAAATTTTATAAAATAACTTTGCTAAACTTTGGCAAAAATAACAAAATTAAACAGTTTCAAATCTATAAATTAGATAATTGGTTTTTCAGAGGTTCCCTTATTTAAAGCCTAAAATTTTTACAATGTCAATGACCATTAAAAAATAAATAATATATATTTACTTATTAAAATAAAATATTAGCCTTTATTGACCTGGTCACGAATTAATCACTATTTTAACTGCAATTTTTCAATTTAATTTTAACCTAAAAAAGTTAATTGTTAAAACAAGAAACTAGTTTGTGACCGGGTTAATAAATATATCATACAACTAAATTAATCTTAAATTAGTTGGCTCTAATAAAATTAATCAACTTTCAATATAATAAAAATGTTAACAATTGGTGATAAATTCCCAGCTTTTAAATTACAAGCTGTTCCTGGTGGTAAATATCCAAATTCTATGGATGAAGCTTTTACTGAAATTAGCAATGAAACTAATAAGGGTAAATGGCAAGTTATCTTCTTTTATCCGAAAGATTTTACTTTTGTTTGTCCAACTGAAATTGCCAAGCTTTTGCTAGATTAAATGAAGAATTTACTGATAGAGATGCAGTTTTAATGACTGCAAGTACTGATAGTGAATTTGTTCATCTTGCTTGGAAAAGAGATAATGAAGATTTAAAAGATCTTTCAATACCTATGCTTGCTGATGTTGGCGGTGTTTTATCTAAGGATTTGGGTATTTTAAATCCAGATGCTTTAGTCTCTAACAGAGCAACTTTTATTGCTGATCCAGATGGAATTATTAGATTCGTTTCGGTTACCGATCTTTCAGTTGGTAGAAATCCTGATGAAGTTTTAAGAGTTTTAGATGCTCTTCAAACTGACGAATTATGTCCTTGTAATTGGAAAAAAGGTGATGATGTAATTGAGGTTAAGTAGCATTAAATAAGCTCCCCCTGAAAATGGGGGAGTAAATTTCTTGTCAAACAAATATTTATTTAAAAGTAAAATTTTTAATCACATTAGACATGACTATAGAATTTCAAGATTACGCTAAAGATATCAAGCTAAATCTTTCTAGCGTTTTAAAAATTGATCCAGAATCAGAATTAAAAGAAAATCAAATTTTTGCTATTGCTCTTTCTTGTGCTTACGCTACTAAAAATAGTGAGATTGTTAATGATATTTTAGATAAAGCTGGTGATCAAATAAGCAGTGAAGAAAAAAAAATCTTAAAAAAAGTCACGCTTCTCTTATGGCTATGAATAATATTTATTATCGTTTTGCACATTTGGTTAGCGATAAGGATTATTTAACTATGCCGGCTAAACTTAGAATGAATTTTATTGGCAATCCTGGAATTGATAAAATCGATTTTGAGCTTTATTCTTTAGCAGTTTCGGCAATTAATGGTTGCGGCCTCTGTATTGATTCTCATGTAAAACAAGTTTCTAATGCCGTTAATAAAAAGACCATTCAACATTCTATCAGAATTCTTCGCCACAATTAATGCAGTTGCCCAAGCAATTTTTATAAATTAAATCAATTCGTTATGACTAAAAAAGTAACAGATTCATTAAAAATAGTATTAGCAGATAGCTATATCTTATATTTAAAAACCCAAAATTATCATTGGAATGTAACTGGTCCTAACTTCCATTCACTGCACTCAATGTTTGAGGAGCAATATAATGATCTATTTTCTGCAGTCGATTTAATAGCTGAAAGAATTAGGGCTCTTGGTGTAAAAGCTCCAGGAAGATATGCTAAATATATGGAGTTAACTAATCTTAAAGAAGGTGATGAAAATTTAGATTCTAATTCTATGGTTTCTGATCTAGCAAAAGACCAAGATTTAATAGCTAAGAGTTTTAGTAATTTATTAAAAGAAGCTCAAGAAATTGGTGACGAAGTAACGGTTGGTATCGCAACTGATCGTATTGAAATTCATCAAAAAAATGCTTGGATGCTAAGAAGTAGTATTTAGCTAAAAATATATAAATAATCTAATAACTCCCTTCTATGGCGGAGTCAAAGTAACCTTAAATTACTTTGCTATAATCCCTAAAAAATTAGTTTAGATATAACATTTCAAACTTTGGGGGGGTATTATACCTTACTCCCCTACATAATTATTGATCATTAATTTTCACGATATATCATATCCTCCTTAATCAAAATAAGGATCATGAAAGAATTAATAAATCAATATTTCAGTGACTTTGGCAAAGTTCTTCCAAAGAGGTTAGTTAATATAACAACTGCGATAATGCGATGCGGTAGCGCTAATACTTACCAAATAGCCAGACAGCTTTCAAAGGAAAACAATAAAAGCTTTAAGACAAATGATATGGCTGTTTATAGATTATTACATAGCAAAGATTTCCAGATAGATGATTCCTTTTGGCGCAAACATGTGAAGCTAATATTTAGCTTGTTAGAGGAAAAAAATGTAATATTGAAAGGTCAAAGAATACAAATAAATATCGACTTCACAAGTCATGAAAATAATTTCTTAATTCTTAGTGCTAAATTATTTTAAATGGTAAAGCAATTACCATATATTTTTCGATGCGCAAATATCCAAAAAAGAAGAATCAAATGTCACAAATAAAAATGGAAGAAGCTTTTATAAAGGGTCTAAGGCATGTATTATCTAAGAAATATAGCTATGTAATAGTTGCGGATAGGGGTTTTGGAAATAATAGATTCGCTAATCTTTGCAAGGAAAATAATTTTGATTCTAATTTAGCCAAAAATGGTAAAATTAGACAAGAAACTCTGATTTTTCCTATTTTTGTTAATTTTTAACAAAATTAGCAATTTTTTTCTGAAAAATGAAAAATAGACAAAATTAAATAGGAAAATCAGAGGTTCCTTTGGTATAAGATATTATTAATAAGGATATAAAAAGCTCACAAAAAAGATGTAAGGATAATAAATTTAACGATATTTATATTATCAATTATCATTATTATATCAGTTTCCGTTTTTTTAACTTTCAGAATACAAAGCTATTATGACTGGACACAAAAAAAGTTAAACTCGTGTCCGATAAGTGTGAAAGAATTGCTAAGGTTACTAATAACGCAAAGACAACTTATTTCAACCTAGACGTTTCTTATAAATCTTTAAAGTTGGGAATTTCTATGATCAGAAGTAATAATTAAATCTAATTTTTTATCAAATTTTTCTATAGGTAATAATTTATCATAATATTGTTCTTTATAGGAAGTTCCTATAAATTTTGTTTGATAATTATTTTTACGATATTTTTCTATTAAACGATCATAAAATCCACCACCCATTCCTATTCTATTATTATTTTTATCAAAACAAACTAATGGGCAAAATACTATATCCATTATATCATTAGTAACCTCTATTGGTTCAATAATTTTGGAAATTTTATGGTTTCTTGTTAGATTTTCTTGAGAAAGATGACCAAATTCTAGTTTTTTTGCAATTATTTTTGGTAAAAATATTTGATAATTTTTATTTTGAAGAAATTCTTCTATCAAACTTAACTCCACTTCGTTATTTATTGATGAATATAGGGCTATATTTTTAATATTTTTTTGTTCTGTAATATATTTAATGGCTTTGAGACAAATTTTTTTGATTCTTTTGTCACAAAATCTTTAGAAAAAGACAATCTATGATCAAAGAAATATTGTCGAATTTTACTTTTCTGCTCTTGAGACATAAAGCTGCATTATTTTTGCTGAAGTTTCTTCAACTGATCTTCTGGTAACATCAATTATTGGACATTTTAATTTAGAAAATAAAATTCTAGATTCTGCTATTTCTTCTTTTATTTTTTCTATTTTAATGTAATCCGTTTCAATATTAGTGTCACCCATTGAATTAACTCTTACTTTCCTTACTTGTAATAATTTTTCAGGATTAATCATTAGCCCAACAATTAACGGTTTTTTTACTTCATAAATCTCTTTGGGAAAGGATTTTAAATCAACAAAAGGAATATTTGCTGTTTTATAGCCACGACAAGATAAAAAGACTGATGTAGGTGATTTAGATGTGCGAGAAACACCAACAATAATAATATCCGCCGAATCAAGATCTCTTACTTTTTGTCCATCATCATGTTCTATAGTATAATTAATTGCTTCAACTTTAGAGAAATATTCTTCATCTAAAATATGTTGCCTACCAATAGAACCAGTTACATCCATTTTTAGATATCTAGAAAATTGTCCAATTATTCTGGCAAGAGCGGAAATACAAGGCAAACCCAACTCTTCGCAATAATTTTTTAAATTACTAATTAAGTCATCTTTTAAAATGGTATAAAGTACAATTCCAGGGTTTTTAGCAATTGATTCTTTTATTTTTTCTATTTGATTTTCACTGCGGGTTAGTGGCCAAATAAATTCTTCAACTTCTAGATCTTCAAATTGAGATATTATTGCGCGAGAAATTGCCCCTAATGTTTCTCCAGTTGAGTCTGATATAAGATGAATATTAAGTTTTTTCATAATATTAAATATTATTTTTTTTAACGCAGATTCCGGACAGTACCTTTATGAGTTTTTTTTGAAAATTTCTTATATTTGATATCCTTATAAGGATTCTCACTTTTTTTAATTATCAGTCTAATAACTACCATTTCTAAACCAAAAAATTCACGTATAGAATTTTTAAGATATCTTTCATAACTACCCTTAATTGCCTTTGGGTGATTAGTGAAAATAACAAAAGTTGGAGGATTCTTTTTGGCCTGAGTAATATATTTTATTTTAGCTTCTTTGCCTTTAACCATAATTGGCTGATGATGATCTTTAGCATGTTGTAAAAATTCATTCAATTTAGCCGTTGTAATATATTTTTGCCACTGATCAAAAACTATAAAGGAAAATTTTAATAATTTATCAATATTAAAGCCACTTTTTGCTGAGATTCCAACTATTGGAATAGTTGAAATTTCTGGCATTGATATTGCCAATTTCTCACGAGTTTTTTTTATAAAAAACTCAGGATCATCTATTAAATCCATTTTATTAACACCAATAACCAAACCTCGACCCTCTTTGACTACAATATTAGCAATTGCCAAATCCTGATGATCAATAGCATGATTAGCATCGATTAATAAAATAACAATTTGAGCATAATTTATAGCACGAAAACTATCTTCGAGAGAAAATTTTTCTAATTTTTGAGTAATATTGGATTTTTTCTAATTCCTGCAGTGTCAATAAAACGAATTTGTCTTTTTTCAAATTCATAATCAATTGCTATTGAATCTCTGGTAATTCCTGCCTCTGGGCCTGTTATCAAGCGATTTTTACCAAGAATTTTATTAAGAAAGGTTGATTTTCCAGCATTGAAGTGACCAATAACAGCAATTTGGAGTTTTTTATCGGCATTTTTCTTTAATTCCTCCTCAATAGCACCATATTTTTCCTGATATTTTTGATAAAAAGGTAGAATTTTCTCATATAAAAAATGAATTCCTTCCTTATGTTCAGCAGAAATAGCAATGGCCCCTTCAAAACCTAAACGATAATATTCTTTATCAAAAATTTCTCCCTCATTTCCATCTCTTTTATTAGCAATTAAAATTACATCCTTATTTTTTTCTCGAAGCCATTTGGCAAAGTAAAAATCTATGTTATTTATACCCTCACGACCATCAACCACAAAAAAGCAAAGATCAGCATCGTAAACAGCAATCTCTGTTTGTTCGAGCATTTTTTCTGATAAATTTCCTTTGGCTATTTCATTTTCTAATCCTGCCGTATCAATTAATTTAAATTTTATGTCAGCAAGTGCGACTTCTGCCTCTCTTCTATCTCTAGTAACTCCTGGAGTATTGTCAGTAATAGCAAAAGATTTACCAACTAATTTATTAAAAAGGGTTGATTTACCAACATTTGGCCTACCAATAATTGCAATTGAGAACATCTTATTATATCTATAATCAACCCCCCACCGAAGAAAATAGCGATTCGGTAGAGGTTATTTTTTAGCCAAATTTACTTTAGCTATTTTTATTTGTTTTTCTATTTCATTAAAGCCTGTTCCACCATAACTTTCTCTGGAAGCAACGGAGTTTTCGATTTTTAAAATATCAAAAATTTTGTTAGAAATTTTTGGTTCAATATTTTGCATTTCGGCTAGAGATAGATCAGCTAAATCGCATCCTTTATCCTCAGCAATTTTAACTAAAGATCCAGTTATATGATGGCATTTTCTAAATGGAATATTCAAATCCTTAACTAAAAAATCAGCTAAATCAGTTGCTAAAGAAAAATCAGCATCAGCCATTTTTAGCATATTTTCTTTTTTAGCTTTAAGATTTTTAAGCATCCCAGACATCGCCAAAAGACAAGTTTTGATAGATTTGAAAGAATCAAAAACGGGTTCTTTATCTTCTTGCATATCTTTAGAATAAGTTAAAGAAAGACCTTTTAAAACTATTAATAAATTATTAAGAGAGGAGAAAATTCTACCACTCTTTGCTCGAACCAATTCTGCAGCATCAGGATTTTTCTTTTGTGGCATAATTGAGCTTCCGGAACAAAAATCATCACTAATTGATATAAAATCAAAACCTTTACTCATCCAAATAACAATTTCTTCTGCAAATCGTGATAAATGCATAGCTATTACAGAATTATTATAGGTAAAATCCAGTGCAAAATCACGATCAGCCACGGCATCTAGTGAGTTATTGCAAGGTTTTTGAAAACCAAGTTCTTTAGCGGTAAATTCACGATCAATTGGAAAGGAGGTTCCTGCAAGAGCGGCAGAGCCAAGAGGAGATTGATTAAGGCGATTAATAGAATCTTCAATTCTAGATTTATCCCTTTCAAACATTTCAAAATAAGCCAGGAGATGATGAGCAAAAGAAATTGGCTGAGCCGTTTGCAAATGGGTAAAGCCGGGCATAATAGTTTTAATATTTTCCTGAGCTTTTTCTATAAGAATTTTTTGTAAATTAGATAATAAATCATAAATTTGCTTTGATGCATCTTTAACATAAAGTTTGAAATCCGTTGCCACTTGGTCATTTCTTGATCTAGCAGTGTGTAATTTTCCAGCAACATCGCCAATAATTTCAGATAAACGATTTTCAATATTCATATGAATATCTTCTAACTCCTGTTTAAACTGAAAATTGTCAGATTCTATTTCTTCTTCGATTTGTTTTAGGCCAGAAATAATTTTCTGAGATTCTTCATTGGTAATGATTTTCTGCTTAGCCAGCATTTTGCAGTGAGCAATTGAGCCAGCAATATCATATTTATAAAGATTCTTGTCAAAATCAATTGAGGAATTGATTTCTAGCATTATTTCAGAAGAGGCTTGATCAAAACGACCGCCCCACATTTTATTGGAATTATTCATCATTATAACAATCCTAGAGAAAACATTAAAATAAAGATAAATATAATCACCCCAAGATATAAAATTAATGAATAATCATAAATATAACCGGTTTGAATTCTGGTAATAAGTTTTGGCAATCTATTTTTACATATAGAGGCTAATAAATTAGGCACCCCATCAACTATTCTACTATCCCAAAATTTCCAGAAATTTAGACTTAATTTTTGAATAGTTTTAACAAAAACTATATTATAAATTTCGTCAAAATAATATTTATTAAATGATAATTTATATAAAATTCTTATTTTGCCTGCTATTATTTTTGGCAGATTTGGTTTAGCTATATAAAATATATAGGATAAAAGGATTGCAAAGAACAGAAACTATCACAGGTAGTAATTTAACAAATAATGAAACATGATACGCTTCTTCTAAAATATTGTTATCCTTAGCTAAAAATATAGCATCATCAAAGAAATTTCCTTCTTGAGATACCATTCCCCAAAATTTGTAACCAATAAATCCAACAATAACTGATGCAACTGCAAGTAAAATCAAAGGAATAGACATTATTTTTGGAACTTCTGTAACATGATCAAAATCCTTTTTTGAAAGATTTGTTTTTCCATAAAAAACAACAAATAATAATCTCCAAGAATAAAAAGCGGTAAGAAAAGCCGCCAAAATTCCCATATAAAAAGCATATGGTCCAAAATTAGAATCAGACATATAAGCTGTCTCTAAAATCATATCTTTAGAATAAAATCCAGCAAAAGGAGGAAGGCCAGCAAGGGCTAATGATCCAATCCACATAATTGCAGTAGTTATTGGCAATTTTTTGGCAATTCCACCCATTTTACGAATATCTTGTTCATGATGCAGGGCGTAAATTACAGCACCAGCACCAAGGAATAATAGAGCTTTGAAAAAGGCATGAGTGAAAAGATGAAAAATTCCAGCACTATAAGCTCCAACACCACAAGCAAAGAACATATAACCTAATTGACTGCAAGTTGAATAAGCGATAATTCTTTTAATATCATTTTGGGTGAGGGCGATTGTAGCGACAAATATTGCTGTCGTAGCACCAATTATTGTTACAAAATTTAAGGCAATTTGTGAATGTTCAAAAATAGGAGAGCATCTAGCAATCAAAAATACACCAGCAGTTACCATTGTTGCAGCATGAATTAAAGCAGAAACAGGAGTTGGACCCTCCATAGCATCAGCAAGCCAAACATGAAGAATAATTTGAGCTGATTTACCCATAGCGCCAACAAAAAGCAAAATAGCAATAAGATCAATAGAAGTTAAATTCCAGAAAGTAATATTTTCTGACTTTAGAATGGTTGTCTGTGCAAAAATTTCAGCAAAATTAACTGAATTAAAAGATAAAAATATTAAAGCAATTCCTAAGATAAAACCAAAATCTGACACACGATTAACTATAAAAGCCTTCATGGAAGCAAGATTGGCTGATAATTTATGATGATAAAAACCAATTAGTAAATAAGATGCCAAACCAACTCCTTCCCAACCAACAAATAATTGTAAAAAATTATCAGCAGTCACCAAAATCAACATAAAAAAGGTAAAAAGTGATAAATATGACATAAATCTTGGTATAGATTTATCGCCCTTCATATAGCCTGCAGAATAAATATGAACCATTGAAGATATATAAGTTACGACAACTAACATCACTGCACTTAAAGAATCAATTTTTAAGGACCAGTCAGCTGAGAAATTACCAACTTTCATCCAATTAATAATATGAACATTTTTACCAATACCATTTAAGCCATATTGATAAAAAATAATAGTGGCAAATATAGCTGATAAAACTAGCAAAGAAGAATTAAGAATTTGGGAGGTTTTATCAGATATTTGTTTTGAGAAAATACCAGAAATAACAGCTCCAACAAGGGGTAATAACAAAATTAATTTTACCAACATAAATTTTTATAATTATTATAATAAATAAGGATTATTTATACATATTAAAAATTTTATATCAATAATTTAATTATGGTACTGTCCGAAATCTTTTTCCTTTGATTTTTTAGGTAATTTTTAGACAAAATCATTAAAACTAAACAGACCTAGTTTTTAGATCTTAAAAATGAATAATAATATTAAAATTTGACCCTGGAAAAGTGCCTGTTAATATTTTTTAGCAAATCTATTTGAATATTTTATTTATGATTAAAGAATATACAGTTTCAGAAGTTTCTAAAGCAATAAAACTTTTAATTGAAGACCAAATAGGTTATGTTAAGATTAAAGGAGAGATTTCTGGTTTTAAAAGAGCTAGCTCTGGTCATTTATATTTCTCTTTAAAAGATTCTAATGCTTTAATTTCAGCAGTTTTATTTCGTGGTGCGACCAGCTCTATTAAATTTGAAATTGAAGATGGTTTAGAGGTTTTTGCTCTTGGTCGCGTTACAACTTACGCTGGTAGAAGTAATTATCAAATTATCGTTGAAAAATTAGAAATTGCAGGTGTTGGTGCTATAATGGAGATGATTGAAAAAAGGCGTCAAAAATTTTTAAAACTTGGATATTTTGATGAAAAGCACAAAAAACAATTGCCTTTTTGGCCAAAAGAAATTGCCGTTATTACTTCTAAAACTGGAGCGGTAATTCATGATATTTTACATCGTATTCAAGACCGTTTTCCAACAAAAATTTCTCTTTATCCAGTTGCCGTTCAGGGTGAAAAAGCCCATCAGGAAGTTGTAACCGCCATAAAATATTTTGAAAATTTAGAACATAAACCAGACTTAATAATCATTGCTCGTGGCGGTGGTTCTTTTGAAGATTTACTACCTTTTAATGAAGAAGAATTGATTGAAGCTGTTTTTACAGCAAAAATTCCAATAATCTCAGCGATTGGACATGAAACTGACACTTCTTTGATTGATTATGTTAGTGATTTTAGAGCTCCAACTCCAACTGCAAAGAAATGACTGAAATTGCTACACCATTACTTTTGGATCTAAAAAATACTTTAGAAAATATTGATTTAAGACTTCAAAATCGAATTAGAGATTTCATAGAAAGAAAAGAACAGGATTTAGATAGAATTGATCAATTTTTAACCAACCCAACTGATTATATTGATAAATTACAGATAAAAATCAATGATTTTGGTAGTTTTCTTGATCTTAATTTACAAAATAATATTCAAAAATATCAACAAAGAATGAATTTAATTGAAACTTCTTTTAAGGATTTTGATTATAAAATTTTGGAAATAGAGCAAAATCTAAAAGATATTTTTGACAAAATATCACAAAAATTTCAGGAAAATATCAAAAATTGTGAAAATCAATTAGAAATCTCTAGTAAATTATTAGTAAATTGTGATTATAAAAATGTTTTAAAAAGAGGATATGCCTTACTTTCTAATAAGGAGGGTGAGTTTATCAAATTTATTGCTGATTTAGAAGGAAAAGATCAAGTAATTATCGAAATGCAAGATGGCAAGAAAGATTTAAAAATTGGATGAAAATTATTAGAAATATCGATAAAAAACAACAAAAAATTCCAGATATAGCTTTAACCATTGGCAATTTTGATGGAATTCATTTAGGTCATAAAAAGATTCTAGAAAAATTAAAATCAGAAGGAAAAAAAGGAATCTTAAAACTGGGCTTTTAACTTTTGAACCACATCCCGCTAAAATCTTTAATAATGATTCAAAAAATAGAATTTATAATTTATCTGAAAAAATTAGAATTTTAAAGGCAGAAAATCTAACTGATTTTCTTTTTATCATCCACTTTAATTATAATCTTGTTAATCTTAGCGCTGATGAGTTTTTGCAAAATATTTTATTAAAAAACATTAAAATGAAATATCTTTCAATCGGTTATGATTTTTGTTTTGGCAAAGATAGGTTGGGTAATGTAGAGTTTTTGCAAAAAAAATCAAAAGAATTAAAATTTGATTTCGAACAAATTTCTGAGCAAAAATTTGACAATAAAACCTATTCTTCCAGCTTGATTAGAAAATTAATTCAAAATGGAAAAATTTCTGAGGTAAATAATATTTTAGCAAGAAAATTCTCAATTTCTGGTACTGTAATTCAGGGCAGGGGGTTAGCTAATAAAATTAATTACCCAACAGCAAATATTTTGCCAAAAAAATATCAGATTTATCCTAAATTTGGAGTTTATAAAGTAGAAATTTCAATAGAGGAAAATATATTTTTGCCAGCAATTTTGAATTTTGGTATAAAACCTACTTTTTCTAAAGATTTAAAACCTATTTTTGAAGTTCATATATTTAATTTTAATAAAAATATTTATAGCAAAAAGGTTAGGGTTAGATTTTTAGATTTTATTCGTGAGAAAAAAAATTTGACAATATAGAAGAATTAAAAAAACAAATCTCTTTCGATATAGCAACTATAAATGACAAGTTCTAATGCTAAGGAACCTCTGATTTTCCTATTTAATTTTGTCTATTTTTTCATTTTTCAGAAAAAATTTTTATAATTTGGATAAAGATTGCTAATTTTGTTAAAAATTAACAATCTTTATCCAAATTTAGGCATTATTTGTGGTAATTTCTCTAGTTTCTTGTCTAATTTTACCATTTTTGGCTAAATTAGACACATTTATCCCTTGTTACGCTGTATTTGGTAGTATTTTTCTAACCATATAGAGATTAGCAGGGATGATGATAGCATTTGTAATTGATTAGTATTCTTTTGTAAACCATTATATCTAACCTTTCTATAGCCCCAAAGATGCTTTATAATTTGAAATGGATGTTCAACTTTAGCTCGAACTGATGAAAATTGTTTATTCCTCTTTTTTTGCTTATTTGAAAGTTTTTTGTTAGATTTAGCTCTATTGGTTATACCATAAAATATATTGTGATTCCTACAAAATCTTTTTATTGCCTTATCATCATAGGCCTTGTCACCAAATAAAGAAGTTTCATCACCATGTAATAACTCCTCTGTTTTAGTAGAATCATGATCTTTAGCTGTCGTCGTGACAATAGGAACCTCTGATTTTCCTATTTAATTTTGTCTATTTTTTCATTTTTCAGAAAAAATTTTTATAATTTGGATAAAGATTGCTAATTTTGTTAAAAATTAACAATCTTTATCCAAATTTAGGCATTATTTGTGGTAATTTCTCTAGTTTCTTGTCTAATTTTACCATTTTTGGCTAAATTAGACACATTTATCCCTTGTTACGCTGTATTTGGTAGTATTTTTCTAACCATATAGAGATTAGCAAGGAATGATAGCATTTGTAATTGATTAGTATTCTTTTGTAAACCATTATATCTAACCTTTCTATAGCCCCAAAGATGCTTTATAATTTGAAATGGATGTTCAACTTTAGCTCGAACTGATGAAAATTGTTTATTCCTCTTTTTTTGCTTATTTGAAAGTTTTTTGTTAGATTTAGCTCTATTGGTTATACCATAAAATATATTGTGATTCCTACAAAATCTTTTTATTGCCTTATCATCATAGGCCTTGTCACCAAATAAAGAAGTTTCATCACCATGTAATAACTCCTCTGTTTTAGTAGAATCATGATCTTTAGCTGTCGTCGTGACAATAGAATGAATAATTGGCTTACCCTTAGTTTGCACACCAATATGAGACTTCATGCCAAAATAATAATTCTTCCCTTTCTTGGTAGAAGACATCTTCCCTTTTCCTCTTCTTGTTTTTTGTACTAGTTGGAGCAGATATTAATGTCGCATCAGTTATCGTACCCTCCTTCAACAAAAGATCATTCTCTTCAAGATATGAATTTACCTCGTTAAATATAATCGACGATAAATTATGCTTTTCCAATAAATGACGGAATCTCAATATCACAGTCTCATCCGGAACATTATCAATACCAATATCAATATTTAAGAATTTTTGAAAACTTATTCTATCATATATAGCATCCTCCATAGCTGGATCACTAAGACCAAACCACTGCTGTAACAAATGAATCTTAAATATTAATAATAAATCTGTCACCTTCCTGCCCCCGTAATCACTAGTACCATTAGGATAAAAAGGCTCTATCTTATCAATCAATCTTTGCCATGGAATAATATCCGTCATTTGATTAAGAAACTTCTCCGCTCTTAATTTTCTACCAGAAATTGCTAATGAAAAAAATGATTGCTGGGTTGCCATAATTATATATTTTATTTGAATTTAATATATCAATAATAAGCAAAAAAGCTAGATAAATCAAGCTTTTCTGGCTATTTTTATCAAATAAATTCAAACAAAATTTTATAAAATAACTTTGCTAAACTTTGGCAAAAATAACAAAATTAAACAGTTTCAAATCTATAAATTAGATAATTGGTTTTTTTCTAAAATATATTGGATTCCTACAAAATCTTTTTTTTGCCTTATCATCATAGGCCTTGTCACCAAATAAAGAAGTTTCATCACCATGTAATAACTCCTCTGAATAGAGATCTTTAATTGGACAATAGAATGAATAATTGGCTTACCCTTAGTTTGCACACCAATATGAGACTTCATGCCAAAATAATAATTCTTCCCTTTCTTGGTAGAAGACATCTCTTGGTCCCTTTTCCTCTTCTTGTTTTTTGTACTAGTTGGAGCAGATATTAATGTCGCATCAGTTATCGTACCCTCCTTCAACAAAAGATCATTCTCTTCAAGATATGAATTTACCTCGTTAAATATAATCGACGATAAATTATGCTTTTCCAATAAATGACGGAATCTCAATATCACAGTCTCATCCGGAACATTATCAATACCAATATCAATATTTAAGAATTTTTGAAAACTTATTCTATCATATATAGCATCCTCCATAGCTGGATCACTAAGACCAAACCACTGCTGTAACAAATGAATCTTAAATATTAATAATAAATCTGTCACCTTCCTGCCACCGTAATCACTAGTACCATTAGGATAAAAAGGCTCTATCTTATCAATCAATCTTTGCCATGGAATAATATCCGTCATTTGATTAAGAAACTTCTCCGCTCTTAATTTTCTACCAGAAATTGCTAATGAAAAAAATGATTGCTGGGTTGCCATAATTATATATTTTATTTGAATTTAATATATCAATAATAAGCAAAAAAGCTAGATAAATCAAGCTTTTCTGGCTATTTTTATCAAATAAATTCAAACAAAATTTTATAAAATAACTTTGCTAAACTTTGGCAAAAATAACAAAATTAAACAGTTTCAAATCTATAAATTAGATAATTGGTTTTTGAGGTTCCTATATTGATGCTTGATCCAAAGAAAAAGGCTGATTTAGTAAATAATTATTTATCTGAAAAAATAGATGATAAGCAAGATATTGATAACGAGAAAATAGCTAAGGTCATAAATCAAAAGGGCCTGTTTGTAATAATATCTTCAAAGAAGCAGGAAACAGAAAATATCCTAAATTTATACTACACCAGACAAAAGGTTGAGAGAATGTTCGCTTTCTCGAAGTCAGATCTAAACCTGCTACCACTAAGAGTGCATAGCGAGGAAACTCTCAGAGGACATTTATTTTTACTATTTTTATTATCTTACTTTTTTATGAAAATTCATCAGAAATTAAACAAAGAATTTACTGTGGATCAAGCATTTATTATACTTTCGGCACAAAAGGCAAAAATATATGAAAAGCAGATATTTGTACAAGAGGCTTGATAAAAAAGCAAAAACAAATTTTTGAGCTTTTTGGTTATGATATTCCTGAGGAGATGGCTCGTGGGTAAAGATATGGGAATTTAAGTTTAAGCCATCGAACAAGCAATCAATATTAGAGAAAATTTATACCTCTATTTTGTAAATCAGTTAAAATATTAAGCCAAAAATTAGCTCCCTCTGACTTTGAAGATAAATTAATAAAATATCTTTTTAAGAAACTTCTTAGAACCTATTCCCATATCTTTATTGGATAGTCCTTAAAAAAACATTAATTAAGCAATTAAAAGCTTGCAACCGACTTTTTAGTTCTATATACTCGTGCCTATTATTAATTCTTTACTCACGATTATGAGCTATATCAGATAAAAAAAAGTTGACAAGACAGGGAATATTTCTATATGAAATAACGGCCTATTGGGATAAAAATCAAACAACATTCCAAGATAAATCTATAAAAATATCTTAATTTTCCTAGATAAAGAATTGGAATATTTCAGGATAAAAAGAAGAAAGAGAGATTTAAATGGAAAAGTTATTTCCAATCCAAAATTCAAGGGTTATGGCACAACCATTTAAGGAGAGGGAAATTATGCCCCCTAAAATTCAGACCATTAATTTTTAAATTTCATAGACTATAATTTCTTTAAATTTTGATTTGGAAGATGGAAAAATATGCTAATATTTTTTCATCTGTTAATTAAAAATTTAATTTAATAAATTATGTCAAAAGAAATTAAAAAATATAATTCTGATTTTAAGTTTAAAGTTGTAATGAAATATTTATCCGAAAATTATACAATTTATCAGATTTGTAGCGAATATGATATTGCTAAATCAACATTACATAAATGGGTTAAGCAGTTTAAAGCTAGCGGTAATGATATATTTTCTGATTCTAAGTTATCTAAAGAAGAAAAATTAAGTAAAAAAGAACAAAAAAAGAAGGATAAAGAAATTGATAAATTATATAAGAAAATAGGTCAATTAACAATGGAAAGAGATTTCTTAAAAAAGTTTCTGGACAGTTAGATTATTCTAAGAAAATCAAATTTCTAAAATTATCATCAGATATGTATAATTTAGCTGTCAGAAATAGATGTAGATTGTTAGATATTAATAGATCTAATTTTTATTATAAATCTAGGATTGATATTTCTAAGATTAATAGTTTATGCAAAGATATTCATAATATCTGGAGTAAATATCAATTTTTCGGATATAGAAGAATTACAGAAATAATCAATCAAGATAGAAATCATAATAATAAAATTAATCGCAAGAAGATTCTTAGAATAATGAGAGTTCTAAAGATTAAAGCTCTTTATCCAAAGAAAAAGACAACAATCATCAATAAAAAAGATTACAAATATCCTTATTTATTAGAAGATAAATCTAAAATAGATAAGCCAAATCACACTTGGGCAATTGATATAACTTACATCAAAACACCAGTAGGATTTGTTTATTTAATGTCGCTAATTGATTGGAGTTCTAGATTTGTTGTTGCATCAAAATTATCAATTTCTATGGAAACTAATAATTGTGTTGAAATATTAAAAAAGGGAATAAAAAATCATAAAATTATTCCAACAATTATTAATACTGATCAAGGATCTCAATTTACCAGCGGTAATTGGATAAATGAATTAAAAAAACGAAATATTCAAATATCAATGGATGGAAAAGGTAGGTGGGTAGACAATGTAATTATTGAAAGATTCTGGAGAACTGTAAAATATGAACAAATTTTTCTCAATCCTCCTGATAATATAGAAGAATTAAAGAGGCAAATAACAAGATTTATCCATTTTTATAATTATCAAAGACCTCATCAATCTTTGAATTACAAAACTCCTAGTCAAATTTACTATAATGATGACAGTAAGAGAAAAAGAATTAGATTTTAAAATAAAAAATAATTAAAATCTAAAATATGAAATACGAAATTTTATAATTTTCCAGAAATTTCTACGAATTTGGCTATTTAGGGCCATTCTAAAATTTCAGAAAATTCAAAAATTTCTACACCGAATTTTAAAGAAAAAGTCTATGACTTTTAAAGAGGTAATGGTCTAACAAATGGGTGCAGTTCTATAGATATGCAAAAGAATTCATCAACTTCGTTGTTGGCGACAGATCTACAAGAACTGGAAAAGAACTTTGGGAAGGAGTTAAAGGCATTATAGGAACCTCTGAAAAACCAATTATCTAATTTATAGATTTGAAACTGTTTAATTTTGTTATTTTTGCCAAAGTTTAGCAAAGTTATTTTATAAAATTTTGTTTGAATTTATTTGATAAAAATAGCCAGAAAAGCTTGATTTATCTAGCTTTTTTGCTTATTATTGATATATTAAATTCAAATAAAATATATAATTATGGCAACCCAGCAATCATTTTTTTCATTAGCAATTTCTGGTAGAAAATTAAGAGCGGAGAAGTTTCTTAATCAAATGACGGATATTATTCCATGGCAAAGATTGATTGATAAGATAGAGCCTTTTTATCCTAATGGTACTAGTGATTACGGTGGCAGGAAGGTGACAGATTTATTATTAATATTTAAGATTCATTTGTTACAGCAGTGGTTTGGTCTTAGTGATCCAGCTATGGAGGATGCTATATATGATAGAATAAGTTTTCAAAAATTCTTAAATATTGATATTGGTATTGATAATGTTCCGGATGAGACTGTGATATTGAGATTCCGTCATTTATTGGAAAAGCATAATTTATCGTCGATTATATTTAACGAGGTAAATTCATATCTTGAAGAGAATGATCTTTTGTTGAAGGAGGGTACGATAACTGATGCGACATTAATATCTGCTCCAACTAGTACAAAAAACAAGAAGAGGAAAAGGGACCAAGAGATGTCTTCTACCAAGAAAGGGAAGAATTATTATTTTGACATGAAGTCTCATATTGGTGTGCAAACTAAGGGTAAGCCAATTATTCATTCTATTGTCACGACGACAGCTAAAGATCATGATTCTACTAAAACAGAGGAGTTATTACATGGTGATGAAACTTCTTTATTTGGTGACAAGGCCTATGATGATAAGGCAATAAAAAGATTTTGTAGGAATCACAATATATTTTATGGTATAACCAATAGAGCTAAATCTAACAAAAAACTTTCAAATAAGCAAAAAAAGAGGAATAAACAATTTTCATCAGTTCGAGCTAAAGTTGAACATCCATTTCAAATTATAAAGCATCTTTGGGGCTATAGAAAGGTTAGATATAATGGTTTACAAAAGAATACTAATCAATTACAAATGCTATCATCCCTTGCTAATCTCTATATGGTTAGAAAAATACTACCAAATACAGCGTAACAAGGGATAAATGTGTCTAATTTAGCCAAAAATGGTAAAATTAGACAAGAAACTAGAGAAATTACCACAAATAATGCCTAAATTTGGATAAAGATTGTTAATTTTTAACAAAATTAGCAATCTTTATCCAAATTATAAAAATTTTTTCTCAAAAATGAAAAAATAGACAAAATTAAATAGGAAAATCAGAGGTTCCTATAGCAACGGATTATTGGAAACCGTATGAGAAATTTGTTCCTAAGGATAAGCATATTCAATCCAAGGCACATACTTATACTATCGAGGGCTATAATAGCTTGTTCAGACACTTCTTGGCTAGAATGAGAAGAAAGAGCAAATGCTACTCTAAATCAATAAAGATGCTTGAATATTAAGTAAAAATATTGATTTTAAAGAGAAATGGCTTATTATCTATTTTGGATTAACAATGTCTGAAAATTATTGAAGTATTTTATGATTTGCAACTGAGATTATAGGAAAATCTAGCAGATGCGACAGAACCCTTGATCCTCCTTGAATTTTAGGCACTAGAATATCATAAATAAATATCCTGCAAACACCCCCAATATGGCAATAATTAGAAAGAATTATTGCAATGCTAATTTTAGGCTAAAAGTTCTATAAATAATTAAAAACGAATAAATAGAATAAGAACCCAAACAAAATAAAATAGTCATCACTGCTGGCATAGGCAAGCCAGAAAACATCAGAGCTTGAGCCAATAATATATCTACCGCAATTGGCATTGGTAAAAAAGTTGCAATCAATGCAACAGTTAATAGAAGGGTAAACGAAACATATCCACCTGATAAAAACTCCATATTAAATAAATGACTAGCAATTGAACCTAAAGTACCAGCCAAGACCATTAATGGTACAACCCTTACAAAGATATAGATGAAATTACTAAAATAGCTTAAAATAGATCCTTTAAAAGCTTTGCAACCAGCTTTCTTTTTGAATTTTATTTTTATCAAAATCTATTTCACATGCTTCACCTCCAATAGTTCTGGTTTTAATATTCTGCATTGCAAGTAGAGGAACAATGACCAAAACCAATAATAAGGTTAAAATAACTTTAATTAATGCTAATTTAAGCGGAAAAACTGTAAATAGCATAGTTAAAACGACTATATTCAAAGTTGGAGAAGAAAACATCAGAGCTAAAGCTGATTCCATTTTTCCACCACCCTGAAAAAAACCTCTAGCAACAGGCGCAACACAATTAGAGCAAACTCCTAGAGGAGCGCCCAGCAAACATTCCAATAGCACTATTAAGGAATTTATTTTTAACATGTCTTCTCTTAAAATATTTTAGTAAGGTTAAAAAAGAAGCAACTATTATAAGACCAAAGCTCATTCCTTTAAGATTTGCTGAAATCCAATTTAGTGTAGTTTTAAATATTTTTAGTGATAAATTATCATCCTTATCTATCTTGTGCTTAACCCTATGACCAAAAGTACCTTCCATTACCGAAGTTTCATTAATATTTTGTGTTTGAGAAATATGAGACTTACTACCAAGAGCTGGATATCTTGAAGAATACCAAAAACTCACCGCAATAATAAGGGTAAATAATGTAATGATAATTGCTCTTTTATTTCTTATATTATTTAAATTCATGAAAGTGAAATTACAGTTAATGAATATTTAAAAACCCAATGTCCCATTAAAAGACAAATTCTTATTGTTTTTTAACAACTTGAATTGTATAGTTGATTTTATTAGGAATCAATTAGTTAATTTTTATGATTATTTTTGCAAAAATATTTCGCTGGATTTCTGATGTGGCTACCTTTTTCCGGACACCCAATTTAAGCAGATGCTGAATATTTTTTCAATTATCTGTTTCTTTTTTCGAATTCAACTGGTGCTAGGTAATTATTAGCAGAATGAATTCTTATTCTATTATAGAAAACTTCAATATATTCAAATATTATATTTTTTGCTTCCTTTCTATTTTTAAAATTATGATGATGTGTTAATTCAGTTTTCAGGGTATGAAAAAATGATTCTGCAACGGCATTATCCCAGCAATTACCTTTTCTACTCATACTTTGGATAATATCATGATCTTTTAAAATATCTCTGTGAGATTCAGAAGCATATTGGCTACCTTGATCAGTATGATAAATTAATCCTTTTTTGGGCTTTCTTTGAAATAATGCCATAGTTAAAGCATCATTAACTAATTTTGATTTCATATTATCAGACATAGACCAGCCAATGATATTTCTAGAATAAAGATCAATTACAGTTGCTAAATATAACCATCCTTCCTGGGTTGGAATGTAGGTAATATCACCAACCCAATATTTATTTGGAACTAAACAATCAAAATTTCTATTTAATAAATTAGGTGAAATTGGTTTATTATGTTTAGAATTCCCATATCTTTACCCAGTAATCTTGAATTTCATCTTGGTTTTGCAAGAAATATTTGCCAATCTCATCAAAAATCTGCTTTTCATATATTTTTGCCTTTTTTCCGAAAGTATAATAAAATGCTTGATCCACAGTAAATTCTTTGTTTAATTTTTTTGAAAATTCATAAAAAAAGAAGATAAACTTAAATTCCCATATCTTTACCCACGATAGTCCTTAAAAAAACATTAATCTAAGCAAATAAAAGCTTGCAACCGACTTTTTAGTTCTATATACTCGTGCCTATTATTAATTCTTTACTCACGATTATGAGCTATATCAGATACAAAAAAGTTGGAGACAGGGAATATGCATATGAAATAACGGCCTATTGGGATAAAAAGAAACAACATTCCAAAAAGCAAAGACAGCAAATATCTTGGAATTGTCCTAGATAAAGAAGCTGGAATATTTCAGGAGGTAAAAAGAAGAAAGAGAGATTTAAATGGAAAAGTTATTTCCAATCCAAAAAGGGTTATGGCACAACCATTTAAGGAGAGGGAAATTGTATCTTTTGGTAGTGGCTACTTAACCAAGAAACTAATTGATGAAGATGATGTTGGAAAAATCTTTGCAGACTTACTGCCTCATGTAAAGCTTAAAACATTAAAAAGCTTACTATCCTATCGTCTCATCAATGGATCTGCAATGTATTTAGCTAATGATTGGTATGAAGGCGATATATCTAAACATTTATTTCCAGGCTCTTCTATGAGCTCACAAGCTATCAGTAATTTCCTAAAAGAACTGGGAAGTGAAAAGCTTCAAAAAGACTTTTTTAGAAAATATCTTCCTATCGCAACAAAAGACAGCAAAGAAGGTCTAATAGTAGATGGAAGTAGCATGCCAAATGAAATCAATACTCCAATTAATGAGTTTGGCTATAATAGTGGCTCTATTGATAGGCAGATAAAATTTATGTCAGTTGTTTCTGCCGATAACAATCTACCTCTGTACTTTCGCTACAATGCAGGCAGTATAGCGGACATCTCAACACTCACAAATACTATCAAAGAACTTAAGGCTCATAACACTACAGCTAAAGCGGTACTGCTAGATGCGGGCTTTTATTCTAATGATAATATTGAATTATTACAAAAAAATAAGATCAATTTTATAATTAGACTTCCGTCTGGCAGAAAATTATTCAAAGAAGTAATTGATAATGAAAAAATAGATCTGGCATCTAATGCAGTAAAAGTATCCAAAAAGAGAGTGGTATTTATTAAAGAGAAATGCCCCCTAAAATTCAGACCATTAATTTTTAAATTTCATAGACTATAATTTCTTTAAATTTCGATTTGGAAGATGGAAAAATATGCTAATATTTTTTCATCTGTTAATTAAAAATTTAATTTAATAAATTATGTCAAAAGAAATTAAAAAATATAATTCTGATTTTAAGTTTAAAGTTGTAATGAAATATTTATCCGAAAATTATACAATTTATCAGATTTGTAGCGAATATGATATTGCTAAATCAACATTACATAAATGGGTTAAGCAGTTTAAAGCTAGCGGTAATGATATATTTTCTGATTCTAAGTTATCTAAAGAAGAAAAATTAAGTAAAAAAGAAAAAAAAAGAAGGATAAAGAAATTGATAAATTATATAAGAAAATAGGTCAATTAACAATGGAAAGAGATTTCTTAAAAAAGTTTCTGGACAGTTAGATTATTCTAAGAAAATCAAATTTCTAAAATTATCATCAGATATGTATAATTTAGCTGTCAGAAATAGATGTAGATTGTTAGATATTAATAGATCTAATTTTTATTATAAATCTAGGATTGATATTTCTAAGATTAATAGTTTATGCAAAGATATTCATAATATCTGGAGTAAATATCAATTTTTCGGATATAGAAGAATTACAGAAATAATCAATCAAGATAGAAATCATAATAATAAAATTAATCGCAAGAAGATTCTTAGATTAATGAGAGTTCTAAAGATTAAAGCTCTTTATCCAAAGAAAAAGACAACAATCATCAATAAAAAAGATTACAAATATCCTTATTTATTAGAAGATAAATCTAAAATAGATAAGCCAAATCACACTTGGGCAATTGATATAACTTACATCAAAACACCAGTAGGATTTGTTTATTTAATGTCGCTAATTGATTGGAGTTCTAGATTTGTTGTTGCATCAAAATTATCAATTTCTATGGAAACTAATAATTGTGTTGAAATATTAAAAAAGGGAATAAAAAATCATAAAATTATTCCAACAATTATTAATACTGATCAAGGATCTCAATTTACCAGCGGTAATTGGATAAATGAATTAAAAAAACGAAATATTCAAATATCAATGGATGGAAAAGGTAGGTGGGTAGACAATGTAATTATTGAAAGATTCTGGAGAACTGTAAAATATGAACAAATTTTTCTCAATCCTCCTGATAATATAGAAGAATTAAAGAGGCAAATAACAAGATTTATCCATTTTTATAATTATCAAAGACCTCATCAATCTTTGAATTACAAAACTCCTAGTCAAATTTACTATAATGATGACAGTAAGAGAAAAAGAATTAGATTTTAAAATAAAAAATAATTAAAATCTAAAATATGAAATACGAAATTTTATAATTTTCCAGAAATTTCTACGAATTTGGCTATTTAGGGCCATTCTAAAATTTCAGAAAATTCAAAAATTTCTACACCGAATTTAAAGAAAAAAGTCTATAGACTTTTAAAGAGGTAATGGTCTATTACGGTGGCAGGAAGGTGACAGATTTATTATTAATATTTAAGATTCATTTGTTACAGCAGTGGTTTGGTCTTAGTGATCCAGCTATGGAGGATGCTATATATGATAGAATAAGTTTTCAAAAATTCTTAAATATTGATATTGGTATTGATAATGTTCGGATGAGACTGTGATATTGAGATTCCGTCATTTATTGGAAAAGCATAATTTATCGTCGATTATATTTAACGAGGTAAATTCATATCTTGAAGAGAATGATCTTTTGTTGAAGGAGGGTACGATAACTGATGCGACATTAATATCTGCTCCAACTAGTACAAAAAACAAGAAGAGGAAAAGGGACCAAGAGATGTCTTCTACCAAGAAAGGGAAGAATTATTATTTTGGCATGAAGTCTCATATTGGTGTGCAAACTAAGGGTAAGCCAATTATTCATTCTATTGTCACGACGACAGCTAAAGATCATGATTCTACTAAAACAGAGGAGTTATTACATGGTGATGAAACTTCTTTATTTGGTGACAAGGCCTATGATGATAAGGCAATAAAAAGATTTTGTAGGAATCACAATATATTTTATGGTATAACCAATAGAGCTAAATCTAACAAAAAACTTTCAAATAAGCAAAAAAAGAGGAATAAACAATTTTCATCAGTTCGAGCTAAAGTTGAACATCCATTTCAAATTATAAAGCATCTTTGGGGCTATAGAAAGGTTTAGACAAGAAACTAGAGAAATTACCACAAATAATGCCTAAATTTGGATAAAGATTGTTAATTTTTAACAAAATTAAAAATTTTTTCTTTATCCAAATTATAAAAATTTTTTGAAAAATGAAAAAATAGCCAAAATTAAATAGAAAAATCAGAGGTTCCTTTATACTGCGGCAAGCAAAGAAGTAGCCGAAGAAAAACTGCTTCTAATTGAAGAAAAATGGGGCAAAAAATATCCAATAATATTCAAATCTTGGAATAATAACTGGGATAATTTATCTAATTATTTTAAATATCCAAAAGAGATAAGAAAGCTAATTTATACTACTAATTCTGTTGAAGGGTTTCATAGGCAAGTCAGAAAAATTACCAAAACTAAAGGCTCTTTTCCATCTGATCAATCATTAGAAAAGTTACTCTATCTTGCTATACAAAACATTAAGAAAAAATGGACTATGCCAATACCAAATTGGAGCTTGATAATTAGCCAATTTGCTATAAAATTTGAGGATAGAATCAAATTAGATTTAGCTCCATCTTTTAAAGCCTCAATTGTTTTGGCAACTCTATCATTAATGGGTAAATTGGGATCAATTTCACAAATTGACTTTCCTTCACCTTTTAACTTTTGCAAATATGCCTTTTCGTGCTCTATACCTTTTTCTTGAAGTAATTTGCTTGAACTATCCTGTTCTTTTTTAGTTAAATCTTCACTTAAACTTTTAAAATCCAAAAAACTAGCTTGATGACAAGCAAGAAAGGTGGTTAAATCAGATGGTGAAAATAGATATTTATTCTTTGCCAGTCTTTTGCATTAAAATTATATTTGATTAAAAATAGAAGAAACTAAGACAATTTCTAAAATTATCTTTCTTTCACCTTGTTTTCAATTATTTTCATTTATAAAATAAAGGCAATAGTTTCCACTAAAAATTTGTTAATTTTTTAAAAAATACAAAAATATGACAAGCGAAAGCGACATAATGACAGTTAAAGATTTGGCCACATATCTAAAGATAGCCGAAAAAACAGCATATCGTTTTGCGTCTGATAAAAAGATTCCTGGATTTAAGGTTGGTAATGCTTGGAGATTTAGAAAAAGCGAAATTGATAATTGGATTAAGAAACAGGAAAAAACGAAATAGATTTTTTTATGACAGAGCAACTAATTGAACAGGACCTAATCAGAAAACTCACAGATCTCAAATATTCCTATCGCCCAGATATTCGCGATAGAGCTACATTGGAAGCAAACTTTCGTAAAAAATTTGAAGAGCTTAATCGAGTAAATTTAACGGACGATGAATTCATTCGTTTACTTGAGCAAATTATCGTTCCAGACACTTTTGCAGCATCGCGCATTTTACGTGAGAGAAATAGCTTTGAGCGTGATGACGGAACACCTCTTTCTTACACTTTAGTTAACATTAAAGATTGGTGCAAAAATACTTTTGAAGTAATTAATCAGCTACGCATAAATACCGATAATAGCCATCATCGTTACGATGTGATTTTGTTAATTAATGGTGTGCCAGTAGTTCAAATTGAACTAAAAACTTTGACCATTAGCCCTAGTCGAGCAATGCAACAAATTGTTGAATATAAGAATGATCCAGGCAATGGCTACAGCAAAACTTTAATGTGCTTTATGCGACTTTTTTATTGTCAGTAATCGTAGTGACACTTGGTATTTTGCCAACAATAACAGTCGTCATTTTAATTTTGATGCTAATGAGCGTTTTTTACCTTTATATCAGTTTGCTTCTGAAGATAATAAAAAAATTACACAACTTGATAATTTTGCTGAAAAATTCTTAGCTAAGTGCACGCTTGGTCAAATGATTAGCAGATATATGGTTTTGGTAGCTAGCGAGCAAAAGCTAATGATGATGCGACCATATCAAATTTATGCGGTTAAGGCTATCGTAGAATGCATTCACCAAAATTGTGGAAATGGTTATATTTGGCATACTACTGGTAGCGGTAAAACATTAACCTCTTTTAAGGCTTCTACCTTACTTAAAGATAATCCAGATATTGAGAAATGCTTATTTGTTGTTGATAGAAAAGATCTAGATAGGCAAACACGTGAAGAGTTTAATCGCTTTCAAGAAAACTGCGTTGAAAAAAATACCAATACTGGAAAATTAGTTGAGAGATTACTATCAGATGATTATACCGATAAGGTAATTGTTACTACAATCCAAAAACTTGGATTAGCACTCGATGGATCAAATAAGAATAATTACAAAGAGCAATTAAAGCCTTTAAGCAACAAAAGACTAGTCTTCATCTTTGATGAATGCCATCGCTCACAATTTGGTGAAAATCATAAAGCTATAAAAGAATTCTTTCCTAATGCTCAGCTTTTTGGTTTTACTGGAACGCCAATTTTTGATGAAAATGCTAACTATCAAAAAGTTGAAGATGGTCAAGCCTCATACAAAACAACGGGTGATATATTTCAAAAAGAATTACATTCTTACACAATTACCCATGCTATTGAAGATCGCAATGTTTTGCAATTCCGTATTGATTACTACAAGCCAGAAGGAAATAATAAGCCAAAAGCAGGAAAGTCTCCACCTAAAAAAGCTGTTGTTGAGGAAATATTAGAAAAGCATAACGGGGCTACTGCAAATCGTAAGTTTAATGCAATATTTGCAACCGCTTCCATTAACGAAGCTATTGCTTATTATGACCTCTTTAAAGTCATTCAGTCAGAAAAATTAGCCTCAAATCCTGATTTCCAAGCGCTAAATATTGCTTGCCTATTCTCACCGCCAGCCGAAGGAAATAAAGATGTTAAACAACTTCAAGAAGATTTACCTCAAGAAAAAATTGATAACAGGGTAGCTCCAGATGAAAAGAAAAATGCTTTAAAAGCCATCATCAAAGATTACAACTCAAACTATAAAACTAATCACAGATCAATGAATTTGATCTTTACTATCAAGATGTGCAAAAGCGCATTAAGGATCAGCAATATCCTAACCAAGATCTATCTCACGCAGAAAAAATTGATGTAATGATCGTTGTTGATATGTTGCTTACTGGTTTTGATTCTAAATTCTTAAATACCCTCTATGTTGATAAAAATTTAAAATATCATGGTCTTATTCAGGCTTTTTCTCGTACCAATAGGGTTCTAAATGACACCAAGCCTTATGGAAACATCCTTGATTTTTGTGGGCAAGAATCTGCCGTTAATGAGGCAGTAGCATTATTTTCTGGCGAAAAAGACGAAAATCAAGCAAGAGAAATTTGGCTAGTTGATAAGGCGCCAGTGGTTATTGAAAAATTAGGAATTGCAGTAAAAAAACTTGAGCAATTTATGCTCTCTCAAGATTTAGAGGCAAAGCCAGAAGAGGTGGTAAATTTAAAAGGTGACGAAGCTCGAGGTCAGTTCATTAATTTATTTAAAGAAGTACAACGCCTTAAAACTGGCCTTGATCAATATACTGATTTAACCGAAGGTAATAAAAATACTATTGAGCAAGTAATTCCAAAAGAAAACTTACAAGGATTTAAAGGTGTTTATATTGAAACCATATGCGTCTTAAGACTCAGCAAGATAAAGATAATGGAAATATAAGTGAAGAGGTTCAACAACTTGATTTTGAATTTGTATTATTTGCCTCCACCGTTATCGATTATGATTACATAATGGGGTTAATTGCCAAATATTCTGGCGGAAAGCCAGGTAAGCACAAAATGACCCGATCTCAGTTGATTGGTTTGATACGATCTGATGCAAAATTTATGGATGATGGCGAAGATATTGTGCAATATATTAACTCACTAAAAGAAGGTGAAGCCTTAAGCGAAAAGTTAATTCGTCAAGGCTATGAAGATTTTAAAACACAAAAAAATGCCAAACAACTTGAAGAAATTGCCATCAAGCACGGAATTGAAATTAATTCACTACAAAGCTTTATCGACAATATTTTGCAAAGAATGATTTTTGATGGTGAAAAGTTAAACTATCTTTTAGCGCCTCTTGAATTAGGCTGGAAAGCCAGAACCCAAAAGGAATTAGCGCTAATGGAGGATTTAATTCCGCTTCTTAAGAAAAGAAGTAATGGGCGAGATATTTCAGGGTTGAGTGCTTATGAGTAATAAAGTTAAAATAACAAAAATGAATCAAAATAAGCAGGAATTAGTGCCTAAGTTGAGATTTCCTGAGTTTCGTGATTCTGGGGAGTGGAAAGAGAAATCGCTTAAAGATTTATTTACCATAGGAAGTGGAAGAGATTATAAGCATTTAGATAATGGCGAGATACCAGTTTATGGAACTGGTGGCTATATGTTGTCTGTAAATGATTATTTATACGATGGTGAAAGCGTGTGCATTGGTAGAAAGGGTACAATTGACAAGCCTGTTTTGTTAACTGGGAAATTTTGGACTGTAGATACGCTGTTCTATACTCATTCTTTCAAAGAATGTTTGCCAAGGTTTGTTTTATCTATATTTCAGAATATTGATTGGAAAAAACATAATGAAGCTGGAGGCGTTCCAAGTTTATCTAAAACTAATATTGAGAAGCTAAATGTAGTTATTCCAAAGCTTAAAGAGCAACAAAAAATAGCTGACTGCCTTTCTTCTATTGATGATTTAATAACAGCAGAATCTAAAAAACTTGAATCTATCAAGAATCACAAAAAAGGTTTGATGCAAAACCTATTTCCATCTGAGGGAAAAACCACTCCAAACTTTCGTTTTCCTGAATTTAAAAATGATGGTGAGTGGGAAGTAAAGCCTCTTGGTAAAATATGTAAATATTCCAATGGAGGAGGTAATGAAAATAATGTTGTAGATAATGGTAAGTACTATTTAATTTCTTTAAACAGTATTGATACCGAAGGTAATCTAAAGCCTAATATGAAAAGAGTAAATCATATAGATAATTCATTAATTAAAAATGACTTAGTAATGGTGCTGAGTGATGTTGCATATGGCAATTTTTTAGGCTTATCAGCAATAATCCCTAACAATAACTATGTTCTAAATCAAAGAATGGCAGGTCTAAGAGTAAGGTCTAATCAAAATATTAATATTGAATATTTAAGATTATTCATAAATAACAATCAAAAATATTTTAAGCAAAAAGGTCAAGGCTCTTCTCAACAAAATCTTTCAAAACCTTCAGTGGAAAGATTTCCTATTTTTTTACCAAATAACCCAAAAGAGCAACAAAAAATAGCCGACTGCCTTTCTTCTATTGATGATTTAATTACATCGCAAGGGCAAAAAATTGAAGCACTAAAAACTCACAAAAAAGGCTTAATGCGCGACTTTTTCCAAATATAGACCAAAACCACAAATCAAAATGACCAAAACCCAAGAAGAAAAACAAATAATCATTTATCAAGCCCCTGACGGAAAAAGCCAAGTTTCGCTTTATGCAAAAGATGGTAATATTTGGCTTAGTCAAAAACAAATTTCTGAACTTTTTGACACCTCTTTGCCAAATATCAATATGCATATTTCTGTAATCTTGAAAGAAGGCGAGCTGGAGAAAAATTCAGTTATTAAGTATTTCTTAACAACTGCCAAAGACGGCAAAAATTATAATGTTGCCTTCTATTCTTTAGAAATGATTTTAGCGATTGGGTTTAGAATTCGCTCTAAAAGAGGAACGCAATTTAGAATTTGGGCAAATGGGAACCTTAAAGAATATATGATTAAAGGATTTGTGATGGATTCTAATCGCCTTAAAAACCCCGATGGAAGACCAGATTATTTTGATGAATTACTTGAGCAGATTCGTGATATTCGCGCTTCTGAAAAAAGATTTTATCAAAAAGTTCGCGATCTTTTTGCTTTAAGCTCTGATTATGACAAAAGCGACAAAGCAACCCAAATGTTTTTTGCCGAAGCGCAAAATAAATTAATTTATGCCTCAACTGGTAAAACCATGCCCAGAATTAATTATTGCAAGGGCTGATGCCAAAAAGCCAAATATGGCTCTAACCTCTTTCAAGGGTAAAATTGTAAGAAAACAAGATATTATAATTGCCAAAAACTATTTATCTAAAGATGAGCTAGATACCCTTAATCGTTTAGTAGTAATCTTTTTAGAAACCGCAGAACTTCGTGCTAAAAACCGCCAAGATATTACTATGAAATTTTGGCAAGAAAATGTTGATCGGGTTTTATCTTCAAATGACTATAAAATTCTTAATCACAAAGGTAAAATTTCAAATAAAAAAATGGAAGAAAAGCTAAATGAAATTTATGAAGATTTTGACAATAAAAGAAAAGAATTTGAAGCAAAAATTGCCGATGAAGAAGATTTAAAAGAATTAGAAAATTTAATTAAAAATAAAAAATAAAATTATGACTGAACAACAAAAAGAATTAGGAAAAACACTTTGGGCAATTGCTGATGGTTTGAGAGGGGCTATGAATGCGGATGATTTTCGTGATTATATGCTTTCCTTTCTTTTCTTGAGATATCTTTCTGATAATTATGAAGCGTGACAAAAAAAGGAGTTAGGGAAAGATTATCCTGAAAAAAATGGACATACCACTCCTTTGCAACGCTTTTACGAAGAAAATTCTGAGGATGTGAAAGATTTTGAAGATTTAATGCGTCGTCGTGTCCATTATGTTATTGAGCCGGACTACCTTTGGGGGAATATTTCCCAGATGGCCAGAATCCAAGATGGTGAATTGCTAAATACACTTCAAGATGCCTTTAAATATATTGAAAATGAGTCTTTTGATAAAGCATTTCAAGGTCTCTTTTCTGAAATTAATTTGAATTCTGAAAAACTTGGTAAACATAACACAGAACGAAATAATAAACTATGCACTATCATCACCAAGATTGCTGAAGGATTATTAAAATTCTCTACTGCTACAGATATTTTAGGCGATGCTTATGAGTATTTAATAGGTCAATTTGCTGCTGGCTCTGGAAAAAAAGCGGGAGAATTTTATACGCCACAAGAAATTTCAACAATTTTGTCTGAACTTGTGACATTAGATGGACAAGAGCCTGCTAACGGAAAGAAAAAATATTTAGAAAGCGTGTTTGATTTTGCCTGCGGTTCTGGATCTTTGCTTTTAAATGTTAGAGGTCAACTTGGCTCTAATGGTGTTGGTAAAATTTACGGACAAGAAAAAAATGTCACTACCTACAATTTAGCAAGAATGAATATGTTGCTACATGGAGTAAAAGATTCTGAATTTGAAATTTACCACGGCGATACTTTAACAAATGATTGGGATATTTTAAGAGAAGCCAATCCAGCTAAAAAACCTTATTTTGATGCAATAGTTGCCAATCCACCATTTAGCTATCGTTGGAAACAAAGTGATACACTTGCAGATGATGTTCGCTTTAAAAACCATGGCTTAGCACCAAAATCTGCTGCTGATTTTGCCTTTTTATTACATGGGTTTAACTATTTGAAGCAAGAAGGAACTATGGCAATTATATTGCCACATGGAGTTTTATTTCGTGGTGGCGCAGAAGAAAGAATTCGTCGTAAGCTTTTAGAAGACGGGCATATTGATACTGTGATTGGATTACCTTCAAATCTATTTTATTCTGCAGGAATTCCTGTTTGTATTTTGGTGGTAAAAAAATGCAAAAAACCTGACGATGTTTTATTTATTAATGCAAGCGAGGGCTTTGAAAAAGGAAAGAGGCAAAATCAGCTATTGTCTGAACATATAGAAAAAATAGTTAGCACTTATCAATTCCGCAAAGAAGAAGATCGCTACTCTAGACGCGTATCAATGGAGGAGATCAAATCCAATGATTATAATTTGAATATTTCTCGCTATATTAGCACCGCTATCCCAGAAGAGGAAATTGATTTGGCAAAAACAAATGAAGATTTAAAGGTTATTGAAGAAAAAATAAAAACAGCGACCAATAAACATAATGCATTCTTGCAAGAGTTGAATTTGCCAATTTTACCTAGATTTAATAAATAAAAAGTAATTAAAAAATGTTAGAAAGACTCAAAAAAATTGACTTGAGAAAAGCTTGGAAATCTGAAGACCAAGAATTTACTCCTTGGCTTGCAGGTGAAGAAAATCTTGAATTACTGGGTGATACGATTGGAATTGAGCTAGAATTAGTTGGCAGGGAAAAAGATATGGGGCCTTTTAGGGCTGATATTTTATGCAAAAATGTCGAGGATGATTCTTGGGTATTGATAGAAAATCAAATTGAAAAAACAGATCACAAGCACCTTGGTCAATTAATGACTTATCTTGCCGGATTGCAGGCGGCAACCATAATATGGATTGCATCAAGATTTACCGAAGAACATAGAAAATCTTTAGATTGGTTAAATGAAATAACTGACAAAAGATTTAAGTTTTTTGGTCTTGAAATTGAGTTATTTCAAATTGGGAATTCTCCATATGCTCCAAGGTTTAATGTTATCTCAATGCCAAATAATTGGGGTAAGTCAGTTTCATAAGCGACTAAAAATATCAGCGAAAGTATTGAGTCGGAAACCAAGGCTTTGCAATATAAATATTGGCAACAATTGGTTGATTTTATAAAAGAATCAGGGTCAAAGCTAAAACCACATGATCCAAGACCAAGGAATTGGCAAACTTTTGCTATTGGTAGGAGCTTGACTTTCATTTATCTGCAAAAATTAATACTCAAAATAATAAGGTTGCAATTGAGCTTTGGATCACAAATAGAGATCATGCAAAGGCATTCTTTAAATTGCTTGAATTGGAAAAGTCTGAGATAGAAATTGAAATGGCCAGTAAGCTTGAATGGAGAGAAAATTCTGAAAAAACATCTTCTCAAATTGCATTATTTGATGATTTTGAGCTTTCTAAGCAGGATAAAAGACCTTTGCATAGATCATTAAAATTTCCCTAACTTTCTCTTGGTTTTTTCTTAATTTCATCAATTTTTTCTTGAATAAAACAGCAATAAAGCTAGTATTTATCTAGCTTTATTGCTGTTTATTATAATGAAATATTAATAAATTATGGTTACTTTTGCTTCTATTTCCATTCAAGAGAGATTAAAAAATGACAGTAAATTGTTAAAGTTAGATAAATTAATAAATTGGGAGAGGTTGAGATCTTATTTGGTCAAGATTCACAAAAAAGACTTTAATGAAAATAGCGACAGAGGTAGAAAATCTTATGATAAAATATCTATGTTAAAGCTTGTTCTACTTGGTCAATGGAATAGTTTAAGCGATGAAGAATTAGAATATGCTGTAAAGGTAAGGCTTGATTTTATATCATTTTGTGGCTTTGATATTAGTGATAAGGTGCCAGATCATTCAACTATCTGTAGATTCAGAAATAAATTAATTGAAAGAGATTTGTTAGATAAATTATTATCTGAGATTAATAATCAATTATCAGAGAATAATCTCAAAGTTAAAAAAGCTAATCTTGCAGTAATAGATGCTACATTGATTGAGTCTAATTCTAGACCAAATAGGACAAAGACAATAGAAGATAATATTACTAAAGACAGGAATGAATCAAATTTCTAATAATAAAATAGGAAACTTAACTATTGAGCAATCAGAATCGGCAGATCCAGATGCCACTTGGCTAAAGAAGGGAAATAAATATCATTTTGGATTTAAATCATTTGCCACAACAGATGAAGAAGGATTTATCAATAAAACCAAAACAATTCCAGCCAATCAATCTGAGATTAATCAAATGGAGGATATGGTAACGGATTGTGATAAATTTTCTGGAGATAAGGGTTATGATTCTAAAGGAAATAGAGATATCTTACGAAAAAAAAGGCATCAAAACCAGATTGATGTATAAAAAGCCAAAAGGAAAACCCATGACCAAATGGCAAAAAAGATTTAATAAAGCTGTATCAAAAAGAAGATTTATTGTTGAACAATCTTTTGGAACTCTAAAAAGAAGATTTAAATTCAATAAAGCTTCTTATTTTACAACAAAAAAAGTAAATGCTCAATTTACTCTAAAAGCTATTTGTTTAAATCTACTCAAAGCAGTTAATAAAATAAAAGCATTGGTGCCACCAAAACAACTGGAATTAGGATAATTGTGTCCAAAATCCACAAAACAACAAAGAATACCACAAAAACACCGAAATAACCAATATTTTTGCCAATAAATTGTCAAAAATATCAAAAAATACAGTTTTTTCCAAAAATTTCCTTCAAAAAAATATTCTGAAGGAAAATTAGAGAAAAATCAATGATTTATGCAAAGGTCTTAGAAATAGGGATTCACTCCACAAAGACCATTAACCAAAGCGTTTAACAAAGACCCAAAAAGAGTAACTAAATTTTTACAAGAAGATTACCCTTTAATTAAAAATAAATGTAAAAAAGAAAAAGGAGAAATTCATTTTCTTGATGAGATGGGAATAAATAACAATAGCCACTCTTTTCTTAGAGGATATGGAATAAAAGGAAATAAAGAATATCAGCCAGTCTTAACAAAATCAGTTAAAAGAGTAAGTACAAATATGGTTTCAACAATCAATAATAATGGTCATTTCAGATTTATGGTCTATGAAGAAAATATGAATATTGAAATATTTCTTAAATTTCTTAGACAATTAATTAAAAACCAAGATAAGAAAATATTCTTAATATTAGATAATCTAAGAGTTCATCATGCTAAAAAAGTAAAAGAATGGCAACAAAAACATAAAGATAAAATAGAGTTCTATTTTCTTCCAGCATATTTCACCTGAATTAAATCCAGATGAATTGGTTAATCAAGATGTTAAGGCAAATGCAGTAAAACATAGGTTAATTCATACAAAAGAAGAATTAAATAAAATAGTCAGATCATATTTATATTCTCTACAGAGAGATAAGCAAAAAATAAGAAATTTTTTCAAAAAGAAAAGTGTTAGATATGCCGCCTAAAAGTCTACTAATTTATGAAAGGGATAATATTTAAAGATAGGAATTAGTATTATAATAATGACGGTAAAAGAAAAAAGATTAGATTTTAAAATTAAAAACATTAAAATTTAAGATATTACCTTACTACCATAAACGAAATTTTAGAATTTTTCAGAAATTTCTGCGAACAGAGATTCTTACGATCTCAACTCAAAATTTCAAAAATTTCTACACCGAATTTGAAGAAAAAAGTCTATGATTTTTAAAGAGGTAATGGTCTAACAAATGGGTGAAGTTCTCATTTCTTTAGAAAATGAAAAATATTAAAACATGACAAAAATTATACTAATAAAAGAAATAATTACTGATATACGTGAAATAGCAAAATTAAGAGAATATATGTTTGATAATTCATGTAAGATTGTATCAAAAGATAACAGATCTTATGATATTAACGACGAAATCCCTCTAAATCTAATGGCAGAAGAATCTTTGAACATGGTTGCAAAGCCCCCATCTCCAGAAAAAATAGCAGATGACATAATATATAAAAATCCTCATTTAACTGAAGAGCAAAAGAATATTATTAGACAGAAATTGCCAGGGGATAAAAAAGAAGATCTAAGAGCTACCAATGTACTTGACTTACATGATTTTGGCATTAAAGAGCTACCAAAATCAATTGGAGATCTTTGGAATTTAGCGCTATTAGATTTGGCTGATAACCAACTAGAAAGTCTGCCAAAAGAAATTGAAGGTCTTGAGTCTTTAAGGATTTTAATGTTACAGGGTAACAAACTAAACAGTGTGCCAGCAGGAATTGAAAAACTTATGAATTTAAGGGTTTTAGATTTATCTAGGAACGAACTAAAAATTCTGCCAGAAGAAATTGAAGGTCTTGAGTCTTTAGAGACTTTAGCTTTATCTGATAACCAACTAGAAATTCTGCCAGAAAAAATTGAAAAACTTATGAATTTAAGGCGTTTACTGTTAGACGGTAACCAACTAAACAGTGTGCCAGCAAGACAATTGAAAAACTTATGAATTTAAGGGTTTTAGATTTATCTCATAACAAACTAAACATTGTGCCAGAAGCAATTAGATATATTTGGAATCTAGAGCGTTTACTGTTAGGCTATAACGAACTACAAAATGTGCCAGAAGACATTATAAGGCATGGGAGTTTAGAGGAATTAGATTTGACTGGTAACCCACTAACTGATACTGATATTGAACCCAGGATATATAGAGACCTGGGTCTAGCTATATTAAAAGGCTCACTTCCTCGTCCTAAGCCAGATGTAGCCAAAGCCCGAGCAATTAATACATCAGACAAAGGATCTTTGCACCGTACTTTAAAAAAAAAAAGAAACAACAAAACCAGCGAAGTTTAATCATCTTCAACAACAAGAAAGATTTGATGAATTTATTGATTATTACAACAATAAAAGACCTCATCAAGCAATTAATATGAAGTATCCGGCAGAAATATATCAACCATCAGTAAGACAATATAATGGCTTACCAGAAATAGATTATCCCTACCATGACAGAACTGTAACTGTTACTCATTGCGGTAGAATATGCATAAAGAAAAGAAAGATTAATTTATCACAAGCTTTATCTGGCCAAAATATAGGAATAAAAGTCTTTGATAATTATAAAAATGGATAAATCTTGTTATTTGCCTCTTTAATTCTTCTATATTATCAGGAGGATTGAGAAAAATTTGTTCATATTTTACAGTTCTCCAGAATCTTTCAATAATTACATTGTCTACCCACCTACCTTTTCCATCCATTGATATTTGAATATTTCGTTTTTTTAATTCATTTATCCAATTACCGCTGGTAAATTGAGATCCTTGATCAGTATTAATAATTGTTGGAATAATTTTATGATTTTTTATTCCCTTTTTTAATATTTCAACACAATTATTAGTTTCCATAGAAATTGATAATTTTGATGCAACAACAAATCTAGAACTCCAATCAATTAGCGACATTAAATAAACAAATCCTACTGGTGTTTTGATGTAAGTTATATCAATTGCCCAAGTGTGATTTGGCTTATCTATTTTAGATTTATCTTCTAATAAATAAGGATATTTGTAATCTTTTTTATTGATGATTGTTGTCTTTTTCTTTGGATAAAGAGCTTTAATCTTTAGAACTCTCATTAATCTAAGAATCTTCTTGCGATTAATTTTATTATTATGATTTCTATCTTGATTGATTATTTCTGTAATTCTTCTATATCCGAAAAATTGATATTTACTCCAGATATTATGAATATCTTTGCATAAACTATTAATCTTAGAAATATCAATCCTAGATTTATAATAAAAATTAGATCTATTAATATCTAACAATCTACATCTATTTCTGACAGCTAAATTATACATATCTGATGATAATTTTAGAAATTTGATTTTCTTAGAATAATCTAACTGTCCAGAAACTTTTTTAAGAAATCTCTTTCCATTGTTAATTGACCTATTTTCTTATATAATTTATCAATTTCTTTATCCTTCTTTTTTTGTTCTTTTTTACTTAATTTTTCTTCTTTAGATAACTTAGAATCAGAAAATATATCATTACCGCTAGCTTTAAACTGCTTAACCCATTTATGTAATGTTGATTTAGCAATATCATATTCGCTACAAATCTGATAAATTGTATAATTTTCGGATAAATATTTCATTACAACTTTAAACTTAAAATCAGAATTATATTTTTTAATTTCTTTTGACATAATTTATTAAAGGCAATTCTACCAACATATTTTAAACGAAGATTAATCTTTGATTCTTCTAAAATTTCATCAAGATAATCACGAATAAAAAACCAGCTACCCATATTTTTTGGCTCTTCCTGGCACCAGATTATTTCGGTTAATTTATATTTTTGTAATTCTTTTTTAATCAATTCTGATGGAAAAGGATAAATTTCTTCCAATCTAATAATAGTAATATGATCTAATTTTTTAGCTTCTCTAGCCTCAATTAAATCATAATAGATTTTACCAGAACATAAAATTGCCTTTTTAATTTTTTTAGTGTTAGAATTTTCAGTTAAGATTGGCTGAAATTTAGTTTTTGGAGCAAATTCTGACAATTTTGAAACTGCTAATTTATGACGAAGTAATGATTTTGGTGACATTACAATCAAAGGTTTTCTATCTTTAGAATGAATTTGACGACGCAGGGCGTGGAAGAAATTTGCTGGATTTGTAATATTGCAAATTCTCATATTATTATCATCAGCCGCTAATTGTAAAAACCTTTCTAACCTAGCAGAAGAATGTTCTGGACCTTGTCCTTCATAACCATGAGGAAGTAAACAAACTAAGCCAGATTTTCTCAGCCATTTCACTTCACTTGAAGCAATAAATTGATCAAAAATAATTTGTGCGCCATTAGCAAAATCACCAAATTGTGCTTCCCAAATGGTTAAGTGTATCAGGCGAAGATAAACTATAACCATATTCAAAACCTAAAACTGCATATTCTGAAAGAATAGAATCATAAACTTCATATCTAGCACCTTTAATATTATTTAAGGTGTCAATTCTATTACCAGTTTCATAATCGGTTAAAACAGAATGACGGTGACTAAATGTTCCCCTTCCGGCATCTTGGCCAGTAATTCTAACATTTGAACCTTCCTCAATTAAAGAGCCAAAAGCCAAAGATTCAGCAATGCCCCAATTGATTTTTTCTTCTGAATTAAATATTTCTATTTTTTGTTGAAATTGTTTAGAAATCTTAGGATTAATATTAAAATCTTCTGGAATTTCACTAATTTTAGCGAAAATATCTTTTAATTTTTTAGTCTCAATACCAGTTTCTGGAATTTTATTATCACCATTTTTAACATTTTTCCATTCCCCTTCAAGCCAATCACCTTTTTTAGCTTGAAATTTTTCTGCTTCAGTGAAGGATTTTTCTAAATGAGAATTAAATTCATCATTTAATTTTTTAAATTCCTCCTGAGATATAGCGCCAGCAGAAATCAATTTTTCAGAATAAAGTTTCTTTAATGTAGGGTGGTTTTTAATAATTTTATACATTACTGGCTGAGTATATAAAGGCTCATCCGCCTCATTATGGCCATATCTTCTATAAAACATAATGTCTAAAATAATGTCTTTTTTGAATTTCTGACGATACGCAGCTGCTAATTTGGTAATTTTTACAACCGCCTCTACATCATCACCATTAACATGGAAAATTGGTGCATCAATTGCTTTAGCAAGGTCGGAAGCATAGGTTGTACTACGAGAATCTTCAGGATTAGCAGTAAAACCAATTTGATTATTGGTGATAATATGAATTACACCCCCAGTATTATATCCTTCCAAACCATTCATCATAAGATTTTCAGCAACTGAACCCTGGCCAGCAAAAGCGGCGTCGCCATGAATTAAAATTGCCAGGGCAGAATTACGATCAGAATCATTATAAAAATCTTGTTTAGCTCTGACCCTACCACAAACAACAGAATTTACAGCTTCCAAATGGGAAGGATTAAAAGCCAAAGAAAGATCAATTTTATTGCCAGCAATTTCACGAGAATTGGCATAACCCATATGATATTTTACATCGCCAGATTTAGTGATTTCTTTTGGAATTCCAGGAGCGCCTTTAAATTCAGCAATCATTTGGGAATAGGGCTTGCCCATAACTCCAGTTAAAACATTAAGACGGCCTCTATGAGCCATACCAATGATAATTTTTTTGACTTTATTTTTGGCAGAATTATCAATAATTTCTTCAACAGCATTAATTGAACTATCGCCACCTTCAACCGAAAATCTCTTAGCACCAGGAAATCTTTTATGCAAAAATTGTTCAAAATTTTCAGTACGAATAATATCTTTTAAAATACGAATTTGATCATCTTTAGAAATTTTTTCTGCGGTTAAATTTTCAATTTTTTCTTCCAAAAATCTTTTTTGTTCAAAATTTCTAATATATTCAAACTCAGAAGCGATTTTAGAACAATAAGTTTGATTTAATTTATTAATAATATCAGAAATTTTAGCTTTTTTAAGACCTAATTTACCTTGAAGATCGATCTCTTTATTTAATTCTTCTGGAGAAATATTATGAAATTTGGGATCAATTTCAATTGGAAATTCTTTTTGGGCTAATTTTAAAGGATCTAAATCGGCATTTAAATGACCAAAATTTCTATAAGCTGTAATGAGATTATTGATTTTAATTTCAAGATCAGCAGATTTACTAGTTTTTTTTGATTTTTTTCTTCAGGCTTGGCCATTGAAGAAATATCATAATTAAAATTTAAAATAGAGATATCTTTCTTGGACCAAGAAGCTCCATCCTTATCATCAATTAATTTTTCAATATCTTCTTGATTTTCATTAAAAAAATTAACCCAACTAGTGTCAATTGAAGATGGGTTTTCAAGATATTTTTGATAAATCTCGATTATAAAGGGTAAATTTGAACTAAAAAAAACTGTTTTATCTAAATGCATCAAATACTAAATTTATTTATTTTATTGCTTAATTTGCAAGCAACAGATTGTAAAATATAAAATAAAATTTTCAACTATTGAGTTGTTCATATTCGGCGTTTATATACTTCTTTCCCCTTAGCAAGGTTAATTAAAATTTCCCAATTTTCTTTATAATCTTGTAATTTGTTTAATGATTTGTTTTCGCCCCAATTTTCTAAGTCTTCAACTGGTATTATGTAGCAATCTCCGTTGTTAGAATCAACACCTATTATTAAATCACAATCTTTCTTAGTATATTTATACTTTCTATTTTCAGCTTGCCTAGATATTTGCTGTCCGCTTCTTGTGCCACCCGTAAAATTTAAAGAATTGTTACCAGTTCCCTTAATTTGAATCCTTAAAAGCTTTTGATAACCTCCAATATCAACTATTGCATCATATTTTGCATTCGTTACATCAACTCTTGAGCAAGGAAAGCCTGCTTTAATAACTCTTCCTACAGCTATTAATTCGTCCGCATTTCCATTCATTGGCCTAAATAAACCTTGTTCAATATTTGTAATATTGATTATCCATTTATTATTTTCAGTCATTATTTAAGATTTTAAGGCTTTTAGAATTTCTTTTGCGATAGCTTGTATAACAGGAACGCTTACACTGTTGCCAAATTGCTTATAAAGCGCCGATTTTGGCATATCACTTGGCAATTTAAAACTATCATTAAAACCTTGAAATCTTGCACATTCTCTAGGAGTTAACTTTCTAATATCTTTGTCATCAAGCACTAAAGGCACATTATGTCCGCCAGTTCCCATATTTGCGGTTAATGTAGGGCATAAATTACTTTTATTTTCTCTTACATATTGCCTGCGCCATTGATAACAAGTATCTTGGCTTTTCATTTCTTGCTTTAAAGTATCATAATACTTTGTTTTGTTATAATAATATGAATTGTCATTAACTTTTCTGTCAACTAAATCTTTTATAGAAAGTCTTTTATCTGTTTTTTTAGGAAATTCAAAATTATCATAATCTTTTTGATTTAAAAAACATACAATATAAATTCTCTCTCTGTTTTGCGGTATATTTGAATATTCGCAAGTGTTCATTACTTGATATTTTATTTTATAACATAGTTCTTCCACATAACTTACAATATGTTTAAATGTTTGCCCTTGATGATGTGATTTTAAATTTTTAACATTTTCTAAAAATAAAACTCTTGGCTTTATTTCTTTTGCAATCTTCATTAGATCAAAAAATATTGAACCCCTATCATCTTCAAAACCTTTTCTATAACCAGCAATAGAAAAAGCCTGACAAGGAAAGCCTGCTGTCAAAATATCAACCTTTTCTAGCTTTTTAGGGTTTAAGTTTTTTATATCATCGCAAATAACTTTATGAGAAAAGTTTGCTCTGTATGTTTTACAGGCTTTTTCATCAATTTCATTTGCCCATTTTATGCTAAATCCAGCATTTTCAAAACCCAAATCAACGCCACCAATTCCCGCAAAAAGGCTCGCTACTGTAAAATGTTTTTTTCTTGCTTGATTGGTTAATTTATTCATCACTTCTCCAAAGCTATAATCCCTATCCTGTATTTCAGGTATTCTAATTGCCTGTTTCATAGTTTTTAGTTTATTAAGTTATTATAGGTAATTTTAGTATTGCTTATATTTTTCAAGCAATCAACAAATCTTTCATTATTTTGTAAATGTCTTGTGTCGTATTTATAAACAAACTCATTGCAGTATTTTTGAATATGCTTATGGCTTACCCAGTGATAAACGCCGTTAATTCCTCGCTTCAAGTGAGACCAAAAGCCCTCAATGCTGTTTGTATGAATCTTAAAGGCTTTTCGCTCTTCATTTTGTTTATTGGTAAATCCTTGTTTTGAATATTCGCCTTGACTGTGATTTACTCTTTGGTGATTAAATCTAAAGTTCGATATTGAGTGATAAGCTTTTGACTCGTCTGTAATTAAAATATCGCCCTCTTTAAGGTTTTTATAAACCTCATTTTGCAGGGTATTAGCTTTTGCATCTTCAACTTTAATTGCTTTAACTTTCTTGCTTTCTCTGTCAATTAAGCCAATGACGACTGCTTTTTTCTTAACTCCTTTTATTCTATCTTTCATATGGCGATTTTGTTCTTTGCCGCCAATATAAGCCTCATCAACTTCAATAATTTCACCGCTAAAAGGTTTGTTGAAATCTTTTGATTTGCAAGCCTCTCTTATTCTTTGCAAAACAAACCAAGCCGACTTTTGCGTAATTCCAACTTGATTAGCTAATTGGCAACTTGAAATTCCTTTTTTGTTTGAATTGATTAAGAATATACACATAAACCATTTTTGTAAACTTAATCGTGAGTCATCAAAAATTGTACCTTTTCTTATTGAGAAGTCTTTTTTGCAATCATAACAACGATTTTTCTTGAAGTTTGATTTATATTCGTTGATATGAGTTGAGCCACAAAAAGGGCAGTATTTGCTTTCGCTCCATAAGATAGATTTTAAATATTCGTGACATTTCTTTTCTGTTTTGAAAAATGCCATAAAATCCATTAAGTTTTTAAAGTTTTTCATATACTTTTTAAATAAGTTAAGTTTTATCTAATCCTTATTTTACAATAGTTTAAGGTATATGTCAAGAGAAAAAAGGGGAAATAAGTATATAAACGCCTCATATTCTCTTAAGGAACCTCTGATTTTCCTATTTAATTTTGTCTATTTTTTCATTTTTCAGAAAAAAATTTTTATAATTTGGATAAAGATTGCTAATTTTGTTAAAAATTAACAATCTTTATCCAAATTTAGGCATTATTTGTGGTAATTTCTCTAGTTTCTTGTCTAATTTTACCATTTTTGGCTAAATTAGACACATTTATCCCTTGTTACGCTGTATTTGGTAGTATTTTTCTAACCATATAGAGATTAGCAAGGGATGATAGCATTTGTAATTGATTAGTATTCTTTTGTAAACCATTATATCTAACCTTTCTATAGCCCCAAAGATGCTTTATAATTTGAAATGGATGTTCAACTTTAGCTCGAACTGATGAAAATTGTTTATTCCTCTTTTTTTGCTTATTTGAAAGTTTTTTGTTAGATTTAGCTCTATTGGTTATACCATAAAATATATTGTGATTCCTACAAAATCTTTTTATTGCCTTATCATCATAGGCCTTGTCACCAAATAAAGAAGTTTCATCACCATGTAATAACTCCTCTGTTTTAGTAGAATCATGATCTTTAGCTGTCGTCGTGACAATAGAATGAATAATTGGCTTACCCTTAGTTTGCACACCAATATGAGACTTCATGCCAAAATAATAATTCTTCCCTTTCTTGGTAGAAGACATCTCTTGGTCCCTTTTCCTCTTCTTGTTTTTTGTACTAGTTGGAGCAGATATTAATGTCGCATCAGTTATCGTACCCTCCTTCAACAAAAGATCATTCTCTTCAAGATATGAATTTACCTCGTTAAATATAATCGACGATAAATTATGCTTTTCCAATAAATGACGGAATCTCAATATCACAGTCTCATCCGGAACATTATCAATACCAATATCAATATTTAAGAATTTTTGAAAACTTATTCTATCATATATAGCATCCTCCATAGCTGGATCACTAAGACCAAACCACTGCTGTAACAAATGAATCTTAAATATTAATAATAAATCTGTCACCTTCCTGCCACCGTAATCACTAGTACCATTAGGATAAAAAGGCTCTATCTTATCAATCAATCTTTGCCATGGAATAATATCCGTCATTTGATTAAGAAACTTCTCCGCTCTTAATTTTCTACCAGAAATTGCTAATGAAAAAAATGATTGCTGGGTTGCCATAATTATATATTTTATTTGAATTTAATATATCAATAATAAGCAAAAAAGCTAGATAAATCAAGCTTTTCTGGCTATTTTTATCAAATAAATTCAAACACAATTTTATAAAATAACTTTGCTAAACTTTGGCAAAAATAACAAAATTAAACAGTTTCAAATCTATAAATTAGATAATTGGTTTTTCAGAGGTTCCTTAAGAATTAATAATTGCTTTTATAATAAAAAAATTTACCATCACTTTCAAGTGAACCAGAACATATGACAGATTAGAGTCTTTATGTCTTTAATCTTTGTTTTGCGATTATTGTCTTTGGCAATAATATTAGAATATCAAAAGTCATAATTTAGGTTTAATGGAGCAATTTTTCTGTTTAATGAAGTAAATTTCGATTAAATTTTTATCAAATGAAAGCCCTTCATTTAGGTTTAATGGAGTTTTTTATCAAACTGAAAGACCATCTTCCTTTTCTAATTTTACGATTAATCAATAGAAAGTTTTTATCAAATGATAGATCATAGCAATTATCATTTAAAAGTTATTTTAAATTGATAATTGCTATAAATCTACTATTTAACCTTAGTTTTAAGAGATTCTGATTTTATAAAAAATTGATGAATTTCTTATATTATTAAGGATAAAAAATGCTTATTATCATTAATAAAATTTATCCAAATTTATCGTTTATTTTATGAGCTACAATAATAAATCCTCAATTAATAGATTCCCAATAGCAATAATTGGCATGGGAGTCAGATTTCCTGGTAATATTTACGGTGCTGATGGTCTCTGGCAAGCATTGTCTGAAGGTAGAGATTGTATAACTGATATTCCTTCTGATAGATGGAATATAGAGAAATATTACGATCCAGATCCCAATAAATCAGGTAAGATCAAAACCAAAAAAGGTGGCTTTATTAGTGGTATGAAGGAATTTGATGCTGAGTTTTTTGATATTTATCCTAATATCGCAGAAAAACTTGATCCCAGACAAAGACATTTATTAGAAGTAGTCTATGAATCTTTAGAAGATGCTAATATTACAATAGATCAGATAAATAATACCAAAACATCTGTAATAGCTGGAATCTTCCTTGGGGATGAGGGTAAAAAATATGCTGGATCTGATATTGATCATATTGGCTCTCATAGTTTAATGGGTAGTTCTGATGTTACTATTCCTGCTAGAATTGCTTATCAATTTAACTTAAAGGGCCCAGTTCTATCTGTTGATACTGCCTGTTCTTCATCTCTTGTTGCTGTACAGATTGCTTGTAATAATATTTGGACTGGTGATGCCAATATGGCTATTGCTGGCGGTGTTAATATTATGTCTAGTCATGAGCATTTTATTGGCCTGTCTAAAGGCGGCTTTTTAAGTCCCGATGGATATTGCAAAAGTTTTGATGCTGATGGTAAAGGTTATGTTCGTGGTGAAGGTGCTGGTGTTGTTATTTTAAAACCATTAGATCAGGCAGAAAAGGATGGAGATAATATTTATGCAGTAATAAAAAATGCTATAGTTAATTTTGATGGTTACACTGCAGATGGTATGACAGTACCAAATGAATTTGCCCAGCAAGAAATGCTAGAGAATATCTATCAAGGAGCTAACATTAATCCCAAAGATGTCGATTTTATTGAAGCTCATGGTACTGGAACCATAGTTGGTGATCCTAAAGAATGTACAGCTTTTGGTAATGTTTTTGCTAAGGATAGAGATCCTAAAAACCCACTTATCATAGGATCAATAAAAAGTAATATTGGTCATGCAGAAGCAGTTGCCGGTATTGCTGGTTTAACCAAATTAGCACTTTGCATCAAAAACAAACAAATTCCCCAAAATCTCCACTTCAATAATCCTAACCCTAAAATTAAATTTGATGAGTGGAAATTAAAAGTTCCAACTAAATTAATGAAATGGCCAAATAAAGATGGCAAAAAAGCCCTTGGCGGAGTTAATTCATTTGGTGCTGGCGGTACTAATGCTCATATCATATTGGAAGAATATGTTTCGGACAATAAATCAATCAATGAAGCAAAAGCAAGGCAAGAAAAAAGCCAATATAATTTCCCCCATATTTTTGCATTATCAGCAAATTCAGAGGAATCTCTAAAAGGATTAGCAGAAAAATATCTAAAATTCACTCAAAATGATAAGAATGATCTAACAGATATTTGTTATTCTATAATTAAAAATCGCTCACTCTTTGAAGAAAAGTTAATAATCATTTGTAATTCAAAAGAGGATTTAATCAAAAAATTATCTCTGTATATCAAAGGAAAACTAAATCCACAAATTATTACTGGCAGAACTAAGAAAAATGAAAAACTAAAGATAGCCTTCATCTGCTCAGGTCAAGGTCCTCAATGGTATGGAATGGGAAGGCAATTATTAAAAAAGTCAAAAATCTTCTCTGACATTATTCAGACCATAGACAAATTATTCAAAGAAATCTCTGGATATTCCCTATTATCAGAAATGAATAAAAATAAAGAAGATTCCAAAATATCTGAAACAAGAATTGCCCAACCAGCAATAATGGCCATACAAATTGGTTTAATGGAATTATGGAAATCATTAGGAATTACACCAGAAGGAATAGTTGGTCACTCAATAGGTGAAGTAGTATGACCTATGGTGCAGGATCATTAACCTTAGAGCAGGCAGTTAATGTAATCTATAATAGATCAAAAGAACAGGATAAAGCCTCTGGAAAAGGCAAGATGTTAGCAACAGGATTACCATTTTCTAAATCAATGCAGATTACAGAAAAACATAGAGGTAAAATATCAATCGTCGCACTTAATGGACCAGAAGCAACAGTTTTATCAGGAGATGCAGCACCTTTAGAAGAAATCGCCAAAGAATTAGAGGAGAAAGAAATATTCAGCAGATTCTTAAAAATCAATGTACCTTTCCATAGTCATTATATGGATATGACAAAAGATGAAATGCTAAAAAGCCTAAAAGATCTAAAACCACAAAGATCCAAAATCCCATTATATTCAACAGTCACAGGATTCAAAGAAAATGGTCTACATTTAACTGCCAATTATTGGTACAAGAATGTCAGAGATACAGTTTATTTTATCATGGCAATTGAAAAAATGATCAATGATGGCTTTAACTATTTTATCGAAATTGCACCACATCCAATTTTAGGTGCAGGAGTAGATGATATGCTCATCTCAAAGAAAAGAAACGGCTATATAACCTCATCACTTTCCAGAAATATTGAAAAATTTGAAAATAATATTGAATATGAAGTTAATGACATTCTATCTGCGTGACAAAAACACATATAGCAACAAATAGAGTAGAATTTTTAAATTTACTCAAAGATCAAAACAAAAATCCCAATTCAATTAAATTACCAAATTACGCTTGGGATCACAAGGAATATTGGTCAGAAAGTAGAGAACATAAAGAAGCCAGGTTGGAAAATAGGATTCATCCTTTTATTAAGTCACTAACAAAAAGCCTAATCGACAAAAATGCAAAGAATAGCAGAATTAGATCTCAACCATAATAGAGAAACATTTTTAGCAGATCATCAGATAGGAGGAATAAAAGTTTTTCCCGGAACTGCTCATTTTGAAATTAAACTACTATTGGTAAAGAAATTTATGGCAAAACATTCTCTCATTTAGAGAATATAGAATTTAAAAGAGCATTATTTTTATCAGATGAAGAGGACATAAAGGTAAGGTTTGAGTTAAAACCATCTGGAGAATATGGGATTTATAGCAAATCAAATAATTCTGATTGGACAAATAATAGTACAGGTAAAATATGCCATAAAGATTCAAAACTTACTTTAAATGAAAATCAAAAGGAAAAAGAAGAAAGCAAAAATAATCTTTCCAATCTAAAGAAAAGAATAAATCAAAAATTATCAGTAGAAGAATTTTACGATAATTTAAAAGAAGGAGGTTTATTTTATGGCCCACATTTTAAATTAATAAAGGAAATGTGGAAAAATGATGATGGAGAAATTTTAGCAAAAATAGAATTACCTAAGGAGGATGAAGATATTATGCATCAATATAATATGATACCAAATTTATCAGATGCAATTTTACATCTTATGTTAGGACATCCAGAAGATGGGGTATATTTACCACATCAATGTCAAAAATTCCAAATTTATAGAAAATCACAAAAAACAGCCTGGAGTCATGTTAAGATCTCATCCTATGATCAGAAATTTTTAATCGGAGATATAAATGCTTTTAACGATGAGGGTGATGCGATTTTTAAGATAAAAAATATAACAATCAAATATCTAGAAAATTCATTCACTAAAGAAGAAAATATATATAGTGGAATTTATGATTATAAATGGTTTAAAAGAAATGCTAAAAACAAGCTACAAAATAATAATGCCGATATCTTGTTATTTTCTAATGACACTTCTTACAATCCACTAAGAGAAGAATTAACAAAGGATGGAAATAATATAATAGAAATTAATAAAGGAAATAAATTCCAACAAATAAACGAAAATCATTATATTATCAATTCAAATTCTAAAGAAGATTTCGTTAAATTATTTACAAATCTAAAAAATAAAAAAGATAATATATCTAAAATTATCAATCTTTGTCCAATAAATTATAAAATTAACGACAATGATAATTGTAAAAAATTATCTCAATTATCAGAAGATTTATTAATGACAAATCTTTATCTATTTCAAGAAATAGCAAAGATTGAAAATCAAGAAATATATATTTATCAGATAACAAAAAATGCTGATTTAATTGATAAAAAGAAAGATAAAGAAATAAATTTCTTACAAGGATCTTTATATGGGATGGGCAGAGTATTCATTAATGAATATCCTAATCATCAATTAAGAATGATTGATATAGGATGTAAGAAATTAGAAGATAATATCTCCTCCCTAATATATGAAATAAATAAAGAAGAAAAAATTCCATATGAAACAGAAATTGCCATTAGAGATTATGGCAGATTTGCTAGAAAATTAGTAAAAATCAAAAAAAAGACAGATCTTGAAACAGAGATTTCCTTTAAAAAAGATGCTACTTATTTGATTACTGGTGGAGCAAGTGGCTTGGGATTAACACTTGCTAATTGGATGTTTGACAAAGGCGCTAGACATTTTGCTTTAATGAGTAGGTCTGGTCCAAAATATGATAGGGATAAGGAGATAATTTCTAAAATGCAAAAATGTGGTGCAAATATTATTTGGCAGGAAGTTAAAGGAGATGTTTCTAAGGAAGAGGATGTTAATAAAATAGTTTCTTATATTAAAGATAATATGCCGCCATTAAAAGGAATCATTCATTCTGCAGGATTAATAGATGACGTCGCTTACTTACCTAATATGACTAAGGATAAGTTCTTTAAAATTTACAATCCAAAAGCTCTAGGTGCTTGGAATTTACATAGGGCGACATTGGATGCTCCATTGGATTTGTTTTTACTGATTTCTTCTGTTTCTTCGTTTTTAGGAATTGCTGGACAAAGCAATTATTCCACTACCAATAATTTTATAAATTATTTTTCTCTTTTTAGATCTGCTAAAGATTTGTCAACTAGATCAATATCTCCTGGAATATTAAATTCAGATTATTCTGGGATGTCTAAAGTTGATACTGAGTTAGTTCAAATGGCCTATCGTAATATAGGCTTAATATCTGTCTCTAAAAATAATTTTTTTAATAAATTAGAAAAAATTTCCTCAAGTAAATTAATAAATTCTTTATTGATTTCTATTAATTGGAAAAACCTATCTAATACTTCTCCTCATCTTAATAATTTATTTTTAATGAATGATGTTTTAAAAAAAGAAGCTTTTAGTAATGGAGAGTCAAAAAAAATTAATATAAAAAGTGCGGTCTTAAATAACGAGAAAGATTCGCATGTTGCTATATCTGATATATTAAAGAATTCTTTATCAAAAAATTCTTGGAATTGATTCGGATGATGTTTATATTAACATTTCAATTAATAAAATTGGCTTAGATTCTATAATGATAAATCAATTTAGAAATTGGATTCATTCAAATATTGAAATTGATATTTCGTTAATGCATTTAGCAAATAATCCAACCATAGAGGACTTAAGTTTTTATATTAAAGGTGAGATAGTTCGTACACACACTAAAAAAGAAAATAATTTTATTGATATATCTAATATAGATTATAATGGCGGTATAAATATTAGTGCTAATAAGTGGATTATAAATAAAAAAGATTATAGAGCTAAAACTAGAATCTTTTGTTTACATCCTGTTGGCACAGGTGCATCTATTTTTTGTTATTTTATTTTTAATCCTCCAAAAAATACGGAAATTATTGCCTTACAAATGCCTGGTCGGGAAAATCGTTTAGATGAAGAATATTATTACGACAATATGGATAAACTAGTTGAAGATTTAGTTCAGCAAATAACTCCAGAAATTAATGGTCCAACTATATTTTGGGGACATAGTTGGGGTGGTGTTAGCCTATATGAGGTAATTAAATATTTACGCCGTAATAATATTAAAGAATATAAAAATATTAAAGAATTAATAGTAACAGGTTCAATTGCACCACAATTAACAAAACCTTGGAAAGATCGTGATTCTATTAAAGAAACAGCAAGAAAAGATAGTACAATTGATAAAATTATATCTACAGTTTCATATATTGATGATGAAAATTATTTGCGTAGCATAATACCTATTATGAAAAAAGATATGGAAATGATCATGACTTATCAATATCAGGAAGAAGAAAAATTAAATATACCAATTTTAGCCTTTGGTGCCAAGGAAGATGATGTAGTATTATTAGATGAATTACAAGAATGGAAAAAACAAACTAATGATAATTTTCAATTATATGAGGTAAGTGGGGATCATTGGTTTTTAAGTAGAAATAAAGAATTTATAATAGAAAAAATTGAAAAAAGTATCATGGAAATTTAATGATTCTATAGAATCCTTATTAGCTAATAATAATGAACTAAATATAAATCTTTCTTTAGAAAGTAGAGATAAAATATTCGACTCTTCTATATCTTTTTTAGTTCCGATATTTCCAATATTGATTCTTTAAAATTACTTAGATTTTTATCAATTGATGAGATTAATCATTATAATTCAATAGAATCTGATGGGCAAAAGAGAAAATTTTTGGATAGTAATATTTGCTCTAAATATTCTATAGCAAATTTATCAAAATATCAGAATTTAGAAGATATTGAAATTTATCGTGGAATATTTGGTCAACCATATGTTATTTTTCAGCAATATCCAAAATTTGATATTTCTATTGCCAATAAAATTATTGATTCCAAAAATATAGCTTGTGCTATTGCTTTTGATAAAAAATTTCCTATGGCAATTGATTTGGAAAATTTAGATAATAAAAATGCCAAAGAAATAAAAACTCAATTAACAAATTTTGAGATTGATAATTTTATTAAATCAGATCAAGATTTGATTTTACTTTGGAGTGTAAAAGAGGCTATTTCTAAAATAACCATGTCAGGCCTATATGCTGATTTTAAAATATATGAAATATCAGAGATGATCAAAAAAGATGATCATATTGAATGTTATTTTAAATATTTTTCTCAATATAAAACTTACTCTAAAATAATTGACAAAATGCTTCTGACTATAATTTGTCATAAGGATTATAATATATTACATATCTAATAATGGTTACTTTTACTCTAATATCAATTTTTACTAATTTTTTTACTTGCCTTTTTGTAATAATTTTATTGATTCTAACAGCTAGAAAGCATGTTTACTTTATATTATTTAATATCAATTTATGTATATGGAGTTTTTTTTATATTCTATATATTGTCGCAGATTCAGAGAAAGACGCTCTTTTGTATGCAAGGATAAGTTGTGCATCAATGGTTTTGATAACGTTTTTATTCTTTAGAACTACAATTTCTTTATCCAATATAACGGTAAAACCCATTTATACTAAAATTAACAATTTATCAGCGATAATATTATTTTTATTAATGTTTACTCCAATTATGATTAGAGGGGTAAAGCCTTTTTTAAATTTTAATTTTATACCTGATACAACAATTTTTTATGCCTTATATTATATATATACAATATTTTTTGTAATATATGGTCTTTTACTTTTTTATCGATCTATTAAATATAACTATAAAAATAAATTTTTCTTTTTTGGTTATATAGTTGGTTGGTTTGGTGGGTTGACAACTTTTTTACCTTATTTATCAATACCTATATATCCATTTTCTAATATTCTGGTTTCTATTTATACTGTTTTTATTACCTATGCTTTATTAAAGCATAGGACATTTGATAATGTTATGCTGGTAAGTAAGATTTTATCAAAGGTATTATCAATTTTACTGCTGTGTGTATCTTATATTGTGTGTTCTTATGTTTATGAGTTGCTAGAAATAAAGAATGGTAACTTTAGGTTGGTTTTTATATTTTCTTATATTTTGGTATCTTTTGAGATTTATCAAATATTATGTGTAAAACTAAATGATTTTAGGGAGAGTAAGGCTATAGGTATTTTTTATAAAAAGTCTGATATTATAAACAGAATTCAGAGCGATATTTTGAATATAGTTAAGCTTGATAAATTATATCAAAGTTTAGAATCCATCATACAAGATAAGCTTAATATAAAAATAAAATCATTCTATGTTTCATCCAATATATATGATAATAATAATGATAGTAAGTTAAAGTTTATTAAATATTCAGGAGACAGTCTTTTATCCAGAGATGTAAAAAAATTATTAAGCGTTATAGATAATAATAATATTATTTTACCTATAAAATATGACGAGTTGAATAAAGATTTTAAAGATATAATGGATAATGTTGGTTTTTCAGGATTTATACCATTAATGTTTAACAACAAAATAATGGGCTTTATAACACTAAAATCCAGACCAAATAAAAGGGGCTATTTCTATTATGAGGATATGGAAATATTCGATGAAATTGCTGATAAAGCAGGAATTGCTTTAGAGAGAATTCGTTTACATTTAAAATTTTTAAAAGAGAAGGAGGATTCCCTTAAATCTCTTGCCGCCTCTATTGCTCATGAGATTCGTAACCCTCTTGGTGCAATAAAACTTACTACTGACAATCTTGTTTCAACTAAGGAAAATATTGAAAATAAAAAGGAATTACAACAGATTGTAAATCAAGATTCCAATTTTAAAGATATAATAGAAAAATCTCACAATAAAATTACCAATTTCAAAAACCAAATTAACAAAACTATTGATCTAGCAGGTAATGTAATAGACATGACTCTTCATGAATTAGGGGGTAAGAAATTTACTAAGGAAGATTTTTCTTATTACACAGCTCATAAGATAGTGATGGATGCTTTAGCTATCTATGGTTATAAGACTAATGAAGAAAAAGAAAAAGTAATTATTGATCTTGGTCATAAAAACATAACAGCAAAGAATGCTGATAAAGAAGTAATATCAGTTAGTGACATTGCTATTGATAAAAATAGTAATTTTCTGTTTCAAATTGAAGATACTGCTTTTAAATATATTATTTTTAATTTAGTTAAAAATGCTTTATTTTATCTAGAAGATTATCCAGATTCTAAAGTGACTATTTCTTTTGAAGAAAATAAAATCATTGATCCAAATCTAATTAACCGATTTAAATTAAATCCAGATATAAAAAAATATAATATTGTCAAAGTTACTGATAATGGTCCTGGAATTCCTGATAAAATAATTACTAAAATCTTTGATTCATATTTTACTTCAGGTAAAAAAGGTGGCACTGGTGTTGGTTTAGATTTTTGCAGAAGAGTCATGAATGATTTTGATGGCGGAATTATCTGTGAAAGTGAAGTTGGAGAATATACTACTTTTAGTCTATTATTTCAAATTTTATCAGAAGATGAGAAGAAAGAAGCTGTAAAGGAAATTACTGAAATTGAGAAGAAAAAAGAGCAAGCTTTAGCAGAAGGTAAAGATTTAGCAGAAATAGATAAATTATTAGAGAAGAAACCTGTTAAAAAGATTCTTTTAGTTGATGATGTTAAAACAAATATTAAAGTTCTTGCAACGGAATTAAAGAATAAATGTCCTAATTTAAATATTACAATTGAGATAAATCCAATTAAGGCTTTTGAATTGATTAAAGATAAACAAGAGGAAGATAAACAATTTGATTTAATTCTTACTGACATTGAAATGTCCGAGATGGGCGGTGTAGAATTAATTGCTAAAATAAGAAAAGATTTAGATATTAGCAAAGATGATCTACCTATTTTAGCTTATAGCTCAAGAGAAGATAAAAATATTATCAGTCAAGCACTTGTCGCTGGATGTAATTATTATTACACCAAACCTAAGGAATTAAGATTTATTGCTAGAAATATTTCCAAATGGGTTTTAGATAAATATATTCCCAATAAGAATATCCATGAAGAGGATATTATTGTTAATGAAACAACTTTAAAAGATTTAAATGTAATTATTGCTGATGATCAGGCAGTAAATTTAATGTTGATTGCTAAAAAGTTTCAAGATGCTGGTGCCAATGTCACCAAATGTAAGGATGGTGAAGATATCATAAAATTAATAGAAGATAATCCAATTAAATATCATCTTATTTTCACTGATATTAATATGACAAGAGTTGGCGGTATAGAGGCAGTAATTGCAGTTAGAAAAATAGAAAAGCAATATAATAATAATCATAAAATTAGTCATAGAATTCCTATAATTGCCATTTCTGGTGATAATGATAAGGAATTTGTGATGAAGATGTTAAATAATTCTATTGATGATTATATGGTCAAAGGATCCAATCCAAAAGATATGATTAAATTATCAAAATTCTGGATTGATTATAGGTTTGATGATAATGATAATGATAAAAATAAGATAAAATCAAAATCGAAATCAGAGTCAGAATCAGAATCAGAATTTCTATCTATTTTTTCAGATAGAAATGAAGCTTTGGAGATGATTGAGGCTTTTGAGGAGGAATCAAATGAAATTATCAAGGAAATAAGAGAAAGTAAAACCAATTTATCAGAATTAAAAAAATCTATTCACAAACTTAAAGGCTCATCAGGATCAATGGGGATGAAAAAATTATTCCAATATATGTCTGAACTTAATATAATCATCAAAAGAGGTGAATTTCCAGAAGATAAGGAATTTGACATAAAGATAGAGAAGGTCTTACAAGAAGAGACCAAACAGATTAGGGACGAATTTTGATAAAATATCAAGATGAAGTTTAGGGTTTTATATATTATAAATTATTATGTAATATATTTAGGTTCTAAGAAAAAGGGAATATTCAAATAACTGTGTAATTTAATTTATGCTCATACTAGCCTATATATAACTTTTTTTGTAGCGCCTCAAAGATGGCGAAGGAAAAAGTTATATATGGGCGGACAGAGAGCACTTAATTTAAAATTAAATGACACAAATCATGACTAATAAAAAAAATAAATTATCATTGGTTGAACAAGATATATTATCTAATATTCAATCTGGCTCAGGCATTACAGATGCTTTTGCTCCTCTTATGAAGCGAGTTATGGAGGCTACATTACAAGGAGAGCTTGATAATCATCTTGAGAAGGAAGTTGTACAAAAAAATTATCGTAATGGTACATCTAGTAAAACAGTAAAAAGTAGCATGGGAGAATTTGAGCTTGAAACTCCTCGTGATAGGAATTCTAACTTTTCTCCTGAAATTATTAAAAAAAGACAGACTGTTATGACAGATGATTTAGATAAAAAAATTCTAAATCTTTATGCAAATGGCATGTCTTATTCTGATATTCGTGATAATTTGGAAGATATTTATCAAGTTCCAATTAGCAATGGCACTATTAGCAAAATAACTGATCGCCTTCTTCCTGAAAATTTACCGAGCTTCATCAAAGGATTTAGCAGAAACTAACTTGCTGAAACTGGAAGAAAAAATGGGGTAAAAAATATCCAATAGTGATGGAATAATAATTGGGATAATTTATCGACTTATTTCAAATATGATAAAAACATACGTAAGTTGATTTACACCACAAACGCCCGTTGAAGGACTTCATAGAATGGTACGAAAATACACCAAATCTAAAGGCTCTTTCACTTCAGAAAATGCCTTGCTTTAAATTAATATATTGTGCTTATATGAGAAATATTAAAGAAATGGACCATGCCCGTCGCCAATTGGGCACGGTCGTTTTCACAATTGGAAATTCATTTTTCCAAAAGACTTA